>CAUPZP010000001.1:0-209605 GCA_963516105.1 uncultured Campylobacter sp.
TTTGCAAAAGCGAGTCATGGTTGATAGCGGCGGCAGATATGAGCAAAATTTGACGGCGCTTTTGCAAAAGCGAGTCATGGTTGATAGCGGCGGCAGATATGAGCAAAATTTGACGACTAGCCGGCAACTTGACGAGAGGCTAAATTTGATAGATTCGCCTATTTTGCAAAGCGCAAAAACCTCTCAAAACCCTGACAAAATTTTAAACGCACTACCAAGCGAGATCATTTTTGTAGGCTCGGCAGGGCTCTACAAAGAAGGTGAGATTTTTGAAATTTATGAAAGTTCTATCGCGACAAATATCGAAATTTCAAGCCTAGGAAACAAAAGCTATTCGCCGATAGAGAGTGAAATCGCTTCTATTGTTCCACGTGGAACATGCAGAGTAAATTCCTCAAATTTCATCACGACCGATCAAAATTTAGCTCACGAGCTTTTTACGCGTGGATATTTTTTAGAAAATATGGAATTTTTCGCCGTCCTCAAAGTCGCACAGAAATTTCAAATCCCAGCTTACGGCATATTCGTTGCGACGAATTTTTGCGATAAAAACGCACACGCGGACTTTATCAAAAACCACGAGCAAGCCAAAAAAGAGCTCGAAAAATACTTAAAACAAAAGGAAATCATTTGAAAAATTTGCTTGATTTTACATTAGACGAGCTAAAAGAGCAGCTCTCGCCGCCGTTTCGCGCGAAGCAAATTTTCGAGTGGCTATACAAAAAAAACGCAACTAGTTTTGATGAAATGCTAAATTTGCCAAAAGATTTGCGCGTAAATTTGGCACGGGAGTTTTACCTTGATCCGTTAAAATGCGTCAAATTTGAGCAGAGTAGCGATGGCTCTATAAAGTATCTTTTCGAGCTCAAAGACGGGCTGCGTATCGAAAGCGTACTACTACCGATGAAAGAGGAGCTCAGCGACGAAAACGGCGAGGTGGCGCGCCATGCTCGTTATACGATCTGCGTTAGCTCGCAGGTAGGCTGCCGCATGGGTTGCTCGTTTTGTCTAACGGGCAAGAGCGGACTAACGAGAAACCTAACGCCGGGCGAGATCGTAGGGCAAATTTTGTGGATAAAAAGAGAAAACAAAATCCCCTACGAGCGCCGCGTAAACGTCGTATATATGGGCATGGGCGAGCCTCTGGACAATCTAGAAAACGTTAGTAAAGCCATAAAAATTTTAAAGGAAAACGATGGGTTAGCTATCGCTCCGCGCCGCCAGACCGTTAGTACAAGCGGGCTGGGTAGCCAGATAAAAAAGCTCGGTGAGATGGATCTAGGCGTGCTGTTAGCGATATCTTTGCACGCCGTTACTAACGAACTTCGTAGCAAACTGATGCCGATAAATAACGCCTACAAAATCGAGTCCGTTATGGAGGCGGTGAGGGGGTTTCCCATCGATATGCGCAAGCGAGTGATGTTTGAGTATCTCGTCATAAAAGACATGAACGACGGTATAAGGGATGCCAAAAAGCTCGTCTCGCTGCTGCACAGCATCAAAGCAAAGGTAAATTTGATCTACTTTAATCCGCACGAGGGTAGCGAATACGGACGCCCGAACACAGCCGATATGGAGGCATTTCAGACGTACCTGCGCGATCACGGCGTGACCTGCACTATCAGGCAAAGCAAGGGGCTAGATATCAGCGCGGCGTGTGGTCAGCTAAAAGAGCGTGACAACCAAACAAACGGCAAAACGATAGCCAAGACGGCAAAATGACGCTGCTTGATATATCCCAAATAGTTTTCGTTTGCATCGTGGTTTTTATCGGTCTTGGACTGATTATAAAAACGGCTTTTTATGACGAACGGAACCGATGATATAGCATTTTTTGCTCTACGATTTTTGCTATTTTGATAAGAAGATTTTCAAAAAAATCCTAAAAATCTGCCTAGAAAACGAGATAGAAGATAAAAATTTAAGAGCTGATATTTTAAAAAAATATCCAAAAATGCAAGAAATTTACAACTACCCTGACGAAGCAAAAGGCGATTTAATGCCTGACGTCCGTGAGGTGCAGCAACTTAGCGAACTATTGGAGCTGCAAAATATTATATCATAGGCAATACCGCAAAGATCAGCTTTCAATTTAACTGTTCGTGGGATATGGAACACGGTTTAGGTGTGATGATGTAAGGGGGCAAAGTTATAAAAATCGGCAGCGGCGAGACGGCATTCGGCTTTTAGCCTTTGGCTATAAATTTGCCCGGCCACCGCGCGCAAATTGATTTTTACTCGTCAAAGGTTTTATTTTTCGTATGATAAAAGTATAGATACAAAAGCCCCAGCGGCGCGATAATAAAAGCAAAACCGTAACAAAGCAGCATAGTTATAAATTTTGCTACAAGTAAAAATAGCGTATTTACGAAAAATACGTTATCACCAAATATAAAATCGACGACGCTCTCATAAACAAAGCGAGAATATGGATATAAAAAGGTGTTTGCGATAAAGATAATATAGCTAAAAATTCGCTTATCGCCCCCGTTATACATAAGCGCTATAAACAAAGCCGTAAAGATAGCACCAAAAAATAGGTGCTAAAGCCCGTTTCCAGCCGCCTAAATTTGATGCACGCTAATTAACAAGACTAATTTTACTAACGAAAATTACGTTAGTTTATCCCTTGCATCTTTTACTAAAAGCGAAGTAGAGCAGGGTTACCAAACAAACAGACAAGCGCGCAATGCTATATAGCCGAAATAAAAACGCTTTTTATGCGGGGCGCATCATGCCTAATCGTAGCTAAATTTTGCGGCACCGTCTTGCATTTGACGCTATCGCTAGCGGATGTTACATATCTAAAATTTACCGTCTTTATGCTGTCATATTTTATAAAGCTTCCTAATGTAAATAAAAAACGGCTCAGCAAATCGGCTCAAAATCTATCCGTGCTTCACAAGTTTATGAAATTCATATTGCGCGTCAAATTTGGATTTTATTTTGTATTCCACACCGTCAAATTTAAAACTGATTTCATCTGAATGCAGCAGCAATCTCAGCGCGCCGGTTATTAAAATTCGCTCGCTTTCACTCATCTCTTTATCTAAAATTTTCTCGATTTGCGGTCGCGCTAGACCGTAGAGCGGTTCGCCTAAAATCTTATGTTCCACGTGGAACAAATGCAAACGAATTTGATGCTGTCTGCCCGTGAGCGGTACAGCTCGAACCAGCGTCGCATCGATATCGGCAAAATACTCTAACGGCAAAATCTCCGTCACCGCGCTTTTACCGTCCTGGCAAATTCGCATTCGCATTTTCACGTCGTCGTAGTCGTTTGCTAGATCCATATTTGCTTCGATACGCAAATTTTCGCTTATTTTGCCGTGTGCGAGTGCGACATAGCTTTTATAAACCTGCCTATTTTCAAAAAGTTTTTTCAAATTTACGACCGCGTTTTTATCTTTACCCACGACGATGAGTCCACTAGTTTCACAGTCCAGACGATGCGCAACCGACGCCTCGCGGCCGTAGAGCGACCAAATCTCGTCATTTAGCGAATACTCGCAGTGCCTGCCGTTTGGGTGACTGAGCACGCCGCTAGGTTTATCAAAAACCGCGAATTTATCGCACTCAAAAACCGGCTTTAGCCCGCGCGGATTCGTCTCATAATCTATCAGGCAAATTTCACCGCTTAGCAAAGCATTTTTCTCGCTGACGACCACGCCGTCGCAGGTAAGCCGGCCTTTGTCGATGAGCCGCTGGGTTTCGCGCATTTTATAGCCGTTTTGCAGTAAAATTTCATACGCTTTTTGCCCTTCGGCATGCGCAATAAATTTATGAATATAAGGCAATTTTCACTCTTTAAATCTAAAATTTAAGGGCAAATTTAGCGGATACTAACCGCCTTTTCAGCCCAGTTTTTATATAATCTTTCCTTAAAAAATTATACAAAAATTCGCATAAAAAAGGCTAAAGAGATGGTAGAGAGATATTCGCGCGAACAGATGGCGCAGAAGTGGGATATGCAGGCAAAATACGGCGCATGGCTGGAAGTCGAAAAGGCTGCGGTCAAGGCATGGAATAAGCTAGGCTTCATCAGCGATGCGGACTGCGAGAAAATTTGCAAAAACGCTAAATTTGACGTAGCGCGCATCGACGAGATCGAAAAGACGACCAAGCACGACGTGATCGCATTTCTAACGAGCGTGAGCGAGAGTCTGGGCGAGGAGAGCCGCTTCGTGCACTACGGCATGACTAGCAGCGATTGCATCGACACCGCTGTCGCGCTTCAGATCAAAAGCAGCATGGAGCTCATCATAGAGGACGTAAAAGGTCTCATGAGCGCGATCAAAACCAGAGCGCAGGAGCACAAAAACACGATAATGGTCGGTCGCAGCCACGGCATCCACGGCGAGCCGATCACCTTCGGGCTCGTGCTTGCGGTATGGTATGACGAGGTCGCGCGCGCGCTCAAGCTACTACAAGACGCCAAAGAGGTCGCCGCCTACGGCAAACTAAGCGGCGCGATGGGAAATTTCGCTCACGCGCCACTTGAGTTTGAGGAGCTAACCTGCGCCGAGCTCGGCCTAAAACCGGCCCCAGCGTCAAATCAGGTCATCCAGCGCGATCGCTACGCCCACGTCATCAGCGCGATCGCCGTCCTAGCCGCCACCTGCGAAAAGATCGCCGTCGCCGTGCGCCACTTTCAAAGGACGGAAGTTTACGAGGCTGAGGAGTATTTCAGTCCAGGTCAAAAGGGCTCTAGCGCGATGCCGCACAAGCGCAATCCCGTACTTAGCGAAAACATCACCGGCCTTTGCAGGATGCTACGCTCATACGTGACGCCTGCGCTCGAAAACGTCGCGCTCTGGCACGAACGCGACATCAGCCACAGCTCGGTCGAGCGATTTATCCTGCCCGACGCCTTTATCACGGCCGATTTCATGCTTGCGCGCATTACGAATTTGATCGCAAATTTGGTAGTTTATCCGGAAAATATGATGAAAAATCTAAATTTGACCGGCGGGCTCGTCTTTTCTCAGCGCGTGCTTTTACAGCTTCCTCAGCGCGGGATTTCACGCGAGGACGCGTATAAGATCGTGCAGCGCAACGCGATGAAAGTTTGGGCGGATCTGCAAGAGGGCAAAAAAGCAATAAACGAAAACGGCGAGAGCCTGTTTTTGCAAAATTTGCTCGCCGACGAGGAGCTGCGCGCAAGCCTAGGCGAGGCAGAGATAAAAGAGTGCTTTGATTATTCATATTACGCCAGGCACGTAGATGGGATATTTGCGAGAGTTTTTGGAGAGTAAATTTAGAAGTAAAAATGGCAAATAAAAACCAGATAGACATAATAAAAAAAGATATTATAGAGGCGGAAGGCTATTTAAATAAAAGACCCATAGAAATATATAACTTTTTTATTAAATTAAATGCGACATACCAAGATAAAAAAGAGATTTATATTTCTGAAAGAAACACAGTCATAGAAAAGTACTCTTTTATGACAATAGAAGACAACTCAAATTATTACAATGAGTATAAGCCGCTGCCGCTCCTTGAATCATTAATAAAAAGATTAAAAATGCATATAGCAAAACTACAAGATGAGGATGAAAAAATAATGAGCTCAAACCAATCAAATTCCGTTACAATAAATAATAACAATACAAATACAGCTAATGCCAATATCACTCAAAATATTAGCATCAAAAGCACGATGGAAAAAATAGATCAAATTCCAGATGAAATTCTTGCTAAAAATTTAAAGTATGAATTAAAGGGAATGCTTACCGAGCTTGAGGATTGCAAAGATAATCAAGAGAAAAAATCAAAGCTAATGGAAGTCGTTAAATGGCTTGGAGATAAAACTGCTGATGCTTTTATCGCTTGTTTGCCGTATTTTGCCGGACTTGGCTTATAAAATTATAGATAAGGAAAAAATTTGAAAGTACTAAAACGAAACGGGCGCACGGAAGAGCTTGACGTAAGCAAGATCAAAAAATACACGAGCGAGGCGGTCGCGGGGCTAGCAAACGTGAGTCTAAGCGAGCTTGAGGTGGATGCAAAAATTCAATTTCGCGATATGATAACGACCGAAGAGATACAGCAAACCCTCATCAAAACAGCCGTCGAAAAGATCGACATCGACCGCCCAAACTGGACCTTCGTCGCAGCAAGGTTATTTTTATACGACCTTTATCACAAGGTCACGGGCTTTAGCGGCTACAACCACTTACGCGACTATCTGCAAAAGGGCGAAAAAGCGGGCCGCGTCATCCCAGGACTAAAAGAAAAATACGACCTGGACGATCTAAACGACTACATAAGGCCCGAGCGCGACTTACAGTTTGCGTATCTTGGCATCAAGACGCTATACGACCGCTATCTCATCAAAGACCGCAGTGGCGCTCCAATCGAGCTACCGCAGCAGATGTTTATGGCGATCGCGATGTTCCTCGCGCAAAACGAACTAGACTGTCAAGGCTGGGCAAAGAAATTTTACGACCTTATATCTAAATTTGAAGTCATGCTAGCCACTCCGACACTCTCAAACGCCCGCACGACGCGCCATCAGTTAAGCTCTTGCTACGTGGGAAGTACGCCTGATAATATCGAGGGGATTTTTGATAGCTACAAAGAGATGGCGCTACTTAGCAAATTTGGCGGCGGTATCGGCTGGGACTGGTGTAAGGTCCGTGCCATGGGCGGTAGCATCGACGGACATAAAAACGCCGCGGGCGGCATCATCCCGTTTCTAAAAGTCACGAACGACATCGCCGTCGCCGTCGATCAGCTAGGCACGAGAAAGGGCGCGATAGCCGTCTACGTCGAGCCGTGGCACATGGACGTGAGCGACTTCCTGGATTTGCGCAAAAACTCTGGCGAAGAGCGCCGCAGAGCGCACGAGCTGTTCCCTGCGCTTTGGATAAACGACCTTTTCATGAAGCGCGTCAAAGAAAACGCGCGCTGGACTCTATTTGATCCGGCAGAAGTCGCCGATCTGTGCGACCTATACGGCGAAGCATTTGAGGCTCGCTACATAGCATACGAAAACGACGAAAATATCCAAAAAAACGTCGTCATGGCAAAAGAGCTATGGAAGAAAATTTTAACTAGCTATTTTGAATCAGGCATGCCGTTTTTGTGCTTTAAAGATAATGCCAACAAAGCCAATCCAAACGACCACGACGGCATCATCAGAAGCTCAAATTTATGCACCGAAATTTTCCAAAATACGCAACCAAACTACTACAAGATCAAGATCACGTTTGATAACGGCTCCGAGCGGCTATTTGACGAGGAAGAAGACGTCACTGTTGATAGCGGCATAACCAAAAAAGCCAAAAAGCTAAGCGCTCTAGATAGCATCGGCGGCGAGCAAATTTTCATCGTCGAAAAAGAAAGCGTCGAGGGCAAAACCGCCGTATGCAACCTCGCGAGTATAAATTTAAGCAAAATCAACAAAAAAGAGGACATCGAGCGCGTCGTGCCGATCGCCGTACGCATGCTAGATAACGTCATCGATCTAAATTTCTACCCGCACAAAAAGGTCAAACACACCAACCTAGCCTCCCGCTCGATCGGCCTTGGCGTTATGGGCGAGGCGCAGATGTTAGCCGAGCGCGGCGTGAAATGGGGCAGCTACGAGCACCTAGCGCTGATCGATAGCGTGATGGAAAATATCAGCTATAACGCCATCTACGCCAGCTCAAATTTGGCGGTAGAAAAGGGTGTGTATCCGCTTTTTAAAGGCTCGAAATGGAGCAGGGGAGTGATGCCTATCGACACGGCAAACGCAAACGCCAAAGCGCTTCTAAACGATAGAGGCGGGCTATTTGACGAAAACGCCTGCGACTGGAGCAAACTACGCGAAAAAGTCAAAAAAGACGGTATGCGAAACGGCTATCTGATGGCTATCGCACCGACGTCGAGCATCAGCATACTCGTGGGCACCACGCAGACGATCGAGCCCGTCTATAAGCGCAAATGGTTCGAGCACAACCTAAGCGGCATGATACCAAACGTCGTGCCAAATCTCAGCCCTGAGACGTGGCAGTTCTACACGCCTGCATATGAGCTAGATCAGCGCGTGCTCGTGCGTGCCGGCGCCATCCGCCAAAAGTGGATCGACCAGGGGCAAAGCCTAAATATTTTTATGAGCCTAGACAAAGCCAGCGGCGGATATCTGAGCGAAATTTACACGCTAGCGTGGGAGCTGGGACTAAAATCGACCTACTATCTACGCTCCGAAAGCCCTGATAGCGAGAAGCTAAACAACGTCGCCGATCGCTCGATCGAATGTGAGGGGTGTCAGTGAGAAAATTTTGCTTTATATTCATATCCTTGCTTTTTATTGGCGGGTGCAGCTTCAAAGACATAAACAGCAAAGACGAAAAAGCAGTGAAACAATACACAGGTATATATGTGGTGGATAAAAAGTCATTTGATGAGATAAAAGAGATAGAGACTCGTCGCTATCAACTAGCAAAGGAGCTTGGGCGTGACAAGAAAGCATATGAAGAGATAGACAAAAAAGCTCCTCAAATTTTATCAAATGGCAAAAAATACTATGCGTATTCAAATCGCAATGCAAATAGAGGCAATCAATCAAAGCATATCGATAGATATGAGGGCAAAATTCTTGATATACTTGGAGAGAATAAGGATAAATTTAAGCTTGACATCAAAAAGAAATACTACTATATAGACGACGATTTGTTTTTAAGCCCCATTAGCTACGAGGTCTCGCGCACATACGAGACAAAGACCTTGGATGTAGGCGGGGACGAGGGTGCTGGCTTTCGTATGTTTTCTAGGTCATGGTCGCAGATAGTTGGCAGCAGCGTATATGACTTGCAAAATTTTAAAGATGTTGGGCGTCAAGAGAAAATTTATGCTATAAACAGTATCGTGGAATTTTTAACAGAATTTGCAGCCTGCCTAGAATACAATAACAGCGAAAAAGCAAAATGTAGCGAACTAAATGTATCGCCAAAAACTCTTCACTCAATGGGACAAGATCTGCTTAAATTTTGCGATATAAGCGATAATGACCAAATCGCTCAAAAATGTGGCTGGGACGCGACCAGCTCTTTTTCAACGATAGGCAAATACATAAACAAAGAGTTTTACAAATACACTTTCGAGTTAGCGACCCAGCTTTGCGACAGCGGACGTAGCCACGATGCTTGTTTTAGGCTAAATTTAGACTATATGGTAGGTAACGGCGTCCCAAAGGACACTCAAAAGGCAGCGCAATACCGACAAAAAGAGAATAAAATCATGAAAGATAATGATTTATTTAATAAGCCCTTTAAAGAGTGATTTTAGGGTTTTTCAAATTTATTTAAATTTAAAAACCCGCTCAAATCCCCCGCTCTCTTAAATTTTAAACCAACTTTCGCTACAATCGCCCAACAAGGAAAAATATGCAAAAAATAATGGGTTTTAACAGAACAAAAAACGAACATATCTTAAACGAAGCGGCCATTCCGAGCGATTTCACACACGCAGCGACAGACGCCGCTACCTAAATATGCGAAACGTCTGCAACGCCCCACTAGCGCGCAAGATCATCCCCGTCATCAACGAAAACGACCCCGTCATAGGCGAAGGCATAAAAGGCGTAAAAGTAGGCGACAATGACACGCTAAGCGCGCTCGTAGCGGGTCTAATAGACGCTGATATTCTCGTGATACTAAGCGACATCGACGGACTATATGATAAAAACCCAAGCGAATTTAAAGACGCTAAATTTATAAATTTAGTCGAAAATATCGATGAAAACGTGATAAAAGCCGCAGGCGCAGAGGGCAGTAAATTTGGCACCGGCGGTATGCGCACAAAGATCACAGCCGCACAGATGGCGACTAAAAACGGCACAAATCTCATCATCGCAAACGGCTTTGATCCGCAAAATATCTTGCACGCGGCAAGAGGAGGGGACGTAGGGACGCTATTTTTAGCAAATAAAAAGGGTATAAACTCGCGTAAATTTTGGCTGGCCTACTCAGCCGAGCAAAAAGGCTCGCTAATTATCGACGAAGGCGCGGCAAAAGCCCTAGCGCATGGCAAAAGCTTGCTAAGCATGGGTGTGAAAGAAGTCTCGGGCGAGTTTGAGCGAGGCAAGATAGTGGAGATAAAAAGCCTGCAAGGCAAAAATATCGCTCGTGGTATCTCAAACTACTCGGCAAGCGAGATCACGCTCATAAAAGGGTGTAAAAGTGACGAGATAGAGGGGATACTGGCTACAAATACGACGATGTTGTTATGGATATAGATAATAACAAATAAGATAAGATTACATAAATGGTAAGAATCTTAGAAGGCTATGAAGGTGATTAAAATAAAATAATTTATAAATCTAGATATAAATTTAGAAGTTCCAAATATCTATATATTCAAATTTTTAGAAATGAGTTGATTGTCAATATAATAATTTTCTATCGATAATGGTTAAATTTTAAAAAATATACTATAATCTATTCTTGATAACAATTCTTATGAATAAAACATAATATTAAAAGTTTAAGGAACGATAAGAATGAGAAAAAGAATCTTGGCTTTAGCACTAGGAGCGGAGCGAACTAGAAAACAGTCCATACTTATCTCACTCTTAATATTAGCCTTACTTACACCAGTAGCATGGTTTTATGGCTTTTTTAATGCGGATTGGTCTTATATCTTGGGTTTTACTGATGCGCCTGAGCTACCCGTTGCTGAGCCTATCAATATCAGCAAAAAAGGGAGCAAAGCAAATTTCTTTGTAAGAGTTGAGGACAAAAAATCTAAAATATTCGTAGATTTACATTACGATAAATACAAACAAACTAGACTAGATAATGAGACTTACGATAGGCTTGTAAAAAAATATCTTTGCACTGATTATTTTGAACGAATATATCCTCCTTTTCCTGTTAAAATCACAGTAAAAGCCATAAAAAATACCAATATAACACTAATTGATAATATTGTTAATCCATCAAGACCAGCCAGAGTAGTTTTCGATAGAACTATATTTTATGAAAAATTAAGTCCTGGGATTTATGAAATCAAAGTGGAAACTATCAATAACTACCCAGAGCTAAAAGACTTAAATGCCTGGATTTATGTAAATTATGATTTTGCAAAGTAAATAAAGATTTTCTTATAAGTATGTGACTTTCTGTATATTGGCAATGGAAAGTATTACAGACCATTAGGCTTAATCCTAAATACCTTACGTAACGATTTTACTCACACAATAATCACAAAGAAATCTTATCAAATTCAAAGTCAAAATAAGTAGTAAAACAAATAAATTTAGCAAATTTAAAGAGTCAAAAGACCCTTTAAATTTACGTTTGTTACATACACCCGCAGCCGCAGCCTCCGCTTGATTTTATCGCGTCAAATACCGCGTCGTAGTTTGGCTCATCCGTGATCTCGGGGACGATTTGTTTGTGGATGACGACGCCGTCTTTGATAACGAAAACGGCTCTAGCCAAAAGCCCTGCAAGCGGTCCTTCGCCGATGATTACGCCGTATTTTTCGCCGAACTCTCTAGCTCTAAAGTCGCTGCCGACTTTTAAATTTTTGATGCCCTCCGTAGAGCAAAATCTACCCATCGCAAACGGCAGATCCATCGAGATCACGCTTAGTTTGATCGCCTGTTTTGCCGCCATTTTTTCGTTAAATTTACGCGTCTCAGTCGTGCAAACGCCCGTATCTAGCGACGGTACTGCGACTAGGATCTCGATGCCGTTGTTACCGCCGACCTTAAACTCGCCTAGATCCTGCCCGACTAGCGTGACCTCAGGCGCATATGAGCCCACGAATACCTCTTCGCCTTTTAGCGCGATGTCTGCGCCGTGAAATTTGACTTTTGCCATATTTTTCCTTTGTTTTAAATTTAATCGTAACGAGGATATTACCATACTTTTAACAATGGCTGAAAAACAAAGGCGCGCCGATAAATTTAAGACGGTAGTTATCTACAAAGTGCTATACTATTTGACATCAGTTATCAAGGAGTGACAAATGAGCGACAAAGAAATCCTAGCTTCGCTCGAAGCAAAACGCACGAAATGCGTCGTCTACACCCGCGTAATGGGCTATCACCGCCCGGTAGAGAGCTTTAACCTCGGCAAAAAAGGCGAGCACAAAGAGCGCGTCAAATTTTGCGAGCCAAAATCCCGCTAAACTCCTGCGAGTAAAACGTGAAAGACGCTGATTTTCCGCTTTACTCGCTCACCCCCTTTACGACCCTAGACTACCCCGACAAAACCGCCTGTATAGCGTGGTTTGCGGGCTGTAACATGCGCTGCGCCTACTGCTACAACGTCCCTATCGTCACAGGCGCTGGACAGATCAGCTGCGCCGAGTTTATCAAATTTTTAGACAAGCGCAAAGGCAAGCTTAGCGGCGTGGTTTTTAGCGGCGGCGAATGCACGCTTAGCCCAGCGTTTTTACCGCTAGCTAACGAGGTAAAGTCTCGCGGATTTTCGCTCAAAGTAGATACCAACGGCTCAAATTTGACCGCGCTTGGACAGGCTATCTCGTTAAATTTGATCGACTATATCGCGCTTGATTTTAAAGCGCCGAAGGAGAAATTTCTCAAGGTTACCGGCTCAAATTTGTATAAAAAATTCTTGCAAACGCTTGAGTTTTTGCTGCAAAGTAGCCTTAAATTTGAGGTTAGAACAACGGTACATGCGGACTTGCTAGATGAGGGTGATATTTCGGCGATGAGCGGGATTTTGTACGAGCACGGATACAGAGGCGTTTACTATCTACAAAATTTCCTAGACACGAGCGAAAATTTCGGAAATTTGACGCAAGCAAAGGCTAAATTTGATCCAAATTTGATCCGTTCAAATTTGAAAATAGGGCTTAGGAATTTTTAGTAAATTTAGTCAAATTTGGCGCGCAAAAGGGCAAATTTGGCGCGCAAAATCTCGCAAATCATCACTTCCAGTTGTGATATTTGCTGATTTTAATAAACGTCACGATCTTTTTTAGCTCAGGCGCGTCGCTTAGAGCCTGCACTTTTACGCTATATTCGCCTTTTTCGAGCTCTGTTCGGAGTAAAACTTTATCATGAGCAAAGCCTCCGTTTGGCGCGCTGTACCATGAAGTCGCGCCGTATTTTGACAGATCAAACGTTTCGGTTATGGTGCTCGAATTTTGCTTTAGTTCGTTTACCTCGCCGCCTTTTGCGTAGCTTATTTTTCGATTTTGTATGGATTTTAGCGCTACTTTTAGCAAGATTTTTTCGCCCGTACAGGCCGATTTTTCCTCTTCACTCGTACCAATGGGCTCAGGGACGCCTTGCGTCGTATTAGCAGAGTCTTCTGGCAAAACCACTTTGTAAACGCATCGCTGCCGTATCCGGGAATGTCTCTTCGCTACGTTTTTCTTCCTCTTTTTGCTTTTACGAGTAGATGAAACTTATCTCGTAGATACCGGCCTTTTTGACGGTAAAATTTATGTCAGTTGTGCTACCGGCCTCAGGCATTCCGACCCTTTATAAATGCCCTTATCAAGCGTATCGCCTCCCAAAAATCAAATCCATAATAAAACGCCGCAAAAAAATAGCAAAAGTAAGCAAAATTTAATTCAAATTTGAGGTTTTATCTGTTTGGCGCGTAGGTTTTTACCTCGTATAACAAGAAATCATATACGCGCTGCTGCACGAGGCCTTCGTATTCGTCGGCATCTATGAGCCTGCGCAGGTGCTCAAAGTCGATTTTTAGCGCGTAGTTTTTGTTCACTCTGATAGCCTGATCGATCGCTAAGAGCAAGCTATCAAGCGTCATGGGATCTTTGCGTTTTATGCGGGAGACGTATTCTTTGGTAGTTTCGATGAGTACGCGTTTGCGGTTCTCGTCGCCGCCGTAAATTTCGCTCGATATGTCGTATAAATTCTCAAAATCGTCCTCTTCGGGATTCAGTTTGGCCGAGATGATAGCTGCAAAGACCTTCGCGCGAAACTCCAGTGAGCGGTGGTGATAGACCAAAAACTCCCTAAACAACGACAAAAATTTACATTTTATATCAAATCCCATGTTGCCGCCTAAAATATATTTAAGTAAAATTTGAGTAAAATCGCTCTTGCCCTTTCTTAGACCTGTGCAACGTCTCTTCTAGGCACCGCTTCAGGGTGGGAACACAGCAGAGCACTTAGGCTAGGCGTGTGCCGCAGTCATCTGAGAGAGGGTTTTTAAACCTGCAAAAGCGAAAAATGCTCCTTAAAATCATCGCAAACTTTTAAAAAATTCACTCCGTCCAAGCTCTGATTTTTCTGGAAAAATTTATCCATATTATTAAAGCCTTCGGTTAGTTCGTTTGATTTCACGCCATAGCTGATCGAGATCCCAGCCTCGAAAAACGCCGCGAGTTTATCGCAAAATTTAAGCGCTTTGCCGTCGATGGCGTTAAATTTATCCTCGTTTACATTCTCCATTGTACCCTCGTGATGCAGAGGCTTTTTCTCGCAGATCCTGTTTTCAAACTCGTTTTTGATAAATTTGCCCTCTTTCATACGGATGCCCAGGATATAGCTAAACTCGTCTCTAAAATTTTCAGGCACGAAAGGCAAAATTTTCTCATCTATCAGGCGCATTTCGTATTCGCTAATTATCTCGTTTAGCCCTTCGATACCGTATTTTACGGGGCTAATGATATCGCGCGTTAGCGACTCTGGCAGATCGTGAAAGAGCGCGCAAAAGAAGTTATTTTCAAGCCTTGATTTGCAGGCCTTAACCTCAAGAGAGTAAAAATAACTCAAAATGGCCACGACTAGCATGTGACCAAGCACTGCCGTTTCAGGGATGCGAGGCGTCTGCGCCCAGCGCTTTTGAAAGCGAAGTCTGCCGGCTAGATCGACTAGCTTGGCTAGCTTTTGATTCATGACGATTTTACGCACGCCTATTAGCTCGTAGTAATCCTCCAGTTCCTCCTCTACGCGCGCTTTTAGCTCGTCTATGTCGCTTAAAAATTTACTCGTTTGATAAACGATCGAAAACTCCCAGCGCGTCGCGAGATAGCTAGCGGCCTTTAGGATCAGGCGCTCTTTGGCGTGAGCCTTGTCCTTGTGCGTTAGATAGCGGCGCATACGCTCTAAAAATTTACCGCCCTCGACGTCTTTTACGAGCCCTTCTAGGATCGTTAATACCCAAGCGTTTATCTGCTCGTTTTTGGTCTTTTGCATCTGATGAAACACGTCCGGGCGTATATCCGTAACCACTACGCGCGCGAGAAACTCGAAAATACCCGCCTCGATGATGTAGTTCATATCGGCGCTGTGCTCGAGCTTTGCGATGAAATATGCGATGATAAATTTGTGCGCTTGCTTATCAAGCTCGACTAAATTCGTCATCTTTGGATAGTCATTCCAGCGCGAGATGGACGCGGCCTTAAAGATGTGCTCGATGAGCTGCGCGCTTATCATTTATCTTCCGATGATTTTTTCACGACGCGGGCGCGTTTTTCGTCGGTAAATTCAGGCTTTTTAAAGCCTTTTTTGCTGCCAGTTCTTCGCGGTTTATCGTCAAATTTATCTTTACTACTCGTGCGAGGTTTTCTATCGCCGGTTTTTGTATATCTTCTATCGGCTCCAAAACTCTTACCGCGAGAGCCGTCTTTGCTAAATTTAGACTCGCGTCCGCCGTAACCGTCTCTATCGAAACTTCGATCGCTATTTCGCGTAAATTTCTCAAATTTCGGCGCTTCAAAGCTTTGATCTTGCGTTTTTTTGATTATCTCGTCAGAGCAAATTTCGATCATCGTATGGACGTTGCCGCGCGGGTTAAAGTCGCCCGTGATCTTCATCCATTTTGGCGCTAGCTTTCGCTCTAAAACGCCGTAAATTTCGTTTATGCTATCTTCGTGACTGATGTTTCGCGTCATAAAGCTATTGATGTAAAGTTTGATCGCTTTTAGCTCGACGACGAATTTAGAAGGCACATACTCAAGATATATCGTCGCAAAATCAGGATACCCCGAGCGCGGGCATAGACAGCAAAACTCCGGCAACGTGATCTTGATCTTATAGTCGCGCTCGTGCTTGTTTTCCCAGATTTCCAGGTCTTTTTCTATGTCAAATTCGCTTATTATTTTCTCGCCGTATTTTGGCTCTACGACCTCATTTTCTTGCATTTTTTTCCTTTAAATTTCTTTTGGCTTCTCTATGAAAAAGCCCTGCGCGAAGTCGGTCTGATAGCGCTCCGCGATGTTATAAAACTCGTTATCCTCCACAAATCTCACGATGGATTTTACGCCTACTCTTTTTGCAGTCAAATTTAGATTTTCTAACAGAGTTTTAAATTTGTCGTTTTTGATATTTTTGTTAAATTCGATATCGTAAATAACAAAATCTATCGGCAAATATTTAAAATATTCAAAGCCCGCGTTGTTGCCGCCGAATTTATTAAGCGCAAAGCGAAAACCAAGGTTTTTATACTCTGTCAAAATCTCTCTAAATCTATTTATCTCATCATACACTAGCTTCTCGCTAAACTCGAAAATAACCCGATTCGGATCGATTTTACCTAGCTGTACGAACTCTTTTATAAAATTCGTAAATTTTAAATTTCTAATCGAAACCGATGAAATTTCGATTACGATCGGATCTTCGTCTTTAAATTTAAGCTCGGATAGCTTTTTGATGACGTTTATGTCAAAAAGTACCTCGTAGCCATTTTTGTTCGCGATATTTTGCACTTTTGCCTTTGAGACGAGACCTTGCTTATCGGTGTAAACTTTTACGATGATATTTTTCAAATTTTGCCCGAAACGAAGGCTTTTAACAAGCTGAGTTTGGAAGATAAATCTTTGCATATCGATGCAGTTGCAGACGTCTTTTTCAAGATCGTCGGTGATGTCCACTTTATCCTCATTATCGCTCTCGTTTAGCTTTTGAATTAGATAAGAAACCGAGTTTTTTAAACTTGCCGAGTGATTTATATCGATAGCGTCAAATTTGATCTTTAGTTCGATATTGTAAATTCCGTCGCTTAAAATGCTCTTTTCAAAAACGTTTAAAAGGTGGATGAGCTCGGTGCTTTTACTCTCGCAAAATATCAAAAAATACTCGTTTGAATATCTGCCGATGAGAGTGTTTTTAGACACTTTTTCGTTTAAAAATTTCTCCAGTCGCTCGACTAGTCGTTTGAGTAAAATATCGGTGCTAAC
Source organism: uncultured Campylobacter sp. (assembly GCA_963516105.1). Classification (GTDB taxonomy): domain Bacteria; phylum Campylobacterota; class Campylobacteria; order Campylobacterales; family Campylobacteraceae; genus Campylobacter_A. The sequence goes on from CAUPZP010000001.1 coordinate 17,119, forward strand.
AAAGCTATAACGCTCGTTTATATCGTTTAAATTTTCGATCTTTAGCATTAGCATATTGCCGCCGCTTTTGCCTTTAAATTTAGAAGCTTGTTTTGATAAAAGTCTTAAAATTTCGTCTCTATTATAGGCTTTTGTTACTTGGTCGAGTACGCTCGTTTGAAAGCTCTGGTAAATTTTGTAGGCCGTAAAATAAACCTGACACAAAACCAAAATCGCAATCAGAATAATATCATCAGCGTCAAATTTTATATCGTCTTTTTTAACAAAAATATAGACCAAAATGATAACGCTAAAAATAAATATCGAGGATATCTCGAGCGCGGTTTTAAACCTATTTGATCGTTCTTTTAGTTCTGATTTTAGCATTTATACATCCAAATGTTTCACGTCTTTTGCGTGCTCTTGTATATAGTTTCTTCGCGGTTCGACCTCGTCGCCCATAAATAGATTAAACGTATCCGAAGCGCTTACTACATCGTTTATGTTTATTTTTAGTAAACGGCGGTTTTCAGGGTTCATCGTCGTTTCCCATAGCTGCTCGGGGTTCATCTCGCCAAGACCTTTATAGCGCTGTATGTAGGCGCCTTTTTTGGCATTTTTCTCTATCTCGTCTAACACGTCTATTACGTCGCCTTTTAGATCGATGCCGCGCTCTTTTATCTTTTGACTGATATAAAGTGCTTCCTCGTAAAGCGGATTTGTAAACAAATTTTCGTTTACCAAAAGCTCTTCCAAGCCGCTTTCGGTTTGTACGTAAATTCGAGCTTCTTCTTCGCTGACATATGAGTTTAGGATATTGTGTCCCTGCGCCTCTAAATAATTTTTTAAAATTTCATAAATTTCGCCGTAGCTTTTTGAAACTATATCTGGATTTTCGATCATATATCTAACCGCAGAGATCACGCTAAAGCGTTTTTCAAGCTCTTTTAACACGCTTCTGTAAGCCGCGACTATCTTTAAAAAGTCTATGAGATCAGCGTTTCCGATACCTTCAAACTCGACCCCTTCGATGCCGGTTTCGATTAAAAATTCATTTAGCGCTTTTTCGTCTTTTAGATAAATTTCTTTTTTACCCTTTTTATAGCGGTAAAGCGGCGGCTGAGCTAGATAGATGTGGCCGTTTTCCACGACTTTGTGTAAAAATCTAAAGAAAAACGTTAAAAGCAGCGTCTGAATATGGCTACCGTCGACGTCGGCATCGGTCATGATTATGATCTTGTGGTAGCGAAGCCTCTCGGCGTCAAATTCGTCGCCGATGCCGCAACCTAGCGCGGTTATCATATTTTTTATTTCGTCTGATTTTAAAATTTTATCTAAGCGCGATTTTTCTACGTTTAAAATTTTACCTTTTAGCGGTAAAATCGCCTGAAATACTCTATCGCGTCCTTGTTTGGCCGAGCCGCCAGCTGAGTCGCCCTCCACCAGATAAAGCTCGCTGATGGTAGGATCTTTACTCTGGCAGTCGGCTAGTTTGCCAGGCAGCGTTCCTATGCTTAGACCCTCTTTTTTACGTGTTAGATCGCGAGCCTTTTTGGCAGCTTCGCGTCCGCGCGCCGCCATCAGCGCTTTTTCCATTATCGCGCGAGCTTCGATCGGGTTTTCTTCAAAATACTTGCTAAGCACCTCAAAAACCATCTTTTGAACGATCGGTTTTACGTAACTTGAGCCTAGTTTTCCTTTTGTCTGGCCCTCAAACTGCGGCTCGGGTACCTTTACGCTGATAACTGCAATAAGGCCTTCACGGATATCTTCGCCGGTGATTTTCGTGTCTTTTTCGCGGGCTGCGGCGTTTGCAGAGATATAGTTTGTTATCACGCGTGTTAGACCCGCGCGAAATCCCGCCTCGTGCGTACCGCCGTCAGGAGTTTTGATGTTATTTACGAAGCTTAGTAAATTTTCGCTATAAGTATCGTTGTACATCAGCGCAAAATCTACTAAAACGTCCTCTTCGCCCCCGCTAAACGATACGGCTTTGCTTACGGCTTCGTTTTTATTCATATCCATTACAAAGCTCTCAAGTCCACCCTCGTAGTGAAAGCTCTCGCTTCTACCGTTTCTTTGATCTTTAAAATTTATCGTTATTTTTGGATTTAGATAGGCTAGCTCTCTAAAGCGTTTAGTTAAAATCTCATCGTTAAATTCCGTAACCTCAAAAATGCTGTCATCCGGCCAAAACTCTACCTGAGTTCCAGTTCTATTCGTAGTTTTTATAACTTCCAGGTCGCTTTGCGGGATACCTTTTGAAAATTCTTGTCTATGTAGTTTGCCGTCGCGTTTGATATTTACGACTAGTTTTTTAGAAAGGGCATTTACGACGCTAACGCCAACTCCGTGCAAGCCACCTGAGACCTTATAAGTGTCCTTGTCAAATTTACCGCCAGCGTGAAGTACGGTTAAAACGACTGTTGCGGCTGAAATTTTCTCCGTAGGGTGCATATCGACAGGTATACCGCGTCCGTTATCGGTGATGATAGCAGAGCCTTCGCGCGTTAGTTCTACGTCTATCGTATCGCAGTAACCAGCCATCGCCTCATCTATGGAGTTATCGACTACCTCGTAGATCATGTGGTGTAGGCCGCTTATGTTGGTATCACCGATGTACATTCCTGGGCGTTTTCTAACCGCTTCGAGCCCTTTTAAAACTTTAATATTTTCCGCACCGTAATTTTGCTGCATTATTTACCTTTGTTTTTTTATAAATTTATCGGCATGATTACCGTTTTTAGCTCGTTTGAGCTCACCGTAAAGGCTAAATTTGAGTCGTTAAATCCAAATTCGAAATATTCCTCTTCGATGCTTTGTAAGAAATCAAGCAAATATCTATTTTTCACGCCGACGTAGATTTCTTCTTCTAGTCCGGTTGCAAAATCTATTGTGGTTTTAGCCTCAGAGTTATCCTCTACGATGCTTTCAAAGCTTATGGTTTGTGGAGCAAATACGATCTTTGTGCTCTCAGAGATGATTGAGACGGTTTTGATACCTTCTACCATTTTATCTCTGCTTAGTCTTAGTCTTCGTTTTATCTCTTGCGGGATTACTCTGTTGTAGTCAGGAAATCTGCCGTTTATCAGCTTTGTAAAAAACTCGAAATTTGCGCTTTGAGCGATCAGAGTAGTATCGTCGTAGTAAATTTCAATCTTGTCAAAAAATAGCTTTTGAATTTCGCTAATGGCTTTTTTCGGGATTATCAAAGAAAATTCGCTTTGAGTCGGTGTTTCAAATCTAAATACGCTAAGCCTTTTCGTATCGGTGCCGACTATGTTTATGTAGTTTTGCTTAATGTCGATAAGAGCGCCGTTTAGCTCAAATTTAGGGTTATTATTGTCGATGCTTGTAAAAATTTTCTTTAAACTTCGTCCAAGCATTACGGCGTCGACTTCAAATTTATTTTTATTTTCTATCGTCGGGAAATTTGGAAAATCTTCAAATTTATACATCGGAAGTTTATATTTTGAGTTTTTTTGTTTTATGTAGAGGTAGTTATTTACCGTCTCTAGTGTGATTTCTTCGTCTTTTAAGCTTCTTATGATGTCAAGTAACTTCTTACCGTTTGCAGTAGCGTTTCCCTCGTCCGTGATTTTGACGTTTGAGAGCTTATAGGCTAGACCGATCTCGTGGTCTGTTGCTTTTATATTTAGGATACCGTCTTTAGCTCCGATAAATATATGCGAAGTTATAGCGCTTAGATCTTTTTTCTCTAGGTAAGAATTGCTATTTGTTACGATGCTTTCTAAAGCGTTTTTATTAATCGCGACTTTCATTTTTTTCCTTTTGTTTTTAGATTTCTTTTAGTAGCATTAGTAGGGGGCGTGAAAAGTTTAAAACTGCTTTTATTTGCTTTAAATATGGCATTTGCAGCGTTAAAAAAACTGCTTATTTTTTCACTTTTATTCACGTTTTTACTCTTTGGTTAAAATTTTATTCTTTAGTTCTTCGACTCGAACTTTGAAATATTCGTTCGTTTCTATTAGTTCGTTTATTTTTTTGATGCTGTGACTTACAGCGGAGTGATCTTTCATGTTAAAAAACTGTGCGATCTGCGGCATCGAGTTTGGCGTCAAATTTTTAGCCAGATATATCACGATGCGTCTAGCTTCGACGATATTTTTCGAGCGAGATTTGCTTTTCATCTCGCTTGGTTTGACGTTTAGTTCTTTACTTACGATTTCAACGATATTTTCTAGGTTTATATTTTCGCGTTTTTCTTTTATCTGATCGCGCAGGATATTTTTGGCAAATTCTAGCGTGATTTCTTGTCTCATGAGCCTTGCGTAAGCGTTTAAATTTATTATCGCGCTTTCGATTTCTCGGATGTTGTCGCCCATGTTTGTAGCGATGTAGTTTATGACGTCTTTATCGAGGTAAATTTTATCAAACTCGCATTTTTTCTTGATGATTGCGATTTTAGTATCGAGCTCCGGCGGCGTGATATCGGCGATGATACCCCACTCAAAACGCGTTCTTAGTCTATCTTCAAAGCCTTTTAGCAGCTTTGGTTGGCGGTCCGAGGTCATCACGATCTGGCCGTTTTTAGCGTGAAGTTCGTTAAACGTGTGGAAAAATTCCTCTTGGATTTTATCTGTTTTGCCTAAAAACTGTACATCGTCGATGAGTAAAACGTCGCAGTTTCGGTACTTTTCGCGAAATCGCTCCATCGAGTGGTTATTGAGGTTATAGGTAAAGTCCGTGATAAACTGCTCGCTTGTTACGCAAATGACCATTTTGCCGCCGTTTAGGCAAAAATTTCCGACTGATTGTAAAAGGTGCGTTTTGCCCAGTCCCGTCGGGCCGTAGATAAAAAGCGGATTGTAAATTTTACCCAGCTGTTCAGATACCGCTTTAGCACTTAAAAATGCAAATTGATTCGAGTCGCCGACGACGAAATTTTCAAAAGTGTAGCTTGGATTTAGCAGGCTGCTTTGCACTTTTATCTCTTTGACGTCTACTTTTTTAGCAGGTTTGCTTTGTATTTTTGTCGCGGCTAGGACGTTGATCACGGGTTTTTGTCCGGTTTTTATTTCAAAAAGATGAGCGATTTTGGAGGCGTATTTGGTCTGGATAAATTTGGCGATAATCTCGTTTGGCGCGTTAAATACGACGTTCGTCGAATTTGAACTTTTTTCGTTAAATTTAAGTTGCTTGATGTAGCATTCAAATTCCGACGGTAAAATTTCTTTGGAAAGTAGCTCCAAAACCTCGTTTGCGACCAAATTTTTGCCTTTAAGATTAATTCGCTAGATTTTATCTTAAATTTGTTAAAATGGCGTTGAAATTCGTTTTTCACGCCGTGAAAAAAGCGTGAAAAACCGTTGAAAAGGATGAGATGAAAATTTTAGGAATCGATCCGGGATCGCGAAATTGTGGCTATGCGATCGTCGAAAAGACGCCCGTGAAAACTATTTTGATCGAGGCGGGACTAATCAAAATAAAACCGAATTCTTTGCAGTATCAAATCACCGAACTTTGCGAGGGACTTGACCTGATTTTTAAAAATCATAAATTTGACGAAGTGGCGATCGAGGACATATTTTTCGCTTATAATCCAAAAACGGTTCTAAAGCTCGCGCAGTTTCGAGGCGCGCTCAGTCTTAAAATTTTGCAGCTTCACGGTGATTTTGCCGAGTATACGCCGCTTCAGGTTAAAAAAACGGTCACGGGCAAAGCCAAGGCCGACAAAGAGCAGGTGGCCTTTATGGTTAAGAAAATTCTCGGTATAACAAAGGAGATCAAACCGCTTGACATCACCGACGCTATCGCTATCGCGCTAACGCACGCAAATAATATACGCTTAAAATAAGCTCAAATTTTGCTTATTTTTTAGTAAAATTTGACTTCAAATTTTGCCCTTTTTTAGCGCAAAATTTGATTGCTTGAAAATTTATCTCCGCGCTTAATCAACTACCTCGATCCCCGCATCCGCGCAGGTTTTTCGCGCCTTTTTGGATATGCCGATGCCGGTCGTTTCGATTTTTTTAAGATTAATGAATGGCGCAAGCTCGGCGGCATCGATGTTTTTGATGTCGAAAAGCTCATCTTCGCCGTCCCAATCAGGCGCGATTTGCAGGTAAATTTCGTTTCCGCCGTCAAGATATAGCTCGCTCACCCGCTCCGCCAAATTTGCGGGGACCGGATAGTCCTTAAACCACTTTTTGGCTTGCAGCAGGGCGCCGAAGTCCGCGTACGGATCGATACCGCGCTCCTCGCAGTACTCAAACACGTCAAATTTAGGCTCCAGCAGGGCTTTTTCGTACATCAGCTCGTTCATCACGGCGATTTTGAAATTGAAATTTTTAAACAGAAGTGTCTCGCCAGCCGCGCACGGAAGCTTAAATTTATCGCTCGGCCTCGGCTTTACCTTTTTCTCTTTTTGATTGATGCAGACGCGCCCTATCGGCATTTTCGCAGCTCGCACGATATCTGCGATCTCGTCGGTGTCGCGCTTAGCGAAGCGCTCGGCGAAGTCCATCGCGCCTATGCGCTCCTGCACGGCCTCGGCGAGAGCTAGCGAGACTTCAAATTTGTCTAGGCTAAGCTCCAAAAATATATATGCGCCGCGCAGCTCCTGCTCCGGCACAGCCTCAAGCGGCGGCCTGCCATCTATCGTGAACGCGCCGCCGTAGAGCTTGTGCGGAACCTCGTGCTGCACGCCATTTGCGACTTCAAGCATCAAAATTATCTCGGAAAGCTTCGGTTCTGCGAGCTCTCCTGCGCGCACGAAGGCAAAAATCCCCGCCTCATCCCAAAAATAGCGGCTTTTGCCATCTCCGTCATCGATCACGCGCGGCTGACCTAGGGCTTCATTAAATTTAGCCAGATCAAACCCGCAGTTTACGCCGCCGATGAAAACGCCGTCTGAGCGTACATCGACGTCAAATTTTTGCTTTTTAAAAATATCAAATAGCCCCATTTTGTCGCTCCTGATTTTGCCTTAAATTTCGTCTTAAATTTTCACACAGCATTGCTTTTATCTTGTAGGCGGCATAAAGCGCTTTATTATTCTTGATTTACGTGATCCTCGAATATAAATTTATGCTCCTGAGGTAGCGACTCGTAAAGCTTTAACGAGAGATTTCTGATCTCCCAAAGCGCTGATTTTGAGCTGCGAAGCGAGAGGAAATTTTGCAAACTGCGCGCGTTTACGCTCCACGTTAGCTCGGTTTTGTAGCACTCTGGCAGGCAGTATTTGACGATGTCGAGGCTTTTTGTCGTATTTGCTAGGATTTCGCGCAAATTTTCTAGCGCTTTGATGCTTGCGTTATCGACCGTTTCGTCGCCCGTTAATACTATAAATCTCGCCACTCGATCAAAGTCGCCAAGCTCAAATTTAGCCTCTTTTTTTAGCTCTTTTAGCGTGTAGCGCGTTGATTTGACGCTGAGGCTCGCCACGCGGTGGCGGGCTAGCTCTTGCAGTAGGGCGCGCGAGATGCCTTGGATGTAGAAGTTGTAGGAGAGGTGCTCAAGCGTGCTGGCGTGTTTAAATTTATTGCCGACGCGTTCGATGAGCTCGACGTCTTTTTCGCCGCCGTTATCGCCTTTTTCGAAGCTTTGCCAACACGTGCGGATCGCGTGCGAGCAGATATTTAGCGGGGTGTAATTTAGAAGCGTTACTTGCATTTTTGACTCTTTTAGTTAAATTTAACGGTAAATTTAGCTAAAAATCAATAAAAAGGGCTTTAGACGAAACTAAAGCCCGAAGAAATAAATTATTTTAGTTGAAGCAGCGTGTTTAGCATCTCGTCGCTGGTAGTTATCGTCTTTGAGTTGGCTTGGAAGCCGCGTTGTACGACGATGAGCTGAGTTAGCGAGCGAGATAGATCGACGTTACTCATCTCGAGGCTTGAGGCCGAGATCTTACCGCGTCCTGCCGTCTGAGCCGCGCCGATGATTGGATCGCCGGAGTTTGCTGTGCGTGAGAAGAGATTTCCGCCTTCGCCGGCTAAGCCTTGATTGTTTGCAAATTTAGCTACGCCCACTTGCGCTAGTCCTAGGCTTCTACCGTTTGTAAAAGAACCTACTAGAGTTCCGCTTTGATCTATCCTGATACCGTGTAGCTCGCCGCTAGCGTAGCCGTCTTGGCTGATGTCTGCGGTGCTTGAGTTGTTATCGGTGCTGGTTAGTCCGTCGGTGGTCTGCGTAGTGCCGAATTTTAGCTCGATGTGCTGGCCGATAGCCGAACCGTTTTGCGCGCCGAAAGTGATACTGGCCGGGCTATAGGTCGCCAGCGAGCCGTCCGGGTTAAATCTCACGTAACCTGTTACTACGTTTCTAGGCTCGACCGTATTTATAGAGTTTGGTTCGGCTACTTGGATGACCATCGTCCACTCGGTTCCGCCGTTTTCTGTGTAGCCGCGTTTTACGAAGTCCATTTTTATATTATGCTTCGTACCTAAGCTATCGTAAAGATCGGTGCTAGAGCTATGGGCAGCCATGTTTAGGCTATCGGTTACCCTAGTTGAACCGCCTGCGCTTAAAGATCCTGAAATTGGCGCCATAGATGCGGTAAATTTGACGTTTTCCGTTACGTTTTTAGTAGCGTTTGTTAAACCGGTTACAGAAATATTCATATCCTTGGCGCCTGTAGCGCTAGGATTTTTAAATTGATATTGACCGTGTTCGTTTACCGTTACTTCTACACCGTTGTTATCATTGGTCGCAGCTAGAGTAGTTGGGTTTTGCTCATGGGTATAGTTTGTAAATTTTCTAGCATCCTCTTGCATAGCTTTACGCAAGTCTTCAGTTGTTGTTACTTCTCTTTCATGCGCATCATCATAAGTATGCGTAGCGGCTACATTAGTTTTATTGTAAACATACTGATATGCGGTTATTATTTTAGTATCGACAAAATCTGTTCCTGCCCAATCAGTAGCATTATTTACAGTCATTTTTATGTTTTTTGTATTGACTGTAGTTCCAGTATTATTCCTATTTGTTAGAACTAGCTTATTACCGTTTGTTACGCTTGCTTCTACGCCGGTTTCGCTATATTTTCCATTTATTAGAGCTGCTAATTGACCTATGGTCATTATATTAGTACCGGTTATATTCTGCCCATTTAAAGTTATGTCAAGATTTTTGCCTGGAGCTGGAGGGGTAGCAAAAGTACCGTCTGCAGCCGCACCTAAATCTAGCGCATTGGTTTTTGCATCCGCATAGCTAGCCCATATGCCTTGTCCGCCGGTTCCCTGGGCGTCTCTTAGGTTATATGCATCGCCGTTGTTATTAAATAATACTCCTAAATCGGCTCCGCGTTCCGTCATCCTTTGTTCGCCGTTTCTATTTACGTAGAATCTATTTTCTCCGACGTTATTTTCGTCGTGTATTTCGTTGCCAGCTATAGTTCCGTCGTTATCTAAATCTACGCCGTTATGAAACTGGTCTAGTTTGTAGATAGGTATCTTTTTATTTCCTACGTCGTTACCGCTGTCCAAGTTTCCTTTTAGCGCTATGTTTGTCGTAGCGCGAGCAGGCACGGTTAGGCCGACTGGGATCTTTATATCGCCGATAGGTCTAGTAGGATCGATCTCTCCTGTTTCCTCGTCTCTCATCCAGCCTTGTACGATGTTGCCGCCGTTATCGACGAAGTTACCTTCGCTGTCTCTTGAAAAGTCGCCGTTTCTGGTGTAGTAGGTGGTTTTACCACCGTCGGAGCTCACCATGAAAAATCCGTCGCCCTGAAGCGCGATATCGGTTTGTTTGTCGGTGGTTTGCAGCGAGCCTTGCTTGAAAATCCTCGTAGTGGAGTTTATCTGCGTGCCTAGGCCAACTTCCATGTTATTTACGCCGCCGTGTTGATTTTGCGGTGCGGTGGCGATACGCGAAGTTTGGTAGATAAGGTCGTCGAAATTTGCACGGTTGTATTTAAATCCGACGGTATTGACGTTAGCGATGTTGTTACCCTCAACATCCATAGCGATCTGGTGAGCTTGTAGTCCCGTAACGCCCGACCAAAGTGATCTCATCATAGCTTTATCCTTTTTGAAAAGTGAATTTTAAGATGACTTAAGCAAAAGACGTTCCAAATTTTAAATTTGATTTTAGTTTAATGTTGTAGAAGGTAACGACGGAAAAGAGTGTATGAGTCAAATTTGTAAATTTACTTCAAATTTAAGCAGAAAAAGTTAAGGCAAAGTATTTTGAGATGATTTTTGGGGCTGTGCGGCTAAAATTTTGCGTAGGCTAGACATGTAGTCTGCCGAGCAAAATTTTAGCAAACTCCGCAAAAAGCACTCAAAAGACGAGACTAGATCAGAGAATCATCGCTCCGATAACGCCGCCAATTAGTAGCGGTATATTAAAGAAGATGAAAGTCGGCACGCACGTATCGTAAATATGATTGTGCTGGCCGTCGGCGTTTAGACCGCTCGTAGGCCCTAGCGTGCTGTCGCTAGCTGGACTGCCCGCATCGCCCAGAGCCGCCGCGATACCTACTAGCAGGATGATAGCCGCCGGAGAAAAACCGAGCGATAGCGAAAACGGCACGTAGATCGCCGCGATGATTGGTATCGTGCCAAAGCTCGTGCCGATACCCATAGTAACGAGCAAGCCGATAGCTAGCATCAGTATCGCACCGCCTATTTTGCCACCGGCAACCGCGCTAGCAAAGCTCACTAGCTGCTCGATACCGCCGCTCTCGCGCAAAACCGAGCCAAAGCCCGCGGCAACGAGCATGATAAATGCGATAAAGCCCATCATCGCTAGGCCGCTGTCCATGATTTTGTCGATTTTACGGTACTCGATACCGCCAAAAACCACCATAACGAGCAGGCCGATAAGCGCGCCAAGGGGCATACTCTCGGTATAAATTTGCACTCCAAACGCCGCAACCGCGCCGCCTAGCACCGCCCACTCTTTTTTCGTCATTTTTAGGCTTGCGGCCAACTGCGCCTCTTGCTCTTCGCTCGTTTCAAATTTGGTGTGCGCGTAGTCGCGTCTTTTGCGGTAAAAGACGAAAACGGCTAAAAGCAAGCCCACTAGCATAGAAAGGCCGCCGATCCACATCACGCTTGATATCTCGCTCATCTGCACCTCTACACCGTTGTTTGCGAGCTCTTTTTTTATGATGCCGTGAAAGATAAGGCCAAAACCAACGCTAAGGCTCACGTATGGCGCCTTTAGTCCGAAAGTTAGCGCGCACGCGACGGCTCGCCGGTCGATGCCTAGGCGGTTCATCAGCGGCAAAAGCGGCGGGATGAGAATCGGGATGAAAGCGATGTGAACCGGGATCAAATTTTGCGAAAAGCACGCAATCGCGGCGATTATCAGAGCAAAATAGGTGCTAGTTTTTGCTAGAACCTTGCTAACGGCGTTTATGAGGATCGCCGTTAGGTTTGTGTTGGCTATCGCGGCTGCGAGAGCGCCTAGCAAGATGTAGCTAAGAGAGGTTTCTAGGTTGCCCTTCATACCCGTTATCAGCGTCGATGTGGTAGCCGTTAGCGCGTCGAAAAACGCCCCTACGCCGGCAAATCCGCCGTGATAGATGAGACCCGCGACTAGGGCGGAGACGAGGATGGAAAGCAGGATGTTAAACCTTAGCAAACAAAGCGCAGTCATCACGAGGATACTGATCACGACGGGATTGGTTAGCATTATTTTCCTTTTTGTAAATCAAATTCGTAAATCAAATTTCGCCACCGGTCAAATTTGACGACTAGCGGCGAACGGGCGTCAAATTTATCTAACGCGGATGCCTACTTGCGGGCGAGGCGAATAGTAATAATCGTCGCGTCTGTCGCGGTATCCGTCATCGTATCCGTCGTCGTAGCCTCTCTCGTAGCTTCGGTCGTCCGATTTGCTCGAGCCGCCTTTTTTTATGTTGTTGTTTTTTATGTATTGATCGACTAACTTGTCGCGGTAGTCTCTGCCTCGGTCGGTTTGTCTGTAGCCGCCGTAGGGAGGGTCCATATATATCACTACGTCGTCGTCGTATCTATCTCGGTGGCGGCGTTTTTTGTATTTGTAGCTGTTATCCGGGATGACTATTAAAGATTCGTTTGAATAACTGTCGTAAGCGTTTGCCAAATTTAAACAAAACGCTGTAAAAAGAGCGATTAAAACAAGTTTTTTCATGTCAAATCCTTTCTGGTTATTTCTAAATCATTTTATAACATCAAATTTAAAATAAAGTAAATTTTTAGCGCAAATATATTACAATTTTGTAAATTTCCCCAAGGAGTTATAAATGAAAAAATCGCTTTTTAGCGCATCGAAGATCGCTGTTTTGGCTCTGCCTTTTCTTTTGACGGGTTGTATGTCGTCGATGAGTATGGGCTCACCTGAGGCTAAAACGACGGCTACTGGCTCAGCTGCGGGCTCAAGTGCACACAATACTAATCCTGGACTAACCAGATGTACCGAGTCTATGGGTACGGTTACGATTTATGAGGATAGAAACAGCGACTGGTACTCCGTCGTAACCGGGCAGTACAAACTAACATCTACTATTCCGGTTCTTAGACTCCTAGCTCAGCAGTCAAACTGCTTTGTCGTCGTCGAGCGTAGCAAGGCATTTAACCAAATGCTAGAAGAGCGCGCGTTGATGGAGTCGGGCGAGCTTAGAAAGAACTCAAATTTCAAAAAAGGTCAGATGGTCGCCGCGGACTATACCTTAACTCCTACGATAACATTTAGCGAGAGCAATACTAGCGGACTAGGCGGCGTCGTAGGCGCATTTTTCGGCTCAGTCGCGGGCTCAGTCGCGGGCGGATTTAGCACAAGCGACGTAAGTACTGTTCTAACGCTAATCGAAAACCGATCGGGCGTACAGTTAGCGGCAGCCGAGGGAAGCGCTAGAAACACGGACTTTGCAGGACTTGGAGGCTTATTTGGTAGTAAGGTAGGCGGAGGACTTGGGGCCTATGCTAATACGCCTGAAGGTAAAGTCATCGTAGCAGCCTTCACTGACTCGATGAATAACCTAATAGAAGCCGTCAGAAACTACAAAATGCAAACCGTAAAAGGCGGTCTTGGCGCGGGCGGCGCGATGAAAGTAGCGGATTAATTTTATCTTTGTTGGTTAGATGCGACCAAAATCGCTCTAGCCTTTTTAAGCGCAAAGCAATCTCTGCATTGCGCTTAAATTTGGGCTTTCGGGTTCAAATTTGCATATTTTTCTACGTCAAATTTGGGTTTCTTATTTAAAAAGACCTGCGTTAAATTTACTTTAAATTCTGATTCGAAAAATTATGACGGTGAGTAAAATTTACTCAAATTTGATCTAGCAATAAACTAAAAGCTCAAATTTACGCTCGCTAGTAAATACAATTTTACTTCGCGTGTAGCTCTTTTGCGTATTTTGATTTTTCCAGATTTTCGATTAGCTTTTGCGTGCGCATATCTCTGGCCTCGGGCACTAGATGAAACCACGTGTCGTGCAGAAATTTACGCGGAAAATAGCTATCTTTATAATCGCCTATCATCTCAAAGCCGTTATCTTCGATGAGCTTTTTTACGTCTTTTAGAAATTTTTGATTATCCGCGGCGTGCGGGTAGTTTAGGTCGTAGCAGTCGTCGCCTGCGACGGCAGGGTAAGTAAAGATAAATTTGATCCCCTTTTCGCGCTCGAGTTTTTTCATAAAATTTAAATTTTCTTTGAAAATATCGCTTATACCGATTTTGCCGCCTGAAAAATCAGTAAAAAATATGTATTTTTGGCACGGCATCTGCGTGTCTCTTGCTTCGTCTACTTTGCCGACGTATTGATAATCTCCGCGCTCGCCATTTTTAAAATTAGGCGAAAAATCGTGCACGGCTTGCGGCTTGCGGTTGATAAAGTTATCGAAATTTATCTCAAACGCCGCCCGTTCCTTGTAATCTCTGGTTATGGCGTTTATAAATGCTTGAAACGGGATTTGCGATATGGTTTTTAGCTTTTCAAAAAACGGCAGATAGTCGTAAAAATGGTGAATCTCAAAAAAAAGTCCGTAGTAATAAGTATCGGGCGGAACATCGTTGATGTAGTACCTGTACTCCAAAGGCAGGATAAAAATATCTCCTTTATGCGCTAGTTTGGCCGCTCGGTAGAGTCTGTGGCGTAGCGGATAGCCGCCGTGATCGGCTAAATTTATAACCAGCTTGCCAAAGTGTTTTTCAAGCATCTGGGAGTTGATACCGTGATAGGAGTTTGAGCCGCTTTCGACGATGATACGGTTTTGTTCGGTCGTGCTTGAGATGAGGTAGTTTTTATACGCGTAGTGATGAGCCGACGAAACCCTGATGAGGAGCATCGCAAACGCCATATAAAACGCGATCATAACCAGAGTCAAAATAGGAAGCGTCAAAAGAAAAATTTTATATTTTTTCAAATTTAATCCTAAAAGTTAAAGTACAAAAACGGTGACTCCTGCGCGCCGGAGTTAATCGCAAAAACCAAAGCAAGCAAAAATGCCGTAAACAGCGCGGTAAGAAAGCCAAATTTTGCTCTAGCGGCCATTTCGTTCGAGTTTCGCCCAAAAATCGTAACTAAAAGCGTAATACCCATAATAGCGCAAAACGTACCCATGGCTATTTGCGGTGTTTCCATAAAATTTATTTGATTGTATCCCAGAGAGTTGCTTATGTACTCTAAGTAGTTAAAATTTATCTTAACCGAGCTAAAATCAAACATGCCTTTTAGCACTTTCATCGCGCTATCTAGGTCTCTGGCGCGGAAAAATATCCAAGTGATATTTATAAAATTAAACGTTATAAACCAAGCTAAAAATTTATTCATCGGGCGAAAATGCGCGCCGTAAAATCTACAAATCATCATCGCAAACCCGTGTAACGCTCCCCAGATGATAAACATCCAACCCGCTCCGTGCCAAAGTCCGCCTAGCAAAAATACCGCAAAAACGTTGGCATAAGTTCGGTATTCGCCTCTGCGGTTACCGCCTAGCGGGATATAGATGTAGTCGCGTAAAAATCTCGAAAGCGTCATATGCCATCTGTGCCAAAAGTCTTGGATATTTAGCGCTTTATAAGGGGAGTTGAAATTTAACGGCAAGATAATGTTAAACATATATGAAATGCCGATCGCCATATCGGTGTAACCGCTAAAATCAAAATATAGCTGAAAAGTGTAGCTAAGACTCGTGATCCATGCCTCGCTCATGCTAAGAGTCGTATACACGTCAAAACCGTGAAGGGCAAATCTAGCGAAAAAATCTGCCACTACGACCTTTTTAAAAAGCCCGATCGAAAATAAAAAAAGTCCGATGCTTAAATTTTTATAGTTTATGCGCTTTAAACGTAAATTTGCAAACTGCGGCATCATCTCGGCGTGGTGTATGATAGGACCGGCTAAAAGATGCGGAAAATACGTCACGAAAAGAGCGTATCGAAGAAAGCTGGGCTCTTTTACTTTTTCGTGATAGCAGTCTACTAGAAACGCTATTTGCGTAAATGTAAAAAAGCTGATGCCAAGAGGTAAAATAACGTGGTGAAGCGGTACGTCGGCGCCGAAAATTCCGTTAAAATTTTCTATCAAAAAGTCGGTGTATTTGTAGTAGGCCAGTAGGGCTAAATTTGCCGCGACGCCCGCCCATAAAATAAGCTTTTTGCGAGATGGATGAGCGCAGAGCAGATGACCGACATAGAAGTTAAACGTAATCGAACCTAAAATAAGCGGGATATAAATAAAATTCCAATATCCATAAAAAAATAGCGAAGCGACCGTGAGCCAAAAGATACTGAGTTGAACGAATTTGAGTTTATTTAAAGCAAAATAAACCCCAAAAGTAACCGGTAAGAAAAAAACTATAAACGCA
The DNA here is from genome assembly GCA_963516105.1 of uncultured Campylobacter sp. Classification (GTDB taxonomy): domain Bacteria; phylum Campylobacterota; class Campylobacteria; order Campylobacterales; family Campylobacteraceae; genus Campylobacter_A. Next base: position 32,862 of record CAUPZP010000001.1, read on the forward strand.
AATGAGTTAAAAAGCATTTTTACCCTTATTTTAAAAGAGTTTAAATATACTCAAATTTGATTTAAATTAAGCTTTTTAAAGCTAAATTCGATAAAATCGCCCAAATTCCACTAAAAGGATCAAATTTGAGAAGCGACATCATCAAAAAAGGCTATACGCGTGCGCCGCACAGAAGCTTGCTAAGAGCGACCGGACTAAAAGACGAGGACTTTGAAAAGCCCTTCATCGGCGTGGCAAATAGCTTTATCGAGATTATCCCAGGGCACTTTTTCCTCAACAAATACTCCGAAATTTTAAAAGACGAGATTCGCAAAAACGGCTGCGTGCCGTTTGAGTTTAACTGCATCGGCGTGGACGACGGTATTGCGATGGGGCACACTGGGATGCTTTATAGCCTGCCTAGCCGCGAGCTGATCGCAAACTCCATAGAAACAGTGATGAACGCGCACGCCCTAGACGCGCTCGTATGTATGCCAAACTGCGATAAAATCGTGCCGGGCATGCTTATGGGCGCGCTTCGCGTGAACGTGCCGACGGTTTTTGTTAGCGGCGGTCCGATGAAAAAGGGCTACACCAAAAAAGGCGAGCCGATCGACCTATCCACGGCGTTTGAGGCGGTGGGTAAATTTGAAACCAAAGAGATCAGCGCCGAGGAGCTAAAAGAGATCGAGTGCGCCGCCTGTCCGAGCGGAGGCAGCTGCTCGGGGATGTTTACGGCAAACTCGATGAATACGCTGTGCGAAGCGATGGGTATCGCGCTAAAAGGCAACGGCACCGTGCCTGCGCTTACGCCAGAGCGCGAGGAGCTTATCCGCGAGGCGGGACGCCGCATTTGCGAGATAGCGCTGGATGAAAAATACAAAATCCGCAACATCGTAAACGAAAAATCGATCCAAAACGCCCTGGTAGTCGATATGGCGATGGGCGGCAGCAGCAACACCGTGCTGCACATCCTGGCTATCGCGCGCGAAGCGGGGGTAAATTTACAGATCGCGGGGCTCAACGACATCAGCCGCAAGATCGCGCACATCGCTAAAATCAGCCCAAGCCTACCAAATATCCACATGGAGGATATCGACCGCGCGGGCGGGCTAAGCGCCGTGATAAACGAAATTTCGCGCCGCGATAACGGGCTGCTAGACCTTGGCGCGCCGACGGTCACGGGTGAGAGCCTAGGCGAGCGCGTGGGCGCTAGCGTCATAAAAGACGAAGAGGTCATCCATAAGGTCGAAAACGCCTATTCGGACGTGGGCGGGCTGGCGATTTTGTTTGGAAATTTAGCCGAGCAAGGTTGCGTCATCAAGACCGCGGGCATCATCGGCGAGCGTAAATTTAGCGGCAAGGCCGTGTGCTTTAACAGCCAAGACGAGGCGATAGAGGGCATCTCAAAGGGCAAAGTCGGTAAAGGCGACGTGGTCGTCATCCGCTACGAAGGGCCGCGCGGAGGCCCTGGCATGCAGGAGATGCTAAGTCCTACGAGCCTAATCATGGGGCGAGGCCTGGGCGCGGACGTAGCTCTCATCACGGACGGACGTTTTAGCGGTGCGACGAGAGGGCTAAGCGTCGGACATGTGAGCCCGGAGGCTGCCGAGGGCGGTATGATTGGACTGCTGCGAGACGGCGACATCATCGATATCGACGTGGACACATACGCGATCAACGTGCGCCTAAGCGAGACTGAGATCGCCGAACGCAGGGCTAAATTTAAGCCGATAGAAAAACCGCTACCGTATCGCTGGCTACGGATGTATCGCAAACTGGTAACGAACGCTAGCAATGGAGCGATTTTGGAGGCGTAAGGCAATAGTATATTTAAGATAAGCAAACTATTTTAATAAAGCAAAAGCCTTATGTTTGTCCGGTGTATAGGGCTTTGTAGTTTAATATGTGCCAAAATAAATTTTATCAAGAGTGCGTAACAAAAAATGAAAAAGCCTAAAATCGGCGTGATAATAGCTTCGTCTTTAAATAGAAACGATTTGCTTTTCTCGCGTTCATTGTATTCTGTTCTTAATCAAAACCGAAGTCCTGATTATGTCTTGATCGTTGACGATAATCAAAACGAGACAATAAGTAAAGATGTACAGCGGAGAATTTTAGACCTAGAAAATAATAAAATTCACTACATAAAAAACCTACGAACCCCAAATATGAGTGGAACCGGAGCTTGGAACTCCGGGATTAAATGGTATGAAAAAAATTTTACTGAAGATGATTATATAGCTATTTTAGACGATGATGATAGCTGGTACGAAGAGTATATCGCTAGTTGTTATCGTGTGGTTACGTCATCGTCTAAAACGCTTGATGCTGTGTTTGGTTTTATAAAACGAAGCGATTGCGAAATGTGTAATATTTTTGAAGTTAAAGACATAAACATTAATAACTTTTTAAAAGGCAATCCAGGCATTCAAGGTAGCAATATGTTTTTTCGTCTTGGCGCATTAAGAGCCATAGGCGGTTTTGATGAAACACTTGCGAGCTGCACGGATAGAGATTTGATGATTCGTTTTTTACAAATGCACTCAAATGAAAATATAAAGATTATTCCAAAAATACTTGTCAATCACTTTGTTTCAAAAGATAGCGTTACATCGAATTTTACAGCTAAAACAAATGGCTTAAATAGCTTTCACATAAAATATATTAGATTCTACTCTGAAGACTTGCTTGATCGAGCCTTGCAAAGAGCTAAAAGGCTTTTTAATTACCAAGAAACAGATAATATCAAGAAAATTTTTAACCTTACCCATAAATATGCCAAAACAGAAAAGATAGTAATTGGCGTTGCCATTCATAATAATAAAAGTACGATACGTCGCTGCTTGGAGTCGATCCTAGCGCAAAATGACCTAAAACGAGATGTTTGGATTTTGATAGTAGATGATGATTCCGGTGATGGTTGGAAAAATAGCGTTAGCGATATCCTTAAAAACGAAAAGGTTGTGGTGATAGATGTAAAAAATCACCACGCAGCCAAAACTAGAAATGATATAAACCGTCACATAAGAACACTTTTTGAAAATGTAGCATTTGTCGGTCGGTTAGATGCAGATGATGAATATGCTAGCCAAAATGTTCTTTCAAAGATAGAGCGTAAATTTGATAATATAAAGCCCGATGTTTTGGTAGCGGGAAACTATCTTAGGCTTGATGGAAGAGTTATTGATCGAGTTAATAAAGCAACGTCAAAGCTAGCCGATACGACATATCTTTTAAATCGTTTGAAGCAGATGAGCGAAGATGTAGCCAAGGCGGAGCTTCCCTCTTGCAATCTTTTTATAACACCAAATAGTTTGCAAGACTATCCTGAAATTGCGAGCGCGGAAGATCATTTTTTACTTGTGCGGCTTTTACTCAATGATAAAAATTTAAAAATAGAATTTGCCGAGGATATTTTGCTTACGATTTATAATCTAAGCGGAACCAAAACAGCAGACAACAAGCAAACAAAAAAATACCTAAGTGCCAGGAAACAACTATATGAGGAAGCGTTACGGCTATGCAAAATGAAGCAAGAAAAATAAAAGCTAAAGATATCTTAGATGATATGGGGATAAAAGATATTCATTATCTCGGACAAGGCTTTGAAGGCGTGGTGTTTCATGATAACGCGCATGTGTATAAAGTAATCATGCCGTTTTTTAAGGGTAAGAATAAATGGAATACCTATAGACATCTAACTTTTTTCTTTGAAAAAGAAGACTTTAAGTCATTTTATCATCTTGAAGAAGTAATAGAACACAAAGAGGTATTTATTCAAAAATATAAATACGAGCCGTCTACTCCAGTGGATAAATTTACGCAAAAAGATATTATTTTATTTTTGACTGAGTGCTGGCAAAAAAAGATTATAGTACAGGATTGCAAAAAAGAGAATTTTATTCGAGTAGGTGAAAATTTAAAACTAGTCGATATGGACGCTAGCGTATATTATAGCGATAATCTATTTTTAAATGCATGCATTAGAATGTATCTATTTTTACATGAGCAGGATAATCCGCAATTAAAAAAACTGCAAAGAAGCGCGGTTAATAATTTTGACCTACCCCAACTAGAGGGTGCGCGTGAATTTATAAACGAAGTGTTTTCTAGTATAATATTTGCAGAGTCGAAAATAGCATTTCAAGATATGCTAATAAATAAATTTTCAAATTTAGAGTATGAAATTTATAATGTAAAAACGCTCCCGCATCTTGAGGACTTATTTTTTTCAAAAATAAAAGAAAATCTCTATCTTTGCGATATTCAAATTTCGGATATTATTTTAAACGAAAACAATGATTTTGAACCGCAGTCGATCGCTATCGGCTATAAAAGTTTGTTGCCGTTGAAAGAGAAGATTTCTCTACTCATAAAAACATGCGCGCAAGATGTTCAGACAATAGAAGCAAATATTAAACACATCGTCAAGCAACTCTCTTGCCCAAACGGTTTTTATGAAGTCGTAGTTTCTATCGATACGAAACAGGGTGATTTTGCTAGGCAGTTTACAGACAATGCCGACCTTCAAAAACTTATAAATATCGTTGAAAATTTACGTCAAGAACGTATAATTGATAGGTTTGTGATCTATGATACTAGCCAAACGGCCAGGATAAACAAAGAGTGGTTTAATATTGAAACTAATCAAACACACTCTGTAACAAATATCCCCATAAGCTCGCAGCTTTACGCCTTTGAGAAATGCGAAGGGGATTATGTTTTACAGATGGATAGTGATGTACTTATCGGTAGGATAGATATTAATCACTCATTTTTAACCGATATGATAAGCGAAATTCAAAAAAATAAAAGTGTCTTGTTTGTCGGTTTTAATATCTATAATCAAGAATCCAAGGCTTATTTTGGCTTTGAAAACGGCGGTTTTGTGCCAGAAGTTAGAATGGGGCTTTTTGATAAAAGGCGACTTTTTAGCGTTAGACCTCTGCCAAATACGATTGATGAAAATTTAAAATTACAACTTACTTGGTACCGTTCATTAGAAAAACTGCAAAAAGATACTGGATTTTGCTCTATAAGAGGCGGAGATAGGCGTAGCTACTATATCCATCCGCAAAATTACCGAAAAACAAACGCTTATAGCTGGATGAATATTTTAGATAGGGTAGAGCAGGGTTGTATACCAAATTTACAGTTTGGCGAGTTTGATTGCAATGGGTCGTTTTATGAGTGGTGTTCACCGAAGCGCAGCGAAAAGATGATAGTGCTCTCTTGTTTTAGGGATTTGACTATCCATAAATTTTTACGCATGTGGTTTTCTTTGATTAGTCAAACATTTCAAGAATTCGGAGTTATTTTTTATGACGATTGCTCAAACTCCGGTATTTCAATATTTATTGAGCAAATCATTAAGCCATATAAAGATAGGGTAACTTTTATCAAAGGTCGCACCTTGCAAACAAAAATGCAGTGCGAATATCTAGCAATTCATTATTATTGCGATAACCCAGAATCGATCATAGTATGCGTCGACACCGATGATGCGCTAATAGGTAAAGAAGCTCTTTTTGATATTTATAAAAAGTACGATATGTGGGGCGTAGATATGACTTGCGGGCGTGTGCATCAAACATATAGACTTGGGCCACACTATCGTTATCCGGTAAATTTTATGGAACCTCGAAAAACCGGTGGTAATGTATGGCAACATCTAAAAACATTTAAAAAATATCTTTTTGACTCTATTCCGCTTTCTTATTTTATGTATGAGGACAAAGAAGTAAAGCTAAGTAAGAGTAAATGGATAGAAAAGTGCGATGACTACGCCATGATGGTTCCTATGGTTGAAATGAGTTCGTCACCATTGCAGATGGATTTTATTAACTACTACTACGAGCGTGATTATGATAAGAAAGACGCAAATAGAGAGCTAAAAGAACGCTCCATAAAAGAGATACTACAAAAACCGCCACTATCGCCAAAAGACGTAGTTAAAGGGCGAAAAAAGTTTCTTTCTAATTTGGATATGATCGAAATCGATATAACATTCAAGTGCAATCTAAAATGCAAGGGGTGCAATAGATCTTGCGGACACGCACCCTCGGCTGAGGTCATGACGATCGATGATATAAGGCATTTTGTTAGCGAGAGCAAATTTTTAGATAAAAAATGGAAGCTTATTAATATTTTGGGTGGCGAGCCTACTTTGCATAAAGATTTTTTGTGTATTGTTGAAATTTTACAAATAGAGTATGCGGATAGTTTTTATTCTGATGTTATTATTCAGGTTGTTTCAAATGGCTTTACAAAACAAGCAAAAGAGCTTTGTAAACAAGCCGAGCTATTTAAAAACGTTAGGATCGATTATGGTTCGTTTAAAACTAAAAATTTGGTTGATTATTTTACTCCTTTTAACGACGCACCGATTGATGATATAAATTTTAAAGATGCTGACTACTCTACAGCTTGCTGGGTTGCTTCTTATTGTGGTATAGGCCTAAATAAAAACGGCTATTACGGTTGCTCTGTTTGTGGTAGTATTGATAGGGTTTTGGAAGGCAACAAGGGGGTAAAAAGTCTAAAAGAAGTAACAGCCGAAAAGCTACAAGAGCATTTTAAGGAGTTTTGTAAATATTGCGGGAATTTTAAAGATTACGCGTCAAACCGAGGCGACTTTATCCCAAGATGTGAAAAGGCGCCATTTAAAGAGAAAATTTCTAGCTCATGGAAACAAATATACGATAAATACAAGAGGCGTTATGAATAAAACTATTTTAGTTACCGGTGGGGCCGGCTTTATCGGGTCTCATTTATGCACAAGGTTTGTAAAAGAGCATCATAATGTGCTATGTCTTGATGACTTAAGTACTGGAGCGAGCGAGAATATAGCCCATCTAAAAAATTATCCAAATTTTACTCTTATAGAGCATGATATTACTAAGCCGTTTGATTATTTTATCGATGAAATTTATAATCTAGCTTGTCCGGCTTCGCCTGTAAAATATCAAGCAGATCCTGTAAAGACTATTGAAACTTGTATATTTGGCGCAACAAATTGTTTACATCTTGCAAAAAAATACGGAGCGAAGATATTGCAAGCCTCAACCAGTGAAGTATACGGCGACCCAAAGCAGCATCCACAAAAAGAGGACTACTGGGGGAATGTAAATCCTATCGGTATTAGAGCTTGTTATGACGAGGGAAAAAGAGCTACCGAGGCCTTGTGCAGTAGTTATAAGCAGCAATATTATGTCGATGTAAAAATTGCGCGTCTTTTTAACTGCTATGGTCCAAATATGGCTAAAAATGATGGTCGAGTAATCAGTAATTTTATAGTGCAAGCTCTTAAAAATAGCGATATAACGATCTTTGGCGACGGGTCGCAAACGAGAAGCTTTTGTTATATTGACGATACGTTGGATGCGCTTGTGAAATTTATGAACACAGATATAATGGGCCCAGTAAATATCGGCAATCCAGAAGAATATAGCATAAAAGAGATAGCACATATAATTATATCTTTGACGAATTCAAAATCACCCATCATATACAAAGAACTTCCGTCCGATGATCCTAAAAGGAGAAAGCCGGACATTACTCTCGCAAAAGAACTACTTGGTTGGACACCTAAAATAGGTATCAAAGACGGGCTGGAACGCACAATAGCATATTTTAAAAATTTAAACTTGTGTTAAATTTAGACCAAGCGGATTAGCTCCGCTTGCGTCAATATAATTAAATTTCAGCTGTAAGTATATAGCTTCAAATTTGAGTTTGCCGGCCGTAATCCTTTTACTATCCATTGTGCGCCAAATGACCTCACGTACATTTTATAAAAGCGACGATCACTTAATTTAGCCGAGTAATTTACTCAAATTTACTTCGCCAGCTCAAAAATCGCTTTGATATTTTCTTTCGTATAGAGCTTATCTTTGCGCCAGTTTGCCGCGTAGTCGTAGGCTAAATTTACCACCTCGTCTAGCGTTTCGCCCTCTATGCCGACGGCTTTTAGGCTAACCGGAGCGCCGATTTTGCTAAGCCACGCTTTAAAGGCGGCGATGCCTTCGTCAGCCGAATTTACGCCGAAAATCTCCTGCGCAAAACGCTCGAACGCGCCCAAATTTCGGCTCTTATACCACTTCATCCACGCAGGCATTATGACTGCTAGACCCGCTCCGTGCGCGCAGTTTACGACCGCGCTCATGGCGTGCTCGAGCATGTGGTTGGGGTAGGAGTAGCCGTGCGTACCGACGTATGTTAGGCCGTTTAGCGCCATCGTTGCCGCCCAGGCAAACTCGGCTCTGGCATCGTAGTTATCGGGATCTGCGAGTAAAATTTCAGTCGTTTTCATCACGGTTTTGATGTTGGCTTCGATGTAGAGGTTGATGATGTCAGGTTGAACGCTAGCAGTGAAGTATCCCTCGATGCTGTGCGCGATGATATCGGCGGCGGAGTAGACTAGATACTCGCGGCTCACGCTTGCTTGCAGCTGCGGATTTACGACCGAGACTAGCGGATATAGGACGTCGCCGTGGATGGCGAATTTTTGTTTTGTAGCTTCGTTTGTCACGACTGCGCCCGAGTTCATCTCGCTGCCCGTCGCGGCAAGCGTGATGACGTCAAAGATTTTTAGCGCGCGGCTTGGGTCTTTGCCTGTGAAAAAGTCCCACACGTCGCCCTCGTATAGCGCGCCTGCGGCGATGGCTTTGGCGCTATCTAGACAGGAGCCTCCACCTACGCTCAGCACGCTATCGGCGTTAAATTTCCTAGCTAGTTCGATGCCTTCGTAAACTTTGCTTAGCACGGGGTTGCTAACTACGCCACCAAGCTCTATAAACTCTATGCCGTTTTCTTTTAGGCTCGCTGTGACCGTATCAAAGAGTCCGTCTTTTTTGATGCGTTCGCTGCCGTAGATCAGTAGGGTTCTTTTAGCGTCAAATTCGCGCATATAAAGCCCGATATCTCGCTCTTTGCCTCTACCAAATCGTATTTTTACGGGGTTGTGAAAAGTGAAGTCAAACATCTCGTTCTCCTTAAAATTTTAGCTTCATTATAGCGACAAAAGCTAAAATTTAAGTAGAACGAGATTTACGGATCAGCGCTTATTCGCGCAAATTTCCAAAGTATTTGTCGTCGTTTTTCTCGACGTGCTTGATGTTAAAATGGACGAATTTATATCCGACAAAAAGCGCCAAAACCCAAAGAAAAAGAAAAACTATCGCTTCTATCATTTTTATCCTTAATATGCGTGATGATCGTGCTTGATCTCGTCCGCGGTGATCTTTTTGCTATCCATCGCGCGCCAAACGACGAAAATATAGCCCAGAACAAATGGCACTAGCAGGCTCACGTAGGCCATGACGTTTAGCGTGTAGTGGCTAGAGCTTGCGTTTTTGATCGTTAGCGAGCTTTGTAAATTTGAAAACGACGGATAAAACGCCGTATCCGCAAGGCCTGATATCAAAAATAGTCCAGTAACCGTTAGCACTACGCCCGCGCCGTAAGGCACTACGCCGTAGATGCTTGTCGTAAACGCGCCCTTAAATATACCAAAAAGCACGAGTCCGACGCCTATAACTATCATAGCTGCAACAAGCGGCATCTGGAGTAAATTTAGAGCGTATTTAAAGCCAACTAAGCTCACTACCCCGCTCTCGTCGTAGGCAAAACCGGCTTTGGTAAATATCCAAGCGATGAAGATCAAAAAGAACGGTAAAAAGAAAATCGTATTTTTTAGCACCGCTTTTCTGGCGTTAGCTCTTATCTCCGCATCGTCGATGTTGTTGATGAGGTAGAGCGCTCCGCCTACGCGAGATAGGAAAAACATCGCGATGCCTAGCGGATAGAGCATGATGTTGCCCAGCGCTTCAAGTCCGCGAAACGGCGTGCGCCACTGTACGAAGTTGTGCTCGTTTAGTAAAAAGTCGCTGCCAGAAAAAAACGTGCTAACTGCCATGCCGATTAAAATAACGCCTAGAGAGCCGTTTATGAAAAGGAAAATTTCATAGGTTTTTTGACCCAGGAAGTTATCCGGTTTTTTGCGGTACTCGTAGCTCACGGCTTGGAGAATAAAGCAAAACAAAATCGCCAGCCACACCCAGTACGCACCGCCGAAGCTTGTCGCGTAAAAAAGCGGAAACGCCGCAAAGCACGCGCCGCCAAACATTACGAGCGTAGTAAACGTAAGCTCCCATTTGCGCCCGATAGAATTTATCACCATGTCCTTTTGCAGCTCGTTTTTGCAAAGTCCGCAAAGCAGCGTCTGTCCGCCCTGAACGAACATCATAAACACTAGCAAACCGCCTAGCAAGCTAACTACGCACCACCAGTAAATTTGTAAAAATTCTAAACTAAGCATGGTTTTCAAATCCTATTTTTATCTGTTTTAGCATGATTTTTATCTCGGCTATCAAAAGCACCGTAAATAAAACGGCAAATAGCCAGAATGAAATTTTGATGTTGGTGTCGGCTAAATTCGTCGCTCCCACGCCCACGGTCATGAGATCTTGCACGACCCACGGCTGGCGCCCTACTTCGGCTACTATCCAGCCCGCCTCGATCGCCACTAGTCCTAGCGGGATACTAAATACGCACGCCCACAGCAGCTTTTTGAAATTTTCGATATCGTTTGCCATCGTAAGATACGTAACGACCAAAAATAAAGCCAAAAAGTAAGTACCAAGAGCCACCATCAAGTGAAAGCTATAAAACGTAGTGCCGACCGGCGGTACGGCGCTTTCCGGGGATTTTAGGTAGCCGTAGCCTAGAAATTTCATATTTTGAGCCAGAGTTTGCTCGGCTTGCTCCATCGCGGCTTTATCGCCCGATTTTTTAGCGGCGTTGTAGCTAGCAAGTGCGCTAACTGCTAGCGAGCCTTTGGCCATCTTGCTTGCGACGCTCTCTATATTTTGCGCTTCGTTGCCGTAGACTAGATCCTCGATGCCCGGAGTAAAGCTATCAAATTTTCTAGTAGCCATGATTCCAAGCGCGTAAGGCACTTTTAGTTCGAGCAAAAACGCATCCTTGCCGTCGCCCGGTTTTTTAGACGGATCTAGCACGCCCATGGCGACTAGGCCGGCGTTTTGTTCGCCTTTATAAAGGCCTTCCATCGCGGCCAGTTTCATCGGCTGGGTGCGCGCGACCTGATATGCGCTCTCGTCGCCGCTAAACATCAAAAACAGCGACGTCACAAGCCCGAAGCTCGCCGCTACGACGATTGATTTTTTAGCCATGACTAGGTGGCGTCCTTTTAGGATAAACCACGCCGAAATGCCTATAACAAAAAGCGCGCTAGCGACGTAGCCGCTAGTTACGGTGTGTAAAAATTTGATGATGCCCACCGGGCTAAGAGCGACCTCGAAGAAATTTTCCATTTCCATTCTAGCGGTTGCCGGGTTAAATTTCATACCCACCGGATACTGCATCCAACCGTTTGCGATAAGGATCCAAAGCGCGCTTAAATTTGAACCGATAGCCACGAGCCAGGTCGATATGAGGTGAAATTTCTTGCTAACCTTATCCCAGCCAAAAAACATAACGGCAAAAAACGTCGCCTCCATAAAAAACGCGAGCAAGCCCTCGATAGCTAGCGGCGCGCCGAAGATGTCGCCGACAAACCAGCTGTAGTTCGCCCAGTTGGTGCCGAACTCAAATTCCATTATGATACCGGTAGCCACGCCGATAGCGAAGTTTATACCAAAGAGTTTTAGCCAAAATTTGGTGATTTTTAGCCACTGCTCGCTGCCGGTTTTGACGTAGATGCTCTCCATAATGGCGATAATAAAACTAAGTCCCAGCGTGAGCGGAACAAACAAAAAGTGGTAAATCGCGGTGAGCGCAAACTGCGCGCGCGACCAATCGACCGAAGCGATTTCAGACATTTTATTCCTTTGTCAAATTTGAGATTACAAAGTCGGCCTTAGCCTCGTCGCTCTCAAATTTTGAATTTAAACTTTCATTAAAGATAAATACTTTTAAAATCCCGAACATTATAAGTAGCTTGATAGCTATCACCAGCCACAGGCTCTTTCCGAGCTTCATGTTCCTAAAGCCGTCTATATACAAAGACGAGATGTTTTTAATATATTTTTTAATCATAACTTAACATACTACAGAAATTTAACTTAAAATATCATTTTAAAGTTTTGATTTTATAAAATTATTTATGCTCTCAAGCGTTTATAAATTTTAAATAAGGTATAATCTCGCTAAAAATTTAAAAGGCGTGATATGCAAAAAAATCTAAACGAAACAAAGTATATTTTTATAACCGGCGGCGTGCTAAGCTCGCTAGGCAAGGGCATCGCGGCGGCTTCCATCGCCACGCTTCTTAAAAATACCGGCCTAAAAGTAAGCATGCTAAAGGCCGACCCTTACATCAACGTGGATCCCGGCACCATGAGTCCGCTCGAGCACGGCGAGGTTTTCGTCACCGACGACGGCGCGGAGACGGATCTGGATCTGGGACACTACGAGAGATTTTTAGACGAGAGCCTAAGTCAAGACAACAACTTCACCACCGGCCGCGTTTATAGCTCCGTCATCGAAAAGGAGCGCAGAGGCGACTATCTGGGCAAAACGATCCAAGTCATCCCGCACATCGTGGGCGAGATCGTTGATCGTATCAAAAAGGCGGGAGAAGGTCGCGACATACTGATCGTCGAGATCGGCGGCACCGTAGGCGACATCGAGGGATTGCCGTTTTTAGAGGCTATCCGCGCCCTTCGCGTCGAGGTCGGCCGCAAACGCGCGATGAATATCCATCTAACTCTCGTGCCGTTTATAAAAGTCGCTGGCGAGCTAAAAACCAAACCGACCCAGCACAGTGTCGGCGAGTTGCGCCGTATCGGCATCAGCCCCGATATGATCATCTGCCGCGCCGAGCAGCCGCTAAACCGCGAGCTAAAGGATAAAATAGCCGCCAGCTGCGGCGTAGAGCGCAACTGCGTCATCGAGAGTATCGATTCGGCCAGCATCTATCAGGTGCCGCTCGCGTTTTATAATCAAGATGTCTTAACCCCGATCGCCGAAATTTTAAATTTGGGCGAGCTAAAGCTTGATATGCGCAACTGGGACAGCCTGGTTAAGCGCATTATCGCGCCTACGAAAGAGACCACGATAGCATTTGTGGGCAAATACGTCGATCTAAAAGAGAGCTACAAGAGCCTGACCGAGAGCATCATCCACGCGGGCGCGAGCCTTGACGCGAGGGTAAATTTAAAGTGGATAGATAGCGAGAAGATCGAGCCATCAAACGTAGAGGAGCTGCTAAAAGACGTGGGCGGCGTGCTTGTCGCGGGAGGATTTGGCGAGCGCGGAGTGAGCGGCAAGATCGAAGCGATCAAGTACGCCCGCGAAAACGGCGTGCCGTATCTTGGCATCTGCCTAGGCATGCAGCTAGCGCTCATCGAGTTTGCGCGCAACGTGCTAAAGCTCGAGGACGCAAATTCGGTCGAATTTAAGCCAGGGTGCGTAAATCCTATCATCTATCTCATCGATAGTTTCATCGACGCTCACGGTCAGACGCAGATCCGCACTCACCAAAGCCCGGTCGGAGGCACGATGAGGCTCGGAGCTTATACCTGCGACGTGAAGCCGGGCTCGCTACTAAGCCAAATTTACGGCGGCGCAAAATGCGTCAAAGAACGCCACCGCCACCGCTACGAGGCAAATCCGAAGTACAGAGCCGAATTTGAAGCAAACGGCCTGATAGTTAGCGGCGAGAGCGACGGACTGATCGAGGCTGTCGAGCTTAGCTCGCCTGCGGCGGGCGCTAAAAACTCGCACCCGTGGTTCGTCGGCGTGCAGTTTCATCCGGAATTCACCAGCCGCCTAACGAATCCAAATCCCGTGGTTTTGGGCTTTATCAAGGCTAGCCTAGAAAAATCGAAATAATTAAATTTAGAGCCGAGTGGCTCTAAATTTTCTTTTCCGCGACAAATTTATCCATGATTACTTTTACGAATTTTTCGGTAGAGTTTTTGCCGTAGCTAAAATAAAGACTAGGCTCGATAAGCTCGACTTCGTTGATTAAAATTTTATCTTTTGCGCCGATTAGATCTATCCTTGCGTAGACGGGATTAAAGGCAAGCCTAGCTAAAACGTCTCGCGCGACGTTTAAAAAGGCTGTAGCCGGCTCTACAGAGCTAATCTTAACGCCGAAATTCGAGTTTGCCCTATAATCCTCGCTAGCAGGCGAGCGGCGTACGGCGTGAGAAAAAACGCCGCTTAAAAATATCAAGCAAATTTCGCCGCTAACGGTGATCTCTTCGATAAAAGGCTGAAGCAAAGCCCCGTTTTTATATTCGCTTAAATTTGATATTTCGTCGATTTTAGCTACTCCGTTGCCGCTCTGTCCGACGAGCGGCTTTATCACGCCGCCCGGGCAAATTCGCCTTAGCTCTTCTATATTTTCATTGCCGTTTAAAAGCGTGCTAGGGATCACGGGAAGTCCCAAGGCTTCAAGTTCTAAGAGGTATTTTTTCGATAAATTCCAGCGCACGATCTCGGCGCCGTTTATTATCTTCGCTCCGCTTGTTTCAAGCTCACTTAAAAACGATAAAAATTTAGCCGCGTCTAGACTGTAATCCCAAGTCGCAAGCGGCAAAATCAAAGAATCTTCGTCTAGCGAACCGACGTCCAAATTTTGCCACGGCACTATCTCGCACTGTGCGCCGCCGTCGCTAAACGCGCGGCTTAAATTTCGCAAGTCCTCGTTGCCCTTTGCGTAAGCAAGGCAACTTAAGATAAAAATCCTCACGCGCTACTCTACCCCGAACGCTGACTTTGCGACTACGGCCGGTACGCCGGCATCGTCGTAAAAAATATCCACGTTTACTTTATAAAGCTCTTGTATTAGCTCTTTAGTTATGGTTTTTTTAGCTTCGCCTTTGGCTTTTATCTTGCCGTCGCTTAGCAGCAACACCTCGTCGCTAAACTGCGACGCTAGCGATAAATCGTGCAGTATCATAACGGTAGTTATACCGTGCTCGCGCGTAAATTTCCTGACGCAGTCCAAAAGCACGCATTGATGGTGCATATCAAGAGCCGAAACAGGCTCGTCCAAAAGTAAAATTTTAGGCTTTTTGATAAGCACGGAGGCAAACATCACCATCTGGCGCTGACCGCCTGAGAGCTGCATCACGTCGCGACCTGCTAGGTGTAAAATCCCTAGTTTTTTCATTATCTCTACGGCCGAGTTTATTTGCTCGTCTTTTAGATAAAGCCCGAGACTATCCATGAGCCCTAGCAAAACGACCTCAAGAGCCGTTAAACTAGCGTCTACGTAGCTATCTTGGGGCATGTAGCCGATTTTCTTTTTCCACGAGAAATGGTTTTTGAAATTTAACCTCTCTTCGCCGAATTTAATCTCGCCCTCATAGTGCATCTCACCGAAAATCGCGCTTATGAGCGTAGTTTTGCCTGCACCGTTAGGCCCTAGTACGGAGTAAACCTTGCCTTCTTCAAAGCTAGCGTTTACGGCATCTGCCGTGCAAAGCGAGCCGCGGTATATCGTTAAATTCTTAAGCTCTAGCATACGTTTTTCCTTGAGAGGATGATCCAGAAGAAAAACGGCACGCCCACAAACGCCGTGATGATACCGACCGGAAAGAGTCCGCCCGGATTTATAACCTTAGAAAGTACCGAAGCTATCGACAAAAACGCCGCACCGACGAAGATAGTAGTAGGTAGGAAAAATCTCTGATCCTCGCCGACTAAATTTCTAGCGATATGCGGAGCGACTAGACCGATAAAGCCTATAACGCCGACGAAGCTAATAACCGTAGCCGTCATAACCGAAACTATAAGCAAAATTTTAATCCTAAGGGCGGATAAATTTACGCCCATGCTTTTGGCTCGCTCTTCGCCCAGTTTCAAAGCCGTTAGCGCCCAAGTATTTAGCATCAGTAGCGAGATGCATACGACCGTTACGACCGTAGCGACGGCCAGCGTACTCCATTTAGCCTTTTGGAGGCTACCGAACAGCCAAAACAAAATCGCCTGCGAAATCTCGGGCGCTGACAAAAACTGCACCAAAGAGAGCATAGACTGAAACAAAAACAAAAGCGCGATACCGACCAAAACCAAAGTAGCCGATCCAAATCGTCTCATCATCGAAAACAAAAACAGTATAGACGCCGCTAACATCGTCATGATAAACGCACCGATAGGCACGGCGTAAATTTGAGGCAGCCCAAACGAACCAAACGCCATTACCAGCGATGCGCCAAACCCTGCCGCCGCGGCAAGTCCCAGCGTATAGGGGCTTGCCATAGGGTTGTTTAAAAGCGTCTGTATCTCTGCGCCGCCCGCTCCCAAAGCCGCGCCTACGACTAAAGCCATAAGCGCTACGGGAAGCCTGATATCGTAAACGATGTGGTATAAAAATTTATCCTGCTCGCCGCCTAAAATCGGCTGTAAAAGCGTATCTACGACTTCTTTTGGCGAGAGCATCGCAGGCCCGGTACCGATATCAAACACCATCGAGACAAGACTCACGACTATAAAGCTCAAGATGATGATTAAGCGTTTAAATTCGCGCTTTCTATGAGCCTTTACGACCTCTTCGGAACTTATTTTATTCATTTTTCGTCCGCTTGGATGGCTATAGTACCGACGGGAACGACAGGCAAGTACTTTTTATGAAAATCAACGTAGGTCTTTATCGGATCTACGTCTTTAAATAGCTGCGGATACAAAGCTTTTGCGATATATTGTACCATCGCCATATCCGCAAGCGTTCTTGACGCGCCCATATATAGGCCGTATAAGCGGTTATTTTTGATAGCCGGAAGCTCCGACCAACCGACGCGTTTTTTAAATCCGTCTAGTCTTTTTAGCGCTTCGGCTTTATCTATGTTTATGCCCATTACCATCGCGGTAGGCTCTTTTTTTAGTTCGGTTTCGCGGCCTGTTATCATTATAACGTCGGGTTTTGCGGCTATGACTTGCTCGGCGTTGATGGGCGCCCACTGCTCGACTAGATCGGCTGCGATATTATCTCCGCCGGCCAAATCTATCAGCGAACCCCACATATCTTTACCGTAAGTTATCCCTGTGTCGTCAGGACCGCCGCGGCCGAATTCTATGTAAATTTTAGGTTTAGGCAAATTTGCTTTTGCGATGCGATCGCCCACTTCTTTTACGGTGTTTTCGTATAGTTTAGAGATCTCGTCCGCTCTTTTTTCCTCGCCTAAAATTTCGCCTAAAATTTTAGTGCTTTTTACGTGAAGCTCAACCTTCTCGCGGTTATAATCAAGCACGACTATCGGGATATTTAGATCGGTTAGAGGCTTTAAATCAGGCTCCAGCACGTTATACTGCCAAGATGCGAGTATTAGCAAATCGGGTTTTAGAGAGATAACTTTTTCTACCGAAAACGTACCAACCTCTACCTCGCCGAAGTCCGCAAGCTTATTTAGCCGCGGTAGGGCTTTGCTATATAGATCCCAGCTAGCAGGCGTCCAGTCTGTCCAAACCTCTTTTGAAAAACCCACGACTTTATCTAAAGCCTTAGTGCCGCCGACGGCTAAAAAGTCGGTGTAGTAAAAACCCAAAGCTATGCGTTTAACGGGCAAATTTACCTTTACTTCGCGACCTAAGACGTCTTTTATGACCTTAGTTTCGGCCGCCGCTTGGGTTGCTGAAAATACCGCAAAAAGCACCAACAGCGCTTTTAAAAAAGTTTTTTTCATATCGTTCCTTTTTGTTGAAATGAGAGCGCAATAATACAAAAATGCATCTTAGCATAGGTTTAAATATAATAATTAATATCATTTCAAATATAATTTCGACTCGTTTAAAATTATAAGAAATTAAATTTCAAAAAGCTATAATTTGCGCATTAGAAAATAAAAAAGAAGGAAAAAGATGAAATTTGAACCAAAATTTAGCCTTTTTTGCGGCGCTGCGGGGGTAAATTTGACCCCAGAGGTGAGCGAAAATTTAGGCAAAAAAGGTGGCAAGGCGGCGAAATTTGACGGCGAGGCTTACGCAAAAGCCCGTCAAAACGATGTTAAATAAGGAAAAGATAAAGGAATTACTGAACCAAAGATTTGAAAAGGACATTCACAAAAAACTTTCAGAAATTCCTACGCCTGATGCGTTAAAGGATGTATTTAAGGGTGCCGAGCGCATAAAACGCGCGATCGAGCAAAACGAAAAGATCGTCGTCGTCGGCGACTATGATGTCGACGGCGTGATCGCCAGCGTCATAATGGCCGAATTTTTCGATGATTTGGGCGTTAGCGAGTATTTCGTGCGTATCCCAAATCGCTTTAGCGACGGATATGGGTTAAATCCGCAAATCGTCGAGGAGATCGCAGACGCTGGCCTCATCGTGACCGTGGATAACGGCATCTCGGCAAACGACGCGGCTCAAATTTGCAAACAAAAAGGCATCGATCTCATCATCACCGATCATCACATGCCCCCAGACGTCCTGCCTGAGGCCTATGCGATTATAAACCCAAAGCAAAAGGATTGCCCTTTTCCAAACATCGAAATTTGCGGCGCTCAGGTCGCGTGGTATCTAGTGGGCGCGCTAAAAGACGTCTGCCGTATCAACTACGATATGGGCAAATTTCTAGACCTCCTCGCTATCGCGATAATAGCCGATATGATGGAGCTTCGCGATCTAAACCGTATTCTGGTTAAGCTTGGCGTAAACCGCCTAAACAGCTCGCGCAGGCCCGCATTTACCGCGATAAAGCAGCTTTACGGCAAGGATAAATTTGAATGCGACGACATCAGCTTTCTCATCGCGCCGCTCATAAACTCTTCTGGCCGTATGGACGATGCAAGCGTGTCTTTTGAGTTTTTACGTGCCAAAAGCTTAGACCGCGCCTGCGAGTGCCTCGACACCATCGTGAGTTTTAACAACTCGCGCAAGGAGGAGGAGCGCACGCTTTTTGAGTGCTCGCTAAAGGACGTGCGCGAGGACGAGCATATCATCGTGACGTGGGGCAGGGGCTGGCACGAGGGCGTCATCGGTATCGTAGCATCGCGTCTGGCTAAGCAGTTTAAAAAGCCCGCCATCGTTTTTAGCATCGACGAAAATAGAGCAAAAGGCAGCGCTAGAAGCGTGGGTAAACTAGACATCCTCTCGCTTATCGCTAGCCACGAAAAGCTGCTTGCGGGCTACGGCGGACACAAAGGGGCAGCCGGTATCGTGATAGATCCGGCAAATTTAGAAGCGTTTAAAAACGCGATAAATAGCTCGTGCATGCTGATGGACCTGCACGAATTTAGCGCGTTTGACGAGCCTCTGGGCGAGATAGAGGCGGGCGAAGTGGACTTCGAGCTACTTGAAATTTTGGAGCATTTCGAGCCCTACGGACAGAAAAATCCGCGCCCGCTCTTTGAGATCAAATCCGCCGTCGTCAAAAACAAAAAGCTAATCGGCAGGGAGCAAAATCACCTAAAACTAATCCTACAAAAAGACGGCAAATGCCTCGAGGCGCTGTTTTTTAACTTCACTCGCGAACCGCATGCGGGCGAGAGTATCGATCTTGTTTTTTCTGTGTCGAAAAACTCGTTTCGCGGACTGGTTACGCCGCAACTACTGGTAAAAGAGATTTTGTAAATTTAATCTCGGTTTCGCTAAACTCAAATTTGATGAAACCGAGATTACCTAAATTTATAATTTTAATCCGTTAAAGTTACTTTTCTACACACTTAACGCAAGCGACCGAAATATCAGGGTTTGAGCTAAATTTCACACAAAATAATTAACATTACATAAATATTCATACTTTATTTAAGTCGATTTTTGCTTTAATTTCAATATTAAATATTAATTTTGCAGGAGCGAAAATGAAAATTTCTTACGTTTTGGCGCTGGTCATGGCATCAAATTTGATGCTTAGCGCCGAGGAAGCGGTAAGCTTGAGCCCCGTTACCGTCTCGTCAAAAATGCAAAAATCAGCCCTCGACGAGCCGACTAATGCGCAAATAGTCGGCAAGGGCGCGATACTGGAAAACAGCGACATCGCCAAATCGCTTTCAAATTTGAACGGCTTTACGATGGAGCGCAAAGGCGGAGGCGGCAGCGAGGTTTATTATCGTTCGCAGACGGCGGCTAGGTTGCCGGTGCTGATCGATGGTAGCACGCTAAACGGCGGTTGCGGCATGCGCATGGATACGCCCATCACCTACATCTCGGCGCAAAACTACAGCTCGGTTCGTATCGTAAAAGGCCCGCAAGACGTCAGATACGGTGCGCTCATTAGTGGCGGTATATTTTTCGATAGAGAGATAACAAGGCTGTCAAAACCGAGCTTCGGAGGAAACGTAAGCGTGCTTGGTGGTAGTTTCAAGCGATTTGAGACTACTGCGGACGTAGCGGCGGGTAACGAGCTGGGTAGCCTAGAGATCTCGGGCGGACACTATGAGAGCGGCGATTATAAAAGCGGCGGCGGACAGAAAATGCATACGCACTATAAACGCAACAGCGTCTCACTCGTGGGCACGCTAACGCCCACGGAAACTACCGCCTTGCAGCTAAGCGCGGATCTGGGCGAGGGCGAAGCGGCGTATGCGGACAGGATGAGGGACGGCGTGCAGTTTGACCGTAAATCTTTCGGACTCAAATTTGAACAAGACGTCGGCGAGCATAAGATCAGGCTAAGTTCGTACTATCATCAAATCGACCATATAATGGACAACTTCACCATGCGTCCGGTAGTGCCCGGCACGGGGCGCGGCAAGGGATATAGCATCAGCCACCCGATACGCGATATGTACGGCTTTAAACTAGAAGGCGAGCTAAATTTCGACAATCTAACAAGCTATCTTGGCGCTGGGTACTCTGAGGATGTATTTAAGTGGAGAGGCGCCGGAACGGGCGGAGCCGGCGTATCTAAAGCCGAAATGGACGCAGCCGTATCAAAGCCGCACGTAAAAGAGCGCAAGGTAACGTATAAAACGATCTACACTCAAAACGAATACGTCCTCGAAAACGACTACGGGCTTTTTGGCGGACTTAGGCTGGATGCGGGCGAGAGAAGGCTGCTAAAAACGCATAAAAGCAGGAAAGAAAATTTATTCTCGGGCTTTTTTAGATATGAAAAATATCTACAAAATTTAACTCTCTACGCAGGTCTAGGGCATGCACAAAGACTGCCCGATCACTGGGAAACAAATAAGGACGCGAACTTAGAACTACGTAAAGAAAGAAATACTCAGCTAGATTTTGGCGCCGTGCTAAAAGATCAAAATTACGAACTAAGCGCAAATTTCTTCGTCTCAAAGATGGATGATTATATCATGCTAAAATACAATCCTATGGGCATGTCCTCAGACGCCTTTAATACCGACGCCCTGCTATACGGCGGCGAGATAGAGGGCACTACGCTACTAGCCGATATGTTTAGGCTGGGGGCGGGAGTATCCTACGTCTACGGCAAGGTGACTAAAAACGCGGGCGGCCTAAAAGACGGCGACGCGCTACCTAAGGTTTCGCCTCTAGCGTTTAAACTAAGCGCGGGGCTAGAAAAACCTGACTGGTTCATCAAGGCTGACTTCTACGCTAACGCGTCGCAAAACCGCGCGCAAAAGGGCTACGGCGACGTGGGCGGCATGGACCTGGGCAAGAGCGATAGCTTTTGGACGCTGGGGTTAAGCGCGGGCTATAAATACAAAAATTATCAATTCCTGCTAGCGGCGGAAAACCTAAACGACGCCAAATATGCCTATCATAACTCAAAGGGCGGCTACGGCGGTGGTATCGCAGGCTACGAGACTATCCCCAACGGCACGAGACTTTATGAGCCGGGCAGAAGCTTTTGGGTGAAATTTAAGGTGCATTTTTAGGGCGTAGCTCGGTTAAATTCGGCGCGATTCGGATTTGGATTATTTTCTCTCGAGACTGCGCCGAATTTATGCTAATATTAAATTTGCCGCGTTGGGATTTCGGCGATACTTTGTTTGTTTTTGCGGGTTTTTAAAATTGAAGTCAAATTTAATCAAAGCGAGCATTAAATTTGGCAAATTTGGAAATTTTTATAGTGAGGTAAAGAAATAAATTTAAAAATGGCGGAGTATATAAGTAGAAAATTTTGATAGAAATTTCGGGGAAAGCCCCCGAAATTTAAGCTCTTTTATTCTCCAAGCGATTTAAAACGGGTTTTAAAAACTCGTCAAATTCGTCTTGCGTTAGCACTCTTTTGCCTAGTTTTTCCTTGCACTCTTTACCGAGCTCGCAAAGCACCTCGCGGTTTGCGATGCTTTGGGCCTTGCCGTGTCTTGCTAGTACCGTGTTTAGCTCGTGCTCCTCTGAGAAATTAACCAACTCGCGATCTGTTGCCATTTTAGCTCCTTTGCTAAGAATTTGTATAATGATTATACAGTTTTAGGTTTAACGTATGGCAAAATTTCGCAGCGAGCGGGTTTACGTAGTCAAATTTAAAAGCCGCACTCATAAAATAATAGCGTCAAATTTGACGACCTGCGCTACTCTATCCCGCCCAAAAGCGGAACGAATAAGCACTCGTCAAGCGCTTTTTGCGTTATCTCGCCGCGAGCGTCTTTTTTAAATTTGACGATAAACTGCTTGCCGTCTTTTTTGATAGGAGCTACTAAAATACCGCCGTTTTTTAGCTGATTAAAAAGCGTCTGCGGTACCTGCTGCGCCGCCGCCGAAAGCAAGATCCTGTCGTATGGCGCGTAGCTTTTCCAGCCGACGTTTCCGTCGTCAAAGCGCACGTGGACGTTGTGGATTTTAAGCGCTTCAAAGCGTTTTTTGGCTTCGCTTGCGAGCTTTTCTATGCGTTCGACGCTAAAAACCCTGTGCGCCAAATGCGACAAAATCGCCGCCTGATAGCCGCTACCGCAGCCGATTTCTAGGGCGTTGTCGATATCTTCGGCCTCAAGCGCTAGCGTCATTTTGGCGACCGTTAAAGGCGAGCTGATCCATTGATTGCCGCCGATGGGCTGGGCGTCTAGGCTGTATGCGTGGCGAGTGACGGGCGCAAAGATCTCGCGCGGAGTGTCGCAGAGAGCCTTGTAAAGCGAGGGCGTCAGAGTGAGTATATCGCCGATCTCGTCGGCCATGTTTGTGCATTTTGATTTTTCAAGAGCGGTCATAAAATCCCCAAATTTCGTTTGGTTTCAAGGATCAAATTTGCGTCAAATTTAGCCTCTTTCGCAAATTCGCCGCTTGGCAAAAATACGCCAGAAAACTCTAAATCAAGCGAACTTGCGGCTACGATGTAGCAGCTGTTGGCAAGCGCTAAGGCCTTGCAAAGCGTAAGATACGCGTCCTCTCGCGGCTTGCCCCACATGGCGGGCACTAGGATGACGTCGCAGCCCTTTAGTTGCTGCCAAAGATGGGCAAATCTAAGCTCAAAGCAAATGAGAACGCCTATTTTTAGACCATTAAAATCAAAAGGCTTTATCGCCGACTCGTCGCCCGCAGCGAAAATTTCGTGTTCTAAATTCGGGCGAAAAAGCTTTGATTTGTTTTGCGTGTAAAAGACATTTTGGCTGTTTAGTAGGATAAATTCGTTGTAAATTTCGTTTTTTTGCGCCTGGGTGATTGAAATTTGCGCAAGCCCTTTGGCACGGTTTAGGCTCGTTAGATGCGTGAGCCCGAGAAATTTATCAGGACTGAGCGCTTCTTGTAGGGCTTCAAAAAGTATAGCGTCAAAGCTGCCGATAGAACCGCCCAGCATCGCGCGATTAGCCCCGCTAAAAAATCCATCGAAATCATATCCGCTAATGCACAACTCGCTAGCTAGGATGACCGAATTTTCGGGCGCGGCGGCGATTTTTTCTAGCAGTTCGTCTTGTCTTTGCTGGCAGGTCGGCGCAGTTAGGACGATAGGGCATAAATTTGGACTAAAAGTCGTCAAAACTGATGCTTCCCTTGCTATAGTTTGTCACTTTTGCCTCAAAGAAATTTGACTTTTGGTCGTTAAATTTAGCAAAATCATCGACCCATTTGATCGGATGAGGGACGTTGTAGCGGCGCTTTAGCCCGACCGCGACTAGGCGCTGATCGATGAGGTAGCGGATGTATTGCTCGATGATGTCGTCGGTAAAGCCCATGATCTGGTTTTGCGTGATGTATTTGCCCCATTTGATCTCAAGCTCGCCCGCGCGCTCGAACATGTCGTAAATTTTAGCCTCGGTTTCAGGAGTGAAAAGATCGGGACGCTCGGTGCGGACGCTGTTTATCATGTTTTGGAAAAGTAGCAGATGCGTGATCTCGTCGCGCTGGATAAAGCGAATCATCTGCGCGCTGCCTAGCATCTTGCCAGCACGTGCTAGAGCGTAGATCGCCGTAAAGCCGCTGTAAAAGTAAATGCCCTCTAAAATTTGATTTGCAACCATCGCAAGAAGTAGCTTCTCGTCGGTCACTTCGCCTGCAAGCTCCTCGTAAACGCTTGAGATGTAGTCGTTTTTCTCGCGTAGCACTTCGTCGTGCTTTTCCATCTCGTAGATCAGGTCGGTGTTGTCGCAGATGGCCTCGACCATAACGGCGTAGGACTTGGAGTGGTTGGCCTCCTCGTAGGCTTGGCGTGCTAAACAGGCGTTGATCTCGGGCGCGGTAATGTACGGGTTGATGTTGTCGGCTAGGTTGTTAGTTTGGAAGCTATCCATCGAGATGAGCTGGCTCCAGACTAGATCATACATGCGCTTTTCGGCCTGTGTGAGATTGTAGGCGTAGTCGCGTACGTCGTCCGTGGTGTCGACCTCTTTTGGAAACCAGGTATTAGCTTCCATTAGGTCCCAGAGCTTTAGCGCCCACTGGTATTTTGCCTTGGTGAAATTTAAGATGCCGTGTGGATTGCCGTTAAATACGCGGCGATCGGTCAAATTTTCGTTTGAGCTTGGGTTGTAGATTCGTTTTCGGTTCATAATTTTTTTCTTTATTCGGTAAATTTTCGGGGCTGATTTTAGCTAAAAAATTATTTAGATATCTTGAAGCAGGCTATTTGGTCGCGTTAAATTTGGCTTTTACGACTAAGACTAAATTTAAAAACCCGCGTCAAATTTGTGGGTTAAATTTAGCGCTTTAGCTCGATTGCGCGCTGGAGCATTTCGTTGCTAGTCGTTATGCTCTTGGCGTTAGCGTCGTAGGCTTTTTGCGTGACGATGACCTCCGTCAGAGCCTGGGCTAGATCGACATTTGACTGCTCTAGCGTGCTGCTAGCTAGTTTGGCGCCGTAGATGCTTTTGCCGCCTGCGTCTTTATAGAAAAATGCCGCGCCGGAATTCGCGCTTTGCGAATAGATATTATCGCCCATTTTTGCAAGGCCTTGCTCGTTTTGGAAGTGATAGAGAGCGACTTTGCCGACGGAGCGGACTTGGCCGTTTGTAAACTGCGCCAAGATATTTCCAGAATCGTTGGTGTAATAATCCTTTAAAATACCCTCGCGTACGCCGTCTTGCGCGATCGAGATACTTTTGGCTTGAGACGTGCTGGTGACGCCTGAGTAAATTTGACCCGCAGCCACGGGAGTGCCGAAGTCTAGCTCGATTTGCGAGCCGTTATTATCTAGAGCGCTTAAAGTAGAGTTAACAAGTCTACCTTCGTGATCGAAATTTAGCTCGCCGTTAGTATTTGAGACTACTGCGCCGCTTGCGTCTTTTACGGTCGCCGCCGCATCCCAAACCGTACCGTTAGCACCCTGAGGTACGCGTTTTGTCAGCGTTAGCTCAAGTTTATTTTTCGTGCCGTCTGCATTTAAAAGCTCGGTTACGAATTTTTCTTGATTTGCCGCTTCTTTAGTAGTGTTTATTTTTGCAGTCAAATTTGGGGCGGTCGTTAGATCAAAATCCCTTTCAAATTTTTGACTTATGCTCCAGTTGCCGTTTTCGTCGATTGGAGCGCTAAATTCAGCCGTTTTGCCGTTTGCGTCGGTTGCCGTTACGGTAACGAGATCGCCTTTTCTAGGACGAGTTATTGCGGCGTCAGGCGTAACTCGTCCGCGTAAATTTATAGTTCTAGAGGCGTTATCTATGTTGCTCGTATAGGTTGCGGCGTCTACGGGCAAAGTAGTAGGCTCGGTTTTAAAAGACGAGTCGAGATTGCCTTTAAAGGTAACCTTCGACGTCGGTTTAGTCGGCAGATACAAAAACTCCGGCAGGCGAATCTTGCCCTGAGAGCTGATGTCGCCGACGTCAAGGTCGGTCGTATCGGCGCCTAGCGTGTAGGCCTGCGTGACGGCGGCTCGTCCGTTTACTCTACCGAAAGCCTCTATCGCGCCCTGGCTTGGAGTGACTTGCGTTAGCGTATTTTGCGTACCTAGGACGTAGTTGCCTTGATTTGTTACGAGATATCTTTCTTTGTCTACGCCAAAGCTACCAGCACGCGTGTAGTAGGTGCCTGAGCCGTTCGTTACTCCGAAAAACCCCTTGCCGCCGATCGCCATATCCAGGACGTTATCGGTTTTCATAAACGGGCCTTGCTTGTAAAAGCTAAGCGCCGTCGTCATGCCCGTGGCGCCGAGGCCGATTTGGTCTTGGGTCGGGTTGTTGCCCGCAGCAAAGGATGTTTGGTAAAAAATACTCTTAAATTCAGGTATCGAAGCGGTAAAGCCGACGTTATTTATATTGGCAATATTGTTCGCCCACACGTCCATACTAAACCCCTGGGTTCTGACGCCGCTAACGCCGTTATACAGGCTTCTTACCATCGTCCTATCCTTTTTTCGGCTCGGTAAATTCTTTTACTTTGTCGATACTGACGTATTGCCCGCCTACCTTTACTTGCGCGATACCGTCGATAAATTTGACGCCTTCTACGAGATAGTTTCCTACGCCGCCGTTTTTGACGTTGCCCGCCGCATCGGTGTAGCTGATCTCGACCGTGTATGAGCCGGCTCTGGCATCGTTACCTGCGTTATCCTTGCCGTCCCACTCGAAGGTATTGGCTCCGGCGCTAGCTTGGCCGAATTCTAGCTTTCTTACGAGTTTACCGGTGCCGTCTTTGATATTTATCGTGCCGCCTTTTGCCGCGCTTTCTAAAAATCCCGCAAATTTGACGCCTGCGCCTTCTTCTTTTACGATACCGCTATCGCCGATTTTAGCCATCTTGCCAAGCACACCCACGGCGTACATATTTGTGCTATTTTTTAGCTGGTCGGCTAGCTTTTGCATCATTTTGTTCGTGTTTTCTTGCATTTCAAGCGAGGCTAGCTGGCTAGTTTGGGTTAGCATTTTTTCCGTATCCATCGGGCTTGTCGGGTCTTGATACTGAAGCTCGGTTAAAAGAAGTTTCATAAAAGCGTCCTTGTCTAGCTGGGCGTTTGGATTGGTGCCTGCGGCTTTTTGTAGGGCGTCCGCCGATTTTTTAGCGGCTTGGTTGTTTACCGTAAAGTTATTGGTTTCTAGTCCGTTTGACATCTTTTATCCTTTAAATTTTTATATCTAAAGCAAATTTGATTCCAAATTTACACGTATCGTGGAACGACGAGCTCTAAACGAGGTGCGGACGGTTCGCCTTGCTCGGTGTCGTCGGAGCTAAATTTGGAGCCTTTATAACTTTTTTGCCCTTGCTCTTTTTTGGGCTGATTTTGATCGCTAAAGTTCATCTCAAGCTCAGTAAAGCCCATATTTACGAGGCTGTTTTTAAACTCGGCCTGATTTTGTAAAAACAGGTTCATCGTCTGCGTATTTGAGTTGAAATTTATATGCAGATTGTTGCCGCGATTTACCATCGTGATCTCGACTTCGCCCAAATTTAGCGGATTTAGCGTGATGTTAAAGCGCATAAACGGCGATTTATATGCTGCAACCTGCTCTTTTAAATTTGAGCTAAAGTTATCAAACGTCTCACGCACGGCCTGGAAATTTCTGCTTTGCGCTTTAGCGTTTGAGATGACGTCTTTTACCATCGCGTTTAGTTCGCTGTTTTCGCCGTTATCACTTTGGGTCTCGGTTAAAATTTGCTCTTCGGCGTTTTCGCGCTCGGGAAATAGCAAATTTTGTAAATTTATCTTTTTAGAGTCTTGGCCGAGTATTGATTTTTCGCTTTTTGCGGCAGTTAAATTTAGCTCGCTTTCGGCCTTAAGGCTTGGTTTCTCGTCTTTTAAATTTGTCTCTTTTTCGCCATCGTTTTTTACCGCTTCTTTTATGATTTTGGAGTTTTGAGCCAAATTTTGCGCGTCTTGCGCTTTTGCATTGGCGTCTTTGGGCTGGGCTTTGTTTTGCTCTTCTTGTACGGCGGCGAGTAGTTTATTTAGCGTATCTTTGGGCTCTGGCTCGCTTGCGTTTATCGTCTCTTCGACCTTGTTTTTTAGCTCGCTAAATGCGAAATTTTTCTTAGGAGTTACTGGTTCAAAGAAATCTTTTTTCGCCAAACTCGGAAATTTCTCGCCCAGTTCGTCCGCCTGAGCTTGCGTTACTTCGATATTTTCTAGACCTAAATTTAGCTTATTTGCGATCTCTATTAGCTCATTTAGATTTTTAGCCCCTCGTAGCTCGTTTAGCGTCGTTTCGCTTGAGAGCGCTTTGGCTAAGCGGTTTTCAAAATTTGGAAAATTGCTGATTTTCTCGCCGCCGCTAAGCATCTCTAAAATTTGCAAAAGCTGCATAAAAGTCGCGTTTTCAAATAAATTTTCCGCCGCTTCTTCACCTAAAATTTCTTTTACGTCCGTGCTTTGGATAGGTGCTTTGGTTTGCTGATTTTGAGCCGTTTGGGCGGATAAATTTACAGCTTTTGCCATCTCTTTTAGATCTTTTTCGCTTAAATTTTCGCCCTTTTTAGCGGCCGCGTCTAACACCATAGAGAGAAACTCGCCGTCCTCTTTACCACCTTTTTGCGAGCTTTTGCTTTGCTTTTTTACGCCGCCTTTGATGCTCGCGTCAAATGATAAAATATCGTTTTGAGTAGTCTGCATAAAAACCCTTTAAATTTAACTTTCATGAACTATGCAAGAAACGTTCCAAAACAGCTTTATTATTTTTATAAGGAAAATTTGGCTAGAATCAGCCCCATTTTAATAACGGAGAAAAATTTGGAAAAGATACGAAACATCGCCGTCATCGCTCACGTCGATCACGGCAAAACTACGATGGTTGACGAGCTCTTGAAGCAATCGGGTACTTTTAACGAGCACCAAGCCGTCGGCGAACGCGTGATGGATAGCAACGATATCGAGCGCGAGCGCGGCATCACGATCCTATCAAAAAACACCGCGATCCGCTACAAAGACACCAAAATCAACATCATCGACACCCCGGGCCACGCCGATTTTGGCGGCGAGGTAGAGCGCGTGTTAAAGATGGTCGACGGCGTTTTGCTGCTCGTAGACGCACAAGAAGGCGTAATGCCGCAGACTAAATTTGTCGTGAAAAAGGCTCTTTCGCTCGGACTTCGCCCGATCGTCGTCGTAAATAAAATCGACAAACCCGCAGCCGATCCTGATCGCGTGATAAACGAGATTTTCGACCTTTTTGTGGCACTTGAGGCAAACGACGAGCAGCTGGAGTTCCCAGTCGTTTATGCAGCAGCTAGAAACGGCTACGCGAAGCTAAATTTGACCGACGAAAACGTAAATATGCAGCCGCTTTTCGAGACGATTTTGTCTCACGTTCCGGCTCCTAGCGGCGATATAAACAACCCTTTGCAGCTTCAGGTTTTCACGCTTGATTACGACAACTACGTCGGTAAAATCGGCATCGCACGTATCTTTAACGGTAAAATTTCTAAAAACCAAAACGTGATGCTCGCTAAAGCCGATGGCACGAAAACTACGGGCAGAATTTCAAAACTCATCGGCTTTTTGGGTCTTGAGCGCCGCGACATCGACGAGGCGCAGGTGGGCGATATCGTAGCGATAGCGGGCTTTGAGGCGCTGGACGTCGGCGATAGCGTCGTAGATCCAAACTCCCCTATGCCGCTTGATCCGCTAAAAATCGAGGAACCTACGCTTAGCGTCGTATTTAGCGTAAACGATAGTCCGCTAGCGGGCACCGAGGGCAAGCACGTAACTTCAAACAAACTCGACGAACGTCTAGCTAGCGAGATGAAAACCAATATCGCGATGCGATACGAAAACATCGGCGAGGGTAAATTTAAGGTTAGCGGCCGCGGCGAGCTGCAAATCACGATTTTGGCTGAAAATATGCGCCGAGAGGGTTTTGAGTTTTGTCTCGGACGTCCGGAAGTTATCGTCAAAGAGATCGAAGGCGTGCGCTGCGAGCCGTTTGAGCTACTAGTATGCGACGTGCCGGACGAGTTTAGCGGTACCGTGATCGAAAAACTAGGACGCAGAAAGGCCGAGATGGTCTCGATGAACCCGACCGGCGACGGACAGACTAGGATCGAGTTTGAGATCCCTGCGCGCGGCCTCATCGGCTTTAGAAGCCAGTTTTTGACCGATACGAAAGGCGAGGGCATCATGAATCACAGCTTCCTTGAGTTTCGCCCGCTCATCGGTAACGTCGAGCACCGCAGCAACGGCGCTCTGGTGTCTATGGAAAACGGCGTGACGCTAGCGTATAGCCTCTGGAACTTGCAAGATCGCGGCATCCTTTTTGTCGATCCGCAAACCAAGACCTACGTGGGTATGATCATCGGCGAGCACAGCCGTCCAAACGATCTGGACGTAAACCCGATCAAGGGCAAAAACCTAACCAACGTACGCGCTAGCGGCTCTGACGACGCTATCAAGCTCGTGCCGCCTAGAAAGCTAAGCCTTGAGCGCGCTCTGGAGTGGATCGAGGAGGACGAGCTGGTCGAAGTCACGCCGTCAAACATACGCGTGCGCAAACGCTATCTGGATCCTACTATGCGCCGCAGAATGGCAAAAACAAAAGAATAAATTTTATAAATTTAGCCTGCAAATTTGAGCTTTTGCGGGCTAAATTTTGCTCTTTAAGTGTTCTCGCAATATTTTTCACTCGCTTTAAATCCGCTCAAATTTGATGTCAAATTTTAGTTTTAAATATAAGTAAAAAGTAAATTATATTACATTTTAATATAAATAGAAATAATAAATATATAAGGAATATACTGATACAATTTCATATCAAATATTATTTTCAAGGAGCGATTGTGAAGAAAATTTTACTTTTAGCGACGATTTGCGGTGCTGTTTTTGCGCAGCAAACCTACGAATTAAACGTACCAAATATGAACTGCGGCGGTTGCGCCAAGAAAATCGAAGATGCCGCAAAGAGCGTCAAGGGCGTCACCGGAGTGAGTTTTGACCTAAAAAGCAAAGACGTAAACATCACCGCAGATAACGGCGTGAACGTGATGGATGTCGTGAACGCGATCCAAGCCAAAAAATACAAAGTCGGTATCAAAGAATGAAAAAGCTGGCTTTAGCGCTGGCGCTTTGCGCGGCGGCATTTGCGGACAAGACTTTGGTTTACGAGATCCCAAACATGGCCTGCGTGAGCTGCTACGAGGTCATCACGCAGACGTTAAATACGCTTAATGGCGTGAAGAAATTTGAGGTAAATTTAGAGGCTAAAACGGCCGATATCGTCGTCGAGGATAGCTTTGCGGAAAATACGGTCGTAGAGGCGCTCAAAAAACAAGGCTATCAGGCGATTTTAAAATCAGGAAAATAGTGCCGAATTTATTGGTCGTATCTAAGGTCAAATTTGATTTTGGCCTAGGATACGACTATTTTAAAATAATGAGTAAAATTTAAACTCTATTTTACGATCTTTGCCAAAATGTAAATATAAATACCATTTAAAATACCTACGCAAAAGCGCTGCGCTATGTCACAATTGAAAGTGCCGTTAATAAAATCGGCGCTTTAAAATTTGAGATAAACGCTAAATTTTAATAACTTTAGACATAACCATGCGATAAAGAGACGCAAAATTCCGAGTGAGTCAGGCTATAAAACGCGCAAATTTATAACGGTTCGTATTTGATAGTTATTGATATAAATCATCAAAATAAAATATCAGAATGGTAAAATTGGTAGAGAAATATTAGGGAAACAAAAAATAAACTAAACTAAGGATAATTATGAAAAAAACGGCTAGTCTTTTCGTAGCGGTCGCAGCGTTAAATTTGCCGCTTTCGCATTTGGCCGCGAGTCGCAACGCCCATCAAGACTCTTTAAATTTAACCGCTTTAAAGGCGTTAAATTTTAGTACGCTAAACGCCGCGGAGGTCATGCTAGATAAAGTCGAGGTCAGCGCCGACGCCAACGCTACGAAAAAACCGGGAAAACTAACGCGCGCGGATATGGATCTGATCACGTCTAAAAACCACACGATCACCGAGCTTTTAAAATCAAATCCAAACGTGAGCTTTAATGCCAAAAACAACAAGGGCATAAACGCCGGCGACATCGCGCCCCAAGATGTGAGCATAAACGGCGCGAGCTACTATCAAAACAACTTTACCCTAGACGGCGCAAGCATAAATAACGACCTAGACCCTAAAAAAAGCACGCGGAATAACCACAACAACACCTGGAGCGACAGCACGATAGGCTCGCAAGCCATGAGCGTAGATACGGATCTGCTGGGTAGCGTCGAGGTGCTTGATAGTGGCGTTTCGGCGCGGTATGGTAGCTTTCAAGGAGGCGTGGTAAATGCCAAGACCAGAGACCCGCGAGCGGGATTTCACGGGGTGCTTGGCTACTCATACACAAGCGGAAGTTGGAGTAAAATTTTTAAAGACGCCAGCATCGATACAAAATATAACGACGGCGAGCTAGCCGATATGAGCGACTTTAAAAAGCGTCGCTACCGCATCGGGCTAGAGGGCTACGTGACGTCAAATTTTGGACTGCTTTTTGACTACACCAGACACCGCTCCGTGATCGAAAATCATTATAATAAAAAGCAAATCAACCACAGCCTTTACTCATTTCCAGACGACAAGCAGACTAACGACAACTACTACGTAAAGGGTGTTATCGGCGTTGGCGAGCGAGTAACGTTAAAGCCAAGCTTTCTTTACTCCACGCTCACAAACCACACCTCGGCAAAACGCTATCTAAACTCCCAGCTTGATCTCATTTACGGCGGATACGTCGCTATGCTCGAAGCCGACATCGACCTTGATAGCGTATTTTTGGAGCAAAGCCTTAGCTTCACGTCTTCGCAAACAACCAGAGACTACGAGCACGACACGGAATACTACAACTACAAAATTTCAAATATCAAAAACTGGGGCATCTCAAACTCAGGCATAGGCGGATATAATGACTTTATCCAACGTCAAAAGAAGCTTGCGTATAAATTTGACGCTAGCGTGCAAGAATTTGACGCATTTGGTGCGTTGCATAATATAAAAAGTGGCTTTGAAATAACTAGACAAATAGGAAGCTACGAGATACCGCATACTTACGTTTGGAATGGCAATCCAAAAGCTCTAATGAGCGGCACTTGCGAGGCGGGGGATAAAACCTGCGTCATCGACGATAGCTTCGCATCCCAGGGCGCGGTCGGTCAATATCTATCGAAAAAAACCTACTACTACGCCGTAAAAACCAAGGCCGCGCAAACCAATCTCGCCCTTTATCTCGAAGACGAGATGAGGTTTGGCGCGTTTAAATTTCGTCCCGGACTTCGCATCGAGCGAAACGGCGATAATAACGACGTAAATTTAGCCCCGAGGCTGCTAGCCGAATACGAATTTGCGGATAAAAACTTCATAGGCCTTGGGTTAAACCGCTACTACGGACGAAACTTTTTCGCGTACAAGATGTATAACGGCGTATATAAGATGTATGAGACTTGCGAGAGAAGCTCGTACGGCGGCGCGTATACGTGCGGCGGACTAGCTAATAACCGCCGTCCTATCAGGGAGCTAAAGACGCCTTACGACGATGAATTTAGCGCGTATTATCGCGGCGACGTCGGCAACGCGAGGCTAAATCTAAAATACGTAAGACGCCAAGGCCGCGACGAAGTAGCAACGAAATACATAAGAGAGCCGCTATCAGGCTACGGAAACGGATATTCTATATTTACCAATGATGGGCAAAGCAAGCGCGACATCGTAACCTTAAGCGCGGCAAACATCGCTCCGATCGAAATTTGGGGCGTAAAAAACGATTTTGAGGGCTCGCTAAGCTTTACGAAGCAAAGCAGGAGCTTTACGGATTACGAAGACGACGAGATGAACGACGACGTCTCGTATAACGGCAAAATCATCAAAAAAAGCGAACTACCGGTCGTTGATTACCATGTTCCCTTTTCGGCTAAATTTCGCCACTCGGCTAAATTTAGTGGCTTTAGCGTTTCAAATTTCATAAACTATACGAGCAAAACGGACGCGCTGCTAGGCGGCTGGAATAGAACTCGCGGGATGTATATCTACGAGCGCCAAAAACTACCCGCATACGCGACGTGGGATATGCGTATAGGTTACGAAAGGCGGCTGGCCGGCGATTTTCGAGCGTTTGTAAATCTTGACATAAATAATCTTTTAAACAAAAAATTTATCGCCTCAAACGAAGGCAACTACTACGAGTACGGCCTTGGCCGCAACTTTTGGCTGGAAGCGGGTATGAAGTGGTGATTTGCTAGGATTTATCCCGCAATTTATCGCGCAAAACGCGGTAAAAGCGGGTTTGCGACAAACTTTGCGAGCTTTAAAAGACTAAAGCGCTTTGGTTTAGTTTTTATACGCGCCCTAAATTTACGCCTTTTGGCTAGTTTTGGTTTTTGCCTTACGGCGCAAAGTCGCAAATTTAGCGTTTTATGCGCGGCATAAATCCGCGCTTTTGCCCTCTAGGCTTGCTAGTAAGCATAAATTTGCCTACTTGCAGCCGGCAAAATCGGCAAAATAGCTAAATTTTGCATAGAGTGCGAGCAGTAATTTCCTTGCCTAAACGCAAAACGTGCGGGGTGGATTTGGCGGCTCGGCGATTTTGCTGTTTAAAATGTTAATTTTTCTCTCGCGGCTTAAAACTCTGAAGCTGCGAGAAAATGCGGTTCGCACTCTTTTGGCGTGTTTAGAAACGCTAATTTTACTCTTGCTGCTTAAACGGTGCTAAATTTGCGATGATTTAGCCGTTAGCTCGCGTAAAATCACCCTCAAAAAGATACGAATTTATCGCAGCAAAAGGGCGTGTCGTCCGTGCAGGCGAAAATTTATAAGCTAGATTTTACCTGCCGATCGCCGCCCGGCAAGACCTCGCGCCAAGCCGTTTTTGCCTGCGCGTACCTGCTTTGATTTTTGTTTAAAAATAGGCCTAACCGCCCGTAACGCAAAATTTATAAACGGTTTACCCAAAAGCGTATTTTGCGTTTTTAAGCCTAAATTTAAGCGCAAAAATCGGCCACGCGTCTTGATTTTACGGCAACTAGCCCTTGTATCCGAGATTTGCTCACAAAGCGGCTTTTACAAAGGCAAGCGAAATTTAGCATTTTGGTAGCAAACCCCGGGTGACCTAGCATCTAGCGCGGCAAAGACGAGTATAATTTTCCGGTTTCAGCAGCTTTTTGATATAATCAAAACAAAAGTTAAATCAAAGGAGCAAAAATGTACATCGTTCTAGGCATCATCGCCGTTCTCGCGCTCATCGTCATCTCTGTCTACAACTCGCTGGTTGGCAAGCGCAACCAAGTCTCAAACATAAGATCGGGTGTCGATACGCAGCTAAAAAGGCGCTTTGACCTCATCCCAAACCTCGTCGCCACCGTCAAGCAGTACATCACGCACGAGCGTGAGCTGCTAGAAAGCATTTCCGCGCTTAGAAGCGGCATCCAAAAGGCCGCGGGCGACGAACAGAGATTTGCGCTAAACGGCGAGCTGTCAAACCTCATCTCAAAGCTCAACGTCGTCGTCGAGAACTACCCCGAGCTCAAAGCCAACGAAAACGTTATGCACCTGCAAAAGACGCTAAACGAGATCGAGGAGCAGATCTCCGCCGCGCGCCGCGCCTACAACGCCGCAGTGACCGATTATAACAACGCCGTGGAGATGTTTCCGTCAAACATCGTTGCTAGCTGGGCGAGGTTTCATAAGGCGGCGTTTTTCGAGGTGCCTAAGGGGCAAGACGATCCACACGACGTGCACGAGCTTTTTAACCGCTAAATTTGCGCTCGTTTCGTCAAATTTGACGTTAAATTTGAGCGCTTTAACTGCGCCCTTGAAAACACGAGCGGGCTTCGTCGGCTCATCAAATTTGAATATAAAAAGCGGTGCGAGCGGTAAATTTAGGCAGCAAATTTAATCCGAATTTGAAGCGTCGCCGCCCACAGAAAAGAGCTTAAATTTAAGCGGTTTAAAACGCAAATTTAAAGACAAAAGCCCGTAAAATAGCCAAATTTATAAAAACGGCGTTAGATTAAAAACAGGAGCAAAAATGGACGATCTGGTCTGGCTAGAGCTTGAGCGGCAAAAGGTTTTGCGTTCGCTTTTTAGGCTAAAGCTCACCTGCGTCTTTGTAGCCGCCGCAGTGGCTTGGCTACTTTATCTAGCTGCGCAAAACGCCGCCCTTAGCGCGGGTGCGTTTGTGGTCTGCGGGGCTGCGATGTACTATTTTTTCGAGAGTATTTTCACCGATAGCTTTACGTTTAAATTTAAGCGAAAAGTCGTGAGGAGCATCGTGGAGGACTGCGGTCTCACGTATTATCCGGGCGACTACGTAGAGAGCGATTATCTTTATATGATTTATGATTTTGACATCGACAAGTACTCGGGCAACGACCTGATTTTCGGGCAGATAGAGGGCGTGCGGGTCAAATTTAGCGACGTAGAGGCGATAAGCATCAAAGAGGATCTACACGGAAATAAGACGCATAGAGTGCTTTTTGCGGGGATTTTGTTTGTCGCGGATTTTCCTAAGCGGCTAAAGGGCGTCACTCAAATTTGCAGCGGTATGGATGATTTTAGGGACTACGGCGGCAAGCGCGCGAGGATGGACGACGTGGAGTTTGAGCAGCTATTTCGCGTCTATACGACCGATCAGATCGAGGCTAGATACGCGCTCACGCCTAGCCTGATGGAAAATTTAAAGCTGCTAAAAACGAGATTTCACCGCCCGATAAACATCGTGCTAGCTGAGGACAAGATCTGCATGGCGATCCGCACAGGACGCGATAACTTCGAGCCCGATCTACGCCGTCCGCTCGTGGGCAAGGGTGCGAATAGATTTTACAAAGACGAGATCGGCGGCTTTTTGCGTATCGTCGAGGAGCTGCGGCTAAACCGTAAAATTTGGCTGGATTAGGGACTTTGGCGTCAAATTTGACGTGCGGCATAACCCGCACCCCAAAAATACAAACAAGCGGGCTAATCTAAAACAGGGCGGCAAAAACGCAAAAAGGAGAGTTGGTGAAGGGCGTAGCGATAAACGAAACGACGATAATCGGCGATGACGGGAAATACTATAAATTTAGCTTCGAGGACGTGCGCTCGGGGCGACCTAGCGGCGGCGAGCGAGTGGCGTTTCGGCCCGACGGGGCGTTTGCGCGGGATGTTTTTGTAGTCGTAGACGAGGGCGAAAAGCGCGCGGTAAAGGATACCAGAAGCGAGGAGACGAAGGCTGCGCTAAAAGAGAGTGCGGCGTTTGACCGAGCTAGGACGCTAGGTATCGCATCCGGTATCGTGCCGGCCGTGATCAAGATCTACGCGTACTTTATCGCGAGCTACTCGGGGCTAGCGCTACAGATCGCGGACAATCTCGCCGTCATAGCGGCCGCGCTGCTAACCTATGCGGCGCTAGGCGGAGTCGCCAGACTCGCTCACAGCGATGATCTACACGTAAACTACGGCAAGGCGATGATCGTGATGTTCGTCGCTCACGTCACGGCGACGCTGGCATCGTATATGGCGGACGCGGCTCATCCGCTAGCTAAACTAGTGGCTATCATCGCGCTACTACTGCTGGGCTACGTCGCGTTCGTGTGGGGGAAGGTCTTTTTCGAGCTTGCAAGACTAACTAGAAACGGGCTTTTTCGCATCTACGTTTGCACGTTTTTTGCAGGCGAGCTGCTGTGGGCGAGCGGTGTTTTGGCGATATTTGGTTTCTTTTTGCTCGTGGCTTCGTTTTTCATCTACATCGCGGCATGGGTGAAAACGGACAAGGTCGGCGAAGCAAAAGACGCGGGGCTTTTTATCTATTAAATTTGACTCGGCTTGGGTTTTAAATTTACCCAAATTTGAGTGATTTGGTAGAGGCGAAGTCGGTAAACCGATCGCCAGTATCGACCGGTTTACTAAAAACTAAAATTTGAGCTCAAGCGAGCCTAAATTTATTCTTCCGGCTAGCCCGAGTCGCCGCTACCAGGCGGATAAGGTCGGTATCGTCAAAACTCAGGCAGTCGCGCACTAGCTACTGCAGCCTCTCTAGCGCCCTTTTGGCGTATTCGTTACCTTGGGCCGCTCCGCGTTTGTAAAACTCTATGGCCTTATCCATACCTCTTGCGACGCCATAGCTGTTCTCGTAGCATATAGCTAGATCGGTTAGAGCCTGCGGATTGTCATCGGCAACGGCTTTTTGGATGTAGACGAGTGCTTTTTTATAGTCTTTTTTAAAGTGTATTCCGTTTAGATACATATTTCCTAGCATTGCGTCCGCGCCAGTGTCGCCTAGTTTGCTTGCCTTTTCAAGGGTCTGCGCGGCTAGCTTATAGTCCGTCATGCGGTAGTAGATCCGCGCCATATTCGAGTGAGCGAGCGAATCGTTTAGTCCCATGGCTTTTTTGTACCACTTTACGCCTTCGCCGATGTTAGACATCCTCGCCTCGTATAGGTAGCCTACTAGCGTGACGGCTCTAGCGTCGCCGGCTTCTGCTCGCGGCGTGATGAACGCCAACGCTTCTTTGTATTTTCCGCTATCGCCTAGCGCTATAAATTTATCGTAATCCTCGTTAGAGAGCCCAAACGCCGCAGTGATCGCAAACGCGCGTAATGTTATTACCGTCTTTTTCATCTTAGTTCTCCAGTACTAGCAGGTCTTTAAATTTATGCTTGACGCTCCTTATCGCGTCGCCATCCTCGGTGTAGTCCGTGATATAGCCGTCTTTGTCGGTAGTAAAGTAGACAAAGCCGTAGGTGCTATAGTTGACGCCTACCACGCTGCAACCCCAAAAGTTACACAATCTCTCTACCGATAGCACTTCGCGCGGTTCGTGTTGCATGTAAAATTTGTTCGAAAGCATGCCTATCTCGATGTGCGACCAGCCGCCGGAGTACTTTTCCATATCTAGGATATGGCGGCCTTTTAGCTGAGTTAGCTCTTTGTTTTCTAGAAATATATTAGATGGACCGATGCCGTACGTAGTGCATCCGCCTAGCAGGAAAGCGCATAAAAGCGGCAGGAAAATTTTTCGCTTTTTTGATCTCCTTTGATTTTTGCGCCTGATTTTATCTAAAGGTACGGCGCAAGTCAATATTTTGGGTTTGCGGTTAAATTTACGGCTTTGCGGAGTTTCAAATTTGACGCCAAATTTGATCCATGTTGCGTCAAATTTGGCTTCATTTCGGAGTAAAAAGGCGGGCAAATTTCGGCCATAAATTTAACTATGCCGCTAAATTTACCGCACAGCAGCAGCGATTTATTGCCAAGCAAGCGCTTAGTCCGCCAGCCCCTCTTTGCCGCATTTTGCGATTAGCTCGTCAAATTCTGCCTTGCTAAACGCGCTTACGACGATATTTTTAGCGTCGATAAATTTGTACTTTTCTTTTGGCAAATTTTGGATGAAATTTTCATATTTCAGCGTCGCTAGGATCTCGTATTTTTCCTCATCGTCGCCCTCTCCGCCAAATATCGCGATCTTCCACCGCGCGACTTTCTCATCGCCCAGCATTTGCAAATTTTTATACTCCACGCTAGGTTCATACGGCAGCACGGTAACGACGTCTTGCGACAGGACGTAATCTCCGCTGATCTCGCCGCTATCGTTCCTGCGATAAAACATCTGATTTGCAAAATACGCATCCAAATTTTGGATACCGGTTACAAATTTGCCAAATTCGTCCGCTGGATCTTTTGCGCCAAGGATACGAGCTATGATCTTATTATCAAACGACACTTCGTTTCTTATGCCGTAAATAGTGCTGATTTGCGCCTCTTTTTGCAAATTTTGCTCTATCGCCTCTAGTCCCGCGCGTATGTCGTGCTCATAGCTAAAGCTTTCGATATTTTGCGCGCTAAATTTCTCGCCGTCCTCGCTCACGATTTCGCTGTCCATTTTTATGGCTAGGTTTTTTAGGTACTCTAGCGCGATTTTCCAGTCCGTGCGGGTGCTTGGCGTACCGATGCGGACGTTGTAGGCGCCGTCCTCGTAGCCTATCTCAAAGCCGCGTCCGCTAAGCCCGTCCGTGCCGGCAACTAGGCAGTCAAACTCGTCAAGCTTCGCGCCGTAAAAGCTATCTGCGTCAAACTCCTCGTCATCCTCGTCTGCGTTAAACTGCGATAAATTTGGCACAAACCGCAGTGCCTCCTCTACGCTCATCACGGGGGCAAGGCCGACTAGAAACTTCTTTTTATTTTTAACGAAAAACGTGATGCTCATTTTTGATCCTTTGGGGTTAAATTTGACTTCCTCGGCGTTTTGGCGGAGTCAAATTTGAGCGCAAATTTACCGCGTCAAATTTGCCGCCGTTTGTAGCAGGCGAGTAAAACCCGGGCGCAAATTTAAGCATACGCGCCCAAATTTGGCTCACTCGTCTTTTTTCTCATCCTCTTTTTTGCCGATCTTTTCTTTGGCGGTTTTTATGAGATTTTCGGCAGCTTTGTAGAGCTTTTCGCCTAGTTCTTTTGATTTTGCTTTGAGGTTCTCGCCGATCTCGCTAGCACTTATCTCGGTTAGCTTCTCCTCGGTTCGTTTTTCAAAGTCGCTGATCTCTTTTTTGAGCGCTTCGATGCGTTCTTTGGCATTAAAATTTTCTTTAAGCTTATCGCCGGCTTGAGTTACTTCGCGCTTTAGCTCCTCAAATTTAGCCCCCGCAAGACTAGCGAATTTATCGATATTTTCGTTAAATTTTAGTCCCTCTAACTGAAGCTCGATCTGGCGCGAAACGTCGTTTTGCAGGCGCTTAAATTTGGCGAAGTAGCTATCGACGGACTCGTCTAGGATTTCGTTTATCACGGCAGCAGACGGCTCATCTGAGCGCGCCATATCGCGCAGCATCGCTACAAATCTCTCCTCGAGCCTTATAAATTCTTTAGCTTCGCCAAGCAGCGTCTGGCCGTCGGGGGCAAATTTGATCTCCTCGATAAATTTCTCCGTCCTCTTGCTAAGCGCCTCTTTTACGCCTCCGATCGCGCCGCTTATTAGCTCTTTGGCAAAGGCCTGATCGACGCCCGCTATCTCGCTCGCCGCCTCGCAAACCGTCCTTGCGATCTCCAGGATGCGCTCCTTGCTCGCTTCGCCCTCGTTTATCGCGCTAAGCACGACGTTTTTGGCGATTTGTTCCACCGTGTCTTTTACGTCGTCGCCCTTTTCGATCGCGGTTAGAAACGCCGCTTCGGTAGTTTCTTTAAGAATGCCCAGCATTTGCAGCTCGCAGAGCATCTTTTCGTCTATCGCGGTTAAAATTTCGTCTTTATCCGCCAGGTCGCTGTTTTTGATGAAATTTTCCATATTTTCAAGTAGCGCGCGAACGTCGTTTTTGATCTCGTCTTTTTGCGCGTAAATTTGCCGCTCGATCTGCTCTTTTTCGTAGATTAGGCGGTGGATGTACTGCTCTTTTGCTTCGCTGAGCGCGTCGCCCGCGCTTTGGATGAGGTTGGCGACGTTTTGGCGGTTTAGTAGTTCCTCGCTCTTTAGCGCTTCGCAAATTTGCTCAAATTCTTTGACCAGAGCCGCGTTTGCGTCGTCGCCTTTTGCGCCTTTGACGCTTTTTCTAAACTCGCTTAGCGCAAATTCCCTGATCAAAACGGAAATTTGCGGGTCGTTTTTGTTCTCTTTTATGGTTTGGATGAAGACTAAATTTTGCATAAAAGTCCTTATAATACGTATTTGCAAACGCGTCTTAGCGCGGAAAAAATTTCTAATCGCTCCTGGTTAGAATTAACCAAAACGCTTAGATTGTAGCTTTTGTATTTGCCCTCTTTGCTCGATTTTGAGGACGTTATCTTGTGCTGCCTTTCGCCTACGACACTCTGCGCGATGGCTTGGGCATCGTCGCTTTCTTCGATGATGATTTTGTATTCCCAGAAATTTGGGTACGAGATTTCGGGTTCTTTATTTAGATCGCACGTAGTCGCCACTTTTGCCTCCGCTTTTACTTTCTAGTTTTATGTCCGTTATTTGCATAGTTTTATCTATCGCTTTTATCATGTCGTAGATCGTTAGAAGTCCGACGCTAACGCCCGTTAGCGCTTCCATCTCGACGCCGGTTTTACCGTCTATCTTGACGCTAATGGTTAGCTTATAAGCGCAGATATCAGCTAACTCCTCGATGTCGCAGTTTATACCGCTGATTAGCAGCGGATGGCACATCGGGATGAGTTCACTCGTCTTTTTCGCTCCCATTATCGCGCCTACGACGGCGGTTTGCAGGACGGGGCCTTTTTTGCCCGTGTTGTTTTTGATCGCGTCAAAGGCTTCACGCGACATTTTTATGATGCCGCTTGCTACGGCTATGCGCGTAGTTACGCCCTTGTCGCTTACGTCGACCATTTTTGGGCGGTTGTTTTCGTCTATGTGAGTTAGCATTTTCGTCCTTTCGCCTGAAACGCTAAATTTGCTTAAATTTGAGCTAGGCGGAGTAAATTTATGAGAAGGATTATAACTAAAAAAGCTTAATGAATAAGACAAAAACGCCTCGGCAGGGGGAGCCGAGGCGCCGTTACAAAAAGGAGGTTTTCTTGTCGGACGCGCAAATCATACCAAAAAGGTCTAAATTTTATCCCAATTTTTCGTAAATATATTATTCCCTGCTTTTTGCATAGGCCAGAGCGCCTGATTTTAGGCGTTTTAGCCCTTCTAGCACGCGCGATCTTTGGGTTGCGATATTGAGGCGCAAGAAGTATTTTTCCTCGCCTCTGTACGCGTTGCCGTCGTTTAGCCAAAGTCCCGCTTTTTGGCGTAAAAATTTATGAAAATCGCTCGCGTCGTCGCAAATTTCGCGGCAGTCAAGCCAGAGTAGATACGTGGCGTCCTGCTCCACAAGCCTAATCTGCGGCAGTTCGTTTTGCAAAAACTCGCTCGCGATTTTGCGGTTTTGCTCTACGTATTCGCGCATCTGCTCGAGCCACGCTTCGCCTCGCTTAAACGCCGCGATCGCCGCGATACAAGAAAATGCGTTGCCCTCGCCGACTTCGTCATCGTTTATGGCTTTTGCCATTTTGGCGCGCAGTTTTGGGTTCGGCACTACGGCAGCTGAGCTTTGCAGGCCTGCGATGTTAAAGGCTTTTGTAGGCGAAACGCAGGTGATCGAGATGTTTTTGCAAGTCTCGCTCGCGCGGATAAACGGCACGTAGCTTTTGCCCGGGCTAGTGATGTCGCAGTGGATCTCGTCAGAGATCACCAAAACGCCGTGTTTAGCGCATAGTTCGCCGATTTTGGCTAGCTTCTGGGCGCTCCAAATTTTGCCGACGGGATTGTGCGGGTTGCAAAGGATAAACATCGTCGTTAGCGGGTCGGCGAGCTTCTCTTCGAGATCGGCAAAGTCTATATCGTAGCCGCGCCCGTCGTAGGCTAGCTCGTTTGCGAGCGCGATCCTGCCGTTGTTTTCGATGCTGCGGTAAAAAACGTGATAGACGGGGCTTTGGATCACGATTTTATCGCCCACGCTCGTAAATTTGCGCACGGCAGAGCTGATGATCGGGATCACGCCCGTGCAAAAAATCAGCCAGCTCGGG
Organism: uncultured Campylobacter sp.; assembly: GCA_963516105.1. GTDB lineage: Bacteria > Campylobacterota > Campylobacteria > Campylobacterales > Campylobacteraceae > Campylobacter_A. Next base: position 76,499 of record CAUPZP010000001.1, read on the forward strand.
TCAAATTTGACGTCGTGACGCCTGCTCCACCACGAGCAGATGGCCTCGCTCCACTCCTGCGGCACGTACGAATAGCCAAAAACTCCGTTATCCAGGCGCTTTTGCAGCGCTTCTAAAATTTCGGGCGCGACCTTAAAATCCATATCCGCCACCCACATCGGCAGCTCGTCTCCGCTCGTTTTCCACTTTGACGAATACGTCCCGCCTCGCTCCACCGGCGCGTCAAAATCGTATTTCATTTGCTCTCCTTGCGTGATTTTTGCGGATATTTTAGCGAATTTGACGGGTAAAATTTGAAATTTCACCGCAATTTTACGTAAAACCGATTTTTAATACGAGATTTTTTATAATTACGTCTAAAATTTACTAAATTTAAGGACAAAAATGCTCACGATAATCTCACGTTTGCCAAGCGCAAATTTAAAAATTTCAAAGACATTGCCTCAACTCATCCAGGGCTACATCTACCGCTATCTGCCAAGCGCCGAGCATGAGGGGTACAGGCACGAGCCAAGCGGCAAAATTTTTAAACGAACGAATTTCGATTTTCGTTTAAATGGCGCAAATTTGCGGATTAGATTTACATCTTATGAGCCGGAATTTGAAAAAATAATCGCGCTTGCCGTGCTAAAAGATGGGCTAAATTTAGGCGAGCTTTGCCTATGTGATACTACGGTGGCGGTTAGCGAGCATAGAACTACGCAAAGCGAAGCGGTGCTGCAAGGCTGTGTGGCATGCGCTATAGGTGGGCTTTTGGGGCATAAAATTTATTTGCAACCGCAAGACTCCAGACATCTTGAGATGATGAAAACAAACGCTTTGCAAAGATTTGAAACGCTTAGCGGGCGCAGATACGACGGCAAATTTGAGCTAAATTTGCTCTGGCAAAATTTGCAAAATCCATTTAATTTTTATTACGGCAACAACCGCTCGCCGGTTCAGGCATGGCAAGCAAAATGGAAGATTTGCGCACGGCCAGAGCTGATAAATCTGATCCTTGATGCCGGCGTCGGAAGTGGATGCATGAACTGTGGGGCAGGATTTGTGGAGATGGTGAAAGAAAAGCAAGTTAAGTAAAATATAAATTTAAAAGCCTATAAGGAAAACAAGTACTGCTTGCTTTTCAAAGAGTATTTTATAAAAACTTACTCAAAAAATCAAGTAAAATCTATGTAAAATATAATAACTTGACATAAAAGATCGCTTGCAGTATAATTATGCCAACTTAATTTAGGGGAATCTCTTGGGCGATATAGTTAAAATTTTCGCCGACATAGGCGAAATATATCAAAAAGACGAAAAACGTCTCAAAAACGAAGCCTACAAATACGATGCAATCAAAGTATATCTCTGCGACACAGAAACCAAGCGAATAGAACCGAATTTAAACATAAGTAAAGACGATCTGATAATATGTAGATTCGGCGTAGGCGCAAATTCCGGTAATCTTTTTCCAAATTCTCAATTTTTATCCAAAGAAGTAAATAAAGACGAAGTTAAATTTATAAAAGGCGTTTTGAGATCGGTTTCAAATTTGCTCTCGTGTTTTGAGCCGAGCAATATAGAAAATGACGCTATTTTGTCTATGTTACCCAGTATAAATGAAGAATATTTTGCCGATATTATAGATGAGATCAAAGGCCTTGATGAGCTAAAAAAGGAAAAAGGCAAAAAAGTCGCCACTTTTTTCTCACTCTCGTATAAGGGCAAGCCTATTTCTGCCTATTTTAAGCAAATTTTTGAAAATCATATTGGCATAAAAGAGCAAAAATCATCTTATGGATACGATATTTTGACAAATGAAAAAGGTATCGGCGGCGATGCGAATTTGGCATTTTGCTCGGTAAATGAGATGCCCGCCAATATGCAATTTATCAAATCAAAACTCCTGCCGCTAAGCGCCATTAGCGCAAAAAAGGTAGAAAACGGCTTTAAAGCGATAAAAGATAAGCTATCGCATAATTTTTACGGTATGAAAATGGCGATTTTGCCGACGATTTTGGGTAGCTCAGTAAATCTAGAAGAGATTATAAAAATACTCGAAGAAACCTCAAAAAGTGATATGAAAAATATCGAAATTGCCGAAGAAGTTATAAAATTTAGCATAAACGATTATCTTGAAATCGCCGCTAAAAAGCAGGAAAAATTGCCTGTTTTAAATACGATTTTATTTTATACGCAAAGCAACGCAGCTATCGATTTAAAGCTTGCGATAGACGATGTGCTGCCCTCTTTTATCTCTCATATTTCAAAATTAATGGGCGATTTTGATATTAAAGCTTTCTATGAAAAAAACAGCGGAACCGATGAGACGATATATCTTCAAAATTTGTTTGAAGATAGGCTAAGCGTGATGAGTTTTTTGCTGTCGCGAAATAAATTTGATTTAGAGATTATGATAGAAAGATATAGCGAGCTGATTTATTACGGTAGCGTTAATAAAAGTTATGCAAAAAAATTGGAATGGAGTAAATATTTTAACGATTTTTATAAAGAAAGAACGTTTGAGAATATTGCAAAATATCAAAATTTTTTTAATGAAATCGATGTCTTAAATAAAAAACTAGTGTTTCAAAAGGAGTGTGATTTGGAAAATTTAACCGATAAAAAGGTACCGATTAAAGAGTTAATCAAAAATAGCGAATTTTTAAATCAAGACGATGCGCTCATTAGCGCTTATTTACTAGGCATGCTAAGCGCGGCTCTGATAAACTGGCAGCTCGGCGTTAATGGCGGCGTATCGTTTAGCAACTGGCTTGATAACTGCGGCTCAATAAGCAGGGAAAATTTGGAGCGAATTTGGACTAAGTGCGATGAGATGATTAGAAAGCTTAAGGCAGCTTCTGGCAAACCAAATTCTAACGTTGAAAACATAAAAGAGTGTTTGATTGAAATTTTACCGCAAGTCTTTTCTAAAGAAGGAAAAATAGTAAAAAGCTCTCATACTACGCTTGCTTTTGCTATGGGCGGGAGTGATTATCGCAAATTTTTAAAAGATAAAACGAAATAAGTAAGGAGAATAATATGCAGAAAAAAGAGATACTTTTTTTATGGGACGGAGAGAACTGGAATCCAAACGGCGATATGCTAAAGGATAACGCTCCAAGATGCGATGATGAGACCGGCATCGCCGAAGTAACAGACGTGCGCATAAAAAGAACAATCAGAGACGAGATTATGAAAAAAGATGAGGCGTCGATTTTTATAAAGGAGTATAGGATAGAAGACGTCGTACTAGACGCTAAAACGGCGATTAGACAAAGTATAAACATAAAGCAAAGCAAAAGCGAACTACAAAAAGAAATTTTGTCTAAATTTATCGATATTCGCGCATTTGGCGGCGTCTTGCCGATTTCGGATAAAGACGAGATGAAGCAGGATAAAGAGATAAAAACCGCGGGCGTTCAGTTTACCGGTCCGGTGCAGTTTAGATTAAGCAAATCTCTAAACAAGGTTGAGATAGAGCACGTAAGAGGAACCGGCGCTTTTGCTAGCGATTACGATCCAAACGAGCCAAAAAAACAAAAGGATCAAGCGACTTTTAGAGAGGAAAAATTTTTAAAATACGCTATTTTTGCTACTTACGGCATTATCGATAACTACAATGCGGCAAAAACGGGCTTTAACGAAGCTGATGAGGCTAAAATTTTAAAAGCTTTGTGGCACGGCACTAAAAATTTAACGACTCGCTCCAAAATCGGCCAGACTCCAAGGTTTATGCTAATCATCACGTATAAGGACGATACGTTTGTGGGCGATCTAAACAATAGCATAAGCCTAAAAAGCGAAAAAGAAGATAGGGCGATAAGAAGCATTAATGAATATACTATCGACTTTACAAATTTAAAAAATAAGCTCGCAAGATATGCTACAAATATAGAAAAAATAGAGTATATGAGCGATTATGATTTTGAAGCAAAAAACAAAGCAAATTTTGACAGTAGCTGGAAAAAGATAGAGGCGTAAAATGAGCATTATTGCTTTTAGATTATTCGGCGATTACGCTCATTTCTCGCATCCGGCGACGATTTATTCTAGTCTGACCTATCCGGTGCCGCCAAAGACAGCTATAATGGGCTTTTTAGGCGCCGTTATAGGCGAGGAGGAGTATTTTAAGCTATCTAGCATCAAATACAGCGTAAAAATAGATAGGCAAATTTTAAAAAAGAGTTTTGTTTTTAACGGCATAAAATTTGCCCTCTCAAGCAATATGCATATAGAGGAAGGCTATCAAAACGCAAAGGAGAAAAAGCAGTTTTATAGAGAGCTCATCTGCTCGCCGTCTTATGTCGTATTTTTAAATTTAGAAAATTTAGAGCAAGGCTACCGGGATAAAATAATTTCAAATTTAAAAGAGCATAAAACTGCCTTTACGCCGTATCTTGGGATAAACTTTTGTATAGCTGATTTTGGCTGGATCGATATAAAAATATGCGAAAAAATATCGCAAGATGAAAGCTTTATAGATACATTTACGCTTATGGACGACTTTATTTTTGACGGTATTAATGAAAATGCGAAATTAACTACGGCTAAAATGCCTTGCGACTGCGAAAATGGACGAATTTTTAAAGATTTTAAAGACTTTGTAATGGAAATAAACGGCAAAGAGCTAATAAAATCTAAAAATCGCGGAAATATATATCAGATAAACGATGAAAGAGTCTATTTTATTTGACGAGTTTTGGTCTCATCCAAATAAACTTTTAGAAAATCATATAAAAAATATGATCTCTGCCGGCGACGAAGAGCTGGATAAGCAGGTCAAGCTCTATCACGATATCGCAAAACTAAAAAATAATTTTCAAATTTACATCAGAGACACCTCAAACGACAAGCTGGATAAAAACCACTCATTTCTGTCGGCATATTTTTTCATATTAAACTCAAAATTTGATGATATACCGACTCTATTTGGTTTTTTAGCTATCGTTTCGCACCATGGCGATGTGGTAAATTTAATGACATTAGCTCGAGATGCTAATAAATTTTTTAAAAATTTAAAAGAGCTAGAATATTGGGAAGAAGTAGCTAACGCCGCTAAAAGTACCCAGGTTTATTTGGGATTATCTACAAAAAAAGATGAGTTTTTAGATAGAGCGGAAAAGCTTCGCCAATACTTAATTTTATTGCAGTACAGATACAAATTTACTTATGAAGATTTTATAAATTTCAAAAGCCTATACTCAAATTTGGTTTATAGCGATAAATTTGAAGCTATTTTTAACACGCCAAAGCAGGAAACCAAAGATATACCGATAGATGCTTTGGAGTGCGATATCAAAACTTTGCCGCCAAATAAAAAGCGAGATACATTTAGAAATTTTGTTTTAAACAACTTTGACGAAAATTATAAACTTTTTACTTTGACTGCACCTACGGGCTACGGCAAGACCTTAGCCGCTCTAAATTTTGCCTTGAAATTTAATAAATCTCGCATAATTTATACGCTTCCTTTCACTTCGATAATCGATCAAACCTACGATATTATCGCGAAAATTTATAAAAATAGCGATATTTTGGTTAGCAAAGCTCACCACAAAACGACGATAGATGAAGAAAATCTAACCGAGGATGATAGATATTCTAAGATCAAATTTTTGATGGAATCTTTTAGCGGTGAGATAAACGTAACTACGCTTTATCAGCTGATATTTGCGCTACTTGGCAACAAAAACAAAGATAACGTCAAATTTAATCAGCTCAAAAATAGCGTCGTTATCATCGATGAGGCCCAAGCGATCCCATATAATTTTAGAAAAGATTTTATCCTGCTTTGCGAGATCATTTCACAGCAGCTCGGCACTATTTTTATATTTATGTCGGCGACGATGCCGGTTATTAAAAGCGAAAATTTTAAAGAAATTTCAAATTTAGACTACTTTTCTAAACAGGATAGATACGTCATAAAATGGCTTGATATAAGCGGCGAAGAGGATCTATTAGAAAAGATTTGCGAGACTGCAAGAGATAAAAATACCCTCGTCGTCGTAAATACGATCAAAAAAGCGCAGGAGCTGTTCGTAAAACTAAGAGATAAATTTAGCTGCTTTTGCTTAAACGGATATATGTATGATTGGCATAAGCGAGCGATTATAAGAATGGTAAGATGCGGGATAAGTAAGAGTAAAAACGATCCGCTTGCGAGTAAAATTTTACTTATCTCCACGCAGTCCATCGAAGCTGGAGTGGATCTTGATTTTGACGTAGGATTTCGCGAAGTCTCGCCCATTAGCTCGATCATACAAACAGCAGGGCGCGTAAATAGACATTTTAGAGACATTCGCGGCGAGCTATACGTCTTTCCTGAGATAAGCAAATTTACAAATTTGATTTACGGCGATCTATATAAAGTAAGCGGAACTATTTTGGAGGATTTTAGGCAAAGAGAGGTGCGAGAGAGCGAGATTCTAGAAATTTCAAATTTGTATTTTCAAAAAATCAGCAATCAACTAGAAAATTTATATATACAAAGCGAGATAAAGAAGCTAGAATTCGAAAATATAAATCAAAAAATCGAAGAAATTATGGACGATAACTGCAAACAAACGCTAATAATCGAAGCTAAAGAAAATTTCATTAAGGATTTTGAAGCTAAAATTCTTGAAATTAAAAATAACCAAAATGACGAATTTACGATACGAGATCTTTTAAAAAATCACATCAGAAAGTTATCAAAATTTAGCATCAACGTAACGTTTAAAGATAAAGAGAAATTATTGCCGAATTTAAAGCAAATACGCGGGCTAAAAGATATGTTTTATCTGCCGTTTGGCTCGTCTTATTTTTATAGCGCGGATTACGGGCTCAAAAAAGATACGAATTTAGACATCACGGACGAGGTATTTGACTAATGTTTTGCAAAGACCAAATCACCGGCACGCTTGTGAATTATTACGTCACCTGTAAGCGTGAGGCGTGGCTTTACGCGCACCATATCTACGCCGATCAGGAGGATGAAAACGTGCTGATGGGCAAGGCGCTGGCGGACATCAAAGAGAGCGATTTGCAGGATTTTGCATTTTCAAATTTGAAATTCGACAAACTTTCCAAGCAGCGCGGACATTATCTCATTACCGAATACAAAAAGAGCCTAAAAAACGAGCTTGCAGGCAAGATGCAGCTACTTTTTTATATCTATCTTTTAAAAACTGGCTTAAATTTAAAAGAGGTAAAAGGCAAACTAATCAGCGGTAAAAAGGTGATTTTGGTGGAGGATAGCAGCGAAAATTTCGCTCTGATTGAGCAAATTTTAAGCGAGATAACGGCACTCGCAAATCTAGAGCGACCGCCGAAATTTACGCAGGGCAAATTTTGTGCAAACTGCGCTTATAGCGGATATTGCGTGAGCTAGATAAAAATGTACGTGATTTTATTTTATGACATCGCCGGCGCCGAGCAAAAAGAGAAAAACAACGCAAACCGCATCAGAAAGGCAGTCGAGAAGTTTTTGCCGCGAGTGCAGTTTTCTGTTTTTGAAGGCGAGATTCGCGAGAGCGATTTTAAAAAACTAAGCGCGATTTTGCAAAAAGAGTGCGTTACGCAGCTTGATTCCATTGTGATTTATACGTTTAATTCGCTGAAATACTCCAAGCGTATCGTAATCGGACAGGATAAAAACAGCGCGCTGTTTAGTTAAATTTGCTCGCGTAAATTTGCCGAATTTAACGGCGGCGCTTGAAATCCCGGCTAAATTTAAGGAAAAAAGATGCAAAAAAGCGACAGGACGCATTTTATTTTGAGCGCAGGCAGGCTTCGCAGGCAAGATAACAATATCTATTTTGATAAATTTGACGATGCGGGCGCGGTTGCCGCTAGTAAAATTTTGCCGATAAATGCGATCGATGAAATTTACGTGCTGGCAAAAGTACAGATCGATACCTACGCTATGGCGTTTCTCGCGGATAACAACGTCCTTTTGCACGTTTTTAGCCCGTATCAGAGCTTTCGCGGTAATTTTTATCCAAATACCTCAAACTCGGTCAATAAAAGCGGCTTTGTGCTGCTAAATCAGGCCCGCGCTTTTGACGATCCGCTTAAGCGCACCTACATCGCCCGCGAGATCACTCGCGCGCACATCCTAAACGACGCGTCAAACTGCAAAAAACACGGCGTGAAATTTGAGGTATCGCCCCACATAGAGGCGCTAAACGCCGCCGCGGATGTGCCTGCGATAATGGCGGTAGAAGGGGCGTTTCAAAAGCTCTACTACGAAAAATGGAACGAGATAATCGCGGATCAAAAAAGCTTTAAATTTACCGTCCGCTCCAAGCGCCCGCCCGCCGATAAAATCAACAGCTTCATAAGCTACGTAAATACGCGCATTTACAACATCTGCCTGAGCGAAATTTACAAAACCGAGCTTGATCCGCGCATCGGCTTTTTGCACGAGCCAAACTACCGTGTGCTGAGCCTGCACCTCGATCTTGCAGAGATCTTTAAACCGATTTTGGGTGACACGCTGATTTTTAGCATGCTAAATAAAAAGGAGATCACGGCAAAGGACTTTCAAACGGACGCCGGGCGGATAAAATTTAGCAACGACGCCGTGCAAAAGATCGAGCTAAAGATGATCGCGAGGCTTGGCGAAACGATCTCGCTTGGCGGGCGCGATCTCACGTGGCGGCAGGTGATCCGCCGCGAAGCTAATCAGATCAAAAAATACGTTTGCGAGGGCGCGCCCTACGAGGGATTTAGGTGGGGGTAAATTTGATATTTTGTCGGTAGGGGCGTCATTTTAAAGTCAAATTTGACTTTTGCGCCCTTGCTATGGTGTTTGTTTTACGTCAAAATGGCGTTTGCGATTTTGCTTTGGATGTTTGTGGTAAAATACAAAATGCGCCCAACTTATAAAATTTGCTTTTGTCGTTGCGGGCGGATTGGGGTTGTTGAGTTACCTTATCGCAGCGGGCTATTTGATTTCTATGCGTCATTTTTAAAATCTAAATCATCTCGATGAAGCTTTTTCTAAGATTTTAGAAATAACGAAATTTAGGGTATTTCGTATCGATACTATTTTGCTTTTTATGCAAATTTAAGGCGTAAAAATATAGACTTTGAGTTTTAATAGCCCTAAAAATGTATATTTTAGTGCTGTTAAAATTTACTCCGTTGGAGTTTGAAACTTACGGTTTTCAAACCTTAAGCCCCTAAAAATCAGCGTTTCAAGCGTTGCTGCTTTTTACTGTGCCCTGATTTGTGCCCTGATGTTAAAAAATACATTATTGATGGAGCGTATTTTTTCAGGGGTGATCTCGGCTTTGTAGTAGTGCTTGTCGCTGATTTGGCTTGAGTGCCCTGCTAGCTCTGCGACCAAATCTTTGTTTACGCCCGAATTGCGCAAAAGCGAAACGAATGTGTGCCGTGTCGCATACAGCGTTTTGTATTTGACCCCTATTCTTTCAAGCAAAGGCTTGAAATACATCCTTGTCAAGCTCCCACCCTCCTTGAACGGCTCGCCTTTTCTTGTCGGGAATAGCCACTCGCTTTTGCTATCGTAGCCCTCTAACATATCAGCCAGATATTCAGGGATTACGGCTATCCTATCGTGATTTTTTGTAGCCCCACCGGTGCTTACTTCGCCCTTTACGATTGCGCGCCGCACAAAGATGATATTCCGCTCTAGGTCGATGTCCTCCCATTTTAGCGCGATTAGCTCGCCAGTACGCAACCCTGTCGTGAATGCTACGTGTAGAAATATGGCGAACCAGCCCGTAGCCGATCTTAATATTTTGCTCATTTCGTCGATCGTGTAGGGCTCTTTTTTGTTGATTGTGACGCGGAAGTTGTCGACCGACGCGCAAGGGTTTTTCGGTATAATATCATTTAGCACGGCTTTATTAAGGGCAAAATTTAACAAAGTTTTTGCCCTACGCACCGTAACCGTTGAATATTTTTCCAATAGCGCGTTTTGCCATTTTTCAATATCAATAGGCTTTATATCCGCCATATTGAATTTGGCAAAATATGGCGCAATAAGCCGCTTTGTTTTTGAAATATACTCGTTTTGGGTAGTTTCGCTTCGCTTGTGTTTGGATAGCTCCAGCATTTCAAGCAAAAATGCCTCAATGCTCAAATTGGCTTCTTTGACCTTTTCTTTTTCGTCAATTTTCTGTAAAAGAACGCTCCAATAATTACGCGCGATCCAGCGCAGGTTTTCGCTAGTTGCGCTTTTATTGGTGGAAAATCTGTATCGTTTTTTGTTTATCGTGCCAAAAACATAAATGACGTTATTGCGCACTTTAAACCCGCCGCTATTTTTCATTATTGTATCTCCTTAAAATTTTAAGGGCGGCAGTTTGAGACAGCATTATTTTACCATTCTCTAGCCAAAATTCTACCTGCGGCTCCAAATTTGACTTGACGTATGCTGTGATCGTTTGGCGGCTTTTGCCCGAGACGTCGCAAACGTAAGACAATGGCACGCATTTTGGCAGGAGCAAAGAAACGGTATTTTTCATCTCAAGAATTAGACCTTTGAGCTCCAAAAATTCACTCATTTTTACTCCTTTATCTGCTTTACTAAAATGACGATACGGTTAAGCCGGCTATCGTCAAACTTCTCAATTTCTCGCGTTATCCACGCTATTTTGGCGCGGCGTTTCGTTTCGGCTTGCGCGATCTCGTTGTGCTTCTTGCAAAATTTATCAAGCTCGGCTAAGGCCGCTTTTTCTTTTTCTCTGTCGGGGCTGCTCATCTTGATCTGCCTCCGCAACTGCACGTAACAGGTTTGCCGTCTGCGTCCAAAAATTGAGTTATCCCGCCTGCTTTATATCCCGAATAAACTATAAATTTGAGCCCCTCGATGCAAACCGTTTTTATGTCGTAAGCCCCCTCTGTAAGCTTGCAAACCTCGGTTTTCGGTGCATCCGTCGCCTCGCAACCTGCAAATAAAAATGTTAGCAAAATCAGTAGTTTTTTCATTTTTCGTCCTTTAAATACGCAGCCGTCGCAATAACGGCAAGCTGAATAATACTCAGTAAGATTAACGCGTGCGTCACTCGCCAAAAGATAAACCCTTCAAATATATATATCAGTGCAAGAAAAAAAACCAAGCTTATGCTTATTAGGCTGCAACCAAAAACAAGCAAACCGTATGCTGTAGGGCAATCCTCCAAGCTCGGGTACGCACGATACATTTTTAATAAAAAATCTTTCATTTTTCGTCCTTTAATCTAAACCCTAGCGCATAAAGCGGGGCAATGTCTACACTCTCGCCTACAAACGCCTGCGCCTGGGTCCTTGTCATTCTCGTTTGGCTGATGTGCCAGCCGTCGGACATCTTAAATTCCCAATACCAAAGCGTTTCGATGGGTTTTGGCTTTACGCGGTATTCAAAACTATTCCAATCCCAAAGCGGGTGTTTTATATCGCTCCAATCGTCCGCGCCTTTGTCGGATACTTCTATCGCCTCGCCCTCTATGTAGGCTTGCATTACCGCTATCATTTCTTGCGTATTCATCGTCTTATCCTTTATGCTATTTCTTTGGGCGCGTACTTAGCCCCTCGTTTTGGTTTAATGATGAGAAGTTGAGTTTTTTTGTCGTACCAGTCTTTCACTAATTTGGTTGTGAAAATATCATCTCGCGCTACCAGTATATCGATCGCGTCACTGAAAGATATTTGGGTTAATTCGTTTTCGTGCTCACGTAAAATCTCTCGCGCTGTATTGGAGAGATGGTTGCCGCGCTCCCAATAGTAGGTATCTAAAAAATCGAAAGCATATTTTGCAAGAAGCTCGGGCTGCTCTTCAAAAACCTTAAGGTCATCTTTTATTATACGATATTGGGTAATCAAATCGTCAAAAGAAATGCGCTCTCGCCCCCTCGCGCTTTTTGTTCTGTTCATCGTCTTATCCTTTCTATCATTTCTTTGATTTCTTTTACGTCCTCTATCCAGGACTTGTAAGGCTCTCTATTCGCCCCGTGCGCCAAATCTATTTTTAGTTTCAGCGCGTCGAGCCGTTTTTCAAGTGCCATTAGCTCTGCGATGATCGCTCGCAAATCGTCTGCTATTTCTTTCATCAGATATTCTCGATATAAAAATACGCTAGGCGTTGGCTATCCTCCGCCTCTTTACGATATTTGGTATCGTAGCTTTTGTTTGCGATATACATTATCTTTTCCTTATTGCACGCGTAAAACTCGGCGATTATGGGCGCTAGCCTTTGCCCCTTACGTTCATTTGGCGCAAACCGCAGATAAAGCAGATCGCAAGCTAGTTGCGGGGCGGTAGTGCCGAAATTTTCCTTGCGAACGTAGGCTTTGTTTTCTAGTGCAGTTATCTGCACGTCTATGCGCCTTTTGTGCTCGTAGTAGTATCTAGCAATCGGCGTCATTGCTGCTAATAGCTCGTCGATAAACTTTGACGCTTTCTTGTTAATAAAAAGCCCTAATTCCTCGGTGCTGTCCATTTTGAGAAAAGAGTATGCCATAACAAAAATAGCGGCGTCTTTTAGCTCGCTAGTCGTCATTTTTACACCTTTCGTAGTCCGCTTTATACCATTTCACCATCGCTTCAGGGCTTTTGTCTTTGACCCATTTGCCGATATTTACGTCATACTTGCCCGTACGTGATGAAATTTCTTTGATAGTTTCTAGCATACACTGATAGGGGCCGTAGCCTAGCTGTTCGATAGTTCTCCACATCTGAAACACCAAAGAGTTTAGGCTACTTGCATTTATTATTATGTCCGTATCGTGCGGCAAAAGCATAGCACTCCAAAGTTGGGGCATATTTAGCGCGGCGGGCTTCACAAAAGGCTCGCTCATCGCATTCATTGCAAACACGATAATGTCGCAAAGTGCGTCCACGCGCTCGTTATCGTTTTGTGCCCTGAAATATTCGGCTAGTTCCTCGCATAGATTGCCCAGTAGCCCCGCGCGCTGACTTTCGACGCTTAATCTGCGCTCGGCTTTCCATTTTTGCAGTAATTCGTAAATTTCGTTTAGTTGGTTTTGCATATTAGCTCCTTACGGGTTGCCGATACGGCTTATTATGCCGCGCAGTCGGCGGTTTTTGTACGTCATCGTCTTTGCGTTTAGTGCCGCTTGCGCGCTCTCTTTGACTTTTCGCAATATCTCCGCCGCGTGAGAGGGCAAAACTACCTTTTTACGTCGTAGCCTCGCGATCTCATCTTGCGCCGCTTTTAGTTGCTCCGCTAGATCGTTCATAACCACCCCTTTAACGCCGCAAGGGCTCTTTCCTCGCCTAGCCGCTTGATTACGCTAGGCACTATTTGGCTCGCCCAATACTTATCAAGCTTGCGCCCGTAGTATTCTAGGGCTTCTTTCTCGTTTAGCTTGACATACTCGGGCAGTGGGTCGCTAACCCACCGTCCGTTTTGCAGGCGCATTGTCGATTTTTGAAACATTACCGCTTCGCCGTATGTCATAGCTAGTCCCCTAAAACGGTATCGTTTCGTCGTCGTCATATTTATCCGCTTCAATGTCTATCTCTGGCGCGTCGTAGCTTTCAGGCGGCTTTTGCTGTTGCGCTTTCTTAGGCGCGCTTTGTTGTGGGCGTGAATATCCGCCCTGCTGGTAGCCTTGATTATTTTGCTTCGGCTCGCCTAGCATTGTCATATTCTCGACGGCTACCGTGTGCTTACTTCTATTTTGTCCGTTGTTGTCCGTCCATTGGTCAAATTTTAATCGCCCCTCTACTAAAAGCTTTGAGCCTTTGGAGAGATACTGATTTGCTATTTCCGCGTGCTTGCCAAAAAACGTTATGTCGATAAAACACGTTTCCTCGCGCTTCTCCCTGTTTACGCTAAATTTGCGCGTTACGGCAATGCCAGAGCTGCCTATCGCTGCGCCGCCTTGGGTGTAGCGCAGCTCAATATCTCGCGTCAAATGCCCGACTAAAACTATTCTGTTAAACATCTCTTAGCCTTTCGCTTGTTTGCCCTTATCCTTTGGCTCCTATCGTAAGAGCCTTTTGTGCGTCTTATTTTTGAGTGAGGCATGCGAGCGTTACTCTTTTTTGTTTGTGGCACACCTTGAAAATCATCTACGCCGTTTAACCCCGCGAATAATGCACTTAAAATCCCTACTGCTTTCATTTTTAACTCCTTAAATTTTCCATTAATGCGTCAATGCTGTTTGGATCGTCCAGATACGCCCTCGCTTCATCGGGCGATACTCTAGCCAAAAGCTTTTCGGCCTCGTCCTCGCTTGCGCCTTGTTTCATTAGCTCGCTTTGCAAAGCGTCAAGCGGCAATACGTCCTCGTTCACGTCTATTTCGACTTCAACGGGTGCGGCCTCGATAAATTCGGCATCGTCAACCGTCAACTTTTGGTTTACAGTTGAGTTGTTCGGTTTTTCCGAACTACTCACGAGGTCGTTTAGGTTTTGCGCCGGGTCAGGCTTAAACGCTTCTTTAGGCTCGCTTGTTTCCTCGACTTCTACTATGTCCTGCACCTCCTCTTTCGTGCGAAGCCCCAGTCTAACTTCAGGGAAAAACTCGTTTATGAAAAAGCTTTGCGCGCGGTATTTCAGCATTAGCGTCGGCATTGTCTGCCATTTTGAGCCATTTTTGCTTAGCCAGCCCTCGCGCTTTGCCATTTCCATAGTGATTGTAGTACCCCTTAAGACTGCGCCCGTCTGGGCGTCTATCGCTTCACAATATGCGCTTTGCCCATCTTTGGATACGATCGTATTGAGCCTGCCTTTTAAAAGCCCGCTCGTGTTTAGCCGTGCGACTAAGAATTTTGTTTCAAAACTAGGCTTGCCTTGTATAATGAAAATACTTTGGGCCACCTCAAGCGGGCTCAAATTCATTCTGTAGGCGATGTCATATACGATCGTCGCGTTTGCCACTGATATTTGCGCCGCGTTTTGACCTTGCCCCCATAAATGTTTTGGGAAAAAGGCTGACAAACTAAAAGCTTTTGCCTTGCGTTGCTCTAATTCAAATCGCTGCACTTCTGCTGTTATTAGGTCGTTACTCATTGTCTATCCCTTTTTTTAGTTTTTTATCATATTTTTTTGAAAAATGCATAAGTCTAGCTAAAATATAAGCCGCAATTGTAGAGCTATCCAAATAATCATCGCTTCTGCCAGCGGCTTCAAAATAGCAACTAGTCTGTATAGTTTCATCACCGCATTTATATTTTTTGTAAGATCTGTTGCTATAGTCAAATTTATGCTCATCGCTTTTTCGATAATCTCCATAATAAACGTAAAAGCAGGGGTTATATTTTTGGCTTTCTTCGTCATGGATTAATTCGTAAACTACTTCATACTCGTAATTTCTATCGTCTTCGCAGTCGTAAAACATATAATCAAAAATACTAAAAATCTCTTTTTTGACGTTCTTTTCTATCTTTTTAATTAGATATAAAATCTTTTCTTCCGTCATTTTTTATCCTTTCAATTTTAAGCCGGTTCGCCCAGCTGCTCTAATCTCCAGCGCGGGAGATCCAACTCGTGGAATAGCACGCTTTCATCGCTTGTATCGTAACCTTTAATATTTTCTAAAACTTCCGTATATTCAGCCCTGCCGTCCTCGATAAATCGCTGTTTAGCGTAAAACGCAAACGGTTTGCACGGACTTTCATTGGGTATTACGAAAAATACGAAAAAATCAGCCTTAAGCCCGGCGAGCCTTAACGTATCTATATAAAAAGCGGCTTGCAAGTGATAGCCCAGGTCATAAGCCTCATCTCTAAATCGCGCTCTAGTGGTGCATTTAGACGTTTTTACGTCGTAGATAAGCCCTTGCTTTTTATCATAAGCATCCACTCTCACGCGCCTAATAAGGCCGTCGTCTTGCACAAAGAGGCTGTATTCGTTTATCGTATATTTCAAATACTTATCAAACATTACGTGCCCGTTATTTATCATTACGCGGGATTTCTGCACGGCTAGCGGGGTTAAATTAAATTTATCCTCATTGTAGTCGGCGGGCTCAAGTAGTCCTTTATGCACCGCCGAGCCTAGCTCCAGTGCGGGGCTCGGCATGCTCATAAGCTTTGCGCGCTTAAAATAAAGCTTCGGATCGGTGCGCGCGTCTCTTAGCCCGCTTGAGCTTATACCATCCAAACTATGATATTCCTCGTTGCTGACGACTTTGGGCGATATGAGCTTATTAAACGGGTATTTAAATTTAGGCTTTTCGCCTAAATCAATCTCAAGCATTTAACACCTCGATTTTACTTAAATTCGTTATGCCCGCCGCAGCTAACATCTCTTTGATTTTGTCTGTTAGCTTGTCGTGCGGAGCGTTTATAAGGGCTTTAACTTCAAACTCGGCGCGGATAGTGTAGATAGCTTTGCCGTTTTCAGCCTCACGCGGCCTTTGTAAAACTTCGCGCTGTGCCTCGTAAAAAGCTTGCGGGCTTGCTTGCTCGGCTCTTGCGCGCTCGATAGCCTCTTGTTTTTCTTTTTCGGCACGAGCTAGCAGTTCGGCCTCTCTTTGCGCGGCTCTTGCTTCCATCTCCGCTTTTTCTCTAGCCGCTCGCTCCTCTGCTTCGCGTCTAGCTTGCGCTGCTATCTCGGCATCTCTGGCCGCTTTTTCTTGCTCGGCGAGTTTTGCTTGCAAGATTTCGTTTTCAAGGGTTTGTATTTTTGCCTCTATTGCGTCTTTGGTAGCTTTTGCTAGAGTGCCCGCAGGCGTTACCGCGCTTAGCTTGATTAGATCAGATGTATTTATCCTCTCAAAATTTAGCTGTTTTTCATCGCAAAGGCTTTTTGTATATTCAGCTATCCTTGCAGCGATCGCTTCAAGCTTGGCGTTTTCAAAATTTGCCACCCCATCGGCTATCTTTTGGCGACCGTCCGTGATGATGGCTTCGATCTCTTTTTTCTCGGCTTTTAGCTGATTTACGGGGGCTGAAATTTTATCTATGAAAATTTTATACCTCTCGCCGATCTCGGCCTTGACTTTATTAAAATTTGCCATAACCCTTTTTGCCTCGGGGATATTTTCCTCGGTTACGTCGATGGAGTATTTTTCAACCTGCCTTTGCGCTTCGGCTTTGATTTCCTCAAAGTTTGTGGTTAGCGTTTGGCTATCCGCCGTTTTTGCCTCGTAAGTTACGATTAATTGCATTGTTTCGTTCATTGGTTATCCTTTTGAAATGATTTTACAAAGGCGATAAACTCGCCTACGGTTAAATATCTGTCCGTTTCGTCGCCCCTCTTGAATAGAGAGGCATAAAATTTAAATGTTTGCATACTCATAGATCATCCTTTAACAGTCCAGGGTTTTCGTAGATGTTGCCAAGGACTTCGATTTCCCACATACAAGTGAAATAATCTACAAAAGCGCCTCTATCGCAGCAAAACGCGCCCATTTCATCGTCATATTCAATAACTTGCGTATGCGTTTCTCCGCCCGCGTCGTTGTATTTGACGACGTCGCCCTCATAAATTTCTACGCCGTTTTTGTCTTTTATTTCTGTGCTGATAGATGTCTCATAACTGCCTCCCCACTCACAAAGTTCTGGCTCGCCGCTAAGCCCATATTGCCTAACGCTGGCAGGACGTATTTCTCCGCCGTTAACGATAAAAATCGTCTCCCATTGCCCGTCATTTTCATCACGAGAAATAAAACGCTTATTGTTCGTATCCCACACCCTCACTATAATATTTTTCATCCCGCTATCCTCTCAAATTCATCGGTAATCACTCGAAACGGCTCTAAAATTTGAGCTGTCGTAGCCTCTATCCTTGCTCTGCGCTCCTCTTTGATTTTGCGCCTGTCCGCTAGAAGTTCCTCTAGCATTTCGCCGACTTGCTCGTTCGGATATTCGCTCAAATACTCGCGGATACATAAAACTACGTCCGTGTCGTCCTCGTATTCAAAAAGGCTATCAAGCCCGCCGTAAATATCGTCCTTATCCTCTCGCTCGCAAATCTCTTGCATATACTCTTTTATTTTTGCTTCGGCTTTTTCTTGCGTCATTGCTTATCCTTTCAAATTTAAAAACCTAACGTTTTTAATCACGAATTTACGCGGTCTAAGCCGCCTAAATAACCTAAATAGCCACACGGCTTATCCTTTCTCGGGCTAGAAACGACTAGCCCGTAGTTGAAGTATCCTAAAACAAGCCCCGCGAGTTGATTACCAATTTTTACCTTTAGGAGATTAAAGCGTGAGTGTGCGGAGTTTGATTTAAGATACGGTGGCAGGACGGGTCGGGATCGAACCGACATCTCGCGGATTTGGAGTCCGCAGCTTTACCGATTAAGCTACCGCCATATAAAAAAAGGAAAGTCAGCGTTTTACTTAAACTATGACAGCACGACTGTCAAGCCGGTTTGACGGCAATCTCTGCCTTTTACTCATCAACGGCGTTAGCCTACGAAACCTTTTTATGGTGGCGGACGGCAGGAGTCGAACCTGCGGCTGATAGCAAGAGGTTGTTAGCTCTGTGTTTTTTCAGTCTCCAATACGTCCGCCATAAATAAAATGCGTGGATTTTTTAAGCTCTGAATATGCCTAATGGCAAAACACGCGCGATCAGGGCTGATCTGGCTAGGGCAATATCGCTTCCCTAGTGCGCTAACCCGTAGCTTTAGGTTACGTAACCTCGGCGTGGGTCGCCTTATCCTTGTTTGGATAATTGAATTGTAGTATAACTACATTTAAAAGAAGCTTAAATATTGCAGTAAGACTACATTTTATCTAAAATGCTTTTATGGTATAATTTCATAATAATTTTTAAGGGGGCAATTAATGAAAAAGCTTTTGGCAGTTGTTTTTATTTACACTGGCATTATCGCAGCAGAAATTCCAAATCTAAATGGCAAATGGGATGTAAGCGTTAGCAAAGATGAATTAACAGACAATAAAACGGTATTTTTATCACTAGCTGCCTCGTCAGGTCTGGGTAAATACGGAGACCCTGTGTACCTAATATTAAGATGCCAAAATAACAAAACAGAAATGTTTATAAACTGGCAGACGTTTTTGGGGCTAGAGACAATAGAGGCAATAGATAGAGTTGATGACAAAAAGGCTGAAACATCCTATTGGGATATTTCAACCGACAGGAAAGCCTCTTTTAGAAGAAACCCTGTGTCTCAAATTAAAAAGATGTTAGATTCTAAGAAATATGTAGCACAAGTAACGCCGTATAGTGAAAACCCAATAACCGCTATATTTGAGACTGATGGGCTAGGCAATGCTATTAAGGAGCTTAGAGAGACTTGTAACTGGTAGGGCGCTTCCTCCACTCCCACGGCGGGATAGGCTCTTCATCTCGCCACAAGCCCAGCCTTTGACTTTTCGCTTTGCTCTCTTGCGCGGTATATTTCTTTGAAAACTTGCGGTACGCCCACGCGTAGCCGTTTGCTACCATTTGGGCGTTTATGTCGGTATTACCTAGATACACGATGCTGATCGTGCGCTTGTATCTATCCTTGCTGTTTTCCTCGACCTCTACGACTTTACCGGCTATCAAATTTGCTAAAAACTGCTTTGATTTCTTGCCGTATGGCTGCTTTAGCTCGGGCGCGTCAATGCCGAAAAGTCTAACCTTGATTTGTCGTTTGCCTTGAAGTACCGTGATCGTGTCACCGTCGTGGATAGAGACGACTTTGCTCGAAAGAGCGAAAAGAGGGGAAGCTATCACGAGGATAGCCGAAATTATAAAAATAAGCACTATGGGGTCTATTTTTATGTTATTAATATCATTTCGCTGTTTTATTCTTTACCTCCTCCCCCTGTAATCTTGTTTTTGCACCGTTAGCCAAATTTTTCATCCATTATTTTTTTAGCCTCCTGGTGCTCAAGTCTATCCACATCATATATCATATAAACATCGGCATTTTCATTGTGATAAAAATTACCAAACAGTAACGTATTTATTGGAACAAATCCATATCTTTCACACTCTTTATCAAAGGCAAAAGAATTCATAAAACTTCTTTGCCCATTAAAATAATAGCCATTTTTAGAAACTTCATCGTATATAGGTTTAAATTGTTTTCGTGTCATAGGTTTTCCTTTTTTTGCGTTTTAATATAATATTTCTACTATATTATAGCTGTAATCTCTCCAGTATCGTTATTCTCGTAAAATACATAGTCATCCTCGTATCCGCATTTGGGGCACACGACATTTTTTGCGATATACCCTGTTTCATATTGATCATAAATTTCTACTTTTTCAACCTCGTCTCCAATATCCTGTATTTCAGCATTACAGTTTTTGCACTTAAATTTTGACATATTTTTATCCTTATCTTTTTGTTGTTTTTATCTCATTATAGAAACCGAAATTTAACTTTGTATTATTGATTTTTTTATCCTCCTTTGTGTAATAGTTAAAGGTTATTCGCCCCTACGAACCATTCTTAGCCTGGCAGCTCTATTGTTGAGATGAACCTTATTTATTCTTATAACCTTAACCATTTCAAGATTATTGATTTCGTCGCTATCTTTTTTAATGGTTTTTACTTTAAATATACTGTTGGGATTATATGGGATAAGTTCTATCGCATCTAATTCCTTATTATCATAAAATACCTTAATAGCTTCCTCCCCGTTTAGTTTATAATGCACCATATCACCGCTTTGTATATTTGCTGTTTTGTCACAGACTACTTCATCCCCGTCTTCTATTTCCGGTGACATGCTGCTCCCGCAAGCAATTACCGCATATTGATGTTTATTCCATATTTTGCTACTGACGTAGGCGAATGCATTTGTTTCTTGAAACTGGCTTGTAAGAGGCGTTCCGCAGCTTGCCTCCCCAATAATAGGAACAAGCCCAACCTCTGAATACCCACCCAAGATTTCGCTTTTAATATCGTCACTTATAATAGCTAGCTCATTAAACGGCACTTCTAAAATTTCGGCCAAAATTTTTATTTTTTCTATTTCAGGTTTATTCTTGCTGTTTCTAAACCAAAAATTTATACCGTCTACCGTTATCTCCTGCCCTCTTTCGGTTAGCATTTGCGCTATTTGCGCATGCGAAAAGCCTTTTTTCTCTTTTGCTTTTTTAAAAAGCGCCTTGTTAAAAGAATATTCCACAATACACTCCTTAGAATACTATAAAACACTTGTAGTTATTATACATTTTTTCAAAAGAAATTTTACGTAGCTAAGCTACATTTCTTAAGCTCCTTTTAAATGTAGCTATACTACAATAAAACCTATGAATACAAAAATAAAACAATATGAACGAGACGAAATTTTTACATTATTAAAAGAGGTGGCACGCGAAACACCGCGTAAGCCCGTTAAAAATATGCCCGACGAATACGGAGAGGCTTGGGCCACCAGTGTATTATTGGGAAGGTGCGGTATTTCAAAAAAGAGATGGAAACTGTTGCAGGCAAAGCGGCCAGACATACAAATGATAGTCTATTTGCAACCTAGTGTCTATGTAAAAAAATCGCGCAAAAAATACAAAAGGCTAAAAGATGACCCTAAAACGCGAACTTAAAAGGCTAAAGCGCCAAATTAAAAAATTGCGCAAGCAAGTTGGAGAGTTGTCAAGCGAGCAGACCGAGATCGGCGCGATAGGTTTTTATGTAGATGATGAAATTTATGACAACGAGCAGCAAGAAGCCAAAACAAAAAAGGCTAAAAAATGACGATCAATGAAATCATCGATTACCTCTGCGAGCCCGTAACCGAGCGCAAGAAAGAGCAAGTACGCCTCGCCACTCTTTTTTCCGGCATCGGTGCGCCCGAGTTTGCCGCTCGCGAAGTATTTGACGAGACAGAAACGGTATTTGCCTGCGAGATAGACAAATTCGCCCGTCAAAGCTACCTGGTCAATCACGACGCCCCGCTAGCCTTTTATGAGGACGTTTGCGATCTTGATGCCAAAGCTTACGCCGGACAAATAGATATTTTGATAGGCGGCAGTCCTTGTCAAGACTTCTCAATCGCAGGACAACGCGCGGGCGAGGACGGAGAAAGAGGCAATCTGATATGGCAATTTTACCGCGTCGTTAGCGAAGCTCGCCCTAAGGTTTTCGTTTATGAAAACGTCAAAGGGTTTTTATCTATCAACGGAGGCAAAAGCTATCAGAGGTTTTTAGGCGCTTTGCGCGCCTTAGGCTACCTTTGCCACGCCGAAATCCTAAACACCAAAGACTACGGCATTCCTCAAAATAGAGAACGGCTTTATATCGTAGGCTTTTTAGACGCAGACGAATATCACGCTTTTTCGCTAGCGCCTAAAACAGGCTGCGGACGGCTGGCTGATTTGTTGGATACTAGCGTAGAGGAAAAATACTTTTTGAGCGATAGGGCTTTGGCGCATTTTCGCAGCAAAACCCCCAAATTTAACGGGGAATTTCGCCCTAAAGACGCAAATGAGAGTATCGCCAACACCCTTACTACAAACCCGGGGCACCGCAGGACTGGTGCGTTTATCAAAGTCGTTGGCGAGCTCGATATACCTACGTTTAAAAGAGCAAGGCAAATTTATGATACAGACGGAGTGAGCCCAACACTATTGACGGCCAAGAACAATCAAGAAACGCCCAAAGTTATTCAAAGGTCAAGGGGGTTTAATAAAGGCGCCGAGTTTGAACTTTGCCCTACGATTAGCTCAAATAGCTTTGAGCAAAATAATTTATTAAAAGGCGAACGCATACGCAAGCTAACCCCTAGAGAGTGCTTACGCTTGCAAGGCTTTCCCGAGAGTTTCAAAATCGTAGTAAGCGATACGCAGGCGTATAAACAAGCGGGAAACGCAATGAGCGTAAACGTCGTAAAAATGATTCTAGAGCGCGTAAAGCTCGCAAAAAATAAAGAATTTAGATTAGGAGCGTGAGATGATAGCTGAAACAAGCATAAACGGCTACATAGCTAGCATAGATCAACACGAGATACAAAAAACGCAGATAATGAAAGCGCTTTTTAAATACCCAAACGGCGCGTCAAGGCATATGTTGTCGGTAGCTACGGGGCTACCTACCGCTACCGTAAGCGCTAGAGTTAATGCCCTTGTGTATTTAGGGCGCATAAAAGAGCGGGGCAAAGATAAATGTCCTATCACCGGCGTAACCGTGAAGTGGTGCTATTTCAATGAAGCCCACCTTGTAAACAAGGAGCTTATAAAATGCATAAAATAAAGGCGGCTAGCTGATGCCTGACATTGAGTTTGCGATCGTCTCTTTTGCGATCGGCGTTATTTTGTTTGAGCTGATAAATTATTTCAAATTTAGGCTGTGAAATGAAACTCTTAGCACTGATAATTTGGATTATTTTAGGCTTTTTGGCGGTTTGTTTTTTCTTGTCGGCCGTATTTGCGTGGCTGACGGTGGAGAAATTTAAGGGGGATGAGAGATGAGTATAAGAGTAATGAGCCACGTTTGGAATATGGAGATTGAGGATAGCACGGCGAAATTGGCGCTTATGGCTTTGGCTGATTTTTCAGACGACGACGGCTATTGTTTCCCTAGCTATGAAGTCTTAGCTAAAAAAATATCAAAGTCAAAGCGAACAGCGATAAGAGCGGTGGAAAAACTAACCGAACTGGGATTTTTGCAAAAAGAAAAAAGGGAGCTAAAAGACGGAACCAGCAGCGCAAATCTATACAAAATTATGATGGAAAACGATAGGGTGGCACAGACGCACCCTAGGGTGACAAGCCAAGATGATAGGGTGACACCTATGACACCCTACGGTGACACGGATGACACCCCTAGGGTGACAAGCGTGACACCCCCTAGTGACACACGTGTCACCCCTATTAATATAACCACCAATGAACCGTCAATAGAACCGTCAATTAACCGTCATTTAACCCCCTTACCCCCTAAACCGAGTTTGCCGGATTTCCTCGACCCTAATCTTTGGGAGCAATACCTAGCCTACAAGAAAGAGCGCAAAGAAAAGCTAAGCAAGCAAGGTATCGAAATGAAATTTCAGCAGTGGGCTAAGTGGGCAAGCGAGGGTATAGACGTCAATGCTTGCATACGCGAAGCAATGGCGAATGAGTGGCAAGGGGTATTTAAGCCCAAGACGCAAGGGGGCGGCGGGCGCAACGTGCCAAACAACGCTACGACAAACCCGCACGGCCTAAATCAAGGCACGCTAAACACGATGCGAGCTTTTAAAGAATTTGAAGCCCAGCTAATAGCTAGCGGTCAAGGACACAGAGTGGGAGGAAATTATGACGACAAATGAGTTTTACGGCGTATTTATGCCGATAGTAGAATACTACAAGGCTGATCTTAGCCCGGCGGTTATCGCGCTTTATTTTGAGGACTTAGGCCATCTTGAAGCGAGCGAGCTAAAGCGCGGGCTAAGAGAGCTAAGGCAAAGCCGCAAATATTCAAACATGCCGACGATCGCCGAGATTTTAGAGGCCGTAGAGGGCGATTTTGAAAGCAAAGCGCAACTAGCGCTAGACGAGCTAATCTACGCGATAAACAAATATGGCACTGACCGCAGCGTCTGCTTTAGCAACAAGGCTATTATGAGCGTGGTAAATGCGGCGGGCGGCTGGGAAGCGGTGGGCAACCTAGAGGGCAAAGAGTGGGAGGACTTTAAAAAGTGGGAGTTTAAGAAACTCTACAAAACCTACTCAAAACCTAATCAAACCGCACCAGCCTATCTCGTCGGCAAACACGAGAGGAAAAACAGCTTTAACGGACAAACCAATAAATTCGACAAGATTTACTTTATCGGCGAGGATAAAGAGCCGATGAGCCTGATCGAATTTAAACAGGGGCGAGCGGCGGCAATTCAAAATAGACCAAGCGTCAGCGGACTACTGGCTAGAATAAATAAGGCGGCGGTATGAAACTAGAATTTAAACCAAACGATAGAGGGAACTTTTACGACGTGCTTTTGGTAGATTTTGAAAGCGGCGAAGTCGTGATACTCGTCGCAGGCGGGCGAGAGTGCGTAAGGCTAAGCGAGGGCGAGCTAAGGGTTAAAGGCGAGCAAGGGAGTTTGTTTTGATAGAGCTTAACAAAATCTACAACGCCGACTGCTTAGAGTTTATGCGAAGTATGCCTGCAAATAGCGTGGATTTGGTCGTTACCGATCCGCCGTACGAAATAGCGACCAAAGGCGGAGGGTTAGGCAAACGCCCCGTATACGAAAACGGTGCGCTGGATAAAATCTCGCAAGGCTTTGACGTAGATGCTACGCTAGAACAAATCGCGCGCGTCTGCAAGAAAGTCAATATTTTCATATTTTGCTCGACGAAACAAAAGCCGCGCATAATGAACTGGGGATACGATAGAGGCTGTAACGTAGCCGAGCTTTTTTGGCACAAGCCTAACGCTGCGCCTTTTACGAACAACACCTTTAAAAGCGATGTTGAAAATATAATCTACATCAGAGAAAAGGGCATAAAAATCAAAGGCGCGTCAAAGCTCTTTACGCATAACGCGTCAAAAAGCAAATACGGGCACCCAAGCGAAAAACCGCTAGAGATAATCAAAAAGCTAGTTTTGACGGCGTCAAGCGAGGGCGATTTGATTTTTGACCCTTTTATGGGTAGCGGCACGACCGCGGCGGCTTGCAAAGAACTAAACAGAAATTTCATCGGCTGCGAGATAGAGGGCAAATACTGCGATATGGCGGAGAAAAGACTAAGGGAAACCGTAAAGGGGCTGTTTTGATGCCGCCTAAATACGAAAACACCCTAGCGTATGCAAAAGCGACGGGGCAAGTGCCGCTAGAGGATTGGGAGATGAAATTCTTTGCCGGCTGGCTAAAAAGAAATAATCTAAAATTTACCCACGTAGCAAACGAAAGAGTAGCTAGCGTGCAATACAAAAAGAAACTAAAAGCTATGGGAACAAGTGCGGGCTTTCCCGATATGCTGGTATTTTTGCCGAGCAAGATCGTATTTGTGGAGATGAAGCGCGCAAAAAAAAGCCTAAGCAGAGTATCAAACGAGCAAGAGGATTGGGTAGATACTATCAACTGCTACGGCTACGCAAAGGCGAAAGTATGTTACGGCTCGGGCGAGGCGATAGACTTTATCAAGAGCGAGATGGGGAGAACGCGGTAGTTTGAAATACGATACCGATAGATTTTATAAAATTTCGGCATTTTTCGATGACAACTTCCGTTTTATGGCGCTCGTGATTGAGCTTAGGCTAGGCATAGACAGGAGGCGGGCGAATAAAGAGCTATTGCACGGGCGGTATAAGCCCGAATATCTTGACGCGCTAGAGGGCGTGCGTGCGGAGCTTAAAGCCGACCCGGCGAAACCATATAAAGAAGCCGTATTCGCTACAATCCCTAAAACGGACGTTATCTTTAACCGCGATGATTTCGCAAACATCGAAGCGTATAGCGTATTTGAGAGATCATACGATAAGACGGGCAAGGCTAAGCGAGAAAAGTCAAAAAGTAAAACCAAACGCCCGCGTAAGGTTAAAAAAGAACAACTAGAGTTTAAATTTTAAGGGGAGCGGGTGGCGAAGCTATCAGAGCAGGTAAAAAAATTAATAATAGCCGACCACTTGACGGGCAAATTTTCGCAAAGAGAGTTGGCTAAAAAATACGATTTATCCACCAGCACGATAAATAAAATTACAAAAGGGGTGGAAGCCAAAAACGAACACCTAGTGAACGCCCAAGTAGCGTTGCTGTCGGCAAGAGAAACATTACCGCCCGAACAAACGAACGCGATCGCGAACGCTGCGAGAGACGAATTTTATAATAGGCGGCTAATCGAAAACGCTACCCAAAAAAACCTAGCCAAAATCACGGAAATGCTAGACAAAAACACCAAATACGAAAAAGTGGGCGTCGGCGACGGGGTGCAAACTTTCGAGCCTGTGGAGCTAAACGCAAACGACTTCAAAGCCTTGCAAGACGCGATAGATAAAGCCAGCCTAACGCTCGGCGTTAATCCTCGTTTTGGCGGCACCACGATAAACAACGCAAACGTAAGCCAAGAAGCACAAATTCAACAAATCGTGATAAGCAAAGATGAGTAAACTAGAGGTCAAACTACTACCGCACCAATACGAGCTACTAGCCGATACAAGTACGAAAATCATAGGCTTAGTCAGCGGCTACGGCGCGGGAAAAACATACGCCGCGGTTAGAAAAGCCTTGCAGCTAGCGTTTCTAAACCCGGGTTGCGCAGGCGTGATAACCGAGCCTACCTATCCGCTTTTGCGCGACATCTTATTCGGCGATCTTGAAAACGCGCTTATTGAGTGGCGCGTGCCGTATAAATTTAATAAATCAAGCGCGGTTTTTACTCTGGACGTAAACGGGGCTAAAACGCCTATTCTATGCCGTAGTATGGAAAACTGGGAGCGCCTTATCGGCATAAACGCCGCGTGGATAATATGCGACGAGTTTGACACGTCAAAAACCGAGATCGCACTAAAAGCTTACGAGAAGCTACTAGGGCGTTTAAGAGCCGGCAATACTAGGCAATTTATCATCACGACGACGCCCGAGGGCTTCCGCGCCACGTATCAAATTTTCATAGAAAAAGGCGGCGAGGCTAAACGGCTAATCAAAGCAAAGACCGCCGATAATAAATATTTGCCGCCCGATTTTATCGACACGCTAAAAGAACAATATCCTGAAAATTTATTAAAAGCGTATTTAGAGGGCGAATTTGTAAACCTGACTAGCGGCACAGTGTATAGCTATTTTAGCCGCGATACCCACGCAAGCACGGAAACTATCAAAGAGGGCGAAACGCTACACATCGGCGCGGATTTTAACGTGGGCGGCTGTATAAACATAGTCTGCGTAGAGCGAGCAGACGATGAAGGGAATATCACTACGCACGCGATTGATGAGGTTATCAGCTACGACACATACGCTATGGCTCAAACATTGCGCGATAGATACAAGGGGCATAAAATCATCATTTATCCGGACGCTAGCGGGCAGAATAGAAAAACGAGTGCTAGCGAAACCGACGCGCAAATTTTAAGAGGTGCCGGGCATTTAGTATTCGTAAATCACTCAAACCCTAGCATAAAAGACCGCGTAAATTGCGTGAATAATCTATTTGATAAACGCCGCCTGTTCGTAAATGTCTCAAAATGCCCGAATTTAACCAAAGCTTTGGAACAGCAAGCGTGGGATAATAAAACCCAGCTGCCCGAAAAAAGCGACGCCCACCCGGCAAACGATGACTACAATGACGCGCTGGGCTACTTAATTGCGTATAAATACCCGATAGCTGCGCGAGATTACCAAATCAAGGTAGTCGGAGTTTAAGCGTATAATGCAAAGAAAAAAGGCTTTTTATGGCGGTAAATGCAAAACATCCCGAATATTCTAAGAATTTAACCAAATGGCAACTAATGCGCGATGCTTTGGCGGGCGAGGTGGCAAAAGAGAAATACGTGCCTAAATTAAGCGATCAAGAAGCGGAGGAATACAGTGCCTACGTGGGGCGCGCGGAGTTTTACAACGCGACGGCCAGAACGCAGGTCGCGCTCACGGGGCTACTTTTTGCCAAGCCGCCTAAAGTGGAGTTGCCAGAAACCTTAAAGACCATAGCAGAAAACGTGAGCTTAGATGACGATACGTTAGAAGCGCTAGCTAAAAATATTGCTAACGAGTGCCTAAGCGTCGGGCGTTGCGGGGTGCTCGTGGATCTGCCTAGCGTTGAAAAGGCGGATTATTCCAAGCTGGAGGCCGAGCGATTAAATTTAAGAGCCTACGCCACACTTTACAAGGCCGAAAATATCATCAACTGGAAAACCACGAAAATAAACGGCTCAAACGTTACGTCGCTCGTGGTGCTTGCTGAAACTTACGCCGAGCCGACGGATGATGAGTTTGTGGATAAGATAAAAACGCGCTACCGAGTGCTTGATTTGCACGAGGGCTACTACCGTCAAAGAGTATTTGGCGAAACCAAGGCGGGGAATTTTGAAGTAGTTAGCGAAATTTACCCGAGCGCAAACGGGCAAAAGCTTGAATATTTGCCGTTTACGTTTTTTAACGTGAACGACTTAAAAATGGCGGTAGAGAAGCCGCCTTTGCTTGATTTGGCGCGGGTTAATATTAGCCATTTTAGAAGCGAGGTCGATTTAGAACACGGCACGCATTTTACGGCATTGCCTACGCCTTACGTCACGGGCTATCAAGGCGAGAGTAGCGAAAAGCTAAAAATAGGCTCTACCGCCGTTTGGGTAATAAACGATCCGAGCGCAAAGGTTGGCTTTTTAGAATTTAGCGGCGCGGGGTTATCTACGCTTGAAAACCGTATCGCAGTCAAAGAAAAGCGGATGTCGATTTTAGGCGCGCGCCTGCTGCTAGACGAGAAAAAGACGGCTGAAGCTACAGAGACCTTGCAAATGCGAAAGAGCGGCGAAAACGCCGTGCTAACGAGCGTAGCCTCGACGATTAGCGAGGGGATAGTATCGTTTTTAAAAGACATTGCCTTTTTTGAAAATATCGCGGGCGAGAATTTGATTTATGAGATAAATACCGACTACAACCTAACTATGATTGAACCGCAGCTTTTAGCCCAAATCATAGCCGGCATCCAAAGCGGGGATATTCCAAATGAAGTGCTTTACGATGCGCTCTTAAAGGGCGAGCTAATGCCTGAAACCATCCAAAGCTACGAGGACTATCAGGCTAAACTAGAACAAGCCCGCCCGCAGGTGACGCCGAGCGATGAAGCCGTTTAATCAGCTTATCGCCGAGCTAGAGGTGGCGCGCTCGCTTTTGCACGAGCGAATAAAAAACGGACTAAGCAAAAAAGTAGCGAAATTTTACGACGATATGATTGCGGATTTGCAGGCTCAAATTTTAAAAAAGAAAAACGTAACGAATAATCTAGCCCAAACGATAAGCGACCTCAAACAAAGTCTAAAAACGCCCGATTTGCGTAAAGATTTCTTAACGCTGGCGCAAAACGAGCAAGACCATCTGCTGGGCTACAACGAGCTGGCGGGGTTTAATCTGTTTTCTAGCGTATTGCCAGAGAGTAGCATCGAGCGGCTAGTAGATAGCGCGCAACTAGAGGGCGCTACTGTTAAAGCGTGGAACAACGGGCTAAACGCCGATCAGAAAAAGAGACTAGAGCGCGAGCTAAAGATAGGCGTGAGTTTGGGCGAGACTACGCCTATGCTGGCGCAAAGAATAGCGCAGGTTTTAGGGAAAAGCAAGCGCGACGCTACATCTATCGCCTTAACCGGCGCGGGCGCGATAGTAAGCGAAATTCGCCAAGCCTTTTTCGAGGCTAACGACGACGTCATAAAATGCTACAAATATCAAGCTACGCTAGATACTCGCACGTCAGAACTATGCAGAGCTTACGACGGGCTAATCTGGGATAAAGACTACGAGCCCATCGGACATAATTTTCCGTTTCGCAAACCGCGAGTAAATACGCATTTTAATTGTCGTAGCGTCATAATACCCGTAACTAAAAGCTGGGACGAGCTGGGCGTCGAGGGAATGGACGAAGCAAGCGGTCGCACTAGGTCAAGTATGAACGGCTACGTGCCGCAGGATATGACGTTTAACGACTGGCTAAAAACCCAAAGCCGCGAAACGATAGAAAAGACGCTAGGCAAAGGTAGAGCCGAGCTATTTATGCAAGGCAAGATCACTATGCGGGATTTAATAACGCAGCAGGGGCGAGTATTGGATTTGGGCGAACTTGCCAAGAAAAAGAAGATTTGGGAATATTCAAAGGAAAATATTAAGCATTTTGATATACCCAAAGGCATTAAAAGCCGAATAGGGCTTAAGACTGATAAAATACGAGGTAGCTTGGAATATCTATTTAATAAACACCCTGAAATGTTTGACGGTAAAGCGGATATTGTAAATATAATAAAAGATGTTTTTAATGCCCCTGATATTATCAAACCCGCAACGCGTCGTAGCGGCGGCTTTATAATAGCGAAGTCGATAGACGATAAGAAAAAGAAAATGATTGACATCGGCATAAACCCTAACAACGGAGTGATTTTTCATCTTAACAAGCGCTCGTGGGATGCAGATATGAAGAAGTATAAAAAGCAATAAGTGGAGAGACCGCCCACCCCTCTCACGGACGAACATCCGCATAAAATGCGTGCCGAACGGGGCGATAATGCACTTGCTAAGAGTGCTAGGCTAATTTTGCAAACCTTTCACTTACTGCTGTTTGTATTATAGCATATTTTTCACTACAAAAAATTATAAAGTTGCATCATTATTTAGCGCAAGAAATTTTATTTTATACATCGTTTTCGATGTAAATTTTACTCTTGACTTTTTTGTTTTTTCGTGCTTTCAAAAAATCCTGCGAAAATGACAAAAAATAGTAAATCCTGCCGGATTGTCTAAATTTGGTCTTTTTCAGAATATTTTTACCAAACCAACCCCATTTAAAATTTAAGTTACTAT
Source organism: uncultured Campylobacter sp. (assembly GCA_963516105.1). Taxonomy (GTDB): domain Bacteria; phylum Campylobacterota; class Campylobacteria; order Campylobacterales; family Campylobacteraceae; genus Campylobacter_A. The sequence continues at coordinate 107,771 of CAUPZP010000001.1, forward strand.
TCTATCAAAGGCCGTGCCTTAAATTTAACTCTCGTGGAGGATGAAATGGATATTGAGGAGCTAAAAAAGCAAGTCGGTGATTTGCAAGCAGAAAAAGAAGCGATGAGCGCTAAAAACAAAGAGCTTTTAAGCGAGGTAAAAAAGCTAAAAGCTAAAAATAGCGACGCGGTGGAAGCCGAGAAATACGCCGAGCTTGAAGCTAAATACGACGAGCTAAAAGCCGAAAACGACAAGCTCGCTAAAAAATACGATGCCGATACGAAAAAGCTAAATGCCGATCTAGCTAGCGCTAGCGGCTCGCTAAATAAGTATCTAATCGACGCAGGGCTAAGCGATAATCTCGCAAAAGCGGGCGTAAAGGCGGAGTTTTTAGAAGCGGCTAAGGCGCTACTGCGCGGCAATGCTAGCTTGAAAGACGACAAGGGCGAGCTAAAGGCGTATATCGCGGATAAGCCTATAAGCGAGTTTGTGAGCGAATGGGCGCAAAAAGACGGTAAAGCTTTTATAGCGGCGCCTCAAGGTCAAGGCGGAGGAGCTAGCGGTGGCGGCGGTAACGTAAATGCCGGCGCTAAATGGGGCGGCACTCGCGAGGAGCGAATAGCTGCGATAAAAGAGAAATTTAATTTAAAGGAATGAAAATATGGCACTAAGCGATATGAAGGTATTTTCAGAATACTTGGCAGGCACTACGATCGAGACGCTAAGTCAAGACATCGAGAAATTTAACGCGGCTAGCGGCGGCACAATAATTCTAAACGCACAGGGCATAGACGGCGATTTTATGCAAGAGAGCTTTTTTAGAGGCATCCACTCCGCGCAGCGCAGGGTAGATAGATACGCGGCCAACGCAACAGCTACGGCTACTACCCTAAGACAAGAGCAGGATAACGCCGTTAAAGTAGCGGGTGGATTTGGCCCCGTGGTATTTGAGCCGGGGCAGTTAACGTGGATAAAAAAAGACCCGTTCGTAGCGCTTGAAGTGATTTCAAGAAATATGAGCGAGGCGATGATAAGCGATATGCTAAATACGGCTATCTCCGCACTCGTCGGGGCTATCGGTAATAACGCGGGCGTAGTAAACGACGTAAGCGCAAGCGGCGGCATAAACCAAGCCAACCTAAACAACGCCTACGCTAAACTTGGCGACAGAAGCTCGGCGATAGCGGCTAATATAATGAGGGGCGCGGTATTTCACAAGCTAATCGGGCAAAATTTAGCAAACGCCGCACAGCTATTTAAGGCCGAAAATGTGCTTGTCGTCGAGATTTTAGGACGTAGGGTAGTAGTAACGGACGCGCCGGCTCTGTATAAAGCGGGAACGCCGAATAAAGACTATGTTTTGGCACTAACGACCGGTGCTGCGATAGTAAGCGACGCAGGCGATCTAATCACGAACATTCAGACCAACAACGGCAAAGAGCGCATAGAAACGACCTATCAGGCCGATTATACGTTTGGGCTATCGCTCAAAGGCTATTCTTGGGATATTACAAACGGCGGCAAAAGCCCGGATAACGCAAAACTAGGCACCGGCACGAACTGGGATAAGATCGCGGCTAGCGATAAAGATACCGCAGGCGTGCTACTAATAGGCGACGCGGCTAAAAACTAGGAGGCGGTAAATGTCTAAATGGTATGTAGAATTCCCGACGTTTCAGTATAACGAGGACGTCAAAGCCCTAGCCAAAGATCGAGGGCTAACAATCATCGACGCTAAATTCGACGAGGGCGACGGCATAAAAGACCCGCCCGCTTTGACCTTAAAGGGCGCGACGCAAGAAGTCGATTACGATGAGCTAATATCAAGGCTCGATACGTTAAAAGCGGGCGAGCTGAAGTCGCTAGCGGCGTATTTGAGCGTTGAATACACCAATGCAGACGGCACTAAAGCCGCGATAAAAGAGAAGCTAGGACAATGATACCCGAGGACGGCACCGGGCTAGCTAATGCCAACGCTTACGTTTCGGTCGAGTTTGCCGATGAGCATTTTTCGGCACGCGGCAACCAAACGTGGGCGGGGCTAGGTAGCGCGGACAAAGAGGCGGCTATTATCAAGGCGACGGATTACTTAGAAGCGGTGTATTTTGACAAATGGCAAGGCGAGAGATTAAAAACCGATCAGGCTTTGAGTTTCCCGCGCTCGCCGTTTGGTATGCCTGCTAAGTTTAAATCCGCCGTGTGCGAGCTGGCTATAAGGGCAAACGCAGGCGAGCTAATGAGCGACGTCGAGCGGCTAACCACCAAAGAAAAAGTAGGCAGTATCGAGGTAGAATATGCGCAAAATGCCGACCCTGCTACCAAATACGCTTACGTGGCTAGCCTTTTGAAGCCGTTTTTAAAACCCGCAAACGCAATGTTAATGAGGGTTGAAAGATGCTAAACGAAAAAGCCAAGAACACAGCGTTTAAATTGCTTGAAAAATTTGGCAAAGTAGGCACGTATAAGCGCAAAAGCGGGCAAATTTACGACCCCGAAACGGGCGGAATGACCGAGCAAACAAGCGAATACAAAGTAAAAGCGTATATCGATAGCGCAAAAAGCTACTCAAATTTAATAGAAAAAAGCTTATTAAACGAGGGCGATAACGTGATCTTGATAGCCGCTAAATCTTTGCCTTTTATGCCGCAAAACAACGACGTAATAGAGTTTCCTCACTGCTCCTATACTATCAAATACAACGACGCGGTATGGGGCGGCGAGGATGTGGCGCTACATCAACTAATCGGGGTGGCGAAATGATAGAGAGGCAGATAGAGAACTTTAGCGCAAAGGCTCAAGAAAAAGTGCTAAAAATCTTTAAAAAATCAGTCATCGACCTAACCTCGGACATCATCAGCGATACGCCGGTAGATACGGGTAGGCTTAAAAATAATTGGTTTCCTAGCGTGGGCGCGGCTAGCGAGCAGACGACTGAAGCGACCGCAAATGAGGCGGGAGATAGGGCTAATAGCTTCGTAAGCAATCAGCTAGCGCTAGATAAAACCTTTTATTTTACGAATAATTTGCCTTATGTCTTTCGCATAGAATTTGAGGGGTGGAGTAAGGTAAAAGCCCCGCAAGGTATGGTAAGGCGCAATGCTATCCGCTGGAAACAAATCGTAAAAAGGGCGGCTAATGCTACGAATTAGGCAGGCTTTAGAAAAAGCGGTTTTGGCTGTTGCTCCCGCTATTGACACGGCTTTTGAAAATACAACGTTTAAGCCAAGAGCAAACGAGCCTTACCAGCAACTACATTTTTTGCCCGCCAAACCAGAGGCGGCCGTAATTGATGATAGTATTTCAGAAGTATTAGGCGTGTTTCAGATAACCTTACGCTACCCCGCCGGCAAAGGCGTCAAAGACGTTTTAGGGCGGGCAAGCCTTTACGAAAGAGCCTTTAGCGTAGGGGCAAAATTTGAACACGCAGGCGTTAAGACGTATATTTACCGCCCGGCGGAGATAAATATACTAGGCGTTGACGGCGATCGCTACGGCGTGGCCGTTTCTATTTATTTTAAATCTTACAAGGAGTAAAAATGGCAGCAAATCTTGAAGTCACCGACGCGCAACTTACCAAATTTTACATTTGCGATACTAGCGTCGATTTAGGCGACGCGACGAAAATCAAAACGGCGCTAGCTACTAGCGGGCAAACAAAACGCATAGCGTATTTGGAGGATCTGGGCGACTTTACAAAAACCCGCGAAACCACCGAATACAAATGTATAGACGAGGATGCGGTCGCGGTATCACAAGGCTCGGTAAGCTACGGCGAAACGGAACTAAAGCTTTTTTATAAAGCAGGCCAAGACAACGGCGTAACCGAGCTAAGCGAAATGTTTGACAAAAAACAGCGCAAGCAGTTTATCATAGTGGGCGACGACGAGCCGGCCACCGGAGCGAATAAGCATCCGTCATACATCACGGGCGAATTTATCAACACCAAAACGGGCATAACGATTAATAAAGGCGACGTTATACGCGTGCCTGCCGTTATCAAAATAACCCGTCTTGATAAACTAATTCCCGCCTCGGCGTAAAAGGTAAAAAATGGACTTAAAGAATTTTGATATTTCAGCGGGCGAAACGGGCGTTGAGCTAACCATACTCGATCTTGATAACAAACCGACCGACATCAAGATCAAGGTGCTAAGCTTCCATGGTAAAAAAGGGCGCGAGGTATTCCTTGAAACCCTTAGAAAAACTAATGCCGACGGCACTCTAGCCAAATCTCAAAGCCAGATACTAGCAGCGCTTACCGTGGGCTGGAAAGGCATCAGCGAGGGCGAAAAAGAGCTTAAATTTAGCCGAGAGGAAGCCGTGCGCGTATATGAGAGCTACCCGATCATTGCGGGTCAAGTGGAGCGCTTTACGGAGGACGCTAAGAACTTCTTAAAAAAGTAGAGAACGAGCTGTCGCTATGGGTGCGGCAGTTTGCCTTTTATAGCACGACGCCCGATGACGCCAAAGAGTGTCGCGGGGCGACGCGCGAGCAAGTTTATCCGCCCCTAACTTGGGGCGAACATCTAATAAACGCCTTATCGGAGTTAAATTTCGCTAGAAGCGGCGGTTACGGCGCGGTGCCGTTAGATTATCAAGAAATAAAAGCATACTGCGATCTAACGGGCGCTAAATTTAGCCCATGGGAAATAATCACGCTGCAAAAGCTAAGCGTAGTTTATTGTAGCGAGCGAAACAACACCGACAAGCTAGCTTATGCGCCGTATGAAGGCGAATTTAGCCCAAAATCTTTTAAAGCCATACTTGATAAATTTAAGCAGTAGCCCCAGTTAAGGGGCTAATATTATCTTAAAATCTCGTTATTCTCTATAAAAATTGTCAAACCCGGCCATATCAATTTCAATAATTACATTTTGTTGTAGGTAATCACGGTATTGCACGAGAACCGTCTTTGCAGTTTTTAATTCGTCAACTTGCTCTTTTGTTAGCCAAAACAAAAACCCTGATCTTGGTTGTGCTAGTGCAATTTGTGTTTCATACGCCTTATTTTTGTCTATTCTGATTTTTATCTTACTAGCGTTTGCATTGCCGACTTTCTTATCTATGTGAATTGGGCTTGGTGCAATAACCATAATTTTATACCCATCTCCAGCTGTTTTGCTAATGTTTTTTTGGGGGCTAAAATCAGGCCTACCGCTTTCGTCCGACATAAAAGCTATGCCCCCAGTCTCAGAGGTATTGCTACAAACAAAGCTTACTATTGTTTCGTCCGTCATTTTGTCTATTTCTTCAAGCTTTCTACACTCTCCAAACGCTAGCCCAGCCATTAAAACCAACAACAATAGTTTTTTCATAATAACTCCTAAAAGATTAAAAATTCTAGTTATTTTACCCCATTTTTTCTAAAACCAACGCCCTCTTAAATTTCATATACAATTTGCCCTAGATTAAAAAAGGGGCGAATTATGACCGAAACCGCAAGCTTGATCGTTAGCGCCAGAGTCGAGGGCGCGGACAGGCTAGAAAGCGATTTAAATAGAATAAGAGACGAAGCCAGAAGAGTCGAGGGCGCGGCGACGCGGCTATCAGGCGCGTTTACTACCCTAAAAACGGCTATCGGAGCAGTTGCGGGCTCTATGATAGTACGCGAGTTTATACAAGTCTCGGATAGTATGAGCCTGATGGACGCTCGCCTAAAAAAAGCGACGGACTCAATGGCGGAGTTTGCCGCGCAGCAAAAAGCCCTACACGCTATCGCTAGAGATGCTCACGCCGATATAAAAGACACTACCGACCTATACGTTAAACTTGCCCCCGCGCTTAAAGACCTCGGCAAAAGCACCGATGAAATAAACAAAGTAACTTCAAGTTTTACCAAGGCCTTACAATTAGGCGGTGCTAGCGCAGAGGAAGCGGCAGCGGCGATAAAGCAATTCGGTCAAGCTATGGGTAGCGGCGCGCTAAAAGGCGACGAGTTTAACTCTATCGCCGAGGCTAGCCCGACTCTTATGAGATATTTTGCCGACGGACTAGGCGTACCGATTGGAAAGCTAAAAGAGCTTGCCAGCCAAGGCAAGCTAACCGCCGAGGCAGTGTCGGACGCTCTCTTAAAGATGAATGAACAAATCAGCAAGGACGCCGCTCAAATGCCCGTAACAGTCGGCGATGCGTTTACCGACCTAAAGACCGAGATGTCGCTTTTAGTGGCGGAATTTGATAAGGCTGCAGGCGCGACGGGCGGAATGAGTCAAGGGTTAGAAACCCTAGCCGATTGGATAAAAGATAATCGCAGCGATATTGTAGAATTCGGGCTTGACGTATATCGTAGTTTTCAGCTCATGGGTACGGCAGTCATTTGGCTAGGGCTTGCCGTAGATAACGTATTTAGCGCAATACCTACCGCGATAGCTTTAGCAATCGACACGGCTACCACCACGCTATCTAACGGGCTAAATTCTATGATCGCCGAAGCAGAGGAATCGTATAACTCGATAGCTTCCTTGTGGGGCGGCGAGACTAGATTTGGGCGCATAGATATTTCTACTAATATATCTGACGGACTTATGAAGCACCGCAAAGAGCTAGATGAGCAAATCAGCCTAACCCAAGAAACAATGAAAGGACTGCTAAAAGACATAGCCGAGGACACTACGGCAAACGCCGTGCCAAAGATTGATGGAAAATTCGAGCGCATAGAAAAAGTCGTAAAAAAGACCGGCACGCAAGCCGGCAAGACAAAAGAGCAAATTAGCGCCCTAAATCGCGCGCTATCGGAAATGGCGCAAGCGGGCATGGATGAATACGAAAAGAAAATTTATGCCATCAAACAAAAAACCGAGCAATGGATAAAAGCAGGCGTAAACGCAAAAGATGCGTTAAGGGTTCAAAAAGAGTTGCTAGATAAGCTACAAACCGAACAGGCTAACAACGACCTAAAGGCCTACCAAGACGAACTTAACAAAAAAGAAGAGAAGTATCAGAAATTTCTCGAGGATTTGGGCGAATATGAGGAAGCTTGGAAAATCGAACGCCAAAAAATAAACAAAGACTATCTGGACTACGTAGAGAAATACGGGGAAGAAAAAGCCAAGAAGTGGCTAAATACGTATAAGAGCAACTACCTAGGCAAATTTAACAAACACACAAAAACCGCCTTTAAAGACATCAAAAACAGCTGGGCGGATACCGTTTCAAGTATGTCAAAGACCGTCGATGACGGCTTTTTTAATTTCTTTATCGGCAAGACGAAATCGCTTAAAACAGCCCTCAAAGACATCGGCACAAACCTAATGCGCGATCTGATTAGCCCGTATGCGCGCGTATTGTCGCAAGGACTAGCAGGCGGCTTTGGGGCATTGCTTGGCGGCGGCTCAAATTTGGCCTCTATCGCCTCAAATTTGGGTCTAGCCAAAAACGACAGCGGCGGCTGGATAGGGTCAGTCGGCGGCACCACTGTAGAGCTTAGCAGCACGGGGCAAATTTTAAGAGGCGCGGATGCTCTGGATAAAAGCACGACTAGCCTGCTTAGCTCGGTGTCAAATTTGCAAAGCGCATACTCTTTGCTAACTAGCGGATATACGGGCTTTATATCTAGCTTTACGAGTACGCCTGCGCTAAATGCTGCTAGCTGGCTATCTATGCACGGATACGCGGGGCTAGGCCAAGGCGTATACGGTTTCGGAACGGGCGTGAAAGGCGCCTTGACGGCTACGCAGTTTAGCGGCGCCGGCACTGCTCCGTATATGGCGGGTTCTGCATTTGGCGGAGCGGCTCTCGGGTACGGTATAGGGTATTTGGGAGACAAGCTATTCAAGGCAAATACATACGCTAGCACGGGCGGAGCTCTCGGAGGAGCCGCGGGCGGTCTGATAGCTGGTATGAAAGCGGGATCGTCTATGGGTCCTTGGGGTGCGGTCATAGGCGCGGTAGCGGGTGCGCTAATAGGCGGAGCGTTTGGAAAGAAAAAGGCGACCGGTAGCGGCATTTCGGTGTTGCAAGACATAACCGCGGGCGACGCGCTAAGCAACCAAAACATCCGCTCGTACGTGGATATGCAAAAGAAAGGCTGGTTCTCAAAGAAAAGCTGGACTGAAATGAGCGACCTAGACGATACCTCTATGAGAGAGATCGGCGCGCAGCTTCGCTCTATGAGCAGAATGGCGAGCCGCGCGGGAGCTTTGGCGAGCCTAACTCTAAAATCAGGCAAGTATAGCGGCGAAAGCCTAGCAAACGATGGTCTAGCAAAAGCGATACTTCGCTCAATGACGGGTCAATCCGAACAGATGTGGGCGGAAGTGACCGAAAGCGGCGGCAAGAAGCGAAAAGGCTTGCTAGGCAAGATAGGCGGCGTATTTGAAAAGGCTATGAAATTTAGCCCCTCAAGCATAATAAACCGCATAACCAAACCGCTTGACGACGCGATCAGCAAGGCGATGAATAAAGCAGGCCTGGGCGCGATAGACGATATGGCGCGCGGTATGAGAGACGAGTTTGGCAAGGCTAGCGACGGCAACATATTCGGGCTCAAAAGCTCACGCAAGATAGACGACCTGCTAAATTTGAGCAAAGACGAGACCAACAAAAATCAAAGATTGGTGGACAATCCCGAGTTTTCCAGAATGTGGAAAGACTGGGAGGAGCAAGCGAAGAAAGCGAACAAAAAGGTCATCGAGCTAATGAGCGAGAGCCTAGGCGCGATCGCGGATAGCTACAAGAGCCTTGAGCTCCTCAGCGTGAGAAATCCTATCAAGCAGGTTGAAATTTCAATGCGTCAAGCCTTTGAAAGCTTCACGGACGCAGCCGAAGCGCTTAAGCTTGACATACCAAAAGAAATGGGAAGCATAGCAGACCTTAGCGTAGAGCGTATGGCGCAGGCATACCGCAAAGCGATCGCGTCAGACTTCACGAAATCAAACGTAGACAGCCTAAACGGCCTAGTCAAAGCCTACGAGGCAGCCAAAAAGGCGCAAGACGAATATACAAAGGCGGTAGTAAATTTCACTCAAAGCATAGCAAGCACGCAAGGCGGATTTTATCAAGCGTTAGGTTTCGATACGAACTTTTTAACTTTGCAAAACATCTACACCCGCCTACGAAATATCGCGGGCGCGCTAGAGAGCGATTTGGATGACAAAGAAAAATCAGATGTCGCAAAAATCGGCAGCTCAAACGATCCTAGAGTATGGGCAAAGTATTTCCACGATATGGGATCGGCAAAACTGCAAGAGTTTCTCTCTACCGGAAACGTCGAAATGAGGGCGGAGCTTGTCAAACTAGCCGCCGAGTACAGAACATTCACGGCGTCAAACGGTGGTCGCGACGTATGGCTAAAGAGCTTTAGCGACATTGAGGCGATCACAAAACAAATCGCCGCGCTAAAACTAGCCGAGGCCGCGCAAAATACCCTAAATTTGCAACGCGAACAGCTAAATTTGCTAAACAAGCAAAAAAGCGTACTTGAAAAAATAGCGCAGACGGCGCAAAAGCTACGAGATAGCGTAATAGATAGCAGTACGAGCGAGCTAAACTACCGCTTTGCCTTAGAGCGCGCGAGAATTGCCTACAACGCCAAAGACTATGATAGCACGGCATATGAAAACCTAAACACGGCGGTAGCCAAGCAGGAGCAATACCTAAAGCAAACCGCAGGCAGCTATGCCGAGTATAAGCTGTCTATCCTCAAAATGGCGAGCGAAATCGAAGGCATAACCGGAGCGGCTAGCCTCGATGACATCAATCGCCAAATCAAACGCCTAGAGGGGCTGCTAAATAGTAGCTCAAATTCGCAGCTTTCGGCTCTTGAAGCGCAAAAAGAAGCTCTAATAAAAGGCGCGAACGATCAAATAAACGCTATGGAGCTACTACTAGGCAGCGATAGCCCGATAGTGAAGTACTTAAAAGAGACTCTGAGCTCGCTAAAAGAGGGCAAGGCGGTGCCAAATTATGCCGGGGCGATAGCCAACGTAAATAACGGCGCGGTAACCGCAAACGGCGCCGTGCTAAGTTCGCAACTAGACCGCGACATAAACGCTATCTACAAAGACGTGCTAGGCCGCAGCGTAGAGCAAGGCGGACTGGATGCATGGAAGCGAAAAGCGCAGCTAGAGGGGCTATCAAAGGAACAACTACGAGCGCAGATAGAAGCCACGGCTAGAGCCGTCACGGGCGGCAACTCAAAACAAGACTTCATCGAGTGGAGCAAACGCCAAGGGTTAAAACCTTACGCCGAAGGCGGCATTGTGACTCGTCCTACCCGCGCGCTAATAGGCGAAGCAGGAGCAGAGGCGGTCATACCGCTTAAAAACGGCGCAGTAAGAGCGCAGATAATAGGCGGGGATAATAGCGAGCTAGTAAGCCTAATGCGCGAGGGTGTGGGCTTAATGAAAGAAATTAACAAAAACACGAGGGAGGGAACTATGGTACTAAAAGACGTGACAAATGGCACGGAATTTCTGGTAAAGGCTGTGTAATGACTCTGGTAGAACGCGTAAGATATGTAGTAACGGCGAACAATGCGCCTGCGGAGACCACTCCGATGTGGCAGGCGGGGGTAAACTATCTACCCGACGACAAGCGAGTTTTTGGGGACAGAATTTATGTTTGCGCCAAAGCCAACAAAGGCGAGAAAAACCCGACGCAGACGGTGGATGAGTGGGTAGATATGGGTGCAATAAACCCAAAGAGATTTGAGGATGAGTATGTGAATACTCAAACCAAAAGCGCGACGGCCTTAAATTTGACGCTAAATATCCCCGACGGCTTTGTAAATTCGTTTGCGTTTTTCAACACGGACGGCAGAAAAATAACCGTGCGAGATAGAAACGACGCGGTCATATTTGAAAAAGAACTCACGGTGCGAGACGTCGTAATCAACTGGTGGCAGTACTTTTTCGGCGGCAGTTTTTCGTATCGCAACGACGTGTGGAGCGTGGGCGACGTAGACTACGGCGGGCAAATCAAAATCGAAATAGAGCCGAACGAAAAGGGCGCAAATCTCGGGCATCTAGTCGTCGGCAAAAAGGTTTTTCTAGGCAGAACCGTTGGGGAACCCGAAGTATCAAACCTCGACTACTCGAAAAAAATAACCGACGACTGGGGCAATACCAGGATGAGAAAAGGCAAGACGGCAAAATACGTGTCGGCCAAAATCATAGTGCCTAGCTCGCAGGTGGACTTCGTGAACAAAACATTGCAAAAAGCCGCGGGCGAACTAAATCTTTTCATCGGCGACGAGAGAGAGGACGGATACGAGTGCCTAAGCGTATTCGGCGCGGCAAAAGACGCGAGCATAACGATAATGAACTTGGAAACTAGCGAGCTAAACCTAAACATAGAAGGAGTAATCTAATGGCAAAACAAATTTCGGAGCTACCTACTGCGCCAAGCACGCAAAGGTCTGCGAGGTTCAACACCGAAGCGAACGCATTCGTAGCGGCTTTAGAGCCTTTTAGAGACCAAGCAAACGCTTTAGCTGAGGAAGCGGAAACAAACGCGCAAAGAAGCGAGGACGCAAGCGCTACCGCCCAAAGCGCAAAAGATGCCGCACAAGCGTCCGCGCAAACGGCAAGCGAAGCAAAAGAAGCGGCGGCAAGAAGCGCAAGCGAGGCTGAAAGTAGCGCGCAAGCGGCAGAGCAAATCAAGACGCAAACGCAAGAAATCAAGCAAAGCGCGCAAGAAGCGCTCGCGATTATCGCGGCCGCAGCCCAAAGTAGCGCGCAAGCGGCAAGGCAAAGCGAACAAGCCGCCGAACAGACAAAAACAGAGCTACAAACGGCTACGCAAGCCCTACAAGATATGAAGAGTATCGTAAAAGACGGCTTCATCGACGATACGGCGCAAAGCGAGACGAAAACCTACTCGAGCAAGAAAATCGTAGAGCTAAACGAAGCTTTGAGCGCAGACATAACTCAAGAACTAGACCAAACCGGCAAAGAGATAAGAACTGCGGCCATGAGCGGAGCTATGCCGTCTGCTTACGAGAGCGACCTTGCGATGTGGGATTATATGGAGCAGTCACGCGCGGGCTGGGCTGACAATATTCGCGCACGGTTTTTTAAAGACTGGGCGTTAGGGCTAGATAAAGCCATTGGGTTTTATACGGTTTACCCTAATCTGGACAATAGGATAAAAAACAACTATTACGTTTCTAGTTCTGAAAGGATTACGGCTATTTTAGACGGTGCAGGGGAGGTAATAGCCGCCATAGTAAATAACGGCACCATATACAAACGAGACGGCACTACGACGTATTTAAATACTACCAACCCAGACGGCGTAAGCATAAGCGCGAGTAATAAAGTTGATAGCGTCGCCGGCAAATTCGTACTTTTTCGTCTAAATGGCGACGGCGTAGCGGTGTTCGGGCTTAGCGGCGACGACAAGGTCCTGAAATATCTTTACAAAACGAGTGTCGCGGATATTAGCAGCAGCTATGTATTCCACGACGTTTTAGTAATTAACAAATATAAGGCGCCGCTAAAGACGTATAAAATCACGAATACTGGTATTAGCGAAATAACGGGCGTTGGGCTACCTGCGAGGAACCCTGAATACTCAAACTCAGAAACTTATATGCCTTTTTATAAGGATTTTTTGCTCTCTAAAAACGCGCTTATTAAAGCAGACGGCACGGTAAAATCTATACGTATTTACGGAGAAATTTTAGGATTTTTGGGCGGCACGCCTTATTTATTGCAAAGAGCTTATCCCGTAAGCGGCACAGGCGGTCGCGCGTGGGTTATTTACGACGTCGAGAGTGGCAACAGGGGCGTTTTATTGTCGCCTAACAAGAAGCCGTTAAGCGCTTACGTCGAGGATGGATACACGTATATCGTTTTTGCGGACGGCGTTACAAAAATCCCTGCCAAATATCTAACCGGCGCAAATTACAAAGGAGAATAAGATGAAAGAGTATTTTAAAACAGACGCTAAACAGTTTGCATTTAGGCCAAAAACTTTTAGCGTTAAATCGCAAGTCGTAAGAACAAGAAACGTATCTCAAGAACAGTTTAATGGGGCGGCTAAGGGCTGGCTAATAGTAAAGCTAGACGAAAGCAGAATTATAGTCTACCCAAAAGACAGTAACGGGTATATGGACGGGCCAGCCGCCAATATCTGGCTAATAAATCTAAAAGAAAAAACGCTAAATTTGGTAAAACCTCCCAAAACATATCCTGGCGGGCAAGAACAAACGGCTAAGGTTACACCCGTGAGTCTAGGCTTTTGCAAGTTAGAAAACGAGACACTAGCCTTTTGCGGCGCCAACACTATTTCTGTCTGCGTTTTAAAAGACGACGGGTGGGAATTTATTACGCCCAATATCTCATTTGCCCCTAGTGCGGGGTGTTATTACGGCGGGCTAGCGGGGGGAAGCGCCTTTTACGATTATGCCGACGGGAGTCTTAAATACAACAGCAGTTCGCCTGGTCTCGTCGCCGGCAAAACCGTGCCTACAGGAAAAGCGCTCGTAAATGTCTCACCAATTGTTGCGGGTAACGGCGAGACAAATTTAAGGATTTTTAACAAAACGGGCATACAGGGGCTATTTTGCCCAGTCGATCTTGAAACGGGCTGGATAGAGGGCTATACTCACTACGCGTTTGACGGCGAGAACGTTGTTATTACGGAGTTTATACAAGACAACATAATCGAGATAAAGGAGTAGCTGATGAAACCCACCCTAAAACAATGGCTACAAGTAGCCAAAAATTTCGCTATCGAGCTTCCGCTTGAAATTTTGGCCTTTTTCGTAGTGCCGATTGCGCTACTTTTTGTGAAAGAAAACGACGATCATCTGCCGCGCTACTTTCGTTGGTTTGAGGATGCGGACGATTTTTATGACGGACAAAGCGCCGCTATAAACGGCGACGGCGGGTGGAGACGGGATCACTTCCCGCCTCCAAAAAACCGAACTTATTTCGCCCGTCTTTGCTGGTTACTGCGAAACCGGATCGGGTATTTTTGCGTGAAATACCTCGGCGTCAAGACAAGCCAAATAGACCCTGCCTCCATCAAAACGTTCGGAGATCCGTCCGTCACGTCAAACGGCGGCAAAGCAAGCTCGTGGTGCAAGGTAGAGTGCAGACTCAAAGACGGACGCGAGCGTTTCGGCTATTACCGCACGATTAGGTGGTGCAAACGCTTTTATATCAGAATCTATGTCGGCTGGAAGCTCATGGATATAGCCGGCGCGAACGCGTCAAACTGGAGCGAATACACAGAGGGCGAGGATAAAAAGGTGCTAAAGACAGTTTGGGCGTTTCACCCCATGAGAAAGGTCAAAGAATGAATGTATCAACAAAGAAATTCGTACTGATTGCGGCGGCCATCCTAATCATCACCGCCGCAATAAAACTATTAAAAGGAGCGTGAAATGGGGTTTTTGAATATCAAATTTCTAATATCCGCGGGCGTCGCTTTGCTGATAGCTCTAGGCGGCGCAGGGCTTGAAATTTGGCGGCTAAACGGCGCACTAAGTAGTGCAAAAGCCGAAACGCAAAACGCTAAAGACAAGCTAGAAAAAGAGCAAACGAAGCTAGCCCTCAAAGAGGCGGAAAGCCAAATTTATGCGGCAAATTTGGGCGAGTGCAATATGCGCATAGATTTTCAAAACGCTAAATTTGAGGCGCTGGAGGCAAAAAAGCAAGACGCTATCAAAGAAGCCAAACAAGCAAAGGCAAGATTTGAAAAACTAGTCGCGCCTGCTAAAGATGCGCAGTGTCAAGAAAAACTGAAATTTTACGAGGACGCAGCAAGCGTAGCGGCTAAGGCATTTAAGGGGGTAAGATGAGAAATACTCAAACCTTATGCGTGCTAGCTTGCGCGCTAATGCTAGCCGGGTGTGCGGGCAAAGAGCCGCAAATCATCGCCCGTACGGAGTATAAAGAGGTAAAAACGCCCGTAGCCTGCATAGAGCGCAAGGATTTGCCTACGCCGCCCGAATACGACCCAAACGATCCGCAGACGTTTAAGGAGCTTATGGAGTATGCCGTGGCGGCAGATGGGCTTTTAAAAGGATGCGCGAAATGAGCGAGCTGGTAATTAAAGCTAAGAAATTTTGGCTAAGTAAGAAAGCTATTATCGAGATCGTTTTGTCAATCTTGCTAATGTGGCTAGTCACGATGTAAGAGGACAATAATGGACAACGTAATAGAGGAGATAGGGCTTTATTTTTGGGTTATTTTGGTGGGGCTAGTAGGCGGACTGCTGAATATGGCAAATAGCGGCAAAAAGGGCGCGCAAAGGCTTGTAAATTTAGTCGTAGGCACGGCTAGCTCGATGTTTGTATGTTGGCTAGCTTATGAAACGACGTTTTATTTTACGCAAGCCCCTAAATTCTCGCTTGCCGTCGGCGGATTTTTCGCTTGGCGGGGCGCGGAGTGGGCTACTGCGATGATAGATAAAGCCGTAGAAAAGAAAATAGAGGGGCTAAACGGCAATAGCTACGACTATGATGACTACGGCGGAAGTTTTAGGCACGAGGAGTGGAAAGATGACAAATAGCGAGATATTGCAAGCAGTGCAAGCACAGCGCACAAAATGCACTGTATGGTCTAGGGTAATGGGCTACCACCGCCCCGTCGAGGGCTTTAATATCGGCAAAAAGGGCGAGCACAAAGAAAGGGCATTTT
This sequence comes from uncultured Campylobacter sp., assembly GCA_963516105.1. Taxonomy (GTDB): domain Bacteria; phylum Campylobacterota; class Campylobacteria; order Campylobacterales; family Campylobacteraceae; genus Campylobacter_A. The sequence goes on from CAUPZP010000001.1 coordinate 123,340, forward strand.
TTGAGGAAAATTTTAACGCATCAGAAAAATGTGTTAAAAAAAACTAAACAGAATTAACATAAGGAGCGAAAAATGGCAAATTTTAACGAGGCTTTTCAAATTTTAATGAGGCTGGAGTTTTCTAAGCCCGAGGACGCACTAGATAGAAACCCAACAGAAAAGGGGTGGACGTTTATGGGAATATACCAAGATGCCCACCCGCACTGGAAAGGCTGGTACGAGATACTAGGCGCGGTGGCTCTTGGCGGCAACATCGAGAAAATATCTCGTGCTTTGTATTCTAGCGAGAATTTGCGTGCGCAAGTGCGAGCATTCTACAAAGAGGCGTATTGGGATCGCATGAGGCTTGACGAAGTACAAAGCCAAATCAAGGGCAATGAAATGTTTATTTTTGCCGTAAATGTCGGCATAAAACCCGCCGTGAGAGTTGCGCAACAACTTGTAGGCGTAGTAAATGACGGCATAGTAGGCGACCAGACGATAGCAGCCATAAACCGCTTTGACGAGGAGCGATTTGACAAGCAATTCGACCAGGCGGAGCTTCAATACTACAACGGCCTGATTGAAAAAAACCAGAAATTTAGGATTTACGCCAACGGCTGGAGAAATAGGGCTTTGGCGGTGTAAGAGGGAAAAATTCAACTATTAAAATAAAAAATAAGTAGAATAAAAGAGCGGGGGTTAGTTGTATTTTAACTCTATAAAAGAGCCCCCGATCAATAAAATAATACACTTATTTACTTTAACAACCGCTTAATTATCGTCTTTAAATTCATCCTTTTTCTTGTATTGAAAATACTTGACAAGCATTGAGCGATCGGTGTCTTTTAAAAAGCGCACCAAATTTTTTCTATAATCCCCTTTTGAGCTATTCCATCCTAAAAGCGTCTGGTATGGTATGCCCGTTAGCTCGGATACTTCTTTTAGAGTCATTTTTTATCTTTTTTATTTTTTAAAGCGGTAGTCGTGATAAACTCCACTACCCATTTTTTCTCTCGAGCCATTTTTGAAGTCAAGAAAAAATTCACTATTTTCATAAACGACGGTTGCAATCGTGCCATCTTCTATTCTTTCAAGAACGTCCCCCTCATAAAGCTCGTGTTCTTTTTTTTCGCTGTCTTTCGCAACAAAGCCAGTAAAGCGCTTTCCTCTTTTCAAGGATTCGAGATCAAAGCTTGATAGTCTGTCAAATCTTTCGATTAGCAAAAACTCCGTCATTTTCTCGCCTATCATTTCGATAGTAGCTTCGACTTTGTCGATTATGGGGGCATTGCTGTCGCGATCGAAAAGAGGCGTTTTTACGCCTCTTGTGAATGCTTCTACGCGACTTACGCCCATTGCGGAGGCGATTTCATCTATAGAAAGATGGACTATTTTTGGCTCTACTACTTCGCCGTCAAAATAGACATACCCATTTTTGGCTTTCGCAGCATCGGCGTCAGAAACGCTTATTTTTTGGTTGTCTATGTATATGGAATAGCCATTTCTTTGGCTCCCGTATAGTTTGTATGATTGATAATCTTTTTCTTTAAGAAAAAGACCGAATACTTCCAGATTTTTCATTTTATCTCCTTTATTTTGATAAGAGAATTATATGCCTTATTTGCTTAGATATTGCTTAGAATATATGTAATAGATATAAAAAAATATAAAATAAATATTTTATATTGTATTTTTGGGCACAATTACTTTTACAGATCAACTTAAAAAAATTGACTTGTAAAAACAATTTTAGTGCGCCCCAAACTGTGCCCTAACTTTTGTCGAAACTTTGACGACTTGACAAATTTATTGAAAATTTGCCGTTTGCTTAAACGCTTGCATTGCTTTTTAAACAACGATTTTGCCGTGTTTGCGCCATTTTTATTGTCAGATGCCAAATTTACTCCGTTGGAGTTTGAAACGCACCAGCTCGCGCGTTTGCTCCAAACACCCCTCGATGTTAAAATTTACTCCGTTGGAGTTTTGATGTAATCAATTTTTGCGGCTTAGTATGCTGTGCGATTGATTATAGACGGGCGACAAAATACAAAGTTGCAATAAATAATTTATGATTTTCTGTTAACTTAGCTAACAGCCTACCGGTTGATTGCCTGCAAGCAGTTTTTCTAGCTTACGATTTTTAAAGAATTTAACGACGTCAAACGCGATCCTGGCAGCCAAAAGCGCCAAAAAAACGTGTCTAAAAGCATAAAATTTGCCTAAATATTTATGCTTTTTCATGAGCTTTAACGCGAGCGTTTTTATCGCCTCTATCGGCTTTTTGATCGCTTCGCCGATCATTTTGTCTTTTATCTCGTGGACAACGAGAGCGGTGATGGTTTTTAGGTATTTTTTTGTTTTGGGGGCGGGTAAATTTTGCGTCGCAGTTTTGCCGTAAACGTCGTCAATCCAAGCTTCAAAATTTTGCTGAGCGTTTTTGCTTTTTAGGAGTTTTTCGCCGGCTTTGCTTATCTCGTAAATCCCTCGCGAGGTCTTTAAAACGATCCTTTTTTCTTGCGGCAAAGCTTGAATTTTAGGGCTATTTGCTATGACGCTTAAAAGCGCGTCCGTTTTGCTCAGACTCGCACCCGTTTCGCGTGATAAAAACTCCGCTATCTCTTTACGACTCGCCTTTTTTCTCTCGTTTAAAAACTGTGCCAATAAAAATAATCCTTGATAATCCATCGCAAAAACTCTCATTATTATATTAAAATGAGAATTATACTTAAAATATATCAAAATAAAATAAAAGCCAAAATCATTTTGATTTTGCTACGTCGTAAGATAAATTAAATTTTGCCTGGTAAAAACAAAGTGCTTGTATTGTAAATTTGAAATTTATCCGTGCGCAGACTCTAAAATTTGTAGCAAATTCTACGGCAAATTTCAAAGAAAGATAGTATTTTTAGCTTTAAATTTTGCCGTTTTCGCAAAACAGGCAAATTTAAAGCTCCTAAATTTAACTAACGAAAAACTCTTGCGCAGCCTGCTTGCTCTCAAAAGGCTTCACGCAAATCTCGCGCTCGCCAACCTTAGCTAGCACCGCCGTATGCTTATCCGCTCTAGTGTAGGCAAGCGCCAGCCGCACGGCAAGCTCGAGGTCAGCCTCGTTAAATTTAGCGTCCACGAAGCTCACCGCGCCCACGATATCGCCGTCAAATTTGATCTGCGTAAATTTCGGATTATTTAGAGCTAGCAGTTTGGCGTTATCGTTTTCGTCGCGGCCGATGACCATTTTGGTGCCGTTTGTTAGGCGCAGATGGCGTCCGACGCGCAGTAGCTGCATATCAGCGCTCGTCATATCCGGGTCAAATTTGATAAAATCTTTGATTTTATTCGCGAAGCTCTCGATCGTGAGCAAGCACCCGCCACCGGGCGTCTCGTATTCGCTAAAGCCAAATTCCTTCGCGAGCGCGAGCTGCCTTTTGCGGTCGCGTCCGCTGATGGCGAGCAGTTTGCTGCGATCGACCCAACCCTCGCGCTCGGGCTTTGTGGGCTTCATCAGCTGCGCAGACATCGGGCGCAGGATGAGGTCCTCCTCGTCGCCGGCAGCGTTTTTGACCTGCGCCATCGCGTCGCGTCTCTGACTCATCGGACGCTGACCGATCACTTCGCCCGTCGCGATAAAGTCCGCACCCTCCGAGCGCATCATCGCAAGCGCGGTTTTAAACATATATCCGTGGCAGTCGATGCATGGGTTAAAGTGCTTGCCGTAGCCGTGCTTTGGCGTAAAAAGCACGTCGCGCAGGTATTCGTTTCTGATATCGATTATTTTAAGCTCGGCTCCAGCTTCGTTCGCGCGGCGGCGTAAAATTTCCGCCTTTTTCTCGTCGCCGCTAAAGCCGATATCGATGTGCACAGCCGTAACGTCGATGCCTTGGGTTGTCAGTAGCTTGATGGCGATCATGCTGTCTAGCCCTCCGCTAAATAAAACTAATGCTTTCATTTTTCTAACCCTTGTAAAATTTTTCCAATTTTTATCAATATTTCCTCTTTTTTATTATATGGTATTTTGGTAGCAAGGTAGTCTGCTTGCATTGTTTTATAAAATTCTATTTTTAAAATTTTTGCGGTTTTTAGAATTTCATCTTCGGTTTTAAAGGTATCGTAGCTTTCAAATATTATTTCTCGAACCACAGCTTCGTCTTGCGTCGCGCCGTTTGCAATAGCTTCAAAAATATCTCTGTAGGATGAAAAATACTCTGGTTTTAAATTTTCTAAAATAATTTTTTTTAATTTTGGATTTTCTATCATAGTTTTCAAAATTTGAATTTTGAGCGGGTCTTTACGCCCGCGCTGATTTTTGCCCAAATTTTGCATTTCGTAGGCTTGCATGCGCTCCTGAGCGGCTTGCGTATTTGCGCCTCTAGTTAACCAAAACGATCCCTCGGTTATATTTAAAATTTTAGCCACGAGTGGGACGTAGGAGTTTGCGACGACGGGTTTTAGACTCGCCGTAAAGGCCTGGATCGCTTCTAGCGCCTTTTGCTTTTGCACGGGGCGCGATAGATCAAAGCCGCTAGCTAGATGCCTGATGTAAAATTCGCCGATCTCCGTGCCGCTTTCAAAAATTTGCCGCAGATACTCTATCTTGCCTGCGACGACCATATCTGCGGGGTCTGCGCCGCCCTCAATAATGACGACGCTACCGTCGATTTCGTTTTGCGCGAGCAGCAGGGCGGACTTCGTCGCGGCGTTTATGCCCGCATCGTCGCCGTCAAAGCATAAGATAACGCTAATCTCGCCGCGCTTTAAAAGCGGTAGGTGCTTGGTCGTGAGCGCGGTTCCAAGCACGGCTACGACGTTGTTAAAGCCCGCCTTGTGCAGCATGATGACGTCCATGTAGCCTTCGGTGATGATGATCTGATTTTTGGTGAAAATTTCGCGCTTTGCCAGGTGGTAGCCGTAAAAAAGCGTTGATTTATCAAAGACCGCGGACTGTGGCGAATTTACGTATTTAGCGGGGTTGCCGCTGATCGTGCGCCCGCCAAAGCCCGCCAGCCGCCCCGCATGCGTGTAGATGGGAAAGGTGATACGGTTTATGAAGCTAGCGTAGATGCCGTTTTCGTTTTGCTTTACGATGCCGACTTCTAGGGCTTCTTTGGGTTCTATTTGTTCGTTTTGCAGTAGCCTTATCGTTTGTGCGCTCTCGGGTGCGAAACCTAATTCAAATTTATCTATCAGCTCATCGGTTATACCGCGCGAGTACAAATACTCGACGGCTGCGGGCGTTTTATAAAGCAGCGAGCGGTAAAAGGCGTTTGCGTTTTCTAGGATGTGCTTGTTTTCTTTCGCCGGTTCGCCGCCGCGCACGTAGTTTAGCGTGAAATTTTGCAGTCCGGCGATCTTTTCGACGGCTTCGGGGTAGCTTAGCTTTTCGTAGTCCATCACGAATTTGATCGCGTCGCCGCCGGCCTTGCACGAAAAGCAGTGAAATATCCCGCGCGACGGGCTCACGCTCATGCTCGGGTTTTTATCGTCGTGAAACGGGCAGACGCACACGAAGTTCGCGCCGCTTTTTTTCAGCGGCAGATAGTGCCCTACGACATCGACGATATCGGTTTGCGCTTTTAGTCTTTCTATTGATTTTGGATCGATCATAAGCGAGATTATACAATCGTTTTGCTATAATCGGCGTTAAATTTGACTTTAGAAAGCGGCATTTTGGATATATTTTTTATCGAATTTAGAGACCCGATTTTCGGTCTCGTGGTGCTAGTCGCCGCGGTGCTCGTGATCGCCGTTTTTAGCTACGCATGGGGCGTTTTTAAGAGCAAGGACGAAAAGGCGGAGATCGCGGGGTTTTTGAAAAAATTTGGCAAATCTCAAGGTCTTAGCGACGAAAACAAGCAGCTTTTGATAAACTCGGGCGCAGATACGGCTACGATGTGCTTTTTGGCGGGAACGTTTTCAAAAAGCGGGTATTTTGAAAAGGCTATCAACGTCTATGCCGTGGCTTTACAGCGAGCTAAAAACCGCGTGGCAAAGGAGCAAATTTTCACCGATCTTGGTCAAACTTATTTTAAGGCGGGCTTTTTAGAGCGCGCAAAGAGCGTGTTTTTAGAGGCGCTAAAAATCTCCCCGCGAAATCAAATCGCGCTAAAATCGCTAACGATAATTTTCGAAAAACTAAAAGACTATGAGGGCGCGTTGCAGGCTCTGGACGCGCTGCAGGAGCTTGGTAGCGACGTGAGAGCGCAGACGGCGTATATCAAGGCGCTGCAAATTTTAGCGGATAAAAGCAAAGACGAGGCCGCTAAAATCGGCGAAATTTTAGCGCTAAAAGATGAATTTGCGCTAGTGCGGCGTATGGCGATGGAGAGGTTAAATTTAAGCGGCTCGGCTCTTAAAGATTTTGCCGATTTCCCGCCGCTTGAGGATGTTTTGGACTTAGTTTATTATCAAAACTCGCCCGTAAATTTAACCGATCCCGAGTATAAGAGCCTGTTTTTCATCAAAGGCTTGAGCGACGAGGACGGCACGCCGCTGGGTTTTGAGCTAGAGGTTTTAAAGAAGCTAAAAGCGGCAAACTACGACAAGGCCGCGCTTAGCTTTAACTACGTCTGCAAGAGCTGTAAAAACGCTTTTCCGATGCATTTTTACCGCTGTCCGATGTGTAGCGAGCTAGGCAGCGTGCAAATTTTGCCTCACATCACGGAAAAATCCGATGAAAACAGTATGCCTTTTTAGCGACGGCTCGTGCCTGGACAACCCCGGCCCCGGCGGCTGGGCGTACATCCTAGAGTACGGTGAGCACAAAAAAACGGCAAGCGGCGGCGAGGCGCACACTACAAATAATCAAATGGAACTGCGAGCGGCAATCGAGGGGTTAAAAGCGCTAAAGCAGCCCTGCCGCGTAAAGCTCTACACCGACAGCTCATACGTTGCAAACGCCGTAAATACGTGGCTAGAGGGTTGGGTGAAGAAAAGTTTTAAAAACGTAAAAAACGTCCCGCTGTGGCAGGAGTATCTGGTCGCTAGCGAACCGCACGAGGTCGAGGCGATCTGGGTCAAAGGCCACGCCGGGCACCCGCAAAACGAGCTTTGCGATGAGATGGCGCGCGAACAAGCCGTAAAGATAAAAAATAGCTTAAAAGGCGAATAATGCGAAATTTGGAAGAGAAATTAGGTTATAAATTTAAAGACGAAAAGCTACTAAAAACCGCGCTCACGCATAAAAGCGTAAAAGGCGGCGCAAACAACGAGAGGCTTGAGTTTTTGGGCGATGCGGTTATGGATCTGGTGATCGGGGATTATCTTTTTCACAAATTTTCGCGCCTAAGCGAAGGCGATTTAAGCAAACTACGCGCCGCGCTCGTAAATGAAAAAAGCTTTGCCGAGCTCGCCAAATATCTAAATTTAGGCCAACTCATCAATATCTCGCCGGCCGAGGAGCACAACGGCGGACGGGCAAAAGCATCGATCTTATCGGACGCATTTGAGGCGTTAATGGGCGCGATCTACCTAGAAAGCGGCTTTGACGCCGTGCGCGCAGCTAGCCTAAAGGCCTTTGAGAGATGCTACCCCGATATAAATTTCGACCGCATGGTAAAAGACTATAAAACCGCACTGCAAGAGCTCACTCAAGCGCGCTTCGCCGAGATACCAAAATACGTGCTGGTGGGCTCAAAAGGTCCCGATCACAAGAAGGAATTTGAGATCGCGCTGATGCTAAACGAGCGCGAGATCTCGCGAGCTGCGGGCAAAAGCAAAAAAGAAGCCGAGCAAAAAGCAGCTAAAACCGCGCTTGAGATTTTGGGAGAGGGCAAGTGAACACCTTCGGACGCAAACTGATGCTAACGACGTTTGGCGAGAGTCATGCAGCGGCGATCGGCGGCGTGCTAGACGGCTTTCCCGCAGGCGTGCGTATCGATTTAAATTTTATCCAAAGCGAGCTTGATAAGCGAAAGCCGGGCACCTCGAAATTTGCCACGGCAAGGAATGAGGGCGACTGTGTGGAGATTTTAAGCGGCGTGTTTGAAGGTGTCAGCACGGGCACCCCGATCGGCTTTATCATCCGAAACGAAAATCAAAAATCGGGCGATTATGAAAATTTACGCGAGCTCTTTCGCCCCGGGCACGCCGACTATGCATACTACCGAAAATTCGGCATCCGCGACCACAGGGGCGGCGGACGCAGCTCGGCTAGAGAGACGGCCGTGCGCGTGGCGGGCGGAGCGATAGCTCAAATTTTACTAAATGAGTTTGGCGTCAGCGTACAAAGCGGAGTGGCTAGCGTGGGCGAAATTTCGTGCGGCGAGCGGTTAGACTTTGATCTCGCGGCGCGCTCGGAGATATTTTCGCTAGGCAACGAAGAAGCGATGAAAGAGGAAATCCTAAAAGCTAAGCAGGAGCACGACAGCATCGGAGCTAGCGTCGTCACTGTTATCCGCGGTGCACCGGCCGGGCTTGGCGAGGGGTTATACTATAAATTTGACGCAATGATCGCAGCTGCGATGATGGGCATAAACGGCGTCAAAGCCGTAGAGATCGGCGAGGGCGTAAACGCGAGCAAGATGCGCGGTAGCCAAAATAACGACTCGATGTGCGCTACGTATGCGGGCGTAAATTTGAGTGTGGATAACCATGCTCTTGACGGTGCGGACGAGCGGTCAAATTCAAACGGCGGCAAATTTAACGAATTTAAAAGCGCTTACCGCGACTCAAATTTGAACGACGAATTCGGCTTTGTCTCAAATCACGCGGGCGGAACACTGGGCGGTATGACGAGCGGACAAGAGGTCGTGATAAAGACGCATTTTAAGCCGACCCCGTCGATATTTTTATCTCAGCCGACGCAAAACGTGCGCGGCGAGGACGTCATCTGCGAGCTGCGCGGACGGCATGACCCGTGTATCGGAGTGCGCGGTAGCGTCGTAGCCACCGCAATGGCAAGGCTCGTAACAGCCGATATGATGCTTTTAAATTTGAGCGCAAATCTTGCGAATTTAAAGAAAATTTACGGCTAACTCCAAGATAAACCGTGCCCCAAACGAAGCGTAGCAAAACGGACGCTCCGTGCGTGAAATTTGCGATGATTTTTGCGCACGTTTGGGCAAGTCGGCTACAAATTTCGACTAAAAATACGTAAAATCACGCCGTGAAATTTATAAAAAATCGGACATTTTCGCGCGCGGCAAAGACGTTTGGCGAATTTATATTTATGATATAAACGGCGAGAAAAATGGCGTAACGGACATATTTGATATAAAAAACATCTCGCGTTGCTACTTAGAAAATTTACTCGCTGACGCTATAAAATATCTAAAATTTATGCAAGAAATCATAGAAAATAGAACGCGGCGAAGAGCTAGGAGTGCACAAATTTAGACTCTAACCCTAACGGCAAGAAAAAGTACATCCTAAAAATACTTGCCAAACAGACTACAAGGCACGAAAATCTAAACCTTGGCACGATATTTATGCGGACGAGTCGGTTGATGGCGTTTGCAATGAATTTTATAGATCTCTAAAAACATCTCCTGCGAAATAAGCCAAATTTGCTTCATTTTTGCGTTTAAATTTGCGGGATTTTTAACTAAAATTTAGAGTTTTACCGCTACGCCAAGCGGTGGTCGCCCTGAGGTCAACGGCATTGCGACAAGCGTGCGTAAATATCAAATTTACTCTTGTTTTCTTGTAAAATCAATTCGGCAATTAGGCCGTATCGCATAACTCGGTCACTCATAAGGTCGCCGATAAAACAGTTAAATTTAAAGACATTCCAGTTTTAGTTTTTTGACGTTTATGCGTAAAATTCGTATAATTTATCGTCGCGCAAATGTTCAATCTACTTTACAAAACAAGGCTACGCAAAGTCAAATTTACTCATCAAACAGCCCGCGTTCAAAGCTTTTTACGCGAAAGCTGCGTCTTTGCAGTGGCGAGTCGCCAAGCCCCGCGATTGCGTCTAGATGCGCTTTCGTGCCGTAGCCCTTGTGCGTGCCGTATCCGTAGTCCGTATACACGCCGTCCCACGCCCTCATCAGCGCGTCGCGGCTTACTTTGGCTAGGATGCTGGCTGCGCTCACCTGCGCGACTTTGCCGTCGGCTCCGACCATGGTTTTTACGCCCGTGCCGTAGTTTGCGTTGCCGTCGTAGAGCAGCTCGCAGCCCGCAAAATGCGCCTTAAACAGCCGCAGCGCGCGTCTGAGGCACTCGCTAAGACCTAGCTCGTCGATTTGCTCGTTTGAAAAATATACGATAAGAAATTCCGAGTTTTTGATGATCTCGCGAAACAGCCGCTCACGCCGCTTTTCAGTCAGTTTTTTTGAGTCGTTTAGGCCCGCTATCTCGCGCTTTAGTACGCATGCGGCTACTGCCAAAGGCCCTGCCAGCGCGCCGCGACCGGCTTCGTCGATACCGCAGATTTGGGCGTTAGATTTGTTTATCATCTTTATGTTTTTGTGTAAGTTTTTTAGAATTTAAGCTGTCAAATTTCGGTTTGATTCGTATCAAATTTTGCCTTCCATTTTTCAAAAAATTGGCTAAAACAGCCCGAAATTTTGCTTTAAATTCTCTTTTACAAGCTCAAGCGGTAGCGAGATCTCGTTATTTTTACCGCCGGCCGTGCCGTCAAAAAATGTAATCCCGCTTGGCGAGAGCGTAAAATTTTCGCTCGGAGTTATCTTTTCTTTTGCAAAGAGTGCCGTCAAATTTGCGTCGTTTAAATCCTTAAAAATGTCGCTCAAATTTATCTTTTTTAGGTTTTTTAGCCAGACGGTTTTGCAGATTTTTCCGCCGGCGCCTAGTTCGCAGACGCTTCTTATTTTGCTATTTTGATACTCGAGGTTATTTAGCGCGCTTGCGGCGTTGTTTGAAGGGTCTTTGAGCCATGCCGACTTAAAATTTTCAAGCTTTGCGGAGAGAGATTTTTTGTTATTTTGCGCAAATTTTGGCGAATAAAAGTCGCTTGCGACGGCTTCAAATCGCGCTCCGTCTCGCCCGATCTCTTGCAGCCCAAGCGCGGCAAAATCATAGCTTGCGACCTGTTTTATCACAGCTTTTCGCGCCTTGCCTCTGATCGCCAGTTTGCCCGTTAGTTCGCCGTTACCCGCTTTAACGCTTAGATTTAGCCACTCGGTGACCGCGTTTACGGCCGTTATATCGGCGCCTGATTTTTCGATGCTGCCTTTACTAAAGTCGTATCTGGCACCCTCAAAAAATGCGTGACCTTGAAATTTGAGCGGCAAAACGGCGCCCTTGTCGCTAAAATTTTCAAACTCGGCCTCAAGCTCGCTGATGTAGAGCTCAATTTTGCTCCCGTCCGCCTCGCCTGCAAATTTATAAATTTTGCCCTCATTTTCGTGCCTGATCTCGTAGCCTAGCGCCAAAACGCAGGCTAAAAATATCGCCGCAACCGCTCTCATAATCACTCCTTTTTTATATGCCTAGCGCCCAGCGCGAAAACGGCGCGACTTCGCATTTTATGCCTTCTGCGCTCGTCTCGCCCGAGTTTGCCACGCTGATTGCTTGCAGCCTATTTATACCTAAATTTTTTAAATTTGCGTACAGTTTTTTAAATTTTAAAAAGACCAAATCCGCATCGCTAAACGGCGAGCAAATGATAGCAAGTTTCCTTTTTGGCAGGAAAAAGTCAAGCTCTTTGGTATAAAAAATCTGCTCGTTAAATTTGGCTAGCTCGCAAAAAACCGTGTTGTTAAAATTTTTAGCGAAGTCCTTTTTTAGGCTTAGCGCGCTTTTAAACGCAAAGTCGTTAAAATAAAGCCTTTTTGCGGCGTTTGGTTCGTTAAATTTTTCTACCAGGCTAACCGCGCTCATGTTTTCAAGCTCGCTAAGCGCGCCGTAAACGCTATCTTTTGAGATTTTTCGGGCGGATTTTAGCGTGCTAAAAATCTCAAAAACGCTCACGTTTTGCGCCTGAGCTTTCGCGCACTCTTTTAGTACGGCCAGCTGCGTGGCCGATAATGACGATTTTAGTGCGGTTTGCAGATTTGCTGCGACGTTTTCGGCCTCGCAAAAGGCTGATGCCGGGCTCCTGCCATGAAGCAAAAAGTGGCTAAAAAGCGTTTCGGGATCGATCTTTTTTGAAAAAAAAGCGATAAATTCCTCATAGTCTAAAAAATCCAAATTTAGCTCGCTAAAACCGCTCAAATTTGCATCTTTAAACTGTGAGGTGACGATAAAATTTGATAAATTTAGCTCCAAAACCGGCTCAAATTTTTCCTGAAATCTCTGCTTGAAACCATCGATCACTAGAATTTTTATCTGAGGATTTTGGCGTAAAAACTCTGGCAAATTTGACAAAATCTCATCCGCGTCTATGCGAAGGTCGTCTAAATTTATGTACAAAAACTCTTTGCTCTCAAATGCCGACAAAAAGCCCGCGATAAGCGATGTTTTGCCGCTTCCTATGCCGCCTTTTATCAGCGTTTTTGGCGCTGTGATCTCAAATTTTCTATTTATAAATTTGATATTTTTTGGCGGACTTTGGTAGAGCGCATTTAGGATTTGCATTTTTTGCCTTTTAAATTTGGAAAATTATAGCAAAGTTTCCTTATAAAGAGGAAGGTAATTAAAATTTGATGCCAAAAAAACAAGGGTAAATTTAACGATTTTTTAAGTGGGGGGGGGTATAGAATGCGTTAAATTTTATTTGAAAGGCGGATATTATGAAAAAAATTACGGTTTTTGGCCTAATGTTAATAAGCGCTTTGGCGATAGACAATCCGATGGCAAATATACTAAAGGACTATGAAAACAAGTGTAATGCCGGGGAGAAGATGGCGTGTGGCGTGGTGGGCGGAGTTTATGATTTTGCCTTTGAGGTGTACGGGGTAAAGCAAGACTACGGCAAGGCGATGAAATTTTATAAAAAGGGCTGCGATAATGGAAACTACAGGTCGTGCAATAATCTAGGCTTTATGTACGAAAATGAAAAAGGCGTAAAGAGGGACTACAAAAAAGCGTTTGAGTTATATACTAAGTCTTGCGACATCGGAAACGACGCGCTCGGTTGTAGAAATCTCGGATTTTTGTATATCAATAAGCATGTTTCAGGCATAAATGAGAAGCAAGCGTTTTTGGAAGGATTTGGGCGTGTTAAAAAAAGTTGCGACATCACGCCGGATTTTACTGCTTGCAGATTTTTGGGCGATGCATATTTAGAAATAAATGAGAAAAACGACGCAATGAAATATTATCAAAGAGCATGCGCTGCCGGGGCTACCGATAATGTTGTTCAATCTTTTGAAGAAGGCGTTAAACTTTGGCAACTAACCTGCGCAATGTACGAGCTTTTAAAACAAGGCTCAAGGTGATTTTAAAATTTGGACATGACTTTAAACTGTCTAAATTTATCACAAATCAAATTTAAATATTTCGCTTCAAATTTTCAGCCAAATTTACAAAAACTTCCTTATAAAAAGGAAATAATTTTATTAAATTTCATTAAATTCGCTCAAAATATTGACATTAAAAAGCCATTTGGATAAAATCCGAGTCTCTTACACAAGTAAGAAGTGTCGTATGTTTGCGACAAGTTCTATTCAAAGGAAAGAAAATGGAAAGAATCAGGCTTAAGCTTAAAGCTTATGACCATAGAGTTCTCGACCGCACAGTTGCAGCAATAGTAGAAGCTGTCAAACGAACGGGCGCCGATGTCAGAGGTCCGGTGCCGATGCCTACGAAGATCAAACGCTACACGGTCTTAAAATCACCACACATCAACAAAGACTCACGCGAGCAGTTTGAAATGAGAATTCACGCTAGAATGCTAGATATCGTAGCGGCTACGCCCGATACCGTCGACTCGCTAACAAAGCTTGACTTAGCCCCTGAGGTTAATGTCGAAGTCCGCGCGATGGGCAAATAAAGGCGAGGTGAAAGATGGAATATATCGTAGAAAAAATAGGCATGAGCAGAACGGTAAACAACCCAAGCATCCCCGTTACGCTTCTAAAGGTCGTAAACGCTAAAGTTTGCGAAGTGAGCGAATGCGGCAGTGCTATAGTAGCTTATGCTAAAGGTAAAGCAAAAAATAAAGCCATAGAGGGTCAGCAAAAAAAATATAGCCTAACGGCGGAATTTAATAAATTCGCAACCCTACAAGTCGCCAATAAAGAGGCGGGCGATCTTGATTTTAGTCCGCTTAGCTCGGCTAAAATTTTAAAAGTTAGCTTCAGCTCAAAAGGTAAAGGCTATCAAGGCGTCGTGAAAAGACACGGCTTTGGCGGCGGTCCGAAAAGTCACGGTTCTCGCTTCCACAAAAGACACGGCTCTATCGGTAACCGCGAGTGGCCGGGACGCGTTCAGCCTGGTATGAAGATGGCCGGACACACCGGAAACGAAAAAGTTACCGTTAAAAACGAGATCGTAAGCTTTGACGCCGAAAACGGAATTTTGGTTTTAAAAGGCAGCGTCGCTGGCTATAACGGCGCAATGGGCAGAATAAGGATAGTAAAATGAGTAAAGTTTGCGTATTAAACGAAAAATTTGAAAAAGCTAGCGAGCTTGATCTACCGGCTAATTACGCTGAGATCAACCCGCACAACCTATATCTTTACGTTAAGTCTTATTTGTCCGGTATGCGTTCAAATTCGGCTCACACCAAAACCAGAGCTTTCGTAAGCGGCGGCGGTAAAAAACCGTGGAGACAAAAAGGTCGCGGCGGCGCTAGAGCGGGCTCAACCAGAACTAACGTCTGGGTAGGCGGCGCGGTGGCGTTTGGCCCGAGCAACGAGCGAAACTATTTCCAAAAGGTCAATAAAAAGCAAAAAAGATTGGCGCTTGAGTTCGCGCTAAACGAAAAAGCTAACGCGGGTAAAATTTTCGCGGTAGATAGCATAGAGATCGCAAGCGGCAAGACTAAAGACGCTGCTAAAGTAATCAGCGCGTTAAATTTGAGAGACGCTTTGGTCGTAAAAGATCTGCTTGACGACAACACGCTATTGGCGTTTAGAAATCTATCAAACTGCTATCTAATCGATGCGAGCGAGATAAACGCTTATTTAGTGGCGACTTACGGTGCCGTCGTTATCGAGAAGGCCGCACTTGAATCTATAATAAAAGAGGGCTGAAATGGCAGATATAACTGATATCAAAACGATTTTATATACGGAAAAAACTCTCGGTCTTCAAGAGCAAGGCGTGGTCGTCATACAAACTTCGCCTAAGATGACTAAAAACAGGCTGAAAGAAATTTTGAAAGAATATTTTGGAGTAACGCCGCTTCGCGTAAATTCGCTTAGAATCGACGGAAAAGTTAAGCGTTTCAAAGGAAGAGAAGGACAACGAAGCGAGATAAAGAAATTTTACGTTAAGTTGCCTGAAGGCTCAAGCCTAGAAAATGTGGAGGCGTAAGATGGCGATAAAAACCTATAAACCTTATACACCTAGCCGCAGATTTATGACGGGCTTATCGAGCGAGGATATCACTGCTAAACCTAGCGTGAGAAGCCTGCTTGTAAAGATCCCTGTAAGCGGCGGTAGAAATAGCAACGGAAGAATAACTTCCAGACATAAAGAAGGCGGAGCGAAGAAGCTTTATAGAATCATCGACTTTAAACGCCGCAAATTCGGTATCGAAGGCAAAGTCGAAGCTATCGAGTACGATCCGAACAGAAACTGCCGCATCGCGCTTATCGCTTATAAAGACGGCGAAAAACGCTACATCATCAGACCAAACGGACTAAACGTTGGCGATGTTGTAGCAGCAGCTGAAGCGGGCCTAGACATAAAGCCTGGCAATGCAATGAAACTAAGAAACATCCCGGTTGGTACTATCGTACACAACGTGGAGCTAAAACCGGGCAAGGGTGCTCAGATGGCTCGTTCAGCCGGCGGTTACGCTCAGTTAATGGGTAAAGAGGAAAAATACGTAATGCTTCGCTTGCCAAGCGGCGAGATGAGACAAGTGCTTGCAGAGTGCATGGCTAGTATCGGCGTAGTAGGTAACGAAGATTGGGCGAACGTAACTATCGGTAAAGCTGGACGCAATCGCCATAGAGGTATCCGTCCTCAAACTCGCGGTTCTGCGATGAACCCGGTAGATCACCCGCACGGCGGTGGTGAGGGCAAGAAAAACTCAGGCCGTCATCCTGTTACTCCATGGGGTAAACCGACTAAAGGTGCTAAGACTCGCCGCAAGAAGGCTAGCGATAAGCTTATAATTTCAAGAAGGAAAGGTAAATAGAGATGGCAAGATCACTCAAAAAAGGACCTTTTGTCGATGAGCATGTAATGAAAAAAGTCGTTGCCGCTAAAAAAGCGGGCGACAACAAGCCTATAAAAACATGGTCTAGACGCAGCACGATAGTGCCTGAAATGATAGGCCTAACGTTTAACGTTCATAACGGCAAGAGCTTCATTCCAGTATACGTTACGGAAAACCACATCGGATATAAACTAGGCGAATTTGCTCCTACGCGCACATTTAAGGGTCACAAAGGCTCAGTGCAAAAGAAAATCGGTAAGTAAGGGGATAAGATGAGCAAATCAATTATTAAATTCGTAAGATTATCTCCGACTAAAGCCAGACTAATCGCAAGAGAAGTACAAGGTATGAACGCCGAATTTGCGCTGGCTAGCCTTAGCTTTATGCCAAACCGCGGCGCCAAATTTATCGCTACGGCTATCAGCTCGGCGGTAGCTAACGGCGGATTCGAGCCCGAAGAGGTTATCGTGAAAAGCTGCCGCGTGGATGCGGGCCCGGTATTAAAAAGATTTAGACCGCGAGCGAGAGGAAGCGCAAGCAGAATCCGCAAACCGACTTCTCATATCTTAGTAGAAGTATCTAAACCTGAAAAGAAGGAAGCGTAATATGGGTCAGAAAGTAAATCCGATAGGTCTAAGACTAGGAATAAACCGCAACTGGGAGTCAAGATGGTTTCCCGCTAAAGGAAATTTAGCTGAAAATATCGGCGAAGACTACAAAATTCGCGCTTTCTTGAAAAAGAAACTTTACTACGCGGGCGTTTCTCAAATTTTGATCGAGAGAACGGCTAAGAAAATTCGCGTAACCGTCGTAGCAGCTCGCCCTGGTATTATCATCGGCAAAAAGGGCTCTGACGTAGAGAAGCTTAAAGAGGATATCCAAAAGCTGATCAACAAAGAAGTAAACGTAAATATCAAAGAAGAAAGAAAAGCTCAAGCTTCGGCTCAACTAGCTGCAGAAAACGTAGCTATGCAGCTTGAAAAACGCGTTGCATTTAGACGTGCGATGAAAAAAGTTATCCAAGGCGCTCAAAAATCAGGCGCTAAAGGTATCAAAATTTCAGTTGCTGGACGTCTTGGTGGCGCGGAAATCGCTAGAACAGAGTGGTACTTAGAGGGTCGCGTTCCGCTTCATACTCTAAGAGCCAAGATCGATTACGGCGTTGCTGAAGCGCATACGACTTATGGAAACATAGGTATAAAAGTGTGGATATTTAAAGGCGAGGTTCTTCAAAAAGGCGTTCAACCTGAAAAGAACGAAGAAGAAAAAGCCGATAAAAAACCACGCAGAGCAAGAAGAGGTAAATAATCATGTTGATACCAAAACGAACTAAATTTCGCAAACAGATGAAAGGCAGAAACCGCGGTAAAGCTACTCGCGGCGCTGATCTTGCTATGGGCGAGATCGGAATAAAAGCCGTAGAAGCAGGCCGCGTAAATTCGCGCCAGATCGAAGCGGCTCGTGTGGCTCTAACCCGCCACGTAAAACGCCAGGCTAAAACTTGGATCAGAGTTTTCCCGGATAAGCCGCTAACCAAAAAACCTCTACAAACCCGTATGGGTAAAGGTAAAGCCGGAGTCGAAGAGTGGGTTATGAACATAAAACCAGGTCGTATAATAGTCGAAATGGCGGGTGTAGATGAGGAATTAGCGCGTGAAGCTCTAACCCTAGCGATCCACAAACTTCCGTTTAAGACTAAAATCGTAACGCGAGAGAGTGAAAATGAAATATACTGATATTAAAGACAAAAGCGTTGCAGAACTTAACGCGTTATTGAAAGAGAAAAAGGTGCTTTTATTTACTTTAAGACAAAAGCTAAAAACTATGCAGCTAAGCAACCCTAACGAGATTAGCGCCGTCCGTAAGGAAATAGCGCAAATCAACACTGCAATTAGCGCTTCAAAGTAAGGGGTGAGAAATGGCATTTAAAAGGGAAATTCAAGGTGTCGTTTTACAAAAGGCCGGCGATAAGACGGCTACGATTTTGGTTGAGAGACGCGTTATGCACCCAAGATACCACAAATTCGTAAAACGCTTTAAAAAATATATGATTCACGACGAAAAGAACGAAACAAAGGCGGGCGATACGGTCGTAGCTATCGAGTGCAGACCGCTAAGCGCGAGAAAATCTTTCCGCTTAAAGACTATTTTAGCGACGGGGGTTGAGTAATGATACAATCTTTTACGAGGCTTGCAGTCGCCGATAATAGCGGCGCGAAAGAGCTAATGTGCATTAAGGTTTTGGGCGGCAGCAAGAGAAGATACGCGACGCTTGGCGACGTCATCATCTGCTCGGTCAAAAAGGCGCTTCCAAACGGTAAGATCAAAAAAGGTCAAGTGGTAAAAGCGGTCGTCGTTAGAACTAAAAAAGAGGTCCAAAGAGATAACGGCTCGCTAATCCGCTTCGACGAAAACGCAGCCGTCATCCTAGATAACAAACGCGAGCCTATCGGTACTCGTATCTTTGGACCGGTCGGCCGTGAGGTTAGATACGCTAACTTTATGAAAATCGTTTCGCTTGCTCCGGAGGTGTTATAATGGCTAACGTTAAATTTAAAGTAAAAAAAGGCGATACCGTTAAGATCATCGCAGGCGACGACAAAGGTAAAACAGGTAAAATTTTATCCGTCCTAGCCAAAAAAGGACAAGTCATCGTCGAGGGCTGCAAGGTAGCTAAAAAAGCTATAAAACCTAGCGAAAAGACCCCAAATGGCGGCTTTATCAATAAAGAGATGCCTATTGATATCTCAAACGTTGCAAAAGTTGAGGGCTGAAAATGAATAGATTAAAAGCTAAATATAACGAGGTCGTAAAGCCTGCTTTGGCTAAAGAATTCGACATCAAAAATCCTATGCTAATCCCTGCGATCGAAAAGATCGTGATAAGCGTAGGCGCTAGCGAATCTGCTAAAGATCAAAAGCAACTTCAAAACATCGCCGATACTATTTCGCTAATCGCCGGACAAAAAGCTGTTGTTACCGACGCTAAAAAATCGGTTGCTGGCTTTAAAGTACGCGAAGGTTTTCCTGTCGGCGTAAAAGTAACGCTTAGAAAAGAGAATATGTTTGCGTTTTTAGACAAACTAATCTCTATCGCGCTACCGAGAGTTAAGGACTTTAGAGGCCTTCCAAAAGACGGTTTTGATGGACGCGGAAACTATAACTTCGGCCTTAACGAGCAGCTAATGTTCCCAGAAGTCGAGTATGATAAGATTTTACGCACTCACGGTATGAATATAGTTATAGTCACGACGACAAACAGCGACAAAGAGGCATTCAAATTGCTTGAGCTATTTGGTTTGCCGTTTGCGAAAGGAAAGTAATATGGCGAAAAAATCAATGATAGCAAAGGCTGCCAGAAAGCCTAAATTTACGGTTCGCGGCTATACGAGATGCCAAATTTGCGGACGTCCGCATTCGGTTTATAAAGATTTTGGAATTTGCCGCGTATGCCTAAGAAAAATGGCCAACGAAGGACTAATCCCGGGTCTAAAAAAAGCAAGCTGGTAAGGAAGAGAAATGTTAAACGACTTAATTTCAGACGGACTAACTCGCATTAGAAACGCCGCGATGAGAAGACTCGAGACTACGAAGCTTCTTCATTCAAACGTCGTCGAGGCTACTTTATCTATCCTTGCGGCTAAAGGCTATATCGAGAGCTACAACGTCGTAGAAGAAGATAAAAAGAAATTTATAAACGTAGTTTTAAAATACGACGAGCACGGCAGAAGCGTGATTAACGAGCTTAAACGCGTATCAAGCCCGGGTCGCCGCGTTTATAAGGGGAAAGACGAGATCAAGAGATTTAAAAACGGCTACGGAACGATCATCGTTAGCACCAGCAAGGGCGTTTTAAGCAACGAAGACGCTCACAAAGCTGGCGTAGGTGGCGAAATCCTCTGCTCTGTGTGGTAATTGTCTAAAACGCTACGGGGTAGCGTTTTAGATTACCTTAAAAAGAAGCTTGAAGCGGTGAGCTTGCTGGATTTACAGCAGGGCATCGTTTTTGAATCTTTGAAATGAAATTTGACTCGGTATGTTTTCGTAATTTATAAAATTTACTGAAAACTTCTGCCGTCAAATTTATAAAATTTAAAAACGGAAGCTTAAATTTTAAAAGCTTCCCAAATTTAGCTCGACTTGCAAATTTATCCAAATTTGCGAAAGCTAAATTTAAAAACGACGATGTCAAATTTGAAGCTAAATTTTGGAAAATAACTCTGAAAAACAAGTCAAATTTGACGAGAAAATTAAAGTGTTTGAGGCGATTTTTTATCGCTTCGATTCATTTCTATTTTTATGGTATTGCGGTATCCATTCGTAAAAGTAGACATACCCTAGACAAGTAAAAAGGAAAAAAATGTCACGTATAGGAAAACAGCCGATAGCTATTCCAAGCGGAGTAGAGGTCAGCGTAGAAGGCAACGTCCTTAAATTTAAAAAAGGCGCTCATTTAAAAGAGCTTGACACAAAAGGGCACGTAGACGTCAAGGTCGAAGATGCTCACATAGTATTTTCTCCAAAGAGCGACGAGAGACAAGATAGAGCCTACTGGGGCACTTATAGAGCGCTTGCGAATAATATCGTCATCGGCATCACAAAGGGCTTTACTCGCCAGCTTGAGATCAACGGCGTCGGTTACAAAGCCGCTGCTAAAGGCCAAGTACTTGAGCTTACTTTAGGATTTTCTCACCCGATAAATCACGAAGTACCAAAAGGCGTCGAAATCAGCGTAGAGAAAAACATCATCACTATTAAAGGCGACGATAAGCAAGTGGTCGGTCAGATCGCGGCTCAAGTCAGGGCGTATAGACCGCCTGAACCGTATAAGGGTAAAGGCGTTAAATACGTAGAAGAGCGCATTATCCGCAAAGCCGGTAAGACATCTAAGAAGTAAGGGATAGATAATGACAGCAAATGTATTAAAAAGAAAACTCGCTCTTAGAATCAAGAGAAAAAGAAGAATCAGAGCCAAAATTTCCGGCACTGCGGTATTGCCTAGAATTTCTATCTTCAAATCAAACAGAACTCTTTACGTCCAAGCTATCGACGACGTAGCGGCCGTAACTCTAGCGGCAGCCGACGGCAGAAAACTAGGCGTAAAAGCAAACAAAGAAGGCGCCGTAACTTTAGCTAAAGAATTTGCAAAAACTCTAAAAGCTAAAAAAATAGAAACGGCATTATTCGACAGAAACGGCTATTTGTATCACGGCGTTATAGCGGCTTTTGCGGACGCATTACGTGAAAACGGTATCAAACTATAAGGAAAATCGCTATGGAAAAATATAACAGAGAAGAATTCGAAGAAGTAATGGTTGATATCGGCCGCGTTACAAAGGTCGTAAAAGGCGGTCGTAGATTTAGATTTACGGCTCTTGTCGTAGTAGGAAACAGAAACGGCCTAGTGGGCTTTGGCTTCGGTAAAGCAAAAGAGGTGCCGGACGCTATGAGAAAAGCCGTAGACGATGCGTTTAAAAACATCATCGAGGTAAAAAGAAAAGGCTCGACCATACCTCACGACGTAGAGGTTAAATTTAACGCTAGCCGCGTTTTACTTCGCCCTGCTAGCGAAGGTACGGGCGTGATCGCGGGCGGTAGCGCTCGTCCTATTTTGGAGCTTGCGGGCATCAAGGACATCCTAACAAAATCGCTTGGCTCAAACAACTCGGCAAACGTCGTTCGCGCTACTTTAAAAGCGCTAAGTATGCTTAAAGGCTAAGGAGAAGATATGGGACTAGAAAATTTAAAACCTGCCGAGGGCTCGACTAGACAAATCAAAAGACTAGGTCGCGGTCAAGGTAGCGGTCAAGGTAAAACCGCAGGTAAAGGACATAAGGGTCAAAGAGCTAGAAAAGGCTACAATGAAAAAAGAGGCTTCGAGGGTGGTCAGCAACCGCTTCAAAGACGCCTTCCAAAAGTAGGTTTCGCTTCTAAATTTGAGAAACCTTACGTAATCAACGTAGAAAAAATCGTTGCGGTAAAAGAGCTGAGCGAGATCACTATCGCTACTATCGCTACCGTACATAAAATTTCAAGCAGCGTCAAGAAAATCAAATTGATCGGAGTGAGCGCGAAAGATTTGGCTTCGAAAATCAAAGACGAGAACGTAACCGTTAGCGGACGTGCGTAATGAATAAGACATTGACCAACAAGATTTTAATCACGTTGGCATTTTTATTTGCATACAGGATACTGGCATACGTGCCGGTTCCTGGCGTAAACGTCAATGTTATTAAAGAGTTTTTCGATTCGAATTCCGCAAATGCGCTTGGACTATTTAATATGTTCAGCGGTAAGGCCGCAGAGCGCCTCAGTATCATCTCTCTTGGCATTATGCCATACATCACGGCATCGATTATTATGGAGCTTTTAGCGGCTACTTTCCCAAATTTGGGCAAGATGAAAAAAGACCGCGACGGCATGCAAAAATATATGCAGATCATCCGCTATGCCACTATCGGTATCACGCTTGTTCAAGCAGTGGGCGTTAGTATGGGGCTTCAGAGCCTTCACGGTAGAGGTGGAGAGGACGCGATAATGATAGATATGAATTTATTTATCGCGATTGCGGCAGCTTCGATGCTCACAGGCACTATGCTTTTGATGTGGATAGGCGAGCAGATCACGCAGCGCGGTATCGGCAACGGCATCAGCCTTATTATCTTCGCTGGCATCGTTAGCGGCATACCTTCAGCCATCGGCGGAACGGTAAATTTGGTAAATACGGGCGAGATGAACTTCCTTGTAGTTATCGTAATTTTGCTTGTCATCTTGGTCACGGTAGGCATAGTTATCTATGTCGAGATGGGCGAGAGACGCGTACCGGTGAGTTATTCGCGTAAGGTAGTGATGGAAAATCAAAACAAACGCATCATGAACTATATACCTATCAAGGTAAATTTAAGCGGCGTTATTCCTCCGATTTTCGCCAGTGCGATTTTGATGTTCCCAAGCACCATTTTGCAGGCCAGCACAAATCCTTATATCCAAGCTATTCACGATTTTTTAAATCCAAATAGCTATTTTTTCAACTTTTTAACGTTCTTGCTGGTCGTATTTTTTGCATATTTTTACGCTTCGATAGCGTTTAATGCAAAAGATATCAGCGAAAATTTAAAAAGACAGGGTGGCTTTATCCCAGGCATTAGACCGGGCGAGGGTACTGCGGGCTATCTAAACGAGGTCGCATCAAGGCTAACATTTAGCGGCGCGATTTACCTTGGACTTATCTCGACGCTTCCTTGGGTGCTCGTTAAAATTATGGGCGTTCCGTTTTATTTCGGCGGCACATCGGTACTAATCGTAGTTTCTGTCGCGCTTGATACGATGCGAAGGATAGAGGCTCAAATTTATATGAACAAATATCAAACTCTAAGCGCGGTAGGCTTGTAATGGCTATAACCATTATGCAGCCAAACGACATAGAGAAAATGCGAGCGGCGAATAAAATCGTCGCTCAAACCCTCGACTACATAGAAAGCGTGATCAAGCCTGGCATTTCACTGCTCGAAATAGATAAAATTTGCGACGATATGATAAGGGCTGCGGGCGCAAAGCCGGCATTTAAGGGGCTTTATGGCTTTCCAAACGCAGCTTGCATAAGCGTAAATGAAGTAGTCATCCACGGAATCCCGAACGAATACAAACTACAAGAAGGCGACATCGTAAGCGTCGATATCGGTTCAAATTTGAACGGATATTTCGGCGACTCGGCGAGGACTTGGGGTGTGGGTCAAATTTCGCGCGAGGACGAAAAGCTGATCGCTTGCGCCAAAGACGCGTTATACTTTGCGATAGATACCGTAAAAGCGGGAATGCACTTTAAAGAGCTTAGCTTTGAAATCGAGAAATTTATAAGAGCTCGCGGATTCGTTCCATTAACTGGATTTTGCGGTCACGGCATCGGTAGACGCCCGCATGAAGATCCGCAAATTTTAAATTATTTAGAAGGCGGGAGCCCAAAATCTGGACCAAAAATCAAAAATGGAATGGTATTTTGTGTGGAGCCGATGATCTGCCAAAAAGACGGCACTCCAGTGATCGGTCACGACAAATGGAAAGTAACCAGCAAAGACGGACTAAGAACCAGCCACTACGAGCACTGCATGGCAGTCGTGAACGGACGTGCGGAGATTTTAAGCCTAGCGTAAAATTTTAAAATTTACAAATCATTCACGTGACTTGTAAATTTTAAGATTTTAATTTGTGGTGAGTTAAAATTTTAATTTCAAACTTCCGCCGATTGGCGAAAGTAAATTTAGCAAAAAGGAGTTAAGTGGCAAAAGACGACGTCATAGAGATCGACGGCAACGTCATCGAGGCGCTGCCAAACGCGACGTTTAAGGTCGAGCTCGACAACAAACACGTGATTTTGTGTCATATTGCGGGCAAGATGAGGATGCATTATATAAAAATAATGCCGGGGGACCGCGTAAAGGTGGAACTAACGCCTTACAGTCTGGATAAGGGTAGGATAATTTATCGACATAAGTAAATTAAAAGCTAAATTTGGCTATACTCAGCCCTTTGCGACAAATTGCTGTATGAAGAATTGTTTTCAAAGCCCACCACTTGTTTTGAAAATAGTTGGTTTAAAATTTCGTTAAACCTGATGCAGCCTAAAAGTGGAATAAATTTTTAGGAGACTAGAATGAAAGTTCGTCCTTCTGTAAAGAAGATGTGTGACAAGTGCAAAATTGTCAAGCGCCAAGGCGTAGTTCGCATAATCTGCGAAAATCCAAAACATAAACAAAGACAAGGATAAAGCATGGCACGTATCGCAGGTGTGGATTTACCAAAGAAAAAGAGAATCGAATACGGTTTGACCTATATTTACGGTATCGGTCTTCACAAATCTCGTCAAATTTTGGACGCTACCAAAATTTCTTACGATAAAAGGGTAAGCGACCTAACCGAAGACGAAGCTGCGGCTATCCGCAAAGAGATCCAAGAGAACCACGTGGTGGAAGGCGATCTTAGAAAAAGCGTCGCTATGGATATCAAGGCTCTTATGGACCTAGGAAGCTACCGCGGTCTAAGACATAGAAAAGGTCTTCCGGTGCGCGGTCAAAAGACTAAAACAAACGCTAGAACTAGAAAAGGCAAGCGCAAAACAGTCGGCGCTGCGACTAAATAAGGATAAGCGATGGCAAAAAGAAAAGTAGTTAAAAAGAAAATTGTAAGAAAAAGTATCGCTAAAGGTATCGTTTATATAAGCGCGACTTTTAACAATACTATGGTAACGGTTACCGATGAGATGGGAAACGCTATCGCTTGGAGCAGTGCGGGCGGACTAGGTTTTAAAGGAAGTAAAAAATCAACTCCTTACGCAGCCCAACAAGCAGTCGAAGACGCTCTAGCTAAAGCAAAAGAGCACGGCATAAAAGAAGTAGGCATAAAAGTGCAAGGTCCTGGCAGCGGCAGAGAAACCGCAGTCAAGAGCGTAGGCGCGGTAGAAGGCATAAAAGTAACGTTTTTAAAAGATATAACTCCGCTTCCGCATAATGGTTGCAGACCGCCGAAACGCCGCCGCGTATAATTAGAAATTTAGGAGAATTATTATGGCTAGATATAGAGGACCCGTTGAAAAATTAGAAAGAAGACTCGGCGTTAGTTTGGCGCTAAAAGGCGAGCGTCGCTTGGCAGGTAAAAGCGCGCTTGACAAAAGGCCTTACGCTCCGGGACAACACGGACAAAGAAGAAGCAAGATAAGCGAATACGGCTTGCAGCTTCGCGAAAAACAAAAAGCTAAATTTATGTACGGCATTAGCGAAAAGCAATTCCGCCGCCTATTTCAAGAGGCCGCTCGCCGGGAGGGAAACACCGGTGCGCTTTTGGTGCAGCTTTTGGAACAAAGACTAGATAACGTAGTTTACAGAATGGGCTTTGCGACGACTCGCCGCTTTGCTCGCCAGCTAGTTACTCACGGACATATTTTGGTAAACGGCAAGAGAGTGGATATTCCTTCTTACAGAGTCCAAGCGGGTGCTAAAGTAGAGGTTATCGAAAAATCTAAAAACAATCCGCAAATCGTTCGCGCGATCGATCTTACGGCGCAAACCGGCATCGTAGCTTGGGTCGACGTCGAAAAAGATAAAAAATTCGGAATTTTCACAAGAACTCCGGAAAGGGAAGAAGTCGTCATTCCTGTCGAGGAAAGATTCATAGTAGAGCTTTATTCGAAATAATAAGGGGTATAACGATGAGAAAAATTACCACATCAGCTTATATGCCTACCGAAATTTCAGTAGAGAGTATAAGCGAGAATGTCGCCAGAATAACCGCGTATCCATTTGAGACGGGATATGCGGTCACTTTGGCTCATCCGCTAAGACGACTTTTATATAGCAGCACGGTTGGATTTGCGGCTACGGGCGTCAAGATTGAAGGCGTATCTCACGAATTTGATTCGATGAGAGGCATGCTCGAAGACGTAGCGCAGTTTATTATAAATTTAAAAAACATCCGTTTTAAGCTAAAAAACGAGTCTGAGCGCGAAGTGGTTGAGTATTCGTTTAAAGGTCCAAAAGAGATAAAAGCCGGCGATCTAAAAAACGATGTTGTAGATGTCGTAAATCCAGACGCTTATCTTGCGACTATAAACGAGGATGCGGAGCTTAAATTTTCCGTAATCATTCAAAAAGGTATCGGATACGTCCCAAGTGAAGAAATAAGAGACAATACCGAAGAGGGTTACATAGCTCTCGACGCTTTCTTTACGCCTGTTAAAAAAGCTGTTTATGAGCTGGAAAATGTCCTGGTTGAGGATAACCCTGACTATGAGAAGATTATTTTCACGGTTACGACGGACGGACAAGTGGGCGCGATTGAGGCGTTTAAACACGCGATCGAGGCGATGTATCAGCAGATGTCGGTGTTTAAAGGTGTTTTAAATATCGACGTTTCTGCAGGCTTAAACGCTCAAACTTCAGGCAGCGAGCATGCGAAGTTGTTACAAAGCGTAGAAGAGCTAAATTTGAGTGCTAGAAGCTTTAACTGCCTTGATAAAGCTGAGATTAGATTTATCGGCGAGCTTGCTTTGATGGATGAAAACGAGCTAAAAGAGCTTAAAAATTTAGGCAAAAAATCTCTCGACGAGATCAAAGCCGTTATGCAAGAGATCGGATATCCGGTCGGCGGCGACCTAGGCGGCGGCAAAGAGCAACTCAAGAAAAAAATCGCCGACCTAAAATCACAAATGAGTGCAAAAGAGTAAAAGGAACATAAATGAGACACGGTCACGGATACAGAAAACTAGGTAGGACGTCGGCTCACCGCTCGGCTCTACTTAAAAATTTAGCTATCGCTATCATCAAAAGCGAAAAGATAGAGACGACCTTGCCTAAGGCAAAAGAGTTAAGAAGCTATATCGAAAAGCTAATCACCAGAGCGAGAAAAGGCGACAGTAACGCTCACAGAGCGGTTTTTGCCAGCTTGCAGGATAAAGAAACTACGAATAAACTGGTAACTGAGCTTGCTCCGAAATTCGTAGGTAAAAACGGCGGATATACGCGCATCGTTAAGACTCGCGTTCGCCGAGGCGATGCTGCCGAGATGGCTTATATCGAGCTAATCAAAGAATAATTTTTAGAGAGCTTCGGCTCTCTTTTTCTTTTTCGATTTACATGTTTTAGTTACCTCAAAGTCCCTTTAGTCTTTCATCTCAATTAAATTTATTTGTTCATTTATTGCATTGTTCGCAATTTTACATATAGGTGGAAAATAATAAAATTTGTAGCTAGTTTTATTCTGATTTCTATCGCAGTTTGAAGTGCAAATTTGCTTTCAAAAGATTTGTTTGTACGATAGACGCTTGCCATATCAAATTTATACATGTCTGCAAACAACGTTTGGAATATTAATTACAGGCATTTCGAGTTTTGAATTACGGATTACGCCCCTGCTACTACCGCACGTTTTCATCCTTAAAGAACTGCTAGTATCTTTTATATTTGGCTTATCAACATATAGAATCGCCTCAAATTCCAAATTTAACCAAGTCAAAAATAGCCGCCAAAACGTCAAACTCATAGCGTATTTAAAATTTTATCTGCTATAATATCTCAAAAACTTAAAAAGGTTAAAAATGATCCCATTTACCGATGAAGAGCTTCTAAAGCCTGTAAAAGCAAGCCTGCAAAAGGTTTTGCCTATGCTTGAAAACGACGGCGGAGGCATGGAGCTGCTAGGCATTAAAAACGGCAAAATTTACGTCCGTCTAACCGGCCACTGCCATGGCTGTGCGGCTAGCTCGACTACGCTAAAATACGGCATCGAGCGCCAGCTCCGTATGGATATCCACCCTGAGCTAGAGGTCGTAAATATCGCTATCGGCGAGGAAGTTAAATTTGATTGATTACAAAAAGGCGGGTCTAAAAGCGTTTAACAAGGGCGATTTTGACGCTGCCGCGAGCTATTTTTCGCTCGCCTACGACAAAAAACCGGACAAAAAGCTACTTTTTCTCATCATGCTTTGCTCGCTTGCCAAGACTCGCCGCGACGAGGCGATGACGCTTTTTGAGATATTTAAGCTAAAAGACAAGCTCGGTATGAGCCCCGATGAGCTAGAGGAAATTTTGGGTGCACTTGAGGCGAAATTTAGCGACGATGAGAGTCTTGAGGAACAAAATGCGATCAGCTATGCCGATTTTATGGACGCTGTTAGGCGCGGCGGGTTTAAAAGCACCTTCGAGGATATCATGTTTTCCACGCGCGTGATGATTGACAACCGCGACGATTTTCTCGAATTTTTGCAAAATCTTATCAAAAACGACTTCATCGAAATGGGGCTAAACTACATCGAAACCGCGGCCGTGATGTTTGCCGGAGACGAACGGCTAAGCGCGCTGGCTCGCGAAATCAACGAAAAGGCCGAAAGTGAAAATTTACGTTAAAGAAGGCTTTGTTACCGATAACTCTAGCGTTTGCGAAGCGGGTTGTTATTTCGTTAAAACGGCGACGAACGCCAAATTTGAAGCCGATGCCCTGGCAAAGGGCGCAAAAATCATAAATTTGGCCGAGTGCAAGCGGCTGCTAGGTATCGACGAGAACATCAAAATCATCGGCATCACGGGCACGAACGGCAAAACCACGACCGCAGCGGTTATCTGCGCTACGCTACTAAATTTAGGCTACGGATGCGGCCTGTGTGGCACTCGCGGCGCCTTTATAAACGGCGAACGCATAGATGATAAGGCGCTAACGACGAGTGAAATTTTACGTACGCTTAGCTACCTCAAGGCCGCTAGCGAGCGCGGTTGCGAGTACTTCGTGATGGAGGCTAGCTCACACGCCATCGCGCAAAAACGTATCGAGAGCTTGGATTTTGCGATGAAAATTTTTACGAATTTGACCCAAGACCACCTCGACTACCACGGTACGTTCGAAGAGTACGCGCGCGTAAAGAGCGAGTTTTTCGCGGATGACGCGCCAAAGCTCATAAACATAGACGACCGCGGCGGGATCAAATTTAATCCCGCAAACGCCCTAACTTACGCGCTTCATGTGGACGCGGACTTTGCGCCCGGCGAGTATTCGCTGGAGGGTGGCATCCACGGGACGCTAAAGACTCCGCGCGGCCAGATGGCGCTAAGCTCAAATTTGCACGGCGAATTTAACCTCTACAACCTCATAGCAGCCGTCGCTTGCGTAGCGACACTAACTGATAGACCGCTAGAGCAGATCGCGCGCGCTGCGTCGAAATTTGACGGCGTCGAGGGGCGCATGGAGGTCGTTAGTTGCGAGCCGCTCGTGATCGTGGACTTTGCGCATACGCCTGACGGCATCGAAAAGGTGCTAAACGCGCTTCGCCATCGTAAAATCGTCGCAGTTTTTGGCGCCGGCGGCGATAGAGACCGCACCAAACGTCCAAAAATGGGCGCAATAGCGCAAAAATACGCGCACAGACTCGTCGTCACCAGCGACAATCCTCGCAGCGAAGAGCCAGAAAGCATCATCGCCGAGATCTGTGGCGGCCTAGAGATGAACGAGCGCGTAAAATGCATCGCAAACCGCAAAGAGGCGATAAAATATGCACTTGAAAGCCTCGCGCAAGACGAAATTTTAGTAATTTTAGGCAAGGGCGACGAGACCTATCAAGAGATCAAGGGCGTGAAGTATCCGTTTAGCGACAAGCAGGTCGTGCGCGAGCTTTTAGACGCACGCGCCTAAATTTATGTATAAAACGGCGCCAGACAACGGTAAATTTGAGTAAAATTTGCCTTTGTTTGCGTCCAAACTTCTGTCTATTTACTGCCGAGCGGCGTCAAATTTGCCGCTCATCTAAACGCTGCTAATTTCAAATTCAATCACAAATTTAACGCCGAATTTTATCGTAGCGAGCAAGCAAAAATGAATCGCCGCAGCCAAATTTATAGTATAATTTTTCTAAAAAATACAAAGGATAGCCGATGAAAATCGAAATTTTATCAAGCAAAATCCACCGAGCGCGCGTGACGGACGCCAACCTAAACTACGTGGGTTCCATTACGATCGGACCCGAGCTTATCGAGGCTGCGGGGCTTTGCGAATACCAAAAAGTCGAGATCCTAAACGTCAATAACGGCGAGCGCTTCGCTACATACGTGATCCGCGGTGAGAAAAAGGGCGAGATCTGTCTAAACGGTGCGGCTGCGCGCAAAGTCTGCGTCGGCGATGTCGTCATCATCGTGGCTTACGCGCTTATTAGCGCGAAAAAAGCGAGAGATTTTGAGCCAAAAATCGTGCAGGTAAACGAGCAAAACGAGATCGTAAAATAATATATGGCCAAATTTGGTGCTTCTTGCGCAGAACCGTTTAAATTTACGTTTGTGACGCCTGGTCAAATTTGCGGTAAAATTTGGGCAAAGGTACGCAGCTATTGTTATCAAACGGATAAGATGGAAGCGCGTCGAATATTTGCTAGCGTTTAGCGTTAAATTTGACGCGGTCCGCAAAATTTGGCAAAAATGGGCAAAATTTTGCGCCTAAATTTAAAAGGATTCGCAAAATGATAGCGATTTATTTTAGCTCCACTGGCAACACGAAGTATTGCGTAGAGAGATTTATAGAGCGTCTGGGCGGCGATATCCTCGCAGTTTCAATCGAGGACGAGGGCTGCGGCGAACTACTAAAGCACCACAATGACGTGATCCTCGCCTATCCCGTTTACTTTAGCGACATGCCGCAGATCGTGCGCGAGTTTATTTGCGAAAACAGCGCGAATTTTCGCGGTAAAAACGTCTTTATCATCGCTACGATGGAGATTTTCAGCGGCGACGGAGCGGGCTGCGCGGCTAGGATGCTAAAGCGGGCGGGCGCGAAGATAACGGGCGGCGTGCACGTGAAAATGCCCGCGTTTATCCTCGACGTGGCAATTTTTAGCTATTCGGCGCAGAAAAACGAGCATCTGATCAAAGAGGCAAACGCCAAGCTGCAGCGCGCCTCGGAGGCATTTGCCGCGGGTAAGCCGCCGCAAGAGGGGTTAGGCGCGTTATGCCGTATCGCGGGGCTTTTGGGGCAGCGGCTATGGATGAAAATTTGGGACAAAACGCCGTTTGCTAGGCGCAAACCGAGCCTCGATATGTCGCGCTGCAGCGGATGCGGAGAGTGCGCGAAATCCTGCCCGATGCAAAATATAAAAATCGCGCACGGTAAAGCAAAATTCGGCGAGCGCTGCACGCTTTGCTACAGATGCGTGAACAGATGCAGGCAAAAGGCGATAACGATCCTCGGAAGGGCGGTAAATTTGGAAAAGTCGGTCGCGGCGAGCTTTAAAGATATCTGAGGCGCATTCGTTTGCATGGGTCTCAGCTCCGCGATAGTTTATTTTGTCTCGTTTTACGTGCGGCTTTTAAATTTGATGAAATCCTCTTTTAGCTCTGTATTCCGCCTATTATTTCAGGTAAATTTCTCAAATTTACAAAAAGTCCACGCTAGAAAACTACGCAGGCACGCTTGCGGTAAATCAAAACAGATCAAAACGCGCGCAGTTCATTTAAAGCAAAATTTCATAGTCAAATTTGACGGCTTTTCGGGCCTAAATTTACTCGCTCGCGCCCGTATCCGCCGCAAATTTCAAGGCGGGAACGAAACTTGCATTGCAGGCTTTAAATAAAGTAAATTTAGCTTAAATTGGCTAAAATAACGCGAAATTTGAAAGGATGTTTATGTTTGAGGGGATAGATTTTTCAAAAATGGGACAGATGCTCGAGGAGGCGCAAAAAAAGGCGCGGGAGATCGAGCAGGAGAGCCAAAAGCGCGAATTTAGCGTAAAAAGCGGCGGCGGACTCATCAGCGTCAGGGCAAACGGCAATGGCGAGGTGCTCGATATCAGCATCGACGACAGCTTGCTAGAGGACAAGGAGAGCTTGCAGATTTTGCTCATCAGCGCCGTAAACGACGTGCTAAAGATGATCGAGGACGATCGCAAGAACGCCGCGTCAAGGATGCTAGGCGGCTTTGCCGGCATGGGGCTAGGGCAATGAAACGCGCAGCTATCTCGCGCCGTTTGGACGCGTTTTTGGGACTCGCGCGGTTAAATTTCGGCGGCGCTTTGGACGGTGCGGCTTTAAATTCGAGTTCAAATTTAGCCCGCAAATTTTGCTCTCCGGTTTTTGCGATTTTTATGATTTGCGCATTTGCCGCGTCGCTTAGAGCCGAGCCGCGCCCGACGCAGGATGATTTTAACGCCTGCTTTGAGAAAAACTTGCCCGCCATGGTAAACGTCGCTGGTAACGGTGGTATCGCGATCACGCCAAATCTAATCGCCGTACCTAAAGGCGAAATCCCCGTGAAAAACTACGTCAAATTTGACCCGTATCTGGGCCTATATCTGGTCGCCTCGGACGCCAAACTCGAGCCTGTAAAGATGGCCGACGATAACGCGACAAAAAAAAGCGACTGGGTCAGCGTCACGCGCGATCTAAACGCGACCGTCTACGGCCACGTAAAGGCGCAGGCGCAGGCGCTAGGCGAGCTGGATGTGCTCACGTTTGACGTAAACGGCACGGGCGCCGTGCTAAGTCCGTGCTGCAAGCTACGCGGTATCGCCGTGGGCGGGGATAAATTTGTCCCGAGCCGTTATTTGCGGCACTTTGCGGCGTATAAAGACGTTTACTACGGCGATGTGGGCGCTGTTTTCGAGGAAAAAGACGGCAAACTCTATGTAAAAAGCGTCGATCCGCTCGGACGCGGCGCGGCGCTGATGGTAGGGGACGAGATTTTGAGCGTAAACGGCGAAAAATTTGAGAGCTTGCGCGAGCTAAACGAGAGGATTTTGTTCGCCAAAAAGGGCGAACGGCTCAAATTTGAGATCAAGCGCGGCGACGAGGTTTTGAGATTTGGCGTGGCGGTCTCTGACGACGTGGCCAAAAAAGAGCAAAAAGCGCCGACGAAAGCGGATAAAAAGGCCGTCTCTAGCGACGCAAAACCGCAGTCCATACCACAAAGCAGCGATGCTGCGAGCGTGCAAAAGCTCTACGGAATAACCTTTGACGAGAAGCTAATAGTAAAAAGCGTGGACGCAAGCTCTGGCGCGGCCAAATTTGGCGTCAGAGTCGGCGACAAGCTGATACAAGTGGGGCAAAAGGCGGTCTCAAGCCGCAAAGAAGCGCTCGGCCTGCTCGCTAAGGGCGGCGGTCAAAATTTGCTCTTTAGGCGCAACGGCTTTGACTTTTTTTACAACGCGCGGTAGTCGCGGGCGGCAAATTTGACGCCTTTGTGGGCTAAATTTGAGAAATTTAGCCTGCGCCCGACCAGTCGGCAAAATAAAACGGAGAATAGATGCAAAATCAAAATTTAGCGGTAAAATCAAAATTTAGCGGCAATGATCAAATTTGCCTTCAAAGCGCGGCAAAATCGTCAAATTTGAGCGAGTCGCAGGCGCTGCCGAAGGATCAAATTTTAGCTCGTAGTTCGCGCGCGAGCTCGTCTCAAAATCGCTCTCAAATTTTAAACTCGACCAAAGCCAAAACTAGCTCCGAAAATCCGGCTCAAAGCCTGAAAAACCGATCAAATTTGATCTCGCTAAACGCAGCAAAAGGCTCGTGTTTTACCTCGGGCGCAAATTTACAGCCAAATGCAAACCAAACCGCTCTTAGCGCCGCCGATCAGGACGCGCTTTTGGACGAGTTTAAGGCGTTTTTGAGCGCGCATTTGCCAAGCAACCCTAGCTTTCATCCGTGTTTTGACGAGGCGCTCTCATACACGCTAAAATCGGGCGGCAAGCACTTTCGCGCGATGCTGGTCGCAGGCGTCGTAGCGGCAGTGCGCCCCGAGCGCAAAGAGGCGGCGTTTCACGTCGCGCTGGCATTTGAGACGATGCACAGCTACTCGCTCATCCACGACGATCTGCCTGCGATGGACGACTCGGATCTGCGCCGCGGACAGCCTAGCCTGCACGTCAAATTTGATGAGGTAACGGCGATTTTAGCGGGCGACGCGCTAAACACCCACGCCTTTTATCAGATAGCAAGGGCTCCGCTGGATGCGGACGCGCGCATAAAATGCGTCGAAATACTAAGCCAAAACGCAGGCATCTACGGCATGGCGCTTGGGCAGGCGGTGGATTGCTATTTCGAAAATCAAAAGCTAGGGCTTGAAGAGCTAAAATTTCTGCACGTCCACAAGACCGCGCGCCTCATCGCGGCGAGCTTGCAGGCAGGCTGCGTCGTGGCGGGGCTAGACGAGGCGGAGGCTGCGCGTATCTACGATATCGGGCTTGATCTGGGGCTAGCGTTTCAGATCGCAGACGACATCATCGACGCGACGCAAAGCGCCGAAACGGCGGGCAAGCCAACGCATAACGACGGTGCGAAAAACTCATTTACAAACCTTCTTGGCGTGGAGGGCGCGGTGCAGGCTAAAAACGAGCTCATCTCAAAGATAGAGCGCGAGCTAGGCGGCGTGCATGCGGGTATCCGCGCTATCGTGACGGGCCTCATCGACAAGCATTTGCGGTAAATTTGACTTAAATTTGCGTTTTGGTCGGTCAAATTTGAGCCGTTAAATTTGCCGTCAAATTTCGCAAATTTTATCCTTAACTACAAAACTCTATCCGCTCGGTATAAACAAACCATCTCGCAAACCATGCCGATGCCGCCGTAAATTCGGCAAAATTCGGCTCTCTTTTTATGCTATAATCTTTTAAATTCATCAAAAGGAGAGATAATGAAAAAAATAGCCTTATCGCTTGCGCTTTTGTGTGCGGTGGCGTTTGCCAAAGAGTACGACTATATGCTGGCTAGCACCGCGCAAAAGACTTTTGAGGAGCCGACTTCTAGCTACGAAACCAAGCAAAGCTACGACGCCAAGGCTCGCCGCCTAGAGCTGGTGAGCAGCTCCGAGCTCGCAGACGGCCTAAAGGGCAAACATAAAGAGGTCAGCTACCATAACAAAGACGGCGAGATGACGAAATTTGAAGCCTATAGCTATGATTTTGCTGCGAAAAAATGGATCAAAGTGACCGAATACAAAGCCGACTATAAAAAAGGCGTCCTCACACAGGAGACTAGTTCGTTTATCAGAGGCGTGCCGGAAAATGCTAGCAAAATCATCACAAAGTACCTAAAAAACGCTAGCGAGGAGATCAGATACGAGCTGGTAAAGGGCAAATGGCAAAAAGCCGCGCTAACCAAAACCATCGAGAACGCATACGGCGAGAATGAGTTCATCGTGCTTAGCGTCTGGGACGGCAAAAGATGGCAGCCTAAGTCAAAAACGCAGCTACTCTACGGCGCGGACGGACAGACGCGCGGCTATGAGAGCTGGGACTACGAAAACGGCGCGTGGCAAAGCCGCGAAAGAAGCACTGTTGCGGGCGATGTGAAGGGCAAATACGAGCAGGTAAGAAGCGTGTTTGAGGGCGGCGCGTGGCGCTATGACGAGATGTCAAAGCACGACTACGACGCCTCTAGCGGCAAAGACGTGACGATAAATCTCATCTGGAACGCCGAGCAAAACGCATGGGAAAACAACAGCAAAAGCGTCTCGGTCGTAGAGGGCGCGGGCTTTGAAACGGCGGCGTTTTTGTGGGATAAAGAGCGCAAAGAGTGGAAGCAGGAGTACTCCAACCGCAGTATCTACGACAAGACTGGCGAGCGTCTGCTAACTCAGCGATACGACACGATGGACGGTAGCGAGAAGTTCGTCTACGGCTACAACGAGCGCGGCGATAACGTGAGCGTAGATATCTACGAGCTAGTTAGCGACGAAAACGGCAAAAGATGGGTGCAAAATAAGCGCCTGGAGACGACCTTTGATCCGCACATATTAGCCGACGACGTCGGACACGGCGGCTCGCTGATGTCCTTTGAGATGCCTAGCAGATACGCGGTGACTAGTTTTAAGCAGTTTGTCGCGGTGGACGGTAAATTTAAGCTCGTCTCAGAGCAGACGTGGAAATATAAAAGGGTCAAATGATCTTTTGCTAGCGGCCTAACTGCGGTAAATTTGACGCTTTGGATTCGGTCAAATTTAACAAGCGCCCGAGCGTCAAATTTGGCTCGTTAAATTTTGCTTTCGCATCAAATTTGACGCCGTTTGGGTGGCTAAATTTAAAAAGGAGCGAACGTGAGTTTTTTTTGGAAAGCGGCGGCGATGGCTGCGATTTGTGCGTTTCCGCTAGCTGCGTCGGGCGAAATTTACCTAAAAAAGACTATCTATAAAACGCAGGGCGACGCTGTGCCGCGCTACAAATATGAAACGAGCCAAGCCTACGACGCGAAGGCTCGACTACTAGAAAAAATCTACGACGAAATCAGCGATGAGGGCAGGCGCAGGACGAAAAGCATTGTCAAATTTGACGAAAGAGGCGAGCGCGAGATAGGCAGCACCGAGTACGATTGGGACTTTAGAGCCGAAAAATGGCGCAAAGCAGGTTTCTCAAAAACAGAGAGGACAAAGGACGGCGCATTTATTTTTATTGATACCCGCGGTCAAAACGGCAAGCTAAACCAAGGTCAAAAAACCGTCGAAAAGCGAACGGGCGCGACGGAAATCTCTCAAAATTTCACTCTAAAAAACGGCAAATGGACGCCGACGTATCTAATCAAAAGACTTTATGACGAAAACCACAAAACCACGCTCGTAGCGACCTTTGAGTGGAGCGCCAAAGCCAAAAAATGGACTCCGTACGAAAAATCGATATACCGCTACAAAGGCGATGTTTATGCTAGCTCCGAGGGTTATAAATGGCGCGGCAAATGGGTGCCGCAGACGAAGCATGCGGCCTTTACGGCTGCGGACGGAGCGCGCACCGAGATAAATTTCACGTGGAGCCAGGATGCGTGGCAGCCGCAGGAGAGGACGGTGCAGAAAATAGAGCCTGAGTTTAGGCGTTTTACCGATCTTAGATGCCGCTGGGACGCTGCAAAGAGCGAGTGGAACGGCTGCTACAAAAACGTGCGCGAGGAGACCAAGCAAGGTCGGCCAAAGTACTCCGCATCGTCGTTTTGGCGTGAGGAGGCGCAGCGCTGGGAGGTCGTGTTTGAAAACGAGCTTAGCTACGACGCGCACGGTAACCTGATAAAAAATCGAGAGATGTCTGATGGCGAGCGGCGCGAGTATGTCTACGCCTACGACGAGGCGGGAAATAACGTATCCTCAGCGCTTTGCGAGCCTGATGAGAGCGGCAAATGGCGCGAAACGCAAAAGACAGTAAACGTCTTTGAACCAGACATCTTGGCGCGCGACGTCATGGATCGTGGCTTCATCGGCGACTACGTAGCCGCGGGCGAAAACGCGATCAAAAGTAGCAAGCAGTATTTTTTAGACGGCGACGAGTTTAAGCTAAACGAGACGCTCGAGTGGTTTTACGAAAAATGCGAGCCGTCTCGCGAGTGAGCCGTGTATCGTTCAAATTTCCCTTAGTGACGCGATGATGTTTGGCTATGTGGCGGATTTTGGCGTCTAAATTTGACGTACGGCAGATGATGGTTTTTAAATAAAATTTAGGAGAAAACGTGAAAAGTTTGGATGAAATTTTACTCTCTTTTGACAAAAATACTCAAAATGTTTTGTTTCTAAACGGCAATGGCGCCAAACATCCGGTTTGGGACGATGCGGACGAGGTTTTCGCAAAGGCGGTGGAGCAAATTTTAGATAAAAGCCTGGGCTTGCAAAAGGGCATAGACTATAGCAAAACGCCTAAATTTTATGGCGCCGAGCCGCTCGCGTTTATCGGCGTGCATGCGCAGATGATCGGGCGAAAAAGTATAGGGTTTTTACTCACGAGTCGGCATCTTTTGGTTAAATTTGACGCGTCGGCCGTAAATGTCGATGAGGTAGCGACGGCGTTTAGGCTCGGCAAGTATCTGCAAAACGAGCTGGAAACTCTCGCGTGGCAAGAGCTGGAAAAATGCGAATTTGAAATCGACGGCGAAGTGAAATCAGCTATGAAAAGGGCGCTAAAAGCCATTTTAGACGCTATTTTTGAGGACGGAGTCCAAAACGATGAGGCGAAAATTTCGGATAAACTTTTAGAGCTAGGCCTCGGCGAAGCGCTAAAAACGCCGCTTGACGAGAGCAAGTTATTATCCAAATCCCTCGGCATTTTTAAGCCTAGCTCGCCGATTTTTCATAGTCTAGATAGCGCTCTTTTTGGACTCAGTAAGCCTTTTGGCGTGATTTTGGACGAGCGCGGGCTTATTAGCCGTGACCTTATGGAAGAGCCCGTTTTTAGCTCGTGGGATGAGATCAGGGACGCGCCCGTAACGGTAAAAGAGGGCGAAGAGGACGTCATAATAATCGGTGAAAAAGAGCACCAGATACCTCTTGAGCTAAAGGACAAAAAGGAAAATTTCGCCGAGTTTTTAAAATTTATGGCGGCGCTAAAAGCGTAAAATTTAAGCCGAATTTTCGTATAATCGCATAAAAACTAAGGAGAAAAAATGCTAAAAAAGATGGCGGATACGATAAGGTTTTTATGCGCGGATATGGTGCAGCAGGCAAATAGCGGGCATCCGGGCGCGCCGATGGGGCTAGCGGACGTCATAGTCGTGCTGGCTAAATTTCTAAATCACAATCCTAAAAATCCAAACTGGCTAAACCGCGACAGGCTCGTGTTTAGCGGTGGTCACGCAAGTTCGCTCGTGTATAGCTTTTTGCATCTTAGCGGCTATGATCTCAGTCTTGAGGATCTAAAAAACTTCCGTCAGCTAGGCTCCAAAACTCCTGGCCACCCAGAGATCCACACCAAAGGCGTCGAGGTCGCGACCGGACCTCTAGGCCAGGGCGTGGCAAATGCGGTGGGCTTTGCTATGGCGGCAAAATACGCGGCCAATCTGCTAAATGAGCCTGAAAACGCCGTCATCGACCATAAAATTTACTGCCTTTGCGGCGACGGAGACTTGCAGGAGGGCATCAGCTACGAGGCCTGTGCAGTCGCGGGCAATCTGCACCTAGATAATCTCGTGCTGATCTACGACTCCAACAACATCACGATCGAGGGCGACACGAGCATCGCTTGGAGCGAGGACGTGAAAGCGAGGTTTGAGGCGCAGGGCTGGGACGTCGCGCGTATAGACGGCCACGACTACGATCAGATCGAGTTTGCGCTAGAACAAGCCGCCGAAAAGGAGCGCCCGTACCTCATCATCGCAAACACCCGTATCGCAAAGGGCGCAGGCGAGCTAGAGGGCAGTCACCACAGCCACGGCGCGCCGCTTGGCGAGGAGATCATAAAGGCTGCTAAAATCGCAGCGGGCTTTGATCCTGAGCGCAAATTTGCCATCGACGAGGACGTTCTTATTCGCTTCCGCGCCGCGCTAGAAAAGGGCGACCTAGCCGAAGCTCGGTGGAACAAAAAGGTAGAAAATCTAAGCAGCGAGAGCAAAAATATGCTAAACGCGCTGCTAAATCCTGATTTTAGCAAGATAAATTTCCCTGATTTTAGCGGCAAAAAGCTAGCCACGCGCGACAGTAACGGGATCATCATGAACGAGATCGCGCGCGCTCTACCGGGCTTTATCGGCGGTAGCGCGGATCTGGCGCCGTCAAACAAAACCGAGCTAAAAGGCATGGGCGACTTCCCTAACGGACGCAACATCCACTACGGTATCCGCGAGCACGCCATGGCTGCGATAAACAACGCGGTCGCTAGATACGGGCTTTTCTTGCCGTTTAGCGCGACGTTTTTTATCTTTAGCGACTATCTAAAGCCGTCCGCGCGTATCGCCTCACTGATGAGCATCAGACACTTTTTTATCTTTACGCACGACAGCATCGGCGTTGGCGAGGACGGCCCGACGCACCAGCCTATCGAGCAGCTTAGCACATTGCGCGCGATGCCAAATTTCTACACCTTCCGCCCGGCAGACGGCAACGAAAATGCGCTTTGCTGGAAAGTTGCGTTAAATTTACGCGCTCCAAGCGCCTTCGTTCTTAGCCGTCAAGGCCTAGCTCCGCTTGAAAAAGGCGAACTAGGCGGCGTAGAAAACGGCGCGTATCTGCTAAAACGCGCGCAAAACGCCAAAATCACGCTAATAGCCAGCGGCAGCGAAGTGGAACTGTGCGCCAAAGCGGCTGAAATTTTAGTCGCTCGCGGTATCGGCGCAAACGTCGTCTCCGCACCGTGCTTTGACCTGCTTTGCGAGCAGCCGCGCGAGTACGTAGAGCAGATCATAGATCCGGCGACCAAGGTCATCGCCGTCGAAGCCGCAAGCGCGCTGGAGTGGTATAAATTCGCGGGTGAAATTTACTCGATGAAGAGCTTTGGCGAGAGCGGCAAGGCGGGCGCATTGTTCGAATACTTCGGCTTCACGCCTGAAAAGATCGCGGAATTTGCGCAGGAAGCGGCGAAGTAAATTTAGCTTTAAATTTGACGGTTTTTGGCTCGGATCCGTCAAATTTGAGAACTCGCGGCAAGCAGACCGCATTAAATTTACGCGGTTTGCTCACGGTAAAATCAAAATTAAAAAAAGGGAAAAGATTGCAAATATATAGGCAAAAAACAGGGCGATTCGCCGACGAAAATTTCATCTTAAATTTAGCTCGCGGCGCGGGTAAATTTGACGCGCAAAAAGGCGCGATCGAGCAAATTTGCGCCCGAGATAAAATCAAATTTAGCGCACAAAATCAGCTTAAATTTAATCCAAAGGCCGCGTGATGGAGCTTTCGCATATCATCGTTTTGGCCCTAGTTCAGGGCATTAGCGAGTTTTTACCGATCTCTAGCTCGGCTCATCTCGTACTCGTACCAAAGCTACTTGGCTGGGCGGATCAGGGACTTGCCTTTGACGTGGCCGTTCACGTTGGCACGCTGGCGGCGATACTTTTTTATTTTAAGGACAGGCTGGCTGGACTCGTGCGAGATTTTTTCGCGTCTATCGCGCGACGCGAGAGGGTCGGCGACAGCACGCTCGTGTGGTCGGTCGGCTTTGCGACCGTGCCTGTGGGGCTTTTTGGCCTGGCGTTTAACGACGCCATCGAGCAGTATACTAGAAACGGGCTCGTGATCGCGGCGATGACGATAATCTTTGGTATCGCGCTCTACGTCGCAGATAAAAAATCAGGCCTAAAAACCGAATACGAAATGACGATCAAGCTCGCTCTCATCATAGGTCTAGCGCAGGCGATCGCGCTGATACCCGGCGTTTCGCGCTCGGGCGTGACGATGACGGCGGCGCTGATGCTTGGCTTTAGTCACAGCGCAAGCGCGAATTTCTCGTTTTTGCTCTCGATCCCCGTGATCGTGCTAGCAGGCGGACTGGAGGCGGTAAAGTTGCTAAAAACCCCGGACGCGTTGCCTTGGAGCGACCTTGCTATCGGGGCGGCTATTAGCGGCCTTAGCGCGTATCTTTGCGTGCGGCTATTTATGGCGCTGATCGCGCGCGCGAGCATGCTGCCGTTCGTGATTTATCGTATGATTTTAGGCGTGTTTTTGTTTGTGATGTTTTTATAAAGGTAGTTAAATTTGGGCTCAAATTTAAGGTTTGCGGCCCAAATTTGCTTTGTAAATTTAAAGCGCAAATTTGACTAAGGTCAGTCAAAATTTAGCTTTTCTAAAACCTCTTTTATCCTTGCGCTTCTACTCTCTACGCTATTTTCTTCGCTAAACATCCTGTGTTTGCTATACTCAAACGGCGGCAGGTCTTTAACGAAATCATAAATTTCCTCAAAGCTCAAAATCTTGCCGTGCAGGTCGTAGCCGACGTTTAGCGCCTTGCCTTTTACGTTTGCGATATTTGCGTGGATGTGGCCGTAGAGCTGGATCGCGCCGTGGTGGCATGCGTTCCACTCGGCTAGCGGATAGTGAAAGAGTACGAGGCGAAATTTATCCTGCCCCTGCTGCACGGTGATCTCTTTGTATTCGCAAATTTCCTCAAACAGTGCGTTGCCATCTTGCTTTTTCATAGCTAGTAGCTCGTCTTTATGCTTTTTTATTGCCTCGTCGTGATTGCCCAGCACTAGGACGTGCTTGCCGTT
This sequence comes from uncultured Campylobacter sp., assembly GCA_963516105.1. Classification (GTDB taxonomy): domain Bacteria; phylum Campylobacterota; class Campylobacteria; order Campylobacterales; family Campylobacteraceae; genus Campylobacter_A. The sequence goes on from CAUPZP010000001.1 coordinate 165,894, forward strand.
TAGCTTGCTAAAGATGGATATATTGGTCCCCATATCCTTATGAAAGCTAATATCGCCTATGTTATAAACCGTGTCGCAGGGATTTACCCTCTCGTTCCAATGGCCAATAAGCGCCCTATCCATCGCCTCCACGCTAGAAAAAGGCCTAAAGCACGGATGAAATTTCATGATATTGCTATGTCCGAAATGCAAATCGGAGGTAAAATAAGTCATTTTTGCTCCTTTAAATCCACTTCAAATTTCTTGCCGCTTTTTATCTCCATTATCTCTAGCCTTTTAAAAAATACGGCTCCCACGTCCATAGAAAAGACGTTATTCGCGCGTCTGGTTATTCTATTTTCCTCGCTTGCGACGTGCCCGTGAAATATCCTCTTGCCCGTATTATTGCCCTCCCAAAAGGGCTCTATACTCCACAGCACGTAGTCCTCGTCCTGCTCCTCTTCGCTTTTGTCGCCGTCAAAGGCCGCGTGGACGAATATGCTTTTCTCCGAGCTCACGACGTGAGGCATATCGTTAATGAAATCTTTGAGCCACGAGAGCGCGAAGCTATTTAAATTTCGCTTGTAGATCGATCTTTTGGTTTTATCGCCGCCGTTTCTAAGCCAAATTTGATGATCCAGCGCGTCGCCGCCGAAATACCCGTCCATCATCATTTTTTCGTGATTTCCCAGCACGTGGATCAGCGCGTATCCGTTTCTAACGAGCTCAGCGTATCTTTTGTATAGTCCGATCGTATCCTCGCCGCGGTCGCAGCTGTCGCCTAAAATAATAACCAAATCCTTTTTGCTCAAATTTATCTTTTTAAGCATCAGGTTAAAAAGCCCGAGACAGCCGTGTATATCGCCGAATACGAAAATCCGCGCGTAATCGTTTTCGTTTATGTGTTTTATCTTTATCATTTTTGGTTCTTGCGTTAAATTTGTGGAAATTTTTGGGTTAAGTTTTATAAGATTATGGCAGATGGGAAGGGATTCGAACCCTCGAAAGCTTGCACTTTACACGCGTTCCAGGCGTGCTCCTTCAACCGCTCGGACACCCATCTATGAAGTCTGGATTATAGCTAAAATTTAATAAGCGCAAACTTATATTTGAGCTCGATCGCGTTTGATGGAGGCATCAAATTTGAGCGCGCATAAGAGTTTTAGCGTCATAAAGGTGCGGGTCAGGGTGCAAATCCGTCAAATTTGCCACCAAATTTAGCTTAAATTTGAGCAAATTTACCCGCGCTTACCCAGAGCGAAAACAAACATCCTGCACGCCTCGCGAAACGGCTTTATCCAGCTCATCGCGCGACCGACTAGCCCCCAGCGGTGTTTGTACATATTCATCATCGTGCCGATTTCCAGGCACTTTATGCGCTCTTTATCCCACGCCTCGACCTCGTCCGCGCCCGCGATACCCATCTTGATTTTTACCTCCTCTTTCATAAATTTTAGCGTGTCGTGTTTGCGTGTATTCATTTTTGTCGCGAAGTCGTTGAGTAGATCGACCAGCACCAGCCCGCTAAATCGCGCCGCCAAATTTAAGAAAAACTCCCGAAAAATCGGCTTTTCAAAAAACATCGACACGCCTTCTAGCACGAAAACGAACTTCGCGCCCGCGTGCTTTTTTGCTAGTTCGTCCATCCACGCGGTTTCTAGCATCGAGCACGCTAGGCTGTAGTTTCGCGGCGCTTTTGGCACGAGCTTATCGCGAAGCGCGATGACGTCTGGCAAATCAAGGTCGTAAAAGGTCGCCTCGGGGCAGAGCGGAGCTAGCCGCAAAGGCCTAGTATCAAGCCCGGCGCCTACTTGAACGATGACGGCGTTCGGGTGCTCGCGGGTAAATTTAAGTATGCAGTCGTCAAAAAACCTCGCTCGTATCACCGTGCCGACCCTGCTTAGCGTCGAGCGGTCAAATTTGGCGAAATCATAATCTATCTTGCTCACGACGTCTCCCGAAAACTCGTCCTTTAGTATAGGCGTCGTTTCTTGGTTTTCTTTGCTTCTAAAGTATAAATTTATGAGCAGCGTCTCGGAGACCGTGCCCTCAAATTCGATCTTTTCCATACGTCTTTTCCTTTTTATTTTGATAATCTTTATAGAAATTGTAGTGCAAACGGCTTTAAAATTTTATAAAATTTAGCGTTTAACGCGCCGTTAATGCAATGTCGTTTATAATACGGCTTTTAAAAACAAAAAAAGGCAAAAAATGAAAAAAATCCTCATCATCGCAGGCTCATGCAGCAACGGCGGCGCGGGGCTGCAAGCCGATATCAAGGCGTGCGCGCACTTTGGCTGCTATAGCGCTACGGCGGTCACGGCGCTAACGGCCGAAAACACGGACAAGATCAAAAATATCGTCTCACTAGATCCCTCGTTCATCGCCGATCAGCTCGAGATGCTCGCGGCAGAGTTTAGCTTCGATGCCATCAAGATCGGCATGCTCTTTAACGAGCCTATCATGGACGTCGTGCAGAGCTTTTTAGAAAAAAACTCCGCTCCTGTGGTGCTAGATCCCGTCTGCGTCTCGAAAATGGGGCACAAACTCATCAAAGATAGCGCCATCGAGCGGCTAAAAGAGCTGATGAAATTTGCCGCCGTCACGACACCGAACCTGCGCGAAGCAGACGTACTTTTCGGCGATGATTTTACGAATTTGCCGTGCGACGTGATCGTGAAAAAACACATCATCGCGGGCAAGAGCATCGACACGCTCTACCGCAAGGACGGCAGCGTGCAAAACTTTGAGACGCCGCTGGCTGACCCGCTCGTTATCATCGGCGCTGGCTGCACGTTTTCTAGCTCGCTAGCCTGCCTGCTCGCACGCGGCGAGAGCCTGGAAAGCGCCATCCAACAAGCCAAAGAATACATCTACAACGCCATAATCAGCGGCATCGACACGAATCTAGGCGTAAGAAAACTGCTAAATCACGGGGTTAAATTTTAAATTTAGCGTGCTTGACGCCGTAAATTAGAGTAAGAATAAAAGAATTTGCGAGGATTTATGAGTATAAGCCATAAAGCGTCTTTTATTATTATTTTTCTAATCGCGGCGACGGCCGTCTGCTTAAATTTATACGACGGACGAGAGCTAGCGCGAAACTACGAAAAAAATCGTATCGAGATTTTAGCATTGCGCGATTTTGCGCGCGAGATTAGGCCTTGCGGAGTTTGGTTTGACCTGCGCTTAGACGGGGTGCGGGTTGAGACGTTTGACGCTGTTAGTGCCGATAAAAACCAAACCGCGAGTTTCATCCGCGTAGATGAGCGAACGAGCGTGCAGGAACCACTGCGGATACTCGGCTGGAACGAGCAGACTTTCGGCGAACTAAAAAACAAACTAAAAAGCGCAAACGTCATAGGCGTAAGAATCTGGGGCAACGAGGCGTTTGGAGGCGAGCGCAAGATGACGATTTATTATCAGGGCGAGGTCTTTGGAGGCGCGTATTACGAGATTTTTGGCGACCTTTCGGACGAGATACTGCAAGGCGACAAGAAAGCGGGCTGCGACGATAGATTTCATTCAGACGGCGTAGCTTTGATTTATGACGGCGGGGCTACCGTGGATTTTATGTGCGTAAATAAAGACGGCAAAAATATAAAGCGTAGATAAAAATCTCAATTTTAGATTTACGCTTTAAATTTGGGGTTTGGTTTGGCGGCTAAATTTGACCCGAAGCGAGGAGGGATAAATTTGCGGGCGGTTTTGTTAAATTTGACTGCCTATGAGCGGGTTTTGTCTGGCTCGCTCGTTAAATTTGGATGCAGATAACGGCGGCAAATTTAACCTATATCGTTCAAATTTACGCCGTTCTTCAAATTTGACCCAAATTTACGCTCAAATTTGCTCGCTAGCTCAGTCAAATTTAACCCGCACTCCCGTTTAGTCACTGTCAAATTTACCTAAAGCTTATCTGCGCATCGTCCGTGCCGTCTTCGAGTGAGATGTTGTAGCCGCCGGTATTTGGCGGGCGTTTATAGATATCTTGCGGGCGGATATCCAGCACCTCGTCGCTAAAAAACACGCATTCGCGCTCGCCCGTATCTACGTCGCGCACCCAGATTTTGCCGTCGTCCACGATCTCCTCGTCAAACTCTATCACGCGGTTTTCGTAGATTTTGCCCAGCAGTCGCTCGTGTAGGCGGTTCTCGCGCTCAAACTCTAGCTGCGCTTGCAGGCACTCCGTCTCATCGATGAAAATCGGCTCCAGTGCGATCTTGTCGCCCTCTAGCACACACTCGAATTTCTCCAGCGTCGAGCAGTCCACCTCGCTGCCGCCCAGTCTCACGACGTCCTTGTTACGCATGAAGTAGCGGTTGGTGAGGTTGCCCATCAGCGCCTCGTACGCCGTGCCGCCGATCGCGCGTTTGAGTAAAAACTCGTTTTGAAACGCCAGCACCAGCTCCACCTCGCACTCGCGTAGGATCTCCTCGTTTAGCTCGGTGTTCTCGCTCAGCAGCTTCGCCGACTCGTCGAGAAATAGGCTAATAGGCCTCTTTTGCTTCATCGTTACGCGCTTTAAAAGCTCGGGCAGAAAGCTGTTTAGCAGGAAGCTCAGCGCGCTTTTGTCGCAGCTTGCGGCGTTAAATATCACGATCTTGCCGCTATTTAGCAGCCCTGCGATACTCGCGTCGCCCGCAGCGCCCTCGCCGTCGCCGTTCAGCGAGTCGTCGTTCATGAGGCCAAGAAACGGCGACATCATCATCGAGTAGTTGCGAAAATCATCCCTCGTGCGCTCGTCGCCGATGTCCTTGTAGCGGCTCGTCGCGTCCAAAAACTCGTCCGTGGTCGCTATAAACGCGCGGTTTATCATTATCGTTTCGCGGGTAAAATTTAGCGTCGAGGAGTCGAGATTGTCGCAGATGAGGTTTAGCGCGTCTTTGAACTCGAGCATCTTTTCTAGGTCTTGCGAGAGGCGCAGTATCGTCGCCACGTCAAAGGTAAAATCCCGCGCGAGCGTGCGCACGTCGGCATAAAAGGCGTCTCCGTAGCAGTCATTTAGCGGAGTGATTTTTTTAGCGAAAATTTTAAGCGCTTTTAGCACCTTAAAAAACTCCGTCGCGATGCTAGAGCCAAACTCCTCCCAAAACTTCTCTCTTGATTCCATCGGCTTTTTCACGCAGTTTTTAAAGTCGCGCGGCTTCATCGAGGCGATGAGGTTTATCGGCGCGTCCAGCCTTGCACCCACGCTCACGACGTCTTTTAGGCGTCCCGCTCTGCGCGCTAGAGCCTTGATTTTGGCGCTCTCGCCGCCTTTATAATCCACGGCAAACACCGCGTAGCCGTTTTGCATGCGGTCAAGTAGATTTGGATATATCATCGCAGTCGTCTTGCCGCTGCCGGTTTCTCCGATGATAGCTGCGTGCGTGAAGTCGCTAGGTATCAGCGCGCCTTTTTTCTCCGCGTTTTCCCGCGTTCTCGTAAATCCCATTATTTTTTGCATATTTTTCCTTGTCAGGGGCGATTGTAACGAAATTTGGTTTAAAGATTTAAATTTGACGTATCGGCGAGCGGGTTAAATTTACCGCGGGGACAGGATGAGAATCTAGCCTGCAAAACCCGCACCGCGAAAGCGCTAAATTTAATTTTGAGCTTTAAGTAGAGCAGGGCGGGTTGCGCCGAAATAATTGTCGTCAAATTTGGGCTCAAATTTACCAAGAGCGAGTTAAATTTACTCGGCTTTTTTGCAAACGGCGGCCGAGTGCGTGAGCAGATCGTGTAAATTTAGCGCGTCTTTGCGGAAAAAACAGAGGCAAAGCCCGACGATGCTAACGCCTGCAAGCAAAAAGCAGATGTAACGGAGTAAAACGCGTGCAAAACCGAGCTTGCGGCCGCTGCGTAGGTCGATGAGGTAGATATTTTGCGAGCGGTAGCCGGGCGTCTGGGCTTTGATCGCAAAAAAGGCGCAGCAGATGAGAGCGACTGCAAGATTTGCCGCAAATATCGCGGTTTGGTTGTGCAAAAAGTCGTCTTTGCCGTCCAAAAAAACATAGGTCGTGAGGTAATAAATCGGCATGCCGATCAAAAAAAGATCGGTGATAAAGGCCTTTATTCGTGCGCCGATGGTGGCTAGCTGCGCTTTTTGTTTTGCCAAATTTACTCCTTTTTATTTTTTGGGTGCGTGTTTTGGATTTGAACGTTAAATTTGCTCGCGATTGCCCAAATTTATGCGCTTCTACTTTGTCGTAGCGGTTTACGGACTGCTTTTACGCGTCCTTGCTTCCGTGCAGTAAATTTGCGGCTCGTTTCCGCGCGTCCGCCGCTTGCGTCGTCTTATCCGGACAACCTTACTGCGTTCGTAAGCGGCATTTTATTTGCTACCTGATTATGCGTTTTGCCTGGCGTAATCTTTGCGAGATTTGCCGTATTTATTTGTCTTTAGGTGAACGCCAGTTTATAACGATTAATAATTTTTGTCCCTCGTATTTTCATCAAACCCGTTTGCGTTTGATTTATCGCCGACTCCGTATCGCTATCAAGGTGTAAGCGCAAAAGCCAGCATTAAGCGCGAAATTTAAATTTACAGCGTTTATCTTATGCTGAAGCTATGCGCCGCTTTTAAAATCATAAATTTTAAGACGCTCTTTTGCGTGCGTAAATTGATCTAAATTTGACGGTTGCCGCTAAATACGCAAAATGGCAACGCAAATTTAATCCAGCTCTGATCGCGACTTATAAAATACAATGGCCGACTTTACTTTATCGTCAAATTTATCGCCTAAAATACTGCACAACCTAGTCAAATTTGATCTATGCTCGGTTTGCTTTGTTTGTCGCATGCAAAATCCGTCCAAATTTGCACGGCTATATCAAGCCAAGCCGCGAAATTTGAAAATTTAGTTGCCTCTGCTACCAGGCTTTATTGCCTTGCTTCCATCGGCGCAGAGCGGACAGTTTGCAGGCTCATAAATCTCAAACTCAAAGTTTCCAAGCGCGAAAAACGGCTTGTCGGCAGGTAGTTTGGCGCTGGGTTTTGCGACGCTGCCCTCTAAATTTGCGACCTTGCAAAAGCCGCGATTAGCCAGTGCAGCAAACGCCACCACCTTGCCGCCCAGGCTCTCGATAACGCGAGCGGCCTCTAGCGCCGAGCCGCCCGTGGTGATGATGTCCTCGCAGACGACGAATCGTTCGCCCTCTCCCACCTCAAAGCCGCGTCGTAGGCTCATTACGCGCTCGACTCGTTCGGTAAAGATAAAGCGTTTTTTTGCCGCGCGAGCTAGCTCGTAGCCCGCTAAAATGCCGCCTAGAGCGGGTGAACAGACGCTATCAAACTCTACGCCCGATTTTTCGATGACGGCGGCTAGCTCGTCCGCTAGAGCGCCGGCTAACTGCGGATCCTCGAGTACTTTGGCGCTTTGCAAATAAAACTGCGAGTGGTTGCCGCTGCTAAGCAAAAAATGCCCCTGCAAAAATGCACCCGCATCCTTGTAAATTTTCTCTAAATCCATCGTTTTTCCTTTGTAAAATTTGAGCGAATTTTACCCTAAGCGCGCTTAAGCTACTATTTTTTGAGCCTTTGGCGGATTGCGATTTTTGCGTTATCATAAAACTACGCCAAGTCAAAAGCGGCTAGCAATTTTTAAATTTGGATATAAATTTTAGAGAAAACTGAGTTAGGCGCGACAAATTTGGTTTTATTGATTTAAAATTTGGAAAAAATCAAGAAACGTGTTTTTGGATGTAGCAAAAGCGGACTAAATTTGATTTAAATAGCGTAGTGGTGGACAAATTTGCGGTAAAAGGGTAAAACAAAATCAGCGGCTCGTCAAATTTAACGAGCCGTACGTATTTTAAACTTTTAAAAGCTCGTTCTCTTTTTCTTTTACGAGCGAGTCGATCTTTGACGTGTAGCTGTCGGTGATCTTTTGGACTTCGTCTTGCCCTTTTTTACTCTCGTCTTCGGTGATCGCTTTATCTTTTTCTAGCTTTTTAACCTCGTCGTTAGCGTCTTTTCTGATGTTTCTGATACTGACTTTGGCTTTTTCGCCAAATGCTTTGGCATGCTTGGCGTTTTCTTGGCGTTGTTCGACCGTCATCGGAGGGAAAAATAGCTTCACGCTCTCGCCGTCGTTGTTCGGATTTACGCCGATATTTGCCGCAGAGATCGCTGCTGTGATGGTTTTTAGCATCGGTTTTTCCCACGGCGTGATGCTTATGGTGCTAGCATCGCTAGCTAGCACGGTGGCGACTTGGTTTAGCGGGGTTTGACTACCGTAATAATCCACGTAAATATTATCGACTATGCTTATGTTTACCTTACCTGTGCGAAGCGTGGTAAAGTCGCGTTTTAGACCCTCGATGCACTTGTCGCTATGCTCTTTTTGCTTTTTATAAATTTCATTCAGCATTTATGTCCTTTACTAAAATTTTTGTCGTCGTTTTTCCGTTTACTTTAAGGCTCATTCTGACTTTATATCGGTCGATCGGCTTGTTAAATTTAAGCGTCATCTGTCCGTTTTCAAGCTTGACTTTTTTCGTTTTTTGTCCCGTCATCGAAAAGTAACCGTGCGTCGCATTCTCTTCGGTTTTGATGATGATTTCGCTGATTTTATTGTCTTTGGGATAGTCTTGCGGTAATATCCATTCGGCTTTTAGAAATTTACTAGCAAGCGCGGATGGCAGGTGTGTGCCGTTCATCGCAGGGATCCTGTCTAGCTCATGCAGATCGCTGTTTGCCGCGACTGCACCGGAGTTTTGGCTCAGTATCACCTCGATACCGTGTTCTATCGCGACATCGCGCACCCTATCATTATATTCGCCGAAAGGATAAGCAAAATAACGCGGCTTGTAGCCCATATTTTTTTCAAATTTGCTTATGCCGTCCTCAAAGTCGTTTTTTAGTTTCTCTTCGTTAAGCCCGACCATATGTAGGTGACCGTAGGAGTGATAGCCGACTTCGCCGTATTTTTCCATCTCTTTGATCTGCTCAAAGGTCATAAAGTCGCCGTATTTTCGTGCGGTAGCCTCTACGTAGATCATTAGTGCAAACGGATATCCGTACTCTAAAAATACCGGTAAGCCTTTTTCGTAAAAGCTCTTGTAACCGTCGTCTACAGTTAAAACTATCCAGTTATCAGATACCGGCTCACCGTTTTTTATCGCGTCCACGAGCTTTGAAAGCGGGATGACCTCGTAGCCTTTTTCTTTAAAATAATCAAATTGCTCGCGTAAATTTTTAATAGAGACATTGGTGCTCGGGTGTCTGTCGTCGTCAAATCTGTGATAGTTAAAGATATGCGCGTCTGCAAACGCAAACTGCGCCGCCGCAAACAGTGCAAGTGCGGAAACCAATTTTTTCATTGACGCTCCTTTTTTTGCTCGCTTGTCGGAGCCGCAGGGGCTGTAGGAGCGCTAGGAGCTTGCGGAGCGACTGCCTCAGGAGCTGCAGGTAGCGACGAAGTATCGACGCTATCTATTAGAGATTTGCTGCTTTGCGTGTTATAAACGTAGCTTAGCGCTAGGGTGTTTAGGATAAATAAAACGCCCACGACGAAGGTAAATTTAGCCAAAAAGCCAGCCGGCCCTTTTGCGCCAAATAGGCTTTCGTTGCTACCGCTATACGCGCCTAGTCCGATAGAGGAGCTTTTCTGAAGCAAAACGGCGATCGTCAAAACCACCGCGAAAATAAACTGCAATACTAAAAAAAGCGAATCCATAAAAATCCTTTTAAATTTTCGAAATTAGTCGCGATTATACTAAAAAAGTTTTGAATTTGGGTTAAATTTCTTTTTCTATCTCATAAAGTTCGTAGCGCACGGCCTTAAAAATCTCGGAAATTTTAACATCGACGAGTTTAAAACACTCCTCTAAAACCCTTGCGCTTTCTTGCGCGCGTTTGATGTTGGCGGTTTGCAAATCGTCCAAATTTAGGCGAATTTGCTCCTCTCTTAGGCTTGGTTTTAGCACGTCATTTGCGGCGTCGCGAAATTTTAATAATTCTTTTTGCGGGATTTTTGCCTTGTGGCGGAGAGTTTTTATTTTTTTAGCGAGAGCTAGGTCGTCAAAGCCGTAACGTCTGATGTCCTCGACGACTCTAAGCCCTTCTTTTAAGCGGTTTAAATTTGCGTCTATTACGCGGTAGAGCCGCTCTTCGTTAGTCATCTCTACTAAAAATGCCTAAAATTTGAAGTAAAGAAACGAACAAATTTACGAAATCAAGATAAAGAGCGACTGCGCCCTCGATCGGAGTTTCGTAGTTGCCGCGGATGATATTTTGCGTATCGTAAAGGATATATGCGCTAAATAAAACCGCACCCACGCTAGCGATCGCAAGCTGTAAAACCGGGCTGTGGAAAAATATATTTATGATCGCAGCCACGAGTAAAACGATAAGCGTGATGAAAAGCATCTTGCCCATTGCGGTAAAGTCGCGTTTGGTGTTCATCGCAAATACGCTAAGTCCGCCAAAAGCAACAGTCGTAAGCGTAAAGGCCTGAGCTACTATCGCTGCGCCTCCGGGCATCGCAAAAGTGCGTCCCAAAATAGGCGTAAGCGTAAGTCCGCTAACGAAAGTAAAGGCAAAAAGTAGGATCAAATTTAAGCCGGCTTTGCGTTTGGCAAACATTAGACCCACCAAAAGTCCTAGCTCAAGTATCACAAATAGCCAGTAGTTGCCCGCTACCGTAGCTCCTAGCGAGCTATAAAGCCCGACGTAAGCTCCGACGCTGGCTGCTAAAAGCGAAGCTGCGAAAAGCTGATAAGTTTGCTTGATAAACGTGCTAAGTGCGCTTTGCGAATACTCGCTCGCAACCTCGTACTCTCTTGAGTTTGCATAGTTTCTGTCATATAAACTCATTTTTTCTCCTTTTTTTAAATTTTGACGCAAATTTAGCCAAAAATAGGTAAATAATATATAAAAGATCGCTGAATTTGACGCGCGAAAAGCAATTTAAAATTTTTTGACGAAGTTTGAAACGTTTTTGATATAATATTTTAAAAAATTATCAGGAAAATATAATGCAAGAAATTTTAGACGGCGCCGTCAAATTTATGGAAGAAGATTTTTTAGAGCACAAGGAGCTTTTTGAAAGCCTGGGCGAGAAACAGACGCCGCACACTCTTTTTGTCGGATGTATCGACTCGCGCGTCGTGCCTAGTCTCATAACAAACACGGTTCCGGGCGACCTAGTAGTCGTGCGAAATATCGCAAACATCGTGCCTCCGTACCGCAAAAGCGAGGAGTTTTTGGCTACAACGTCGGCGATCGAGTACGCCTTGCAATCGCTAAACGTAAAAAACGTCATCATCTGCGGGCACAGCAACTGCGGCGGCTGCGCAGCTTTATGGATGGACGAGGCTAAATTTAGCAAAACGCCAAACGTTAAGCGCTGGCTTGATCTACTTGAGCCGGTAAAAAAGCGCGTGCAAAAGCTTTTCGGCGACAATATCGCAAAAAGAGAGTGGCTAACCGAGCGCTTAAGCCTCGTAAATTCGTTTGAAAATTTACTGAGCTACCCCGATGTCAAGGCCAAATTTAGAGACGGCGAGCTAAAAATTTACGCCTGGCACTACATAATAGAAACGGGCGAAATTTACAACTACAACTTCGCGACGAAGAGCTTTAAGCTGCTAGGAGTCGAGAAATGAGAAAAATTTTAGCCGCCGTTTTTGTGCTGTGCTTTAGTTTAAATTTGCTCGCAGATACTTCAAGCGACGATCTAAACGCGACAGGCATCCTAAATGTCGTAAATCAAATCAACGAAGCAAATGCGCAGATCGCAGTTATCAAGGCGCAGTCCGCCGAAAATAATGAAACCGCCGATAAAAACGTGCTTTTTAAAACGGTCCTAGAAAAAAAAGAAAAGCTAATCGAGCAGATCCCTTATCTCGTTATGCAAATCGAAATCGACGAGGAGCAGGTGCAAAATTTCAAACAAGAGATGCAAGAGTTAGAGACAAAAACCAAAAAGCTAAAAAACTCTAGCAATCAAAATTTATACGTCAAAAATATGCTCGAGCTCGAGCGCATGCGGCTAGATGGGCTGTTTTACTCCTCGCTTTTAAATTTGGAAAATATCTTTAAAGAGGGCGGCAAAGCCGTAAACGTCAAACTTGCCGTAGAGGAGACGCTGCTTAGCTTTCAGACGGAGTTTTACGCGCAGTTTAAGACCTTTAAAGACTCGCTAAGCGAGGAAGTAGCCTTGGCGCATAAAGGCGAACTAGACGCGCTAGAAGCGCACAAAAAGACGCTCGAGGAGATACTTCACTATCTACGCGACAACGCCGAGTTGCTCACGTCAAACTACATCATCTCCGAGCTAAATTTAAAAACTGCGATAGATTTTATCAACGAAAAAGCCTCGTTTACGGACAAATTTAACGTCGGCAAGGCCGTGATTATATTCGTCGTATTTTTGTTTTTCGTCTCGTTTACGACGCTGCTTAGTAAGCTCACGTTGTGGGCTTTGATGAAATTTTTCGTCAAGCACGACTCGGACAGGCAGACCAAAGGGCGCATCGTTGAGATCATCAAGCGTCCGATGCTACTTACTCTCATAGCCTACGCGATAGATATCTGCGTCTCGATCGCGTACTATCCGGCTCCTATGCCGATAAAATTTGCAAATTTCCTAGCGATCACTTTCGTTATCGCCGTTACTTGGCTCATACTTAGCGTACTAAACGGCTACGGCATGGTGCTCATCAACGAACTCACCAAAAAAAGCGGGCGCAAAGAGGTGATAAATTTAATCCTAAAGATCATATATTTCATCATCTTCGTTATCGCGATGCTCATCGTGCTTAGTAAGCTCGGATTTAACGTTAGCGCCATCATCGCCTCTCTTGGTATCGGCGGCCTTGCGGTGGCTCTTGCGACTAAGGATATTTTGGCGAATTTCTTTGCCTCCGTCATGCTACTCTTTGATAATTCGTTTTCTCAGGGCGACTGGATCGTGTGCGGTGACATCGAGGGAACGGTCGTGGAGATCGGACTTAGGAAAACGACCGTGCGAACCTTTGACAACGCCCTTATCTTCGTGCCAAACTCCAAGTTAGCTAGCGATCCGATCCGAAACTGGAGCAGGCGAAAGATGGGACGACGCATCAGGATGCTGATCGGCCTAGAATATAGCGCCACGACCGAGCAGATCAAAAAGTGCGTCGATGAGATCAAGCAGATGCTGATCGACCACCCAGATATCGCAAAGGGCGACGATATGGGCTCGAAAAAGGCCAGCCGATACGACCGCGGTATCGTCTCGATCGACGATCTGGCTGGGTATAAGTCAAATTTATTCGTCGTCGTGGACGAGTTCGCCGATAGTTCGATAAATATCCTCGTGTACTGCTTTTCAAAGACGATAGTTTGGGGCGAGTTTTTGGCCGTCAAAGAGGACGTGATGCTAAAAATAATGAATATTGTAGAGGCTAACGGGCTTGGATTTGCCTTCCCTAGCCAGAGCCTATACGTCGAAGAAGTGAAAAAATAATTTTAAAGGAGAGAAAATGAGCGAAGAATTTGACTACGAAGAGGAAGATTTGGAGGAAGAATACTCCGAATTTGACGACGAGAGATCCGAGAAGTACAGCTATAACTACGACGAAAACGACTACGAATACGGCGACGAAGACGAAGAGGATAGCTACGAGATGTGATTTGCGCTCAAGTTCGGCTTTGTGTGGTAAATTTGCCGGCAGGCCGAATTTGGAGCATTCAAATTTGAGTTCTAGTCAAATTTGAACTAAATCTTGAGGTAAGACTAGTCGGCCGTTTTGCGTAGGCTCAGTTAAATTTAAACAGGCTTTGCGCCGATATACAAATTCATCCTACTTTTGATGATTTTAGCGGTTGTTGCCTTCAAATTTAGACATTAATATCTAGCCTTCGGATTTTATTTAGAGCTTCTAAAAGCTTGGTTACGTCCGTCCCTCTTTCTTGTTCGGCTTTAATAAAATTCTCGAAAAACTCGCGTTTTATATCCCTATAAACATAGGTTTGGCTTTTACTCGTCGCTTTGATCGGTTTAAATTTCTTTTCTTTGGCGGCGTCTGCTTGCGCTTCTTCTTTGGCCGTTTCGTCAAAATCGCCTTTTTTTAGCGCGATTTTTTGCAGCGCGTCTCCGATACTCTCGCCGTTTTTAAATACGTCTTTTAGAAATTTAAAAAACTCTTTTTTGCTCGCTTCGTCTGCGTAGCTCACGCGATCTTCTATATCTTGCCCCAGAAGCGTAATGCGCTCTTTTGCGGGCGTTTGGTTGAAATTTAGCGCGCCGTCCTTGAGTGAAATTTTGACGTTTGCGTACTCGCCTAGGATTTTATTTGCCGCGTACTCGAGCCATTTATCTTTAAACTCCTCCTCGCTCGTGTCAGAATCTAGCAGCTTCGAGGCTTTGGCATCCATTATCAGGCCGCTGCCGCTACGCATGCCAAGCCTCAGGCCAAACCCGCCCAGATCTACGTTAAATTTACTCAAAAACTTATCCACGCTAAAGACGTCCTGTCTAAATATATCGGATGGATCGCCAGCGTGCGCGATCAGAGCTCGCGTGCTATCTACGAAGCTTTTTAGCTCGGCGGCTTTTTCTTTGTCGGTACTCGGATCAAGCCCGTTCATCTTGCCCCAGATGCTGATTTTATCGTCTCTCGTGTAGCCGCTTAGAGAAAATATCCTCCTAGCAAATACGGGCTCGTCTGGCTTTAGTCCGAGCTCCTTACGCCATCCGTCCTCCAGCTCGTCAAATCTCATTTTCGCACCCAACCACATACTTAAATTTTTACCCGTTAGCTTCTCAGGACCAACCTTATCCGCCCAAATTTTTAGTTGGTCGTAGTCTAATTCGCTTGGATTTACCGTATCGTAATTAATCTGTGCCGTCAAATTTGACATCAAATTCGCCACTTCTTTTTCCTCGCGCGCTTTTAAATTTTGCCCGCGAGCGCCGCTAAAATCAAAATTTGCATTTGCGTTAAATCCGTTTACGCTGCCTATCATCTAAAATCCTTTTAAAATTTGGCTTTTTAACAATATCGGTAAAATTCGAATAAAATTTAGAGTAAAAGAATAAGAAGCGATATCAAATTTACGGTCACCCGCCTAGCTGCATGGATGCTAACGAGCCGCCGTAAATTTGCGCCCGCGGCTACCGATCGGCAACCGCTTGCATAAATTTATTTTTGCTCAAAGTCTTCCCAAGGATTTACGCAGTACGTACCGCGGCCCGCGTGTTTAGCTTTATAAAGAGCGTCGTCGGCGCGCTGAAGTAGCAGGTCAAACGAGCCGTGCCCGATCTGTCCTTCTGCTATACCCGCACTCACGGATAGTCCGTTAAATAGCGGATTTTCTTGACAAATTTTAAAAAATCGGTCGATCAAAATTTGCACGCGAGGCGCTATGCTTTGCATATTCGCGCCGTCGGTAAATATCGAGATAAACTCGTCCCCGCCGATGCGTACGTTCATCGCGTCGTTAAAAATCTCCTTTATCAACTCCGCAATCGCAACTAGAGCCTTGTCGCCCGCCTGGTGCCCGTGCTCGTCGTTTACCTGCTTAAAGCGGTCTAGATCCATATACAGTATGCTCATATGCGTGGTTTTTAGCTTGTCCAAAAAGGCGTCTAGCTGGTTGCGATTTGCTAATCCGGTGAGCTGATCGTAGTGAGCTAGATGCTCGATGTTTTGCAGATATTCGTACTCTTTCGTCACGTCGCGAGCGATACCGACGGTGCCGATGATGGTTTCACCGTCAAATATCGGCGTTTTATATGTTTTTAGCTTGCTTAGGTTGCCGTCTGCCTTCATCACCTCTTCGTCCAGTAGGCAGGTTTTGCGCGCGGCTACGACGTCGTCCTCGGTCTGAACGCAGACATAGCCTGTTTGCTCATAGACTTCCTTTGGGATATTCCAGATATAGTAGTGATCTTTACCGCGAACGTCGTCTTTTTGCTTATTTACGACCTCGCAAAAGGCGTCGTTTACCTCTAAGTGCAGCCCGTCCATATCTTTAAACCAGATCATATCCGGAGACGAGTTTATCGTTGTCTGCAACCATGTTTTTTGTAACCACGCCTCTTTGCGCTCGGCGATTAAATTTAGCGCCTTTTCAAAGTAAAAATCGTCTAAATTCGCACTTTCAAGCCAAATTTCATCGGCGATTTGTTTTTGTTCGCCGGTTATCTTGTCCGCATCCCTCGCGTAAATCGCCAAAAAGCCGTTTTCGCCGATACGGTTTTTTAGCTCGGATAAGTCTAGTCCGCAGCTCTGGCTTGCGATGATGAGATATTGATTTTCGTCGAGTATGGGCGATGGGACGTCCGCTGGGCTTTTTATAGTGCTAAATTCGTGCGTAAAACGCGGTTTTGGCTGGATTTTTTCTAAAATTTCAAGCTTGTTTTTTAAATCCTCGCTTAAGCAAATATGCAGTTTGACGCTATACATAATCTCCCCTTTTTTATTTGCAAAAATTATACGACACTTTGTCTTTATTTGGGCTTTTGAGGCAAATTTAGCGCGGTAGGAATTTAAGGCGAGCAAGGCCTTATCTAAGCCCGCTCGCAAAATTTAAAAGTCGGTTAGTTTTTGTACATAAGATTAGGCAACCAAAGCGAAATCTCCGGGATATACGTCACTAAAATAAGTCCGATAAATAGCGTCAAAGTCCATGGCAAGCACGCTACGATGACGTCTTTTAGATTCATGCCCGTTAGGCCGCTAGCGACGAATAAATTTAACCCGACTGGCGGCGTGATCATGCCGATTTCCATATTCACGATGAGTAGGATACCGAAGTGTACCGGATCCACGCCTAGCGCGGTTGCGATCGGTAGTAGCAGCGGCACCATAATCATAACGACCGATGACGGCTCCATAAACTGTCCCATGATGAAAAGCAGGATGTTTACGATGATTAAAAAGCCTATCTTGCCGATATTTGCGGCCAGGATGCTATCTGCTATCGTTTGCGGGATGTTTTCGCTAGTTAGCAGGTATGCGAACACGACCGCGTTTGCGATGATAAAAAATATCATCGCCGTCGTGATGGCAGACTCTAGGCAGATGTCCCACAGGTCTTTAAATTTGATATCTTTATAGACAAATAGCGAAATAATCAGCGCATATATCGCACTCGCCGCCGCAGCCTCTGTCGGCGTAAAAATGCCGCCGTAGATACCGCCGATAACGACTACTACGATTAGTAGCGCCCAAAAGGCTTTGCCGAATTTTTTTACTCGCTCGCTCCAAGGCTCGGGCGTAGTAGCTTTAAATCCGAGTTTTTTCGCTCCGATATAAGTCTGAAGTATCATCATGCCACCTAGCATCAGTCCAGGCACCACGCCCGCCATAAATAGCTGCGCGATACTGACCTCGGCCGTCACGCCGTAAACGATCATAACGACCGAAGGCGGGATGAGGATGCCTAGAGAGCCCGCGGTTGTGATGCCGCCCACGGCGTACTCTTTCGGATAACCCGCTTCTTTAATCGCGACAAACATGATGGAGCCTATCGCTACGACCGTAGCGGGCGAGCTGCCAGAAACCGCGGCAAATATAACGCACGCAAATATCGCGCTCATCGGCAGGCCGCCCGGTAGATGTCCGACCATGGATTTAGCAAAATCTATAATGCGTCTAGCAGAGCCGCCCTTGCTCAGTAAATTTCCGGCTAAGATAAACATCGGGATCGCCATAAGGGCAAATTTATTGATACCGTCAAAGATAAGCTGAGGCATCGCCGCGACGTCAAGATCGGTAAAAAGCAGCATCGTTAAAACCGTACTAGCTCCAAGCGAAACGGCGACTGGAACGCCTATTAGCATGAGGCCAAACAGCGAGATAAATAAAAATGCGATGGTCATAGGCTCTCCTTAGCTTTTCTTGACTGAGTCGTGTATCATCTCGGCTTCGTTATTTACGATGACCTTATCGGCCGGCGTCATAGCGATCTGGAAAATTTTCTCTCCGGCGCGGTAGCTGGCTCCTAAAAAAGCGATCGGAAGCACCAGCATAGGTATCCACTGCGGCACGCCTAGATCCACGCTCATGAAATCAAGCTCGATCATCACCTGCAGATACTGCACGCTATAAACCACGACGAACATCAAAAATACCGTCGTTATGGCGTTTGCGAAGATGAGATAGGCCTTGGCGATAGGAGCCGGAAATCTCTCGATCAAAATCGTAACCGAGATATGTATGCCTTTTCTAAAGCCGTAAGCGGCGGCGAAAAACGCCGACCAGATAAAAAGATAGTTGGTTAGCTCGCCCGCCCACGACCAACCCGTGTTAAAGCAATATCTCATCACGACGTTGATGAAAGCCAGCAGCGTGCCTGCGGCGATGCCTAGCACCGCTACGGTTTTGTTTACCGAGGCGATGCTGACATCTAAAATCTCAAAAAACTTACCCATAAAAAGCCTACTTCGTATTTATCGTTTTTTCTATCAAATCTTGACCGATCGTTTTGTAGAAATTCGGATAAATCGGCTTCATAGCTTCCGCCCATTTGCCCTTTTGATCGGCGTTTAGCTCGATGATTTCAAGCTTTTTACTTTCGCTTGCGAATTTTTTAAGCTCGCTTAAAATATGCTCTTCTTCTTTAGCCGTCTCTTCGCGCTCGAACGCCGTAGCCTCTTTTAGAGCTTGCGTTACGTGAGCCTTCATATCATCAGGCAAGCCTTTCCAAAACTTCTCGCTCATAACGACTAAATATCCCAAATATCCGTGGCCTGATAGCGTTAAAGAGCTTTGCGCCTCGTAAAATTTGGAGTTATAGAAATTTGAAAGCGGGTTTTCCGTCGCATCGACTACGCCTTGTTGAAGGGCAGGATAAACCTCTGAAAACGGCAATACTTGCGGGTTGCCGCCGACTACTTTGATCTGCTCTTCAAGTACTTTTGAGCTTTGGATGCGGAATTTTTGTCCCTTAGCATCCTCAGGCTCTACGATAGGCTTTTTGCTTGAGCTAAAGTGCTTAAATCCCGCGTCCCAAAAATCAAGCGCGATGAAGCCTTTTTTAGCGATCATATCTTTTAGAGCTTGTCCGACTTCGCCGTCTTGAACAGCGTAAAGATGGGCGTTATCTCTAAAGATAAACGGTAGGTCAAATAGCTGAAACTGCGGCACTATCGGCGTAAATTTAGAAAAACTAGGCGCGGCCATCTGTACGTTACCCAGCTTTAGCGCGGCAAAAACCCTATCGTCGTCCATCAGCGATGCGGCAGGATATACCTCGACCTTGATCGCTCCGCCGCTAAGCTCGCCGACACGTTTAGCAAAAAAGTCCGCAGCCTTGCCTTTTGGCGTAGAGGCGGCCACGACGTGGGCAAATTTGATCGTATATGTCTTGCCTGCGGCAAACGCGCTGCCCGCAAGCGCGCAAGAAAGAAGCAGTGCGGAAAGTAACTTAATTTTCATCTGTGATCCTTTTTAAAAGATTAGCTAATTCAGCTAGGTGCAATTATAATTCATAAAAAAGCGGCTGCGTGAAAATGTTTCGACTTTTTGCAATAAATTTCAAATTTATGTGTAGATAAGTAACAATATCTCAAATTTGACCGTCAAATTTGAGTGCAAGCCAAAGCGAAATGTAATACCAAAAAGACTAAATGTTACGAAAATACACATTATTTTATCAAATTTGATCTTTTCGTGCGGCGAGACCAATCAAATTTGATAAAACGGAAACATCGGCGGCTTTGTTTGCGTGTTAATAAATTAATTACTATTTTATTGCTATAATACGGATAAATTTTATTACAAAGGAAAAATTATGTTTGAACTTAGAAAACTGCCTTTCGATCCGAAAGCAAACGCCGTCGTAAGCGAGGAAACCTGTAGCTACCACCACGGCAAACACCACCAAACCTATGTCAATAACCTAAATAATTTGATAAAAGGTACTGAGTTTGAGGGTGCAAGCCTCTTTGATATCTTGGTAAAAAGCTCCGGCGGCGTGTTTAACAACGCGGCTCAGGTTTATAACCACGACTTTTACTGGGATTGCATCGCGAAAAAAAGCCAAATGAGCGACGAGCTAAAGGCGCGCCTAGAAAAAGATATTCCAAATTTTAAAGAGGAGTTTTTGAAAGCTGCTACTACGCTTTTTGGCTCCGGCTGGGCGTGGCTAGTTTACAATCCAAAAGAGGACAAACTACAAATCGTACAAACAAGTAACGCGCAAACCCCTGTAACTGACGGCCTAGTGCCGCTTCTAGTCGCGGACGTTTGGGAGCACGCATACTACGTCGATCACAGAAACGCGCGCCCGGCGTATTTGGAGAAGTTGTTTGAAAATATCAACTGGGATTTCGTCTCGAGTGCTTACGAATGGGCGCTAAAAGAGGGGCTAAATTCGGTTAAATTTTACGTTTCCGAGCTTCACGGCGGCGCGAAATCTTGCTGCGGTTGCGGCTGCCATTAATGCCAAAAATTCGCCGATTTCGCGACTTTTTAGGAGCGGCGATAAATTTGCGGCGGCTTATTTTCTAAATAAGCGTAAGCCCGCGAGTAAACTTAGCCTTGAGTAACGACTCCTTCTTGGCTAAGTTTACTTTATATAAACTATTTTGAAGTAATATTCGAGTCTCATTTCACAAAAAAGGACGAAAATGAAGAAGTTTTTAGTTTCATCTTTGGCGGCTTTTGCTGCAGTTGCTATGCTTAGCGGTTGCCACGCACACAAAAGCGAGAGCGCAAACAAAGCTCAGATCACCAAATCAGAAGCTGAAGTGATTAAATTTACAGGCGTAAACGACCCGAAATACGTCGTTAGACTAAGCTCTACCGATAAATTTAACACTGCGTTGCTAGAAGACAGCAAAGGTCACAAAATCAACCTTAAAAACGCAGTCACTGCAAGCGGCATAAGACTAGCAAACGACGATATCGGTACAGAGATAACGTTTAAACGCGGCGAAGGTATCCTAAACCTTGAAAAAGGCGGCGAGGATATTTTCTTAAGATACGACGAATAAAAACTTTCCCGCCGAATTTTACGGCGGGACTTTCTCTCTCTCAAATTTATCAAATTTAACTCCCGCAAAATCTCGTCAAATTTGAACTTTCGCTTGCTTTTCATCTTTCTTTTAAATTTACTCAAATTTAATATCTCTTATCAAAAACAGCTTTGTATTAAATTTTAATAGCCCTTTATAAAATGCCCAAATATACGCGATTTAAAAGCTATTTTAAACTTAAAAATGACATTTTTAATTCAAATTTCGTCACTAATTCTTAAGCTAATTTTCTTAAATTATTGGATATACTCCAAAGATTTTTTATTTAAAAGTACTATAGGAGTTGGTGGGTATGAAATTTATTTTAAAAAGAGATGGAACAAGACAGGAATACCTACCTTATAAAATCCAAGACGCCATCAAAAAAGCCTTTGAAAGCGAGTCCAAAGAGTACGATGACAAGGTCTTTTTGGATGTGATGGGGCACGTGTTTGACAGCGAAGTTTTGAGCGTCGAGGACGTGCAAGACTATATCGAAAAGGCGCTTTTTAACGCGGGAC
This sequence comes from uncultured Campylobacter sp., assembly GCA_963516105.1. Lineage (GTDB taxonomy): Bacteria > Campylobacterota > Campylobacteria > Campylobacterales > Campylobacteraceae > Campylobacter_A. Next base: position 187,327 of record CAUPZP010000001.1, read on the forward strand.
ACTTCGACGTGATGAAGAGCTTTATGCTCTACCGCCACACGCACAAGCTTCAGCGCGAGCAAATTTTAGGACTAAACGAAGATACGACCTACATCAACTCCACCCAAACCATCAGCGAGTACATCAACGGCACCGACTGGCGAATTCTCGCCAACTCAAACACCAGCTACTCAAACGCCGGCCTCATCAACAACACCGCAGGCAAGGTCATCGCCAACTACTGGCTAGATAAGGTGTATAGCAAGGAAGAAGGCCTCGCGCACCGAAACGGCGACTATCACATCCACGATCTTGACTGTCTCACGGGCTACTGCGCCGGCTGGAGTCTAAGAGCGCTTTTAAACGAGGGCTTTAACGGCGTTCGCGGCAGGGTCGAGAGCAAGGCTCCAAAGCACTTTAGAGAGGCGCTGTATCAGATGGCCAATTTCCTAGGAATTTTACAAAGCGAGTGGGCGGGCGCGCAGGCGTTTAGCAGCTTTGACACATATCTGGCGCCTTACGTTTTCCGCGACAAGCTAAGCGATAAAGAGATTAAAAAGGCGATAACGAGCTTTATCTTTAACCTAAACGTGCCGGCTCGCTGGGGCCAGAGTCCGTTTACCAACGTGACGATCGACATTACTTGCCCGTCCGATCTGCGCGATCAGATACCTACGCGCGAGGATCGGCATATATTTAGCGATCTGGAGGATGCGGAGCTAGCGCAGGAGGCGGCTAAGCGCGGTTTTAACAAGCTAACCGATATGACCTACCGCGCCTTTGAGCCTGAGATGAACCGCATCGACAAGGCGTTTTATGAGATCATGACCGAGGGCGACAAGTGCTCGCAGCCCTTTACCTTCCCGATACCTACCGTAAATATCACCGAGGACTTCGACTGGGACAGCGAGGTGGCGAAGGTTCTTTTTGAAAATACGGCAAAAATGGGCTCGAGCTATTTTCAAAATTTCGTCGGCTCTCAGTATACAGTCGATGAAAACGGCAACCGCGTCGCAAACGACAAGGCCTATAAGCCTGGACACGTGCGCTCGATGTGCTGCCGCTTGCAGCTAGATTTACGCGAGCTGCTAAAGCGCGGCGGAGGGCTATTTGGCAGTGCGGAGATGACCGGCAGCATCGGCGTCGTGACGCTAAATTTAGCTCGCCTGGGCTACCTATATAAAGGCGATAAAAAGGGACTCTACACCCGCCTTGAGTATCTACTAAATTTAGCCAAATCCACGCTCGAAAAAAAGCGCGCCTTTATCCAGGAGATGTACGAACGCGGCCTGTATCCGTACACCGCGCGCTACCTAAAGCACTTTAACAATCACTTTAGCACCATCGGCATCAACGGCATGAACGAGCTTTTGAGAAATTTTACGAATGATAAAGAAAATATTGCGACTGATTTCGGGCGGGAGTTTGCGACCGAGATGATCGAGTTTTTACGCGGTCAAATTCGCGAGTTTCAGGAGAGCACCGGCAACCTCTATAACCTCGAAGCCACGCCTGCCGAGGGCACGACGTATCGCTTCGCCAAAGAGGACAAAAAGCGCTATCCAGACATCATCCAGGCCGGTTTTGGCGAAAATATCTACTACACCAACTCCACGCAGCTACCGGCAAATTTTACCGACGATGCGTTCGAGGCGCTCGATCTGCAAGACGAACTGCAAAGCTCCTACACGGGCGGCACGGTGCTGCACCTGTATATGAAGGAGCGCATCAGCTCGGCCGAAGCGTGCAAAGACCTCGTGCGCGGCGTGGTAAATAACTACAAGCTGCCATACATCACGATAACGCCGATCTTTAGCGTCTGCGCCAAGCACGGCTATATCAGCGGCGAGCACGAATACTGCCCTAAATGCGACGAGGAGCTTTTGGCTAAATTTAAGGCTGAAAATAGCGTAAAATAGACTAAATTTGAGCGGCGAAGCTATATTTTGCCGCTTTAAATTTGATTGCATATTTATGTATAAAATCAAAATTTAACAAAATTTGACCCCGCCCAAGTCAAAATAGGCGGGGCAAATTTGATTATTTCTCCCCAAGCGGCCAGTAAACGATTGGTTTGTCTCCTAGCCTTGCTTCGCCGTGATACATACCTAGCTTATCTTTTGTCCATGCAAAGCCCGTGTGTCCGTGCTTGTCGATCGAGATGATGCCTCCGCTACCGCCTAGAGCTTTGACCTGAGCTACTGCATCTTCGGCTGCTTTTTGCACGTCTTGCGTTTTGTATTTATAAAGAGCCGAGACCTCGTGCGCGGCGTTTACGCGCATGTAGATGTCGCCCGTGCCGGTGCAAGAAACCGCCACTGAGTCGTTGTCGGCATAGGTTCCGGAGCCGATTATCGGGCTATCGCCGATGCGGCCGGTCATTTTGTTTGTCATGCCGCCGGTGCTGGTAGCCGCGGCTAGGTTGCCGTTTTTATCCAGCGCGATCGCGCCCACGGTGCCAAGATACGGGCGCTCGTGCAAATTTAGCGACGTCTTTTTCGCCTTTTCGCTATCAAGTAGCAGCTTTTGCTTCTCTTTGGCCTTTTGTAGCGCGTCGTATCTAAACTGCGTGAAAAAATACTTCTGATCGACCATCTCTAGGCCGTTTTCTTTGGCGAGCTTGTCGGCTCCCTCGCCGGCGACTAGCGTATGCCACGTCTTATCCATCACGAGTCTGGCGCCTAGGATCGGGTTTTTGATATGCCGCGCCATCGCGACCGCGCCCGCTTTTTTGGTCGAGCCGTCCATGATCGAGGCGTCGAGCTCGTTAAATCCGTCAGCGGTAAAGACCGCGCCCTTGCCCGCGTTGAAATTCGGATCGTCCTCAAGCACCATTATTGCCGCCGTAACGGCATCCATCGCGCTGCCGCCTTTTTCAAGCACGGCTTGACCCGCTAAAAGCGCACGATTCATCGGCTCCTCGCGGATTTTAAATTCCTCTTTGGTTAGATCAAGTCCGCTAGTGCCGCCGTGAATGACGATAACCGGGCTAAATTTCTCCTGCGCATTCGCAGCCGTTAGCCCGAGCAGGGCCAAACTCGCCGCCATAAAAACGGCCTTTGAGAGTGAAAAGTGCTTCATGGAGTCTCCTTTGGAATAAAGTTTAAAATCATACTATAGTTTTTTATCTTAAGAATAAGTTAAAATTTTCCTACTTAATTGATAACCTATATAAAATTTACGGCGTAATTTTAGCTGTTTATATTTGTGTCAGAGGTTGCAAATTTAAGCTCGTTAAGCACTAAAAAGCGCGATATTTGAAATTTGATTGATATAAAGCGTATATTTTTGGAGTACTCTAACGTCGGCGAGAATGCTTTGGCCGAGACGAAGCTTGCGTAAATTTGAGATTACGGGCGACGATATGCTTGCTATGCGACTTGCGTCAAAGCGCAAGAGTTCTAATGCTTAGCATTAAATTTAAATTTATCCCAACTTCTTGCCCAGTATCGTTAGGCTCTCGATTTTGCCGCCCATATCGCAGACTTCGGGCAGTTCGCCCCAGCGCGCAAAGCCGAATTTTTCAAACAAATTTAGGCTTGCTACGTTGCTAGAAAATATTAACGCGACGACGTTTTTGATGCCAAATTCGGGCGCGCTTTCAAGCATAAAATTTACTAGCCGCCCGCCAAGCCCCTTGCTGCGAGCCCCGGGCGCGACGTAGACGCTGATCTCGGCCGTGATGCGGTAGCCCTCGCGCGGATGATAGTCGCTGAGGCTACCCCAGGCTAAGATTTTGCTTTTTTGGTTTATGGCGCCCAAATTTTCGCCCTTCGAGTCAAATTTTCTCTCGCAATTAGCCACAAATGTTTCGCGGCCTCCGCTCGTCAAATTTTCATCGTAAATCTCGCGTAGCACGTATATCGGGCGATTTGCCGTCTCGTGCGCGTCAAACCACGCTTCGCGCTCCTCTATGCCCACGGGGTGCAGCGCGGCCGTGGCGTTTCGCTCTAAAATGCTTGCGTTATAAATACGCGTAATAGCGGATAGATCGGCCTTGAGCGCGCGCGAGATTTCGTATTTTACGGCGGCTGGATTTTCTTGCATTTTGAGTCCTTTTGTTAAATTTAACCGATTTTATGCCAAATTTGATTAAAAACAGCAACGAAAACATCAAATTTGAATGTCGGTAACGGTGCGGGTCTAGCCGCCCTAAAAGCCAAATTTACGCCCAAAGGCGAAATCGCCGTAAATTTGAGTTATAATCTCTTTTTAAATTTAACCTTGGATAAAGATTTGAAAATAGCGTTTTTTGACTCGGGTATCGGCGGGCTGAGCGTGCTCGCCGAGGCTCTGCGGCGGTTTAGCGGGGCGGAGTTTTTGTATTTTGCCGACGAGGATCACGTCCCCTACGGCACGAAAAGTAGGGCCCAGATCGTGCGGCTGAGCCTTGATGCGGTGGGGTTTTTAGTCGCGCACGGCGCGGATGCGGTCGTGGTTGCTTGCAACACCGCCACGAGCGCGGCTATCTCGGAGCTTCGCGCCGCATTTAGCATGCCGGTCATCGGCATGGAGCCCGCCGTCAAGCTTGCCGCGGACAGCTTCGGCGCGCGCCCGACGCTGCTCATCGCCACGCCGCTAACGATCGCGGGCGAAAAGCTCGCACGCCTCGTGGGGCGGCTAGAATGCGAGACGTGGAGCTTGGCGTTACCGCGCCTTGTGGAGTTTGCGCAGGATTTGGAGTTTGACTCGCCCGCAGTTAGGGCGTATCTGCGCGAGGAACTGGGTAAATTTGAGCTCGCGCGCCTGGGCTCGCTCGTGCTTGGTTGCACGCATTTTAACTATTTTAAGGACGTTTTGCGCGAGATTTTGCCGCCTCATGTGCATATCATCGACGGAATCGACGGCACGCTAAACCGCCTTGCAAGCGAGCTAGGCGGAGAGTTAAAGCTTGCGAACGGCGAGGGGAACGATGAAAGCGCTCGCGGCGAGCAGGGCGCAGAAGAGTGCGACGAGCGTGGCGGCAAAATTTACTATCCAAACGGCAACAGCGTGGAGTATTTTTACTCGGGTAGACCGCTAGATGCGGCGCAGTTACGCAAGGTGGAGATATTTTTAAAACGGCTTGATGCGATGCGAGAGATTAATTAATGCCGTACCCGCCGCGCGCCGCTTTGCGCAAATAAAAAGCGCTGTAAAAAGCAGGCTTGCGCGCAAATTTGATGCGGGCGGCGATGTAAATCGGCGTCAAGAACTACTCAAATTTACGACAAAACATCTAACCCAAAATCCATAAAAACCAAAAACGGTTAAATTTGCCGCTTTTAAAACAAATCAAAAAACGACGGCTAAAGCGGCAAATTTAAAATCTAATCGTTTAAATTTAGCATTCGGCGGATTTTACGGCTCGTATCCGCCTTAGAAATATCCTTAAACGCCCTCGACCGCCTAAACAGCCGATTGCAAGCGTTTAAAGAGCCGCTAGGCAAGCTAAATTTTACTTTTTGGCTTGCATATACACAGGCTCTAGCTTTGCCGCAACCTCGCGTAGATCGGCTATACGGCTCTCGTTTGAGGGGTGCGTGCTTAGTATCTCCGGCACGCTACCGCCGCTTTTTTTAGACATTTTTATCCAGACGTTTACCGCCTCTTTAGGATCGTAGCCCGCGCGCGCCATTAGCTCCGTGCCGATGTGGTCGGCCTCGCGCTCGTGAGAGCGAGAAAACGGTAGCGAGATGGTGTACTGAGCGGCCATATTTATGGCGCCGGTAGCTAGATCGCCTAGTCCCGCAGCTTGCGAAACGGCGAAAATGCCGGCGTTTGTGAGCATATCGGAGCTGGCCTGCTCGCGGCTATGTTCACGCAATGCGTGCGCAATCTCGTGTCCCATAACCGCCGCTAGTTCGCCGTTTGTTAGCGAGAGATTTTTTATGATGCCGCTATAAACGACTATGCGGCCGCCGGGCATACACCACGCGTTCATCGTATTTTCGTCGATGACGTTTACTTCCCATTTCCACTTTAGCGCGTCTTCTCTAAAGACTCCGACCTGCGCGATTAGTCGTTTGGCGACGTCTTGCACTCTTTTGGTCATCACGGGGTCGATGTTTAGCGCGCCTTTTTGACGCGCTCCGCTAAGAGTCTGCACGTAGGCTTTAGCTGCGGCTTCGTTCATCTCTTGTTCGCTGACTAGAAACATCTGGCGTCTGTTTTCGCCAAGCGCTCCGCCGCTAGTCGAGCTAGTGAAGCAGCCCGTCAGCATCGTCGCGGTAAATACGGCGAGCAAAATAATTTTTCTTATCGTCATTTTTCATCCTTTGCGAGATTTCGGCGATTATACCTCTAAAACAGCTATAAATTCGTAAATAGGCGTTTAAATTTGGCTTAACGGCGACAAATTTGCAAAGAAACGGTGGGTAAATTTGCGTTTTGGAAATTTGACTACGTAAATTTAGCTTGGTTTTAGCGACTTTAACGGATCTGCGTTAAATTTATGCGGGTCAAATTCGGCGAATTTGCGCGCCTAAACCTGCTTTAGACGGTTTGGACGCGCAAACTAAAATTTAACCGTCTCCCGCTAGCCGTCAAATTTACTTCCGAGCCAAAGCAAAATTTGAGCCGCCGCCGGCACGAGCACTAGCCAAATAAACCCGAGTCGCCGCGCAAACAAAAGCTAAATTTAAAAGAGACTGATTTACGCCGGTTCGCTTTGTAAATTTTCATCCAGCTTGGCGCGCTTATACTCGATATTTTTTTCAAATTCCTTAAGCCTTTTGTGTATAGAGCGCAGCTCGGTGATGACCGTCCAGTTGTTCATAAACACCGCGAGCGACCCGCGCACTTGGCCAAAGGCGTTTACGACTTGCATCATCACGCCAAGCGTTATCGAGCCTGCCAGCACGCTAGGACCCATCGCGATGAGCGGGACGATGACCATGCTCTGGCCAAACATATATCTCCAGATGTCAAAGTATCCGTAGTGCAAAAATAGCCTGTAATAATTTCGTTTTAGGTTGTTAAACAGCCCCTCTAGCTTCTCGGGCGCGCCGTAGTTTGCCTTGTCATCCTCAGCGTATACGAGCTCTTTCCTAAATGCGGCTTCGACCTTTTGGTTGTTGTACTCAAGGCCAGGCAGCTTGATACCCACGAACCACGAGATCGCGAGTCCCCCGATACTGACCGTTAGCGCGATCCATACGAGCGAGCCTTCGCTTTTGCCCAGTAGCGGTATATCGACCTGCCCGCTGAGCGCCCAAAGTATAGGGATAAAGGCGATGAGCGTCATCACGGCGTCGGCTACTTGCGAGCCTAAATTTTCCACCACTTTAGCAAAGCGGTAGATATCCTCTTGGATACGTTGCGAGCTGCCTTCGATGTCGGTTTTGACGTTACGCCAGTATTTTATGTAATCAAACGTCATCGCCTCGCGCCACTTAAACGTCCAAAGGCGTGTGAAATAGTTCGTCATCGTCGCAAGCAGGACGTACGGAAAGGCGATCTTGGCAAATCTAAGCACGCAAGTCCAAAAATCCTCTATCGTGTGATCTTTGACGTTTTGCAAGATATCGTAAAAGTCCTTGTACCAGTTGTTTAGAAGCACTATCATCTGCACTTGCGCGTAGGTCGAGATAAGTAGCGCCGCGAGCCCGAAATACGCCCACGCGGCCCATTTTTTATTCGCAAAAAACGACGAAAACATCTATTTGCCTTTAAATTTGAGATTTAATCGCAAAGTATAGCAAAACCAGGCTAAATTTATGCGCGTTAGATTAGTGTTATACGTATTACGTTAAAATGCGGCGAATTTTTTATAAAGGATGAAAATGAAAAAGACTATTTTGGGATTTTCGCTGTTTGCGGCTCTTGCGTCGGCGGCGCTGGGCGGCGAGACGATCGAGGTTTATAAAAGTCCGGACTGCGGTTGCTGCGGTAAATGGGGTGAGGTGATGAAGAAAAACGGCTTTGAGATCGTAGAACACAAAACAAACGCGATAATCGAAACGAAAAACAAATACGGCGTTCCGCCGGAGCTATCTAGCTGTCACACGGGTATAGTCGGAGGCTACGCTATCGAGGGGCACGTGCCGGCCGAAGAAATAAAAGCCCTTTTAGCCGCTAAACCGGCTGATGTCGTGGGCATATCGGTACCCGGTATGCCGCTGGGAAGCCCCGGCATGGAGCAGGGCGGCATCGTCGAGGACTATGATGTGATCGCGTTTAAAAAGGACGGTACGAGCGAAGTTTTCGCAAGCTATAAAAACGGCAAGAAGGTAAAATAATTTAAAGTAGTCGGCGTAAATTTGCCGACTTTTCGCGGTTTTATCCGCTTGTATAAATACGGATTTTGCTAAATCTATCATGAGGCTATTTTTTAAATTTGAACGCCCCATCTCGTCAAATTTCACGCAAAATCAAGCTAAATTTAACCGCCGCCGCTGTATCATTAAAAATAAATTCGTAAAGGAGCGGGCGTGGCGAGATTGATATTTATCCTGTTTATTTTGGGCTTTCTTGCGTGGCTTTATATGGGCGGCACGACCAAAACGGTGGCTGATTACAAAGACATGAGCCGCGACGAGCTTGAGACTTTGTGTCTTGAGAAAAAAGATAAAAAAGCCTGCCAAAAGATAGCGATAGACTTTGTAAAAGACGCAAAGGCAAACGGCGGCAAACCGCAGTTTTAGGATTTGACGCGTCAAATTTAACGGCGCAAGTTTGGGTCAAATTTTATAAATTTAACCGTCGGCATTTTTGCGGCGCGGGTATAGCCGGGGGTTGGCGCGCAAATTTGCGGCAAAAAGCGGATAAAGTAAGCAATATTTTTATTACAAGTTTAGCGCGGAGTTTAAATTTACGCTCAAATTTAAGCCAAAAGCAAGGCATGCACGAGACTAAAAACGCCAAAACGCGGTAAAATAGCCTCCGCGGCGCTCGCTCGCGTTAGAGGCGGCAAAAATGCGCTTTCAGTTTAAAATTCCCGATTTTTTGCTATAATCGCCGTATTTCATTTTAATTTTTTAAGGATTTTAATTGCACCCCAGTAGCGCCGATTCGCTTTTTATGATCGCTCTCGCGTTTTTCTTCGTATTTTTAAACGCTTTTTTCGTTTTATCAGAATTTTCCATCGTCAAAGTCCGCAAGACTCGCCTAGAAGAGCTTGTTAAGGACAAAGTTCCAAACGCGAAAACCGCGCTTGATATGTCAAATAACCTCGATACCTACCTCTCCGCCACGCAGCTAGGTATCACGCTAAGCTCGCTAGCTCTTGGTTGGATCGGCGAACCTGCGGTCGCTAGACTGATCGAAGAGCCGCTAAAAACATACTTTAATCTAAACGATATCTTAGTCCATACCGTCGCGTTTGCGATCGCATTTACGCTGATCACGCTCATGCACGTGGTACTAGGCGAGCTAGTGCCAAAGTCCGTCGCCATCGCAAAATCTGAAAAAGCAGTCCTCGCCATCGCGCGTCCATTGCATATATTTTGGGTGGTTTTCTCGCCGCTTATCAAGACTTTTGATTTTCTAGCAGGCGTTTCGCTTAAAATTTTAGGCATCAAACCAGCCAAAGAGAACGAGCTAGCCCACTCCGAAGAGGAGATAAAAATCATCGTGGGCGAGAGCCTAAAAGGCGGTGTTTTAGATAGCTTTGAGACCGAGATCATCAAAAATGCGGTCGATTTCTCCGACACGGTGGCAAAAGAGATCATGACTCCGCGCCGCGATATGGTCTGCATAAATAAGCAAAAAAGCTACGAAGAAAACATCAAAGTGATCTTTGACTCCAAGTACACGCGCTATCCGTATATCGACGGCAGTAAGGACGCGATACTAGGTATGATCCACATCAGAGATATCTTGCAAATCGATCTGGGTAACAAAAAGCGCGATTTTGACAGCATTGTGCGAAAATTCGTTATCGTGCCTGAGAACCTCTCGATATCTAAAATCCTCGTGATGATGAATAAGCAGCAAATTTCCGCCGCTCTAGTCGTGGACGAATACGGCGGCACGGCGGGGCTTCTTACGATGGAAGATATAATGGAAGAAATTTTGGGCGACTTTAACGACGAGCACGACGACGCCGACCCGCACTACAAAAAGATCAACGAAAATATCTACGAGTTTCAGGGGCGCTTTGACCTTGAAAGCGTCGAGGAGCTGATGGGGATTAGCTTTGCCGATGAGACCGAGGAGCTAACGATCGGCGGATATGTCTTTAATCTCATCGGTCGCTTGCCGGTCGTGGGCGACAAAATCGAGGACGAAAACTGCTACTACGAGGTTCGCAAGATGGACGGCGCGAGTATCTCGAGCGTCAAAGTACGTAGAAAATTTGAAGAAAAAGAGGACGAGGACTGAGTCAATTTGCGCCTTGCTTTTGCGAGCGGGGCGTAAATTCGGTCGTAAATTTGAGGGTGGATTTGGCTCGTGAAAATTTGAGTCGCGAAAACAGCTTCTCAAATTTAAACCGATCTAAATTTGAAAGACGCCGCATCGTCAGCAAAAATCAGCTCAAATTTAAGCCGTTTAGTCAAATTTGAGCTTGCGGCATTGCTTTAAATTTGCCGCCGTTTGGCTGAGTCTTGCAGGATTGGCGTTAAATTTGCCTTACTAAATTTAAGCCGATTTTTCTCTCAAACTCTCTCAAAATCCACAAATTTAATCTAACTTTTTAGCTTATTTTGATAAACTTTCCGAAATTTAATAAAATATAAAATTTAAATTCTACATTTTGAAATTTATAAAACAAATTTAACACAGGAGGACAGATGAGAGTAGTTCAAGCGGAATTAATCTCCAAAACCGTCAGCGAGCTTTGCAAAGAGGCCTGTTACGTCGTGACGCCCGATATGAGAGCGGCTTTTGAAAAAGCTAAAGAAAACGAGAGCTCGCCGATAGGCAAAGACATCCTAGGCAAGGTACTCCAAAACGCCGATCTAGCCCAGAAGCGCGTCGCGCCGATCTGCCAAGACACGGGCATGGCGGTCGTATTTGTCGATATCGGTCAAGACGTGCATATCGAGGGCGGGTTTTTAGAAGATGCGATAAACGAGGGCGTAAAAGACGGCTACGTGGGCGGCTACCTGCGCAAATCAGTCGTAAACGACCCGATCTTTGAGCGTAAAAATACAACCAATAACACCCCTGCCGTCATAAACGTAAGGATAGTAAAAGGCGACAAAATCCACATAAAAGTGGCTCCAAAGGGCTTTGGCAGCGAGAACAAGTCGGCTCTAAAGATGCTAGTACCCGCAGACGGCCTAGAGGGCGTGAAAAAGGTATTTTTAGACACCGTTAAGCTAGCTGGTCCAAACGCCTGCCCTCCGATGGTGATCGGCGTAGGCATAGGCGGCACGATGGATAAGGCCGCGCTAATGGCAAAATACGCAGCCGCTCGCGCCGCAGACAGCAAAAACCCCGATCCTAGATACGCCAAACTAGAAGAGGAACTGCTAGAGCTCGCCTGCAAAACGGGCGTCGGACCGCAAGGACTAGGCGGCGACACGACCGCGGTCAAAGTAAATATCGAGTGGTACCCGACCCACATCGCGGGTCTACCGGTCGCTATCAACATCAACTGCCACGCCGCTCGCCACGCCGAAGCTGAAATTTAAGGAGAAAAGATGTCAGAAGTAAAAAAGATAACCGCGCCGTTTGATAAAGATGTCGTAAAAAGCCTAAAAGCGGGTGACAACGTGCTAATAAGCGGCACCATCATCGCAGCTCGCGACGCCGCGCATAAGGCGCTAACCGAGACTTTAGCTCGTGGCGAGGCATTGCCTGTAAATTTAGCTGGCGAGACGATCTACTACCTAGGACCAAGCCCCGCAAAACCGGGCGACGTCATAGGTGCAGCCGGGCCGACAACTAGCGGACGCATGGACAAATACACTCCGACGATGATAAATGAAGTGGGCATCAACGGCATGATCGGCAAAGGCTACCGCTCTGAAGCCGTCGTCGAAGCGATGAAAAAATCAGGCTGTGTCTATATGGTCGCCATTGGCGGTGCGGGCGCGCTGATTAGCCAAAGTATCAAAAAGTACGAAGTGCTAGCCTACCCTGAGCTTGGCCCAGAGGCGGTCGCAAGGCTCACGGTCGAGGATTTCCCTGCTATCGTAGCGATAGATAGCGAGGGCAATAACTTCTACGAAGCAGGACAGGCTCCGTATAAAAAAATATAAATTTATCGGCGCGAGTTATCGCTAGCTCGCGCCCTGATCTACGCGCCGCTCTTTATGGGCAAATTTGACACCAAACGGCGCGTTAAACTCTCAAATTTTACGCTCACTCTTTAAAAATTTTGCCGTAATTGCTCGGATGCGCCGCTTTTAAAGATTTCTTAATCTTAGTCTTTAAAGAGTCCCCGTCGCTAAGCTTTACGCCGCCTACTAGGCAATCTTTGTCGCAAATTAGGCGCAAAGTTATATCGCGTTTTTCGCCAAATAGCTCAAATTTTACTCGTACCTCGTTCTCTGAGACCGCCTTTGCGCTAAAGTTTTTGAGCTCGTCAATCTCGTGCGCGTCTATAAAAGGATCGGCATCTAGATCGGACGATACGTGTTCTACGCCGCTCAAACGTCCAAGCGCGGAGCCGAACTGATCGTAAATGAGCCCGTCAAGCTCGGGAGTCAGCCACTCTGAGGTGATAGGCTGTATTTCGCCGTCGCCGTAGTTTGTTTGGTAAAATTCTTTTACCGTTTTTTCCATTAGCGCGGCTTTCGTCGTTTGAGCGCTTAGATTTGCGCCGCCAAGACCGCAAAAAATTACCGTCAAGAGGCAAAATTTAGATACTTTCATGACCTTCCTTTTAATTTTGATAGTTGCGTAATTTTAGTATTATTGGGGTTAAAATTTACTCATCTTTGTGGGATTGGGTTTGCCGTAATAAGTTACGAGTTAAATTTGAGCGAATTGGCGTTAATCTCAAATTTGCACTAGCCTTCGAGCCGTCAAATTTACTCGGACGGCTCGTTAAATTTAGCAGAGATTACTCTACGGTGCTGTTTATGTAGCTGTTTTCGGAGATCTGCGTCCAGACTCTAGCCTTTTTCATAAAGGCTTTTTGCGAGTCTAGGATCTCTTTAAACGTCGCGTCTTTGGCCGATAGCTCGTCTAGGATCTCGTCCGTAGCCTTGCGTAGCGCGGCGATGATCTCTGGCGGAAACGAAGCGATTTTCACGTCCGGATGCTCGCTTTTGATTTTATCAAGAACCAGCGAGTTTTGATAGACCGCCGACTCATACACATCGGCTGCTACGGCCTTGGTCGCAGTCTCTACGATAGCTTGAAGGTCGGCAGGTAGCTTGTCCCAGAGTTTTTTGTTGATGTAGAATTCATTTTCGCTCGCAGGCTCCTGCCAGCCGGTGTAGTAAAATTTGGCCACCTTTTGAAAGCCAAAATTTATATCGATCGCAGGGCAGACCCACTCGACGGCGTCGATCGTGTTCATCTCCATCGCCATGTATAGTTCGCCGATCGGGATTGTGTTGATGTTTACGCCCAGCTTTGCCATTATCTCGCCGCCAAGCCCGGTCATGCGTAGTTTTAGTCCCTTTAGATCGTCCGTACTCTTGATCTCTTTTTTAAACCAGCCGCCCATTTGCATGCCGAAATTTCCGCCGTGAAATGTCACGATGCCGTACTCGTTAAAGACCTTTTGCGCAAGCTCCTTACCTCCGCCGTACGCGTACCAGGCGTCCTGCTCGGCCTTGTTCATGCCAAAAGGCACCGTCGTAAAGAGCATGAGCTTGGCGTCCTTGCCCTTATAAAAGTAGCTCGCGGTGAAAGCCGCGTCGTACTGGGCGTTTTTGACCATATCAAGCAGCGCAAACGCGGCCTTGTGCTTTGACGGATAGTCGACGCGAACCTCGATACGGCCGTCGCTCATCTTTTCCACGAGCTCTTTAAATTTTTTTGGAGCGTCGCCTAGTACTGGCACGTTGCTCTCGTACGTGGAGGCGAGCTTGATCTTGTATTTTTCCGTAGCCTGCGCGCTGATCATCATCGCCGCGCATAGAGCTAGAGCTGAAAATAGTTTCATTTTTTCTCCTTTCGGTTTTAAATTTACCGATTATAGAATTTTGAATTATATTTTTTGATTAATTTTAAAATTTAAGCTACAAAAATTTATGGCAAATGAGTAAAAACGTAAATAAATTTCTAAGATGTTACGAAAATTAAATTTTGCCGTTTGCGGATAAATTTGACGATTGTTGTCGTTAGGGCGGCGTTATTTGAGCGATACGACTCGGCAAATTTTGTTTGAGTGGGCGGTAGAAATCGACCTGCGGATACGGCTTTAAGCTATTAATCTATTTTTTCGCGACACGTCAAAATTTAGCGGGCAAAATTTACTCGTAATTTTTTGGTTGCAAGATTAAACATTGGCGTAGTCTTAAGGCGCATTGCGGCGATTTTATAAGCCGTAAATGCTAAATTTGGGCAGCGCCGCTCGCATTTGCAATTGCTGCGTGTTTTGGTAAATCGTCTGCACATTTTGAGCCATATTTGCGCCGTCGCCGAGTAAATTTAAGCAGCAAATTTGGCAAGACGACTTTTCGATAAATTTACAATGCAAATTTGTAAAATTTGAGCTCTAAAGCATGCGCTTGAAGCTCTAATTTAATTAGCCGAGTGCAAAAAATGGCGAGCGAGTAGGTAAATTTAGGAAGAGCTGGAAACGTCGTTGGCGTATGGCGTTTCGGCTAGCGTATTTTGCGTGCGGTTGCCGTTAGCTCCGATTCGTGTTTGCTAGCCTCTTGGCAAAAATATACGACAAAAACGACTTGATTAGATATAAGCAAGCTTAAATTTCCGTTTGGATATCAGGCGTATTTTCGATCTCTTTGTCGCAAATCTCGCAAAAGCGCGTCAGTAGCGAAAATAGCTTCTGGGCGTTTTTTTCGCCGAGCCTAGCAAATACCCGCTCGCCCAGCTCATCGCTAGCGCGCACTATAGGGTCTGCTACGTCGTGCCCTTTTTGCGTGAGACTCATCGCGCGCTCCCTTTTATCCGCGCTTTGCTCGCCTATCTGCACTAGCCCTTTTTGTCGAAAATCCTTGCAGACGTTAAAGACCGTTTGCTTGGGTATGAACCACTCTTGGCCGATCTTTTTTTGCGTCGAACGGCCGTCTTTTGCGAGTGTATAAAGCACTGCAAATTCGCTGTAGCTAAGCCCAGTTTTAGCAATCAGCATGTCTATGCGTTTGTCGATATCACCGATTTTTTTGCCCAGCTCGTCGAAGTTGTACATTATTTCTCCCTTTTTTATTTTGGGTGAATTTTAGTAAAATCCAAAAATATTTTCAAGGTTTTTGGATTGACTTTTAGTCCTAAATTTTGCTAATATAGTAAATTTTAAGACTAATATCAAAGGAAATTTATGAAACTCGGTAAATTTTTAAAGGTATATTTTTTATCGTTCGCGCTGATTTTCGTCGCAGCTGCGCAGGAAAATAAATCGGCACAGGAAGTAGCGTCGCAAGCAGAGAAAAATACGGCCGAACAACAAACTGCTCAAGCGGGCGTAAAAGACGGCGACGCTAGCGAAATAAACGTCGGCCAAGACGACAAAAATTCGGACGCTAGGCAAAATCAAAACGACGAAGCTATAAAGCTCACGGTCGTATCGCCCAAAATCGCAAAATTTAGCCCAAAGCTAAATTTACACGGCGAACTGGTCGCTAAAGACGATGTCGCAGTAGGTTCGGCGTTACAAGGCCAGCAAATCTCCGAGGTTTTAGTCGAAGTCGGCGAAAGCGTACAAAAGGGGCAAATTTTAGCTCTGCTGGATAATGCCGGCGTAAAAGCGAAATTTGACCAGCAAACCGCCACGCTAGAGGTCGCAAAGCAAAATTTAAACTCCGCCAAGGCTGCTTTTAGCGAAGCTAGCTCAGCGCTAAAGCGAGCCAAAAGTTTAGCCGCAAAAAAGGCTATTAGCTCGCAAGAGCTCGAACAAGCAAGCGCAAAAGAAGCAAGCGCTAGAGCGACCCTAAACTCCGCTAAAGCGCAAATCTCGCAGATAGACGCGCAGATCGCAGAGGCCAAAGATCAGCTAGCAAAGGCTAGCGTGATAGCGCCCGTTAGCGGCGTCGTAACGGCCAAAAAAACCCAAATCGGCGCGCTAACTAGCGGCGAGGCTTTGTTTAACATCGCAAAAGACGGTATCGTCGAGCTATCTGCAGATACGGATGCTAGGGAGCTAGCGCAGATAAAAGTCGGTATGAGCGCGCAGGCTCAAATTTACGGCATAAAAGAGGCTGTGAAAGGAAAAGTGCGGCTAGTGCCCGTGAGCGTGGATACAAGCTCACGCCTAGGCAAGGTCAAAATTTCGCTAGATGGCGAGGCGAAATTTATCGGTTCGTACGCTAAAGTTGTCATCGATCTGCCGGAATTTAGCGCGTTAGCGCTGCCTACGCAGGCTATTTCCTTTACCGAAAAGGGTGTGTTTACGACTATAGTAAAGGACGGCAAAGCAGCCAAGCGAAAAATCCAAACCGGACTTAGAGCAAACGGGCTAGTTCAGGTGATTTCAGGTGTCAGCAAGGACGATGAGGTCGCGCTAAAAGCCGCCGCGTTGGTAAACGACGGCGAAGCGGCGCAAAGGAGCGCGGAGTGAAAATTTCGTCTTGGGCGATTCGCCATCCCATCCCGATCATCGTGCTTTTTATCGCGCTTAGCTTAGGCGGCGTAGCGTCGTTTCTGCGCCTACCGATAAACGCAAACCCAAACGTAAATTTCCCTATCGTTAGCGTCACGGTCACGCAGGCGGGCGCGTCGCCTACGCAGCTGGAAAGCTCGACTACTAGGCGCATCGAGGATGCAGTGGGCGGGCTAGCGGACGTGAGGCACGTTAGCTCTACGATCTCTGAGGGTAGCTCGGCTACCACAGTGGAGTTTGCTATCGAGACGGACGTCGATCGAGCCGTAAACGACGTGCGAAACGCTATCTCGCAGATCAGAGACGAACTACCGGCCGGTATCGATACGCCGATAGTAGAGCGCGTGGACATCGAGGGCGGCGCGCTGGCGTTTTATTCTATAGGAAGCGCAAATTTAGACCAAAGCGAGATATCGCACCTGATAGATAACGAGATAAAAAGGCGGCTGCTAGCGATCCCGGGCGTTCAGCAGGTAAAGCGTCTAGGCGGCGTTACGCGCGAGATCAGAGTGCTTTTAGATCCCGCTGCGCTTAGCTCGCTAAAGATAGACGCCGCTCATATTAGCAAACAGCTTGCACAAAATAACGCCGATTTGCCCGCGGGCAGGACGGTTTTAGACGGTGCGGAAAATAGCCTGCGCGTAACAGGCGGCGCAAAGAGCGTCGAGGAGCTTTCCGATACTCCTATCTGGCTAGACGGCGGCCGAAACGTCCGTCTGGGCGACATCGCTCGCGTAGAGGACTCGCACGCTGAGCCTAGATCGCGCTCGAGGATGGATGGGTTGGAGACGGCGGGATTTAGCGTATCGCGCTCAAAAGGCGCCAGCGACACGGTCGTGATGCAAAAGGTCGAGGAGGAGCTGGCTAAATTTACCGCAGAGCATGCAGAAGTAAAGATAGACGAGATATATACCTCGGCGAACGAGACTAAGCAAAGCTATACCCAAACGATCTGGATGCTAGCCGAGGGTGCGATACTAACGGTGCTTGTGGTATTTATTTTCTTGCGAGACGTGCGAGCGACGCTAGTGGCGGCCGTGTCGCTACTGCTTTCGATTCTGCCGACGTTTGCGGCGCTTTATCTGCTGGACTACACGCTCAACGGTATCACGCTACTGGCTCTCATGCTAGTTATCGGCATACTCGTAGACGATGCGATCGTGGAGATAGAAAATATCAAAAAGCACTTAGCTCTAGGCAAACGCCCATATCAGGCCGCCATCGACGCGGCTGATGATATCGGCTTTGCAGTGGTTGCCATTACGCTAACGATAGTGGCGATATTTTTGCCAGTTAGCTTTATCGGCGGAGGCATCGGGCAGTATTTTAGGCAGTTTGGCATCACGGTTGCGGCGGCGGTTTTGGCTTCGCTTTTAGTCGCGCGTTTAGCCACTCCGCTACTAGCGGCCTATATCCTAAAGCCCGAGGCCAAAGAGGAGCACGAAGCGGGCAAACTAAAGACCGCCTATCTAAATTTGCTAACTTTCACGCTAGATCACCGCAAATTTACGCTCTTTATCGGCTTTTTGCTACTGCTTGGCTCGTTTGCGCTAATACTGCTTTTGCCAACGGGATTTTTGCCTCAAAGCGACTCGGGCAGAAGTAGCGTAAATATCACGCTAGCTCCGGGATCCACGCTAGAGCAGACCGATGAGAGGCTTTTAAATTTAACGCGCGCCATCAAAGAAAACTCTGCCGTTTGGTCGGTTTTTGCTATCGCTGGAGGAGGTGGTGAAACGCACAAGGGCGAGCTGTTAATCACGCTAAAACCGCACAAGCAGCGCGCCGTTACGCAAAAGGAGTTTGAAAACGAACTGCGGGCGGAACTAGCTAAATTTAGCGATATGAGATTTGCCTTTGCTAACGAGATGGCTGCGCGCGATATCTCGGTCATCCTAGCAGGCGACGACGCGGATGCACTCTCTCAAACCGCCGCGCTGATAAAATCTCAAATGAACGGAGTTGCGGGCGTCAAAAACGCTCAAGTAAACGAACCGCTGCAAAAGCCGGAAATCCGCGTAAATTTAATCAAAAAAGAGGCCGCAAGGCTGGGCGTGAGCCACCAAGCCGTAGCCGAAGCTCTGCGTATCGCTACCGTAGGCGACACGGACGCGGCGTCGGCAAAATTTGACCTACCTGATCGCCAAGTACCTATCCGCGTTAGCCTAGAGGAGGGCGCTAGAAACGATCTTGAAATTTTGCGTAAAATTTACGTCCAAAGCGCGACAGGGACGGCCGTGCCGCTCTCTAGCGTGGCAGAAGTTTCGTATTCGCAGGGTGCGGCTAGCATAGAGAGGTTTGATAAACGTCGTAAGATCGCTGTCGAGGCCGATTTGCAACCCGGATTTACCATAGGCGAAGTTTTGGGGCAAATTCATGCCTTGCCCGCGATGCAAAATTTGCCGACAGGCATCTCCTCGCCCGAGTACGGCGATAGCGAGTATATGAGCGAGATGTTTGAGCAGTTTAGTATCGCGCTTGGCTTTGGAGTGACTATGTTTTTGCTGGTTTTGATCGTACTCTTTCGCGATTTTTTGCAGCCTGCTACGATATTTATCGCGCTTCCGCTCTCTATCGGCGGCGCGGCCGGAGGTCTGCTACTTTACGGCGGTGCGCTTGATCTATCCTCCGTGATCGGTATCTTGATGCTGATGGCTATCGTGGGTAAAAACTCTATTTTGCTCGTTGATTTCGTCATCGAAAAGCGCCTGCGCGGAAGCGGCGTCAGGCAGGCTTTGCTAAGCTCTGGCGCTGAGCGTGCGCGACCTATCGTGATGACTACGATAGCTATGATCGCGGGCATGGCGCCCGCGGTGTTTGCTAGCGGCTCGGGAGCGGCTTTTCGCGCGACGATGTCGGTAGCCGTGATCTGCGGGCTGGCGGTCTCTACGCTACTTAGCCTCGTTTTCGTGCCGACGGTTTATTCTATCGTTGATGACATGAAAAACTTCCTTGGCAGGCGGCTTTCTAAGCTCACGTCAGTAACCGAAGAAGATAAGCAAAACTGGGCGAGGTAAATTTAGCCGATAAACGCCGGCGCTAAATTTACCGGGTTTTTGCGCGGCGTGGCAAGATTGATTAAATTTGGCTTTATTCGGCTTGGATCAAATTTGAGCGGGTTTTGCAGTCAAATTTAATAATACCCAAGGCACATCGTCTCGGTTAGCTTTATGCGCTTTTCAAGCGGCGCA
This sequence comes from uncultured Campylobacter sp., assembly GCA_963516105.1. Taxonomy (GTDB): domain Bacteria; phylum Campylobacterota; class Campylobacteria; order Campylobacterales; family Campylobacteraceae; genus Campylobacter_A. The sequence continues at coordinate 207,103 of CAUPZP010000001.1, forward strand.
GGCGAGAAAAACGAGCACTTTTCGATGTAAATTCTGTAGTCGTAGTCAAGCCCGAAGTCGTCGTAAAATTTCTTTAAATTTATAAATTTGATCCCGCAAATTTCGCGTAGATCAAAAAGCGGATAGAGTTTGGAGCCGTTTTTGGCGACGAGGTGCGATGGCGCTAGAGTCGTAAACGAGCAAAACGCCGATGTGAGCACGAGTCCGGCTAGATCGCTACAGCGTGCGGCGGCCTCGCGAAATCGCTCCGGGATGCATTTTTTATGCAGAAAAACGATGCGTGAGTTTTCAAATTTAGCGCAGATCGCGCCGCTCCAAAACAGATATGCGTTGCCCGAGATTTCGGCGTTTTTCGCAAATTCGCAGCCCAGAACGTAATCGTCTAAAAACTCGTTTGGAGCAAGGGTGATTTTCATATTTTTAGCGCCTTTTTACGGGAAATTATAGCTAAATTTGCTTTTTTAGCCGTAAATTAGATAATATTCGCACAAATTTTACAAAGGACGAAAATGAAAAAGGTTATCTCTACAAAAGCCGCCCCGCAAGCGATCGGACCGTATTCGCAAGCGATCGAGGCAAACGGATTTTTGTTTATTTCCGGACAGTTAGGCGTGACTCCTAGCGGCGAATTTGCGGGTGCGGACGTAAAATCGCAGGCGCAAAGATCGCTTCAAAATTTGCAAGCGATTTTGAGCGAAGCGGGGCTTGGCTTTGAAAACGTAGTAAAAACGACGATTTTTCTAGCCGATATTGCGGACTTTGCGGCGGTAAACGAAATTTACGCCGAGTTTTTTAAAGAGCCATATCCCGCTCGCAGCACTGTTGCGGTAAAAACGCTACCAAAGGGCGGTTTGGTCGAGATCGAGCTTATTGCGGTGACGAAGTAAAATTTAAAATCAAGGAAAAAAATGAAAAAGATTATATTTGCGCTCACAGTCGTTTTGATTGCGGTTTTGGGCGTCGCATTTTACGGCTCGTCTAAGGCCAAAGAGTCCTACGATAGGGGCGTGGCTAGGCTAACGGGCGAAACTCTGCACTTGCCGTTTATCGATCTAAAGGCAAACGTGACGCAAAACGAGTACGACAAAGGGCTGTTTAGCTCGCGTGCGACGCTTACGTTTGAGCTAACCGACGGCAAAGATCCGGTAAAATTTGAGGCTAAAACCACGCTAAAGCACGGATTTGCCGAGCTGTTTAACGGATTTAAGGCGCACAGCGATATCAAGGCTCTAACGCCCGAAGCCGCCGCCGAAGCTAAAAAGATATTCGGCACGGACGAGTTTTTGAGCGCCGACGTGTTGATAAATTTAGATAAAACCCGCGACGTAACGCTAAATTTGGCCGAGATCAAAGTAGAAGAGAGAAATTCGGACTTTGTTATCTCAAAGCCTTTTGCAAAGGCGCAAATCAAAGAAAATAAGATAAAATCCCTAGAAATCGGCGTCGGTAAAGTTAGCGGCGGCGATACGGACGACTCCGGCAAATTTGCGATGGAAAACGCCTCTATGGTCATCGAGCTTAGCGATTTTAAGAGCTTTAGCGATCTGGTTTCGTTCGTAAATTTACAAACCGCCTACGAAAATATATCTAAAGTAGGAATAAAGGTCGGCAAAATGAGCTTTAGCAACGCTAGAAGCTATGATTTTCCAAAAGCCGTCGGGATAACCGATATGGCGTTTTTAGCGCAGATCAAGCAAAATGCGGACGCAAATTTGCTCGATACGATGACGGAGGCTAACCTGGGCGCGCTAGAAATAGACGGCAAGAAAGTCCTAACTCAGCTAAATACCGCCATGAACGAAAAAAACGTAAACAAGCTTGCTATGGCGATGTATCTTAATGATCCTAAAGAATCGGCGGTTTATAAAATTTTAATGAGCGAAAACTACATACTGGAGGTTAAAAATTTTAGCTTTAAAAACCCGGGCGGCAAGGAGATCAAATTTAGCGCCGTAGCCGACGCATCGGGACTGGGCGCCAAAAGCAAAACGCTAGAAAACGACGCGGACATGGAAAGGGCGCTAAAGGCGGTTAAATTTGACGGCGAGCTAAAAGTGCAAGCCGCGTCTATAACGGAGTTTTTAAGCGAATATAAAGGGATAATGCCCGATAGGGATTTTAACGAAATGATTAACGGTATTAAGCCTTTTGAGGAGCGCATAAATTCGCTTTTTGCTAAAGAAGGCGAGTATATGAGCGCGAAATTTAAACACGACGTCGGCAGCGATGATCTGCTGGTAAACGATAAAATTTCGCTCAAAGAATTTATAATGAGCCTGATGGCGAACTAAATTTGCTTTATTTTTAGCGGACGATAGCGCTAAATTTACTGCTTCGTCCGCTGAATGAATTTTGTTTTTGCCTATATATTAAGGTAAATTTCTGCAAACTAAAATTTGATAGAACCATCAACAAAAAATCTCTAAAATTTTTTACACCCCTCCTTCCCTTCAGCTTCTTTTAAGCATATTGCTTGTATAATTCGAGCTCACGAATTGAGAAA
>CAUPZP010000002.1:0-202057 GCA_963516105.1 uncultured Campylobacter sp.
TCACTGGCGGCGTACACGGAGCTAGCCGCTTAGGTAGCGTGGCGATCGCAGATTGTCTAACGTTTGGTATGATAGCCGGTGAGAATATAGGCTAATTTACGGCGTCTTTTGAGTGCCTTTGAATGAGTTTGAAATTTTAAGTCCGCGGCAGACTACTTGTCTAGCCTTGACTTAAAATTTCTGCACAACATTCAAATCCATCTCAAAATACTTGCAAATCGTTGCATTGCAGATTAAATTTTATCTGCAATGCTTTTTAAATTTAAAGCATAAAATTTACCAAATTTAAAAATCAAATTTTGCTGTGTAAAATTTGATTCCACGTCATCTTTCTTAACTCAAATTTCGCTACAATCTCCCAAATTTATACAAAAGAGGAGCTAAATTTGCAAAGTACTCAAAAAACCAAAATCCGCTGCGACTGGGCGGAGAAGAGCGAGCTGGAGCGCGTATATCACGACGAGGAGTGGGGCAAGCTCGTGAAAGACGATGCGAAATTTTTCGAGCTAATCGTGCTCGAGGGTTTTCAGGCTGGCATCTCGTGGCATGCCGTGCTACTTAAGCGCGAGGCGATGCGAGCGGCGTTTGACGGATTTGATGCGCATAAAATTTCGCTCTACGGCGAGGAGCAGACGGCGAAATTTATGCAAAATCCGGCACTCATCAGAAACCGCCTAAAGCTAAACTCGCTTGCCGCAAATGCCCGCGCGTTCCTTGCCGTCGTGAGCGAGTTTGGCAGCTTTTACGACTATCTTTGGGGCTATCTTTTGCCTAAATTTGATCCAAAATTTGACGGCAAGCCCATCGTAAATCACTACGAAAACATCAAGCAGATCCCAGCTACCATGCCGCTTGCGGACTTCGTCGCAAAAGAGATGAAAAAGCGCGGATTTAAATTTCTAGGACCCACGAGCGTCTATGCGTTTTTGCAAAGCGCGGGCGTAGTGGACGATCATCTGGACGCTTGCTTTTGCAAAGGAGGCAGATGATGCCCGCGCAGAAGCGAGTTTTTAGCTATATCGAGGAGAAATTCGGCGCGCAGGGCGAGCGGATATTTGACAAACATCCCGAATTTGCCGTGTTTCGCCACGCGAAAAACCAAAAATGGTTCGCCGTTTTTATGCGCGTGGACGGCGGCAAGCTGGGGCTTAAAAGCGCGCAGGAGCTAGAAATACTAAATCTAAAATGCAAGCCCGATCTAGCGGCGATCCTGCGCGACGGGGATCAAATTTTGCCCGCCTATCACATGAATAAAAAGCACTGGATTAGCGTAAATTTAAGCTCTAAAATCTCGCCCGAGCAGGTGGAGGATCTGATCGACCTTAGCTTTGAGCTAACGCGCTAAAACGCTCATAGTAAACAGCTATCTTCAATGCTAAATTTGACGACCGGGAAGCGTACTAAGTGCTAGTTGACAGATGCGTAGAATCTCCTAATTTTACCGACGATTCTCTAGCTTACTTTACGTGCGCTTCTTTACGCTTGCGGCCTTATGTAAAGCCTGCTAAAATCCGCATAAATTTCATCTTTTCAGCATCTCAAAATTTCATTTTCGCTAAAATCGGGCTAATAAATTTAAGTAAAAATCATGCGAGCTTTGAGCATGGCCGGCGTCTAGTATCGCGGCGAACGATGCAAAAAGGCTTGAAATTTTGCAAAATAATGCAAAATGAATTTAGCGGCTAATATGCGAAGGGATTTATTTGCGCAAGAGGGCCGGATAAATAGCAAGCGGCCGAGCAAATACGAAAAATAACGAACGCCACAATGGAGCAAATGGCTACGACGTTGATTGCTTCATGGGCGACGTAAATATAAATACTTTAAGAATTTACAAGGAAAACGAGTGGAAAACTTAAAACAAGGAAATTTTAACCAAGCAAGCGGGCTTCACCGTACGGTAGAAGCGAGCGGGGCGTCAAATTTCGGTCGCGAAAATTTAGCGCAGTCAAATTTAAACGAACAAGCCGATAGCGTGGATGAAATAAAGCGCGCAAAGGAGCGTAAAAAGGTCCATTTCATCGGTATCGGCGGTATCGGTATTTCGGCGATCGCGCGGTTTTTGCACGAAAAGGGATTCATCATCAGCGGTAGCGACATCAAAGAAAGCCCGACCACGCGCGAGCTAGCAGCGCAGGGCATCGACGTCATCACGCCGCACAGCAAGGCCGCGATCAAGGATCAGGACTTTGTCATTTACTCGGCGGCGATAAAACCTGATAACATCGAACTCGTCGAAGCGCGAAGTAAAGGACTAAAGTGCCTATCGCGCAAAGAGGCTCTGCCGATGGTGCTTGAAGGCAAGCGCGTGTTTTCGGTGGCGGGCGCGCACGGCAAAAGCACGACCTCGGCGATGCTCTCTAGCCTCGTGGAGGGCTCGGTCATCATCGGCGCGATCAGTAAGCAGTTTGGCTCAAATATGAAATACGAGCCCTGCGACAACGTCATTTTCGAAGCCGACGAGAGCGACAGCAGCTTTCTTAACTCAAACCCGTATCTAGCCGTCGTGACCAACGCCGAACCCGAGCATATGGAGCATTACGGCTATGACTTGGAGAAATTTCACGCGGCGTATCGAGGCTTTTTGGAGCGAGCCAAGGTGCGCGTGATAAATGCCGAGGACGAGTTTTTGGGTACGCTAAAGCTTGATGCCGTGCGCCTTTATCCAAGTGTGGATATCACCGAGCTTAGTATGATCGTGCGCGATTTCGTGCCTTATACCGCGTTTAATCTAAAAAATTTAGGCAAATTTGAAGTGCTGGGTATGGGCGAGCACATCGCCGTGGACGCGTCGCTTGCGATCTTAGCCGCGCTAAATGAAACGTCTCTGGCGCAAATTAGGCAAAATTTGCTAAATTTTAAAGGCATCAAAAAGCGCTTCGATATCCTCACTGCGAGTAGAAAATTTGTGCTCATCGACGACTACGCGCACCACCCAACCGAGATCAAGGCTACTTTGCAATCGGTCTTTGAGTACGCCAAGCTACTGGGTATCACCAAGATCACGGCAATATTTCAGCCGCACAGATTTACGCGCCTAAGCGCAAATTTAGAGGCCTTTAAGGAGTGTTTTGGGGGCATAGACGAGCTAGTTATCCTGCCTGTTTACGCAGCGGGCGAGACGCCGATAGATATAAATTTAAAAGAGGAGTTTAAGCGCTACAATCCTGTGATGACGCAAAAAGTCGCGCGCGAGGACGAGGGGATAGTCTTTACGGACGAGTTTGGCGTGAAAAACCTGCTCGATGACGGCCTAGTGATCGGCTTTGGGGCGGGCGACATCACATATCAGCTGCGAGGCGACGCATGAGGGTCATATTCGTACTTTTAGGCGTGCTTGCCGCGATCGCGATATTTAGCGTGAGCGACGAGAAGCTAAGCAAAAAGGCGAAATTTATCATCACTTTTTCGGCGATTTTTATCGCGGCGGCGCTATATTTTTACGAGAGCGCCCTGCAAAGCGAGCAAAGCCAGAGGCTAGAGCTAGTCGCGCTTTTTAACCAAGGCAAAACCCTAAAATGCGGAAATTTCGACGTAAATAACACTAAATTTAACTATGAGTTCGGTACGTCCTCTTTTGTCGCAAAACGCGCGGCAAAGGAGCTAAATAGCGTAAAGATCACGCTTGAGGGCTGCGAATTTAAAGGCGAATAATTGCGAAATTTTAAAGATAATCAAAATTTGACCCAAGTCGGCGTTTGGGAGGCGAACGGGCGCGAAAATAGCGTCTCGCGCGAGCAAAAAAACGGCGACGTTTCGAACGCCGCAGTGCACCGCGAGCAAAAAGAATTTACAAACGCGGAAGGCTTTGAGCGGCTTATAAAAATTTTAGACCTGCAAGGCTATATGGAGCGGTTTAACTCCTTTTTAGCGCGCCCTAAACCGCTTTTTATGGCGGGCGATAGTAGGCTGCATTATGAGAAAATTTTAGAACTCTCGCAAAAGCAGTTTGACCCGTCCGCACCGGCTCAAAATCTAGACGACGCGCTCATTCGCCTTAGCAAGCAAGCCACGCTGCATGTGAGCGAGATTTTTGAGTTTGCTAAGATTATTAGCTACTTTACCTATCTAAAAACGCTTAAATTTGAGGGCAAACTAGGCGAGTGGCTCGCTAAAATCGAGATCCCGCAGCCGATGCTAAAGCTCGCAAACTCATTTGACAAAAACGGCGAGCTAAAAGACGAAGTAGACGAGCGTCTAGGCGGTATCAGAGACGCGTTTAGCGCAAAAAGATCGCAAATAGACGCCGATCTGCGCCGTCTCATCTACTCAAAAAGCGTCGCGCCCTATCTCGTCGATACGCAGGTGCACTATATCAGCTCGGTCGAGGCGCTGCTCGTGCGAGGCGGGTTTAACCACGTGCTAAAGGGCACGGTCGTGGCTAGAAGCTCGGGCGGCTACTTCTACGTCGCGCCCGAAAATATCCAAAAACTCAAAAAAGAGCAAAGCGAGCTGCTAGATAAAAAGGAGCAGATCGTCTACGAGCACTGTAAAATTTTTAGCTCCGCGATGCACAAGGGCTTGCCGTTTCTGAAATTTATAAACGGCGCGTTTGACGTATTTGACGCCTACTGCGCGCGAGTTTTTACGGCTAAAAGCGCGGATCTGGAGTTCGTGCTGCCAAGCGGCGGATCAAATTTAAAGCTCGCAAATTTCGCCCATCCTGCGCTAAAAAATCCAAAAAGTATCAGCATCGACTTTAGCAAAAAGGTACTGCTAATCACGGGCGTAAACGCAGGCGGTAAATCGATGCTTTTAAAATCGCTGATAGCCGCAGCCTTTCTAGCTAAATACCTGTTGCCGATGCGCATAAACGCGCAAAATTCGCAGATCGGAAATTTCAAAGAATTTGACGCCATCATCGAGGATCCGCAAAACGTGAAAAACGACATCTCGACTTTTGCGGGACGTATGGTGCATTTTTCCAAGCTCTTTACGAAGAAAAATCTGCTCATCGGAGTCGATGAGATTGAGCTGGGAACGGACTTTGAGGAGGCGGCGAGTCTATACGGCGTGATGATCGAGCGGCTGATGGGCCAGGATATCAAGATGATCATCACCACCCACCACAAGCGCCTTGCTATGCTGCTAGCCAAAAATCCCGAAGTCGAGCTCGTGGCGGCGCTTTACGACGAGGAAAACTCGCGACCTAAATTTGAGTTTTTAAAAGGCACGATCGGCAAATCATACGCCTTTGAGACCGCGGCTAGATACGGTATCGCGGCAAATTTGGTCGCGCAGGCGAAGAAAATCTACGGCGAAGATAAAGAAAATCTAAACGAAATCATCACAAAGACTCTGAATTTAGAGGTGCAGCTCAAAGAAAAGCTCGAAAGCGCCGAGAAAAAAGAGCAAAAGCTAGACTCTCTCATCGAAAATTTAAAAGAACAAAAAGAGCGCGCCGAGGCCGAGCAGCACGAGGTGATAACGCGGCTGGAGCGGGAGTATTTTAAGGCGATAAATGAGGCTAGACGCGCGATAAATCTAGATGACACAAAAGAAAAACAGCGCGCCCTAAACCGCGCTAACGAGGCCAAACGCACCGTGCAAAAACCAGAAATCTCCGCCCCGCCCCAGCTAAAGGTCGGCGACCGCGTAAAGTACGGTAAGATAAAGGGCGTCGTCGCAAGCCTAAGTAAAAACGACGCCGTTATACAAACCGATAACGTGAGCATGCGCGTGCCGATAAATCAGCTAAAAATCAGCGGCGAAACGCCCGCCCCGCCTAAGAAATCGGGCATAAATCTAAGCGTGCAAAAGCCGCAAAACGCCAGCGTCACGCTCGATCTACATGGCCTGCGCGCGGACGAAGCGGTGCAAAAACTGGATAAATTTATCTCAGATAGCCTAGTGATGGGCTTTGACGAGGTGCAGGTGTATCACGGCATCGGCACGGGCAAGCTCGCCTACGCGGTCAAAAACTTCTTGCGTGAACATCCGAGCGTGAAGGAGTTTTTTGACGCGCCGGCGGGGCAGGGGGGATTTGGAGCGCAGATAGTAAGGCTGTAAATTTGCCTTACTGCGGCTTGTCTTTTTGAGTGTCTTTGAATGAGTTTGAAATTTTAAGTCTGCGGCAGACTACTTGTCTAGCCTTGACTTAAAATTTCTGCACAACATTCAAATCCATCTCAAAATACTTCGCCTTATTGTTATTCGCTCAAATTTGAAGTCAAATTTGCTAATTTGAGCCACCGAGACCCGCACCGCGAAAATGCTAAATTTTAAACTCGCGACGCTTTGCGTCAGCAAAGCAATGTCGCCACCTTAAAAGCGTCGTAGGGGGAGGGGGATTAAGGGGGGCGGGGAGCGACTTCGCCATTCAAGCCCCCCACCCCCTTTACAATAAAGTAAAAAACAGCCTCAAATGGTTGTTTTTTACGAAAGGAAGCCAAACTCGCAACGCTAAATTTAACCAACCCAAATTTAACACCTTAAAGGCGCGGGTCTCGGCGAGTAAAATTCTAAATTCCCAAATCAAATTTGCGTGTTCCGTTAAAATTTAAATCCGCCTTTCTCGTCAAATTTAACGACCTAAAAATCTCTCAAATTTAGGTAAAATCCAAAATACAAAAATCAAAAAGGATGAATATGAACGCGTTTTTTCAGGGGTTGCTGCTGGGTTTTAGCGCGGCGGTACCGCTAGGGCCAGTAAACGTGATGATAATGAGTGCGGCGGTAAGGTCGTTTTGGGTGGCGTTTGCTATCGGGCTGGGTGCTATGAGCGCGGACGTGGCGTATCTGTTGCTTTTGGCGTTTGGCGTGCTTGAGTATTTGCAGGGCGAAACGGTAGAAAAAATCATCGGGATTTTTGGATTTTGTTATCTAGCCTACATCTCCTATGTCATATTTAAAAACGCAAACAAACCTATAGCGGCGGACTCGCTGGACGCCGAGGTCAAATTTAGCAAAAACTACGCAAAAGGCCTTTTCGTCACGCTTGCAAATCCATATACCGTCGGATTTTGGCTCAGCGTCGCAGGCTTTGCGAAAAGTTTTGAAAACGCGGGCGCGGTCGTAGCGGGGCTAGTCACGGCGATATTTATCTGGATCGTTTCGATGCCGTTTGCCGTGCATAAAAGCGCCAAATTTATCTCTCAAAACGTCGCGAAATGGCTAAACTACGTGTGCGCGGTCATTTTGCTGGGGTTTGCTTTCTTCTTACTTTATAAACTATTTTTATAAAATTTAGCTTTTATAATTAACTCAAGTAAATAATGATAAAATGAGATAAAATTTTTAGAGAAGTTTAATGCAAAATTTAGATTTTAAAAAGTCTATGACGCAGTTTATCGTCCTGCCGATCGCCGTGCTCGTGATCTGCTCGTGTCTGGCTATGGGTTTTATATTTTATAAAAAGCTACAAGACTCCTCCAACTATATCTCAAACATCGATATACAGAGCAAGGTGGAGTCCTATATGAATATATTGCAAATGATTTATAAAGACGTGGCAAAGCGCGACGTAGAGGAGTTTCAAAGATATAGCGAATTAGCAAATTCTATCCCGTCGTGGATGGTGAAGCAAACAGGCGAAAAAAACGAACTCATCATCCTAGCTAGCTCGCAACAACCAAGCTTAATCGGGGAAAATTTACCCTATAAATTTTGCGGTATGGACGCCAATGCGCACGCAGAGTTAGCTCGCAACGGTGCCTATAAAAGTATAAAACTAATCCCGGACAATAAAGCCGAGATCTGCTATTTTAAAAATATAGACGGCGCGATAATAGGCTACAATATGGTTCAAGGCGTTAAAATTTCCGGTTTTGACGATCCGCTTTTTGCGCAGTGGTTTATCGTGAATATGAAAAATACATTTATAGTAACGAGTGTAATGGTGGTTATTTGTATTTTTCAATATTTGCTTTTTTATAGAAGTATAAGAAATAATCAAGTCTCCCTAATGAAAACTAATGCCAAGCTCGTAGCCAATAATGCCGAGATGCAAAAGCGGCTTTATAGAGATTCTCTTACGGGTTTGCCTAATAAAACAGCTCTGGAGCGTGATCTGGAGGCGATGAAAAGCCCTAAAATCATTATTGTGGATATCGACGAATTTAGAAAAATGAATAACTACTTCGGTACTGCAGTTTGCGACAGAATTTTAGTACGAATGACGCAAATTTCGCAAAAATTCGCAGATGATAATAATATGGCGGTTTACCGAGTGGGGCCGGATCAGTTTGCGTTTATCGAGGATGCGGCGTTTTTTATCGATAGGTATGAGGATTTAGCTACCGAGCTTTTGGATAATATCAAAGGTCTAGTCGTCGATATCACCGCACTTGACGGCGAGCAAAGCGAGATAGAGATACACTGCACGGTGGGCTTTGCGCTAGATGAGACCGATACGTTTAAAAAGGCGATGGTGGCGCTTGAGTTTGCTAAACAAAGCGGAAAGGACTATTTTTGCTACTTTAAAAACATCGACGATACGCCGCAATACGCCGAGCAAATCACTCGCTCAAATATGATACGAAACGCTATCATAAACGATAGGATCGTGCCGTTTTATCAACCGATATTTAATAAAGAAAAGCAAATCGTAAAGCACGAAACTCTAATCCGCATCCAAAACAGTAACGAAATCATCTCTCCAAGCGTCTTTTTGGAGGTTTCAAAGCGCATCAAACGCTATACCGATATCGAAAAAATGTTGATCGAAAAAAGCTTTAAACTAATCGCCGATAGGCCCGACGCCGTAATCTCTGTAAATTTATCCGGGCGCGATATGACCGACGGCGACGTAAGCGTGTTTATCATCGAAAAATTAAATAAATACAAAGTTGCCGGACGGGTGATATTTGAAATACTAGAGGATGAAAACGTCGAAAATATCGAGCGTATAGGAACATTTATCGAGCGCGTGCGCAGGATGGGCGTAAAGATCGCTATAGACGATTTTGGCTCTGGATATAGTAACTTCTCTTACATCCTGAAACTAAAGCCCGACTACATAAAAATCGACGGCTCCATCATAAAAAATATCGACACAAGCGAGGACTCTCGCGCGATAGCCGGTGCCATCATCGCCTTTGCTAAAAAGCTCGATATCACGGTAATAGCCGAATTTGTCCGCTCAAAAGAGGTGTTTGATGCATGCGTAGAGCTTGGCGTGGACGAGTTTCAGGGCTTTTATCTGGGCGAGCCTAGAGATAGCCTTTATGAGGATTAAAATTTAACTGCGACGCTATTTTGTCGGAGGTTTTGATCTTTTGCCGTCTTATAAACTAGCCTTGTTTTTTTTTGATGAATTATCGCCGATTTTTATATCATTTTAACTTTCAATAAAAACAATAATGTCTCTTGCGGAAATTTTAAAGCGGACCGGTTTTTGTAAATAAATTACCAAGTAAAGCTTTATACAATGAAATCTCATTGATATAATTGCCGAATTTATGCACTTGACACGCTTTAGGGCATACTTCATTAAGTTTTGTAATTATTTATGGATCAATGCCTTCTTTTTTTGTTCTAAGTTTGGTTTAGACTTTCGTTTTTTTGCGACAGCGGCGTCAAATTTGACTTTAATTTTTATTGGGTTTTGGCGATTCTTGTTTGATTACGAAAAAAAATCATATCGCGCAAGGATAAGATTTCTATGCGCCCAAAAAGCTAAGTATATTTGGTTTTTGTAGTTTGGGCTGGGAGCTTTGTGTGGTTTAAATTTTATCAAGATTGATCGGCCGAGTATTATGATTAAAAACTATCAAATTTCAAGATATTTTTTACAGAAATAAAAAAGCTAAATTTAGCGACCTGTATCGTAAAGACGCAGGTTAATTCGACTTACAAATTTAGCTTAAATTTGCGCTTTGATTTTTTCGTAAAGCGATAAAATTTCGTCTTTTTTGATGATAAAGCTATTTTTGTTTGCGATAAGGTGCGCGGAGCTATGCATAATGGTCTCGGCGACTTTTAGCCCGTTTTGCTTCATTGTCGTGCCCGTTTCCACGACGTCCACGATAGCGTCGGCTAGTCCAACCAGCGGCGCTAGCTCGATCGAGCCGTATAGTTTGATGATCTTTAACGCGGTCGCCTTTGCGGCAAAATAGTTGCGCGAGATGTGCGGCATTTTGGTGGCGATCTTTAGCTCGGGAGCGTTTAAATTTAGCTCCTCGCCCTCTTTGATACCCACGCAAACGCGGCATTTACCGATCTTTAGATCAAGTAGGCGCACGACGTCAGGACGGTGCTCTTCAAGCACGTCAAGACCCACCACGCCGATATCTGCAGCACCGTTTACGACATAGGTCGGGATGTCTTGGTTGCGAACCATTAGAAATTTAAAATCGCCCTCGCTCATCAGCAGTTTTCTGTCCTCAAACTCAAACGAGCTTTGAAAAATTTTCCTAAAAATCGCGAGAGTTTCGTCGGCGATGCGGCCTTTTGGCAAAGCAACCGTTAGCATAAGATGTCCTTTTTTTGTTCGATTAGTTTTTGCATCCCGCGAAATACGAGCATGCGGTCGTAGATACTCGTGGTAAAAAAGCGCGATAAAAACTCGCCGTCGCCGCCCGTGAAGTAGATTTTCGAGCCGTTTGCCATACTTTCGATAAGAAGCAGGATCGGTTTGATGATGCCGTAGCTCACCGCGTCGGTTGTTTTTTGTGGGAGAGCGTCGAGATCGATCTGCGAATTTAGCGAGATTTTAAGCCTCGGCGAGATTGCCTCGCAGGCTTTTAGGATGTGCGAAATGCCGGGCACTATCGCGCCGCCAAGGTGCATAGAGTCCATCATAACGTCTATGGTTACGGCACTACCTGCATCGACAATAAGACCGTTTTTTACGGCATAACAGCTAGCCACGCGGTCGATACCAAGGCCTTTATAGATAGTATCTAGTTCAAAATAGGGCTCCAAATTTACGAATCTAGGCGAATTTTGCAACCTTTTGGTTACTTCGTCGTTTACGCTGATAAAATAAATCTTCTCGTCGCTTCTAAAATATTTAAAATTTTCAATCCTGATTTTGGTGATTTTACCGTTTTCAAAAAAGGTGGCGTTAGTATTGCCTACGTCACATAGAGTCATGTTTGTAGCCATTTTCTTTCATTAAATTTGCAGTTTTTGAGCAGATATCAGAGCTATAAAAAATAGCTTTTTTCTTAAAATTTACTCCTGTTTGCTCGGCGATTTTGTCGGCTATTTCGTTGATTGTTTCAAACTCTTTGCTTAAAAATCTAGCCTTTGCGCTGCGAAAAAACAAAAGCGTATAAAAGCCCTTCATGTCAACGCCCGTGAGCGCGGCAAGGGTCTTTTTTTTAGTAAATTTATCAAGCTCAACCCAGGTTAGATTTTTTAAAATAATCTTTTTGGCTTCCAGAACTTGATAAATTTCTTGTTTCGTCATTTAAGCTCTAAACTGTAATCGTCGTAGTAAAATTCTTTGGCGCCGGCAAAAATTTGGCTCTCGACCTCGTCTGAAAGCTCGTAAATTTTGGCATTGTCGAGCGCTAGATCTGTCTTGATGAGATATCCTGTTTTTTCCATTATATAAAGCGAGCCGTTATAGACGGTGGCGCTTGAAAAGATGGCGAATTTAAAATATACGTCTTTGATTTGTTTCAAATTTAAGTCGCTAAGCACGATTTTGCCGTCCTTTAGCAAGATATATACATATTCGCCGTTTATGACGATGTCTTTGATCTCGCCGTTATAATAAACCGTTTTTTCGGGATTTATCGAGACGATACGTTTTCCGGTGGCGGCTATCATCGTGTCGTTTACGACGTTGAGCGAGATGATGTTGTTAAAAAACTGTTCGCTACTCACGACCACGTCACGTAAAATTCGGCCTTGGTTTTTATCCGCGATCATGATCTTTCCGTCAAGCGTAGGGAAGATGACGAGCGAGCTCATAAATAACGGCGCCGCGACGCGGGAGTCTTGCGCATAGACGTTTGAGCTTTCAAACTCGAGCAAAGTATCGTTTGTTGCAATGTCGATGAGATATATGACATTGCCCGCGCTTAAAAGGGCTAGTTTATTATCTTCTAGAGCGGCTGAAACTATTGCTTCATTGAAGCTTCTTTGAAATAAAATTTCGTTTGAGCTGTTTGCAACGATCAAATTTCCATCCAAATCGGAGCTGATAAATTTACCGTCGGCTGAATTTAACAAGGTTGCACCCTTTGGCAACTTTATCTCGGGCGAGAGTAGGCCGTTTTTAGTTATCGCCATACCGTTTTTTAGTACCGCTCCGTTTATGCTCGCCGTCGCGATGCTAGCCGGCAACCTGTTTTCTGAAATTTTTTCATTTTGCACGTCGGTCGGTTCGAAATACTGCCTTTTCGTACTGCATCCGCCAAGTACCGCGACGCAGAGCGTAGCCGCTAAAATAGCTTGAAATTTTCTCATTTTGCATTTCCTTGATAGTGTTCTAAATTTTTGACGATGGATTGAAGCTGAGAATTTAAAGGGACCTTTTTAAATTCGTTTTTTGCTTCGTCGATTTTATTTTCTTTCATTAGCTCATACCCTCTAACAACGGCCTTATATGAAGTCAAAATTTGACCGCTAGGCTCGTTTATCTGGGATTTTACGATATCTTTTAAAAGCGGATCTATTTGCTCGTTTACTAGCGATTTTAGCGCATTTGTGTCGTTGTTATCAAGCGCTCTTTTAAACTCGTAAAGCGTGTAGAGCGAGGCGTCTTTTTGCTTTAGTTCAGCCTTTGCTTGCTCGTCTTTTGGATTAAGTATCAGTTTTGCATATGCGGCGTTTGCGGCTTTAAACTCTTTTTCTTTTAAAGCGCCGTTTATATAGTATCCCGCCGCGCCGATGACGCCTAAAGCGAGCGCACCGATGATAATTTTTTTATATTTTTTAAAAAATCTTTCGCTTTTGATTATGTTTTCTAAAAATTGTTCCTGAGTATTTAACTCTTCCTTTATAGAATCAATATCATCTTTGATGGCCAAGTTTGTTCCTTAAATTTTAGTTATTGAAAGTTCGTAATTGTAGCATAATAAATATAAAACAGCATAAAAATCAAGGCAAATTGTGTTATAATGCGGAAAATTTTAAAAATTTGACGAGGTTTTATGCAGATAGACGATACTTTATTAACCAAACTCGAAAAGCTTAGTTCGCTCAAAGTCGAGAGCGACAAGCGAATGGAAATCGAAGGTCAACTCAGTGAAATTTTGAGCTTTGCGGGTATACTAGACGAGCTTGATTTAAGCGCTTCTCAAGCGGTAGTAAGCTCTAGGGAAGGCGGAACTCCGTTAAGAGAAGACGTAAGCGTGAGCTCTGACGTGATAGAAACTATACTTAAAAACGCTCCAATGAGTAGCGAACACTTCTTTGTCGTGCCGAAAATTATAGAATAAGGAAATTTTATATGGAGCAAATAAGGCAAGAAACTCAAAATGATAGTTTAGAGCCCAAGAAAATAGACGTAAGCTTGGAGACGTTATTAAAAACGGTCGTCCACAATAAGGCCAGTGACTTGCACCTTGTCGCAAGAAGTGAGCCGCAGATCAGAATAGACGGAACTTTGAGGCCGCTTGAGCTCGGCGTGCTAAAAGGGCACGATATACAAGATATCTGCTATGCGCTCATAACCGACGTGCAAAAAAGCGATCTTGAGGAAAATAGGGAGCTTGACTTCGCAATAGAGCTTCCCGGCGTCGGACGTTTTAGAGGCAACTATTACTATACTATGAACGGCGATTTGGCTGCTGCATTTCGTATTATTCCGACAGACATTCCGTCTCTTGACGACCTTAGAGCGCCTGCTATTTTTAAAGAAGTGGTAAAGCGCGAAAAGGGACTAATTTTGGTCACCGGACCCACGGGTAGCGGTAAATCGACGACGCTTGCCGCGATGCTAAACGAGATAAATTTAAACGAAAGAAAGCATATTATTACTGTAGAAGATCCTGTCGAGTTCGTACATACGAATAAAAAAGGTCTTTTTTCTCATAGAAACGTCGGCGTGGATACCAAGTCTTATGCTAAGGCGCTCAAAAGCGCGCTTCGTGAAGATCCTGATATTATTTTGGTGGGTGAGCTTCGAGATAGAGAAACGATATCTACGGCTATTACGGCAGCAGAGACTGGCCACTTAGTATTTGGCACGCTGCACACAAACTCGGCTATTCAGACTATCAACCGTATCATAGATAGCTTTGAGGGTGGCGAGCAGCTTCAGGTGCGAAATATGCTCTCGGTTTCGTTAACTGCGGTTATATCGCAAAGCTTACTTCCAAAAATAGGCAGCGGACGACTTGCTATACACGAAATACTAATTAACAATAACGCTATCGCAAACCTTATTCGAGAAAACAAGGTGCATCAAATTTACTCCCAAATGCAGCTAAACCAACAAGTAACCGGCATGATGACGCAAACGCAGTCCTTAATGAAAGCTATTAGAGCAAATCAAATCACGAAAGAAATGGCGATGAGATATTCAACCAATCAGCAAGAACTCGCGCCATTGTTAGGTATGTAATGGACTTTGTTACACTATTTGACGTAGTCGTCGTTTCATTGGTTTTGATACTGGGTATAAAAGGCGTGATAAGCGGACTGATAAAGGAAATATTTGGCCTCATCGGTCTAATCGGCGGTATCGTGGTGGCTAGTAGATTCGGTATTAGAGTCGGTCATCTAATAAGCGATAATGTTTATAAAATAGAGGGCGATTCTGTTCTGTTTTTTGCTGGATTTTTAACGACGCTTATCGTATTCTGGATACTTTGCTTGGGTATCGGCGCATTTTTATCGAGATTAGTAGGATTAAGCGGGCTTGGATTTTTGGATAAAATGGGCGGATTTGTCATCGGAAGCGCTAAAATTTTCCTAGTTTTTGCGGTTTTGATAGTGACTATTTCAAATATTCAAGTTTTAAACAACAAAATAGAGCCGTATTTTAGGGGAAGTAAACTGTACCCGATTTTGCTGGATACCGGCAAATGGATAATGAATGTTAACGTAAAAGGCATATCAGGCGGCGTGGGAAATATCGAAACGCCGTTTGACGCATCTATGCAGGAGCAAAGACCAAATTTGGAGATAAATTCGACGATTAAGGAGTATAAATAATGATTGAGAATTTAGAATACGACGCGCTTCTTGATAAATTTAAAAAAATTTTGAGAGACAATGGCCTAAAATACACGCAACAGCGAGAAGTTCTACTAAAAACGCTCTACAACAACGACGAGCACTTCACTCCAGAGAGACTTTATTTTTTCATTAAAGAGACCTATCCCGACCTAAACGTCGGTATAGCAACCGTTTATAGGACGTTAAATTTGCTCGAAGAGGCCGAGATGGTAACCTCTATCAGCTTTGGCTCACAAGGTAAAAAATTCGAGCTTGCAACCAAGCCTCACCATGATCACATGATATGCCGCAGATGCGGAACCATCATAGAATTTGAAGACGCAACCATAGAAAAAAGACAGGCAAATATCGCAAAAGAGCACGGCTTTAAGCTAACGGGGCACATGATGCAGCTTTACGGAGTATGTAAAGAGTGTGTTGCTAAAGAGGCAAAGGGTGGCAAGTGATATTTGAAAATCAATTAGAAATACAAAGATTAGAGACAGCAAACGAACTAAGAAGCGCGGGCGTAAATCCCTATCCGCATTTTTTACGCCGCGATATGGATATAGCTAAATTTAGGCTCAAATTTAAACATATAATAGACACCGAAGAAAAGAGCGCCGAAGGTCAGCTAGTAAGCCTTGCCGGGCGCGTAAAGCTCATCAGGGATGCGGGCAAGGCGATATTTGCCAATATCGAGGATGAGGACGGCAATCTCCAAATTTACTTTAGCAACAAGACGCTTGATCCTGATTGGTTTAAGGTTGTAAAGAAAAATATCGAAGTAGGCGACATCATATATGTGCGCGGATATGCCTTCGTCACGCGAACAGGCGAATTTTCGATGCACGTTAGCGAGCTAACTTTGGCGTCAAAGGCTATTTCGCCGCTTCCGGAGAAATTCCACGGGCTAACGGACATCGAGACTAGATACCGCCAAAGATACCTAGATATGATAATGAATCCCGAGGTTAGGGCCGATTTTAAGCGCCGCTCGGTTATCGTTAGTACGATTCGCAGATTTTTCGAGGATAAGGGCTTTTTAGAGGTTGAGACTCCGATGATGCACCCGATCCCTGGCGGAGCGAACGCTAAGCCTTTCGTCACGTTTCATAACGCGCTTGGCGTGGAGAGATTTTTACGCATCGCGCCCGAGCTTTATCTAAAGCGTCTCATAGTTGGCGGCTTTGACGCCGTTTACGAGATGAATAGAAATTTTCGCAACGAAGGTATGGACTTAACGCATAATCCTGAATTTACGAGCATCGAGTTTTACTGGGCGTGGCATACTTATCACGATCTGATGGGACTAACCGAGGAGCTATTTAACGTGCTTCTTGATAAACTAGATATGCCTAAAATCATCGAATTTGACGGCGTGCAGATCGATTTTAGCAAGCCGTTTAAACGCATAAGCTACAAAAAAGCGCTAGTAGAAATCGGCGGGCTAGACGAAACTATCATTGACGATAAAGATAAAATTTTAGCCAAGCTCAAAGCGGACGGCTTTGAGGCAAACGCTAAGCTTGATTTGGGGCATTTGCAGGCCGAGCTTTTCGACAACTACGTAGAGAGCAAGCTAACCGATCCGACCTTTATCATCGACTATCCGATTTCTATTAGCCCGCTTTCTCGCAGAAGCGATGCAAACCCCGATATAGCCGAGAGGTTTGAGCTGTTTATCGCAGGGCGCGAGCTAGCTAACGGTTTTAACGAGCTAAACGACCCGATCGATCAATATGGCCGTTTCGCTTCGCAGATCGAAGCCAAAAACGCCGGCGACGACGAAGCTCACGAGATGGATGAGGACTATGTGAGGGCTCTTGGCTACGCGATGCCTCCGACTGCCGGGCAGGGCATCGGCATAGATAGGCTCGTGATGCTACTAACCAATAAAAAATCCATCCGCGACGTGGTGCTTTTCCCTGCGATGAGACCGCAAAAAAACGAAACCAAGGAGAATTAATGAGTTTGCAAAGTTATGATAAAGAAATTTTTGATTTAGTAAATTTAGAACTAAAACGCCAATGCGACCACCTCGAAATGATCGCGAGCGAAAATTTTACCTACCCTGAAGTGATGGAAGTAATGGGCTCAGTCCTAACCAATAAATACGCGGAAGGGTATCCCGGCAAACGCTACTACGGCGGTTGCGAATACGTCGATCAGATCGAGCAGCTAGCGATAGATCGCTGCAAAGAGCTTTTTGGTTGCGAATTCGCAAACGTACAGCCAAACTCAGGCTCGCAGGCAAACCAAGGCGTTTACGGCGCGCTTTTAAATCCCGGCGATAAAATTTTAGGCATGGATCTAAGCCACGGCGGACACCTAACTCACGGCGCAAAAGTAAGCAGCTCGGGTAAAATTTATCAGAGCTTTTTTTACGGCGTAGAGCTTGACGGACGCATAAACTACGATAAGGTAATGGAAATCGCGCAAATCGTAAAACCTAAGATGATCGTGTGCGGCGCTAGCGCATATACGCGCGAGATCGAATTTAAGAAATTCCGCGAGATCGCCGACGCAGTAGGCGCTATACTCTTTGCAGACGTAGCGCACATAGCAGGCTTAGTCGTAGCTGGCGAGCATCAAAGTCCGTTTCCGCACTGTGACGTGGTGAGCTCGACTACGCACAAGACCCTTCGCGGACCTCGTGGCGGTATCATCATGACAAACAACGAAGAGTACGCCAAAAAGATAAATTCGTCTATTTTCCCTGGCATTCAGGGCGGACCGCTCGTTCACGTTATCGCTGCAAAGGCGGTAGGCTTTAAGCATAACCTAAGCCCTGAATGGAAAATTTACGCTAAGCAAGTTAAGGCAAACATCAAAAAACTAGCCGAAGTTTTGGTAAAACGCGGCTTTGATCTAGTTAGCGGCGGCACCGATAACCATCTAGTTTTAATGAGCTTTTTAAACCGCGATTTTAGCGGTAAAGACGCCGACATAGCGCTAGGAAACGCAGGCATAACGGTAAATAAAAATACGGTCCCGGGCGAAACTAGAAGCCCGTTCGTTACAAGCGGTATCCGTATAGGAAGTCCGGCGCTTACGGCTCGCGGTATGAAAGAGGCGGAATTTGAGATCATCGCAAATAAAATCGCCGACGTGCTAAGCGATATCAATAACGCAGCGCTTCAAGAGAAAGTAAAAGCCGAACTAAAAGAGCTTGCGAGCAAATTTATCATCTACGATAGGGCGACTTATTGATGCAGAGCATAGACACCGCGCTAATCAAAATGAACACGAGCCACTACTGGATTAAGCGCGACAATATCGTAAGCAAGATCGAGTATAAAGGGCGGACGTTTTTTAACAAATTTGAGCTCATAAACGAGCCTCTAAGCTATCAGGTGATAAAAGATCACGACGAGGGCAAGATCACGGTCGCGCACTCGCTGATACTTCCGGGCGACAAGGTCGAAAATATCGTCTTTGACTACAACGGCAGGATGCCTGAGCGCTTTTGGCACCGAGCTCAGCTTTTGCTCCGCGAGGAGGGGTTTATAAATTTTACCGCCTACGAGAGTAAGACGTCGGGACATTTGCACCTTTACGTGCACAAGGGGCACACGACGCTAAGCGAGGGCTATCAGATAGCAAATAAACTATCTATGTTACTTAGTTCGCGTTTGGTTAAAGAGTGGAGAGTGTTTCCGACGATGGAGCTACCTAAAGAATTTAACATCTTGACGTTGCCGTACAAAGTTTATCAAAAAGAGCGCGGCGCAAGCTGGTCAAAACATATGTAAGGAGTGAAAATGGAATATAACGAGCTAAGAGACATCATGCTTGATAACAACGAGGATAAAAAGAGCAAAAGCGTTAAGAGGATACTCATCCTCGTCGCAGTTTTCGTCATCATCTTTTTAGCTGTTCTCATCGTGATGAAATTTTTAAATTCCTCCGAAACTAACGATCAGATTGCGCAAACGGATTCTAGGCTGGTTTTGCCGCCTGAGCCGGACAATACACGAAGTATCCCTCAGCAAGTGAGCGTGCCTACCACTCCGCCTAGCGAGCCTACGCCGCAAGTAGCACAAGCTAACGTCCCGCCAGTCGCTCCGCCGCCGTCCGAGCCTCAGGCGCAGCAGCCTAATCCTACCTTTGAGCAGGTGCCTATCGTACCTGAGAACAAAGGCCAAGATAGCTTTGAGGATATGGTAAAAGCGCTTAAGGAAAAAGAGGATAAAAGGCAGCAAGATGCAGGCGCGACAGCTCCTACGCCGACTGAGTCTTCTACTATACAAGGTGCTTTAAAGCAAAATGACGCTCCAAGCGCTCAGTCAGGCGAACCAAAAGCCGAGCCTAAGCAGCACGTAAACGTAGTAAAACAAAAAGAGCCTAAGCAAGAAAAAGCTGCAAAACAGCCTAAAAACGATGCTGGTAAAGAAAAACAGGCAAAACAAAAGTCGGCTAAACAAGCTCCTGCAGCTAGCGGCGGCGATGCTCACAGCGGTAGTTACGTGCAAGTTTTCGCCGTTAAACACTTTAATGAAAAAGCGCCTGAGCTTGGCAAACTAAAAGCCGCAGGATACGCCTATAAGCTATATAGGACCAACGTAAACGGCAACGAAATCATCAAGGTGCTAGTCGGCCCTTATAGCGGCGAGCAGTTAAAAAGCGAGCTTGCTAAAATCAAGCAAAGCGCGGCTCCAAACGCCTTTATCGTAAATATAAAATGATGGTTTTTGCCGTTTTTGGCAACCCTATATCCCACTCCGTTTCGCCGAGGCTACATAACCTAGCCCTCGGCGAGCTGGGTCTATCTCGTGAAGCCCTCTATACTCGCTACGAGTTAGCGGACGGCTCGCAACTCATCTCTAAATTTAAAGAACTAAAATTAAGTGGCGCAAACGTCACAGTACCTCACAAAGAAGCCACTCTCGCGCAGTGCGACGCTCCAGACGAAACGGCTGCTAAAATCGGCTCCGTAAATACCCTCGTATCTCGCAGCGATAAAATTTACGGCTACAATACCGATGCGCCCGGGTTTTTACGAGCGATAGAGAGTTTTGGACATATAAATTCAGCTCTGGTTTTGGGTGCCGGCGGAACAGCTAGAGCGGTCGCATATGCGCTAAAAAGCCGCGGTGTGCGAGTTTGCGTGCTAAATAGAAGCGAGGAGAGGCTGGCAAATTTTACTGAATTTGAAAAATTTAGCTGGGCGAATTTTGGCAAATTTAATGGCGGCAAATTTGATCTCGTCGTAAATACGACCTCGGCAGGACTAAAAGACGAAAGTTTGCCTGCGCCGATCGAGATTTTGCGTCCGATTTTTGATGAAAGCAAATTTGCCTTTGACGTTATTTACGGCAAAAAAACGCCTTTTTTAAATTTAGCCGCCGCTAGCGGGCTCGCGCATAAAGACGGCTCAGAGATGCTACTTTTTCAGGCGGTTTTAGCGTTAAATTTATTTTTCGAGGACTCGCTTGACGAGGCCAAAATCGAAGCCTCGATGCGAAAAGCCCTTTATTTATCGGCTTCTTCTAGATAATAATCTATCTGAGCTTTTCTTAAAATCCTGATCAGATCCGAGCTGCCCGCCACTCCCGTCGGATAGCCAGCGGTCATGATGTAGCTTTTGTCGTCTTTTATATAGCCTTTTTCGACTGCTGCTTTGATCGATTTAGCCATCAGCGTATGCAGTCTTTCTTCCTTTTCTATCACGAACGCCGCCGTTATACCCCAGCAAAGAGTTAGCCTATATGCAGCTTGCTCGTTGTGCGTTATGGCGATGATATCTATATCTGTACGGTATCTGGCTAGTTTTGCCGCCGAGCCGCCCGATGAGGTTAGCGCGATTATGCCGTCTACTTTTAGCGCAGAGGCGAGCCTGGCGGTGCTAGACGCCATCATGTCCGTGTCATCGTAACGGTCGAAATCAAATTTGTTAAAAGGATAAATTTGTTGCGTTTGGATTATGGTGTTGCTCATAGCTTCCACGACTGCGACCGGGTTTATGCCGACCGCGCTTTCTTCACTTAGCATGACTACGTCGGTGCCGTCTAGTACGGCATTTGCCACGTCGCTGATCTCGGCTCTAGTAGCTGTTTCGTGCTCGGCCATGCTTAGCATCATCTGCGTAGCGGTGATGACTGGCTTAACTGCTTCGTTTGCTTTTTTGATGATGAGTTTTTGGATCGTCGGCACCTTGTAGTAGGGCACCTCGATACCCAGATCTCCGCGCGCGACCATCACGCCGTCGCTGGCCTCGATGATCTCGTCGATATTCTCCACGGCGTCAAATTTTTCTATTTTGGCGTAAATTTGAGCTTTGGAACCAAAGCCCTTTAGGATTTCTCTAGCTTTTCTTATGTCGTTTGCGTTTTGCACGAAAGAGATCGCAACGAAATGCACTCCGTTTTTGGCGCCAAATTCCAAATCTTTTAAATCCTTAGGTGTGATAACCTCGATATTTAGCTTGGTGTTTGGGAAATTTACGCCTTTGTTCGAGCGAAGCACTCCGTCGTTTTCCACTACGGCTTCCACCTGTTGGGCGCTTGCTTGCGTGATTTTAGCGCGGATCTGTCCGTCGCATAGGTAGATGTACTCGCCTGTTTTTAGCGCGGCTAAAATTTGAGGCTGATTTATGCAAAGCTTATAGTGATTTTCGTCTATTTGCTCGCCGATTATTTCGTCTTTTACGAAGATTAGCGTATCGCCGACTTTTAGCTTAAATTTGCTCTCATTTAGCTTGCCGACTCTTATTTTAGGGCCGCAGATATCCTGAAATATACCTATTTTTCGCCCGAGTTTTGCCTCTACTTGCCTGATTTTATCGATATTTGATTTGTGATATTCGTGCGTGCCGTGGCTAAAATTTAGCCTAAAAGCATTAACTCCGGCTAAAACTAATTGCTCCATAACCTCTATGGATTCGCTGGCTGGTCCGACCGTGGCTAGGATTTTGGTTTTTTTATTCATGGATGCCCCTTTTTTGCGCAATTTTACCAAATTTTTAAAAAAAATAAGTATAATCGGCCAATTTATTTTAAGGAGCAAAAATGAAAAAGTTTTTAGCGGTTTTGGCTGCTTTTGGCTTAGCGCTAAGCGCGAACGCAGCAGACAAAACCTATAAGCTAAAGCTAGCCAGCACCTGGGAGAGCACGACTCCGGTTTTGGGCGACGCGGCGAAAGAATTTAAGCGCGTAGTCGAGACGCTAAGCGATGGCAGGCTAGAGGTGAGGATAGACTATCCGTCTAAGCATAAGGCGCCGTTTGGTATCCTAGATTTTGTTAAGGGTGGTCAGTACGATATCGGCTACACTGCATCCTACTACTACAAGGGCAAGGACGCAAATACTATGTTTTTCACCGCCGTACCTTTTGGTATGACCGCGACCGAGCTACGCGCATGGTATGAATTCGGCGGCGGCAAGCAGCTAGAGGAAAAAGTTTACGATAAATACAACATAAAAGTCTTTAACGCTGGCGACACAGGCACGCAAATGGGCGGCTGGTTTAAAAAAGAGATCAAAAGCGTAGAGGATTTAAAAGGCCTAAAGATCAGGATCCCGGGCTTTGGCGGCGAGGTGATGGCGCGCGTGGGAGCGACTATAAACACGATCCCGACCGGCGAGCTATATATGGCGCTAGAGATGGGCACGATCGACTCGGTCGAGTGGGTGAGCCCTGCGTTTGATATGGGTCTTGGCTTTCACAAGATCGCCAAATACTACTACACAGGCTGGCAAGAGCCGAGCGGTCAGACTCAGTTTTTCGTAAACAAAAAGACCTACGAGAAGCTACCTGCCGACCTTCAGGCTGTGATCGAGGCTGCGGCTAATCAAGTAGCTAGCATGCTAAATACACGCTCGTTCTTTGATAACGCCGAATACTGGGCAAAGATGAAAGCGGAGTATCCGGACATCGAGGTTCGCTCGTTCCCTCAGGACGTTATGGACGCGCTTAGAAAAGCAAGCGATGAGATCCTAGACGAAGAGGCGGCGAAAGATCCGCTATTTAAGGAGATTTTGGACTCTCAAAGAGCGTTTTTGGCTAAAGCTCGCGAGTGGACGAAAATTTCCGAGTTCTCGTATATCCAAAAAACTACGAAATAACTTCTCGTCGCTCGTTTCGGGCGGCTTAAATTTACGGCCTTCGGGTCGTAAATTTCTCTTTTTAAATTTTTCTTTTTATTCTTTATCGTGTTTGTAAAATTTGATTTTCGGACTACGTACTAAATTTGAGTCGCTGTAAATTTGATTAGCTTATGTGGGCAAATTTGCTCGCCTAGTATTAAATTTGGATTTGAGCGAATTTAAAAAGGTAGCGTTAAATTGATAAAAATTTTGAGCGCCCGACTTAAATTTACAGCTCAGTTCTGCTATCAAGTGCTTTCATAAGCGACAAAAGATCGATGTTCTCGAGATTTACGCCCGTAGGTACGCCTTGGGCTATCTTGCTAAATTTAACGCCCATATCGCTTAGCTTGTCCTCGATAAAAACCATCACCGCGTCGCTGCTAAGCCCCGGCGTTAGCGCGAAAATAATCTCAGTTACGCCGTTTTGGCGGATGACCTCGCGTAGTTTTTCGGTTTGTTCGGGAGTTATCTCTTCAAGCACGAAGTAGCGTCCGCGGTAGATCGCGCTTTGCTCAAAAACTAGGATGTCTTTTGGGCTTTCTACGACGGCCAGTAGCTCCTTATCTCGCGTTTCGTCGCTGCAAATGTCGCAAATTTCATCTTCGCTAAGCCCACCGCAAATTTGACATTTACCCGTAAATCTCACTGCGTCCTCGATGCTTTGAGCGAGCTTTAGTCCGCCGAAGCTATCCTTTAGGCAGACGTGATAGGCATAGCGCTGGGCGGATTTTTTGCCCACGCCCGGCAGCCGCTCAAAGGCCGCCACGAGCTCGTTAAATTTCTCAAGCCCTTTTTTCAACGCTTTCCTTTGGCTTGGTGCAAATTTTAAACGCATGGTAGCCGTCTTCGTATGAGTATTTTAGGCTAAATTTATGCATCTGGCAGATGTGATCGATGATGTAAAGACCTAGCCCCATACCGCCGCTTTTGTTGCCCTTTTCGCGGATAAAAGCCTGCAAATAGTATTCGATGGGGTTTTGCAGCGGTTTGCCTAGATTTCTCACGACGATACCGTCTTTGTCGCAGATAACCTGCGCCTTTTTATCGTCGGCGTATTTTAGGGCGTTATCTATGAGATTTTTGATCGCAAGCGAAAAGAGCCCGAAATCTACGCGCAGCAAAATATCTTGGCGGATATCTACGCTCACTTTTTCTTCAAATTTATCGAGCATCAGCATGTCGCGCGCCTGTTCAAGGATGTTTGAAAAGTATGACTCCTGATAGTTTAGAGCGTAGTTTTTAGATAGTAGCTGCTCGATCTTGCCAAACTCGTTTATGAGCATATCAAGGCGCTCAAATATCGCTATCAAGCGGGTTTTGTGTGTAGGATTTTGCACCATTTCAGAGACTATGCGCCCCTTGCCGATCGGCGTTTTTAGCTCGTGCATGATCGTACGCAAAAACAGCTGTCTAGAGCGCAAAAGCTCCCTGATCTTGCTAGCTGCGGCGTCAAATTCTATCGCGACCTTGGCTATCTCGTCGTCGGAGTCGGGCTTGGCGATATTTACGTCCATATTTCCGGCACCAAATTTCCTGATATCCGAGCTTAGTTTTTTAAGCGGCATCAGCGACTTCATCACCGAAACATAGAGCGACACTAGAAGCGCTGTCGTGAGTATAAAGCCCACCCAAATCGGGTCGTTTATGTTTTTCGTATCGTCGCTTTCGAGTAAAATTTGAAACGAAGGATTTTTGATCTGCAGATACAAACTATCCTGAAAAAGCAACGACTGAAAGAGCCCTAGCTGCGTTTGCTTAGCAAAGACCGTCTTGCCAGTACTGATGACGTTTGCGACGGTTTTGTCGCTTTTAACGTAGGTTAGTCCGAAATTTCTAAAATAATTAGTCAAATCGCTAGGCGGATTTGACTTTTCGTATGAGGCGATGAGGTAGTTTATCGCGTTTAGCTGCTTGTTTTTTATCTTTTCCAGCGCATTGTCCAGCTGGATGTTCGCAAACGTGTAAAACAAAATACAAACAAGCGAAAACGCCAGCGCGAAAACTACCGTTATCTTCGTTGTTAAGGAGTATCTCATCCTATGAGTTTATAGCCTATTCCGCGTACCGAAAATATATGTTTAGGCGCTTTTGAGCTGTCGCCGATCTTGGTTCTTAGTCTGCCGATGATGACGTCTAGGCTCTTTGAGTCCTTGTCTTTTAGGCTTTTGCAGTTATAAACTAGCTGTTCACGAGAGACTGAAAAGCTGTGCTGCTTGATAAGGTAGCTCAAGATCTCATATTCAGCCGGCGTTAGCGTTAGGCTTTCGTTGTTGTAGTAGATTTCGTGTCTGCGCTCGTCTATCCTAAATAGCGTATCAACGACCTCTTCTTGCACTTCGTTGGTCTTTTTGTAGCGGCGGATTAGGCTCATGATGCGCGCGTACATTTCCTTTGGATCGTACGGTTTTGGTAGATAGTCATCCGCGCCTAGCTGCAGGCCCACGACCTTGTCGCTGATGTCGCTGCGAGCAGAGGAGATAATGATAGGGATGTTGTATTTGCTGCGGATCTCTTTGCACACTTCTAGGCCGTCCATGCCTGGCAAAGTGAGGTCTAGGATGAGCAGGTCGAAATTTTTCACTCCGGCGCTTAGTCCCAAATAAGGATCTTCGAAATTTGTTACTTTTATATTAAAATCGCTCAAGTACTCGGATAGGATTTGCGCGAATTCCGGATCGTCTTCAATCATTAAAACATTAATCATTTTAAGCCTTTCAAATAGATTTAACAAAAATGATTATAACCAAAAAAAGTTAAATTTTTTTCCGAATTTACTATCCTCGTTTAAAATTCTCCCCCGCTTTGAATTTTTATAAATAATAAGATAAAATCGCCCTTTAAATTTAAAAAATTTAGGAGATTTTGTGGAAATAGACTACTACGAAATTTTAGAAATCAGCAAAAATAGCGACTCTGAAACCATAAAAAAAGCATTTAGAAAACTAGCGCTAAAGTACCATCCGGACCGCAATCAAGGCGACAAAGAAGCGGAAGAAAATTTTAAAAAGGTAAACGAAGCCTACCAGGTGCTAGGCGACGAGGAAAAGCGCGCGATATACGATAGATACGGCAAGGCCGGACTTGAGGGCAGGGGTGGCTTTGGCTCTACTAGCGGCTTTAGCGCTGATTTTGATTTGGGCGATATCTTTAACTCGTTTTTTGGCGGCGGATTTAGCTCTGGTGCAAGCAGCCGCAAAAGAAGCAGCGACAAATATCCGCTCGATCTAGAAATAGCTCTTAGGATCAAATTTAACGAAGCGGTGTTCGGTACCGAAAAAGAGATAGATTTTACGATCAAAAAACCGTGCCAGACATGCAAAGGCAGCGGTTCGAAAGACGGCAAAACTCACGTATGTCCGCACTGCGAGGGTAGGGGCCGGATATCGCAGCAGCGAGGCTTTATGAGCTTCGTGCAGGAGTGTCCGTACTGTAACGGCACGGGCGAAACGGTCAAGGATAGATGCTCTGATTGCGGCGGTAGCGGCTACAAAGAAGAGCGCCAAAGCGTCAAAGTAAATATCCCCGAGGGCATCGACGACGGCATGCGTATGCGCGTGAGCGAAAAGGGCAACGTATCATCAACTGGCGCCAGGGGCGATCTATACGTGCATATCGAGGTTGAAGCCGACGAGCATTTCGTACGTCACGAAAGCGACGTTTATATCGAGATTCCGGTATTTTTCACGCAGGCGGTTTTGGGCGAGACGGTCACGATACCTACGCTAAAAGGCACGACCGAGCTAAAACTACCAGTCGGCGCAAAAGACAAGCAACAGTTCGTGTTTGACGGCCTTGGCGTAAAAAACGTAAATAGCAAAAGATACGGCAGGCTCGTAGCTCAAATCTCCATAAAAACGCCAAAAGAGCTAACGGGCGAGCAAATCTCTCTACTAAACCAGCTACAAGAAAGCTTTGGTATCAAGGCGGGCAAGGCCAGCTACGATGAAGAAGCAGATGAGGGGATCTTGGACAAGATAAAAGGGTGGTTTAAGGGCGAAGAGCCTGGCGACAAAGGCAAGAAAAAAGGCAAAAAGGCGTAAATTCAGGTCAAATTTGACTTTTGACGAGTGCAATATTTCGTCAAATTTGCCCAGTTGCTCGGGCTTAAATTTGCGCCAGTTACAAAACGGCGCGTCAAATTTGGCGTTAAAATACAAGATGAATAAATTTATATTTTTAGTCGTTTTTACGGCAGTTTCTTTAAATGCGGCGGGGTGCGATACGAGCGGACTGCAAAAAGATTGCGACGCGGGCGATTTTGAGAGCTGCGACAACTTAGGCCTTGCCTATATCGGCATCAAGCTTGAGGAGTGCGACCTGGACAAAAACTACGAAAAGGCGTTCGCGCTGTTTAAAAAGGCGTGCGACGGGCAGTATGTGCGCGCCTGCGTAAATTTGGGCGTCGCCTACCGCAAAGGCGAGGGCGTAAAAACCGACGCGCCAAAGGCCGCCGAGCTCTATAAAAAAGCCTGCGATAGCGGTTATTTGCTGGGTTGCACAAATTTAGGCTCACTTTATGAGCAGGGGCTTGGCGTCAAAAAAGACGCGCAAAAAGCGGGAGAAATCTGGCGCAAATCCTGCGAGGCGAAGGACGGAATGTCGTGCTTTAACCTCGGCGTGCTTTACTATAACGCAATGCTTGGCGAAAAAGACTTAACTAGCGCAAAAAACTATCTGCAAAAGGCGTGTGCATACGGCTGGAAAGATGGTTGCGACGCGGCGGAAGCGATAGAAAAAGCTTCAAAATGATAAATTTACCGAAATAGAGGAATCAAATTAAAATTTGAGCCAAATGATTGCAGGCGTAAATTTTGAGTTTAGCGTTCAAATTTGATTTTATTTTACGCCAAATTTAACTGTTTGATTTGCGAATAACTACGGCGAAATTTACCCAAAAGCGGCGAGTTAAATTTACGCTTTCAAATTTAACGAAAACGAACGCGTTAAATTTGGCTCAAATTTTAGAGTAAATTCTACAAAACTAACCCCAAATTTCAGGGCGGATTTTAAAAAATAAGCCCCAAATTTCATCAAATTTCACCCTCTTTTAGTTGCTCGATTTTAGCCGCCACGCTCCTATTCGTCACCTTTTCGATCTCTTCGCTCGTTGCGGTCATTATCGCTTCAAAGCTGCCGTAAAATTTGATGAGCTTTGCGATACTGCCCGCCGATACGCCCGCGTCTGCTAGCTTGCTAGCGCCCAGATCCTCCTTGCGCTTGGTTTTTTGATGAAAGGTAATGGCAAATCGGTGCGCCTCGTCGCGAAGTCGCTGGAAAAACTGTAGTCGTCTATCGCCCGTTGGTAGCGTAAATACGCCGCCGGGAGCGTAAATTTTATCCTTCGCGCCGCCTTTTGCGCGGTGGGCTTTGGCGTCTATTTTTTCTTTTGAGATGGCGAGTATATCGACGTTTGCGCCGCTGCTAGCGATGATGTCCGAGGCGAGATCTAGTAGCGCCTGACCGCCGTCGATGAGCCAGAGATCTGGCGGACTAAGCTTGTCAAACCGCAAAGCGCGCTCTGTAAGCATCTGGCGCATCTGATCGTAGTCGTTTGCGTGAGAGAGGTGCATGTGGCGGTAGTGCTCCTTGGCGAAGTTGCCGTGCTCAAAGCGCACCATCGCGCCGACTGCAGCCGCGCCGAACATGTGCGAGTTGTCGAATGTCTCGATAGCGTACGGCGCGCAGGCTAAGCCGAAATACTCCTTTAGCTCGTCCAAAAACGCGTCGTCATGGGTTTTTAGGTACTTTTGGATAAAGACTTGCGCGTTTGTTAGCGCCATCTCGCAAATGCGCTTTTTCTCGCCGATTTTAGGGACGGAGATGCTAAATTTGCGGCCGTGGCGAGCGGTCAAGATCTCCTCCACTAGGCTTGCGTCCTCAAAGGCTTCTAGTACGTAAATTTTCGCGCTCACGACGGGCGCACCGATGGGAAAGCTCTCTAAAACTATTTGCTTGTACGCGTCGTTTAGATCGCCCTGCGAGCTCATTTTGGCGTTCGTGATGTTTTGATAAACGCCGCTGATCTTGCCGCCGTGCACGCTAAAACGCACCGCACAAAGCAAATTTTGCTCAGCACGCACGGCAAAAACCTCAAAGTCCTCAAGCTTAGCCAGATCGACCTCGATTTTGACGTCTAGATCCTTGATCGCGTTGATCTTATCGCGCACGAGGGCGGCTTGCTCGTAGTTTTCGTTTTGGGCGTATTTGTTCATTAAATTTACGAGCTTTGGCAGCATAGAAAGGGGATTATTTAGCGCTGCGATCGCGCCCTCTACGACCTTGGCGTAGTCTGCGGGCGAAATTTTGCTGATGAGCGGGGCTTCTGAGTAGCCGATCTGATAGGGCAAGTACGCTCCCGTGGCTTTGAGCGCGCTTTTGCTTTGCACGAGTTTAAAGCTCAGCCTAAGCGCATCCAAAAGCTCGCGCGCTCCGCGAAAATACGGGCCGAAATACTTGACGTTTTTGCCTCGGACGATCTTGCGCGTGATCTCAAAGCGCGGGAAATCCTCGTCCAAATTTACGTAGATGTAAGGGTAGGTCTTATCGTCGCGTAGCAAGATGTTGTATTTGGGTCTTAGCTGCTTGATGAATGAGTTTTCCAGTATCAGCGCGTCGGCTTCGCTGGGAGTGACGATATACTCGAGGTGCACGGCCTCGCTGATCATCTTGTGTATGCGCGGGCTGACCTTGGGCGAGGGGGCGAGCGCGGGCGTAAATGAAAAGTAGCTTTTGACGCGGTTTTTTAGAATTTTAGCCTTGCCGACATAAAGAAGCTTGCCGGCCTTGTCGAAATATTGATAAACGCCTGGTTGGGCGGGCAATGAGCGGATCTCGTCGATTAGCAAAATTTGGCTCCCGCCGATAAATTTGAGCTTTTGCCGCTTGGGGTTAAATTTGACCAAATTTGATTCATTGCACCCCGCTTGATTCTTTAGCTAAATTTTGCTTTATGGCAAGGCGGATCTTTTCAAATCCCTCGAAAATCCGCTCGCTTTTGGCTAAATTTACAAACTCGCCTTTAGCAGGCTCTGCGTAGGTAAAAATTCGCTTTTTTTTGTATGGGTCGGTCGCTTTTTTAAATTTTAAATGCTTTGTCACAAAAAATTTAACGTCCGTCACGCGAGCGAGCCTGCCGTCAAAATTTACGCTAGAATAGATTTTTAATAAGCCTTTTAACATTTTTATACTACTATCGCTTTTTAATTCCTGAAGTCCTAGAGGATGAAACAGGGCGAAAAACAAAATGCCGTTTTTCTCGTAGCAAAAGGCGATGAGCCTGCGATGATTTAGGCTTAAAAGCTGTAAAAATTCTCCGCATTCGCTACGGTTTTTTAACTCTTTATAAAAAGGATTATCAACAATATGTCGAATAATGGTCTTAGCGTCTTTCATAAGGCGATTTTAGCATTTTTTTTGTTAATTTTTATAGCAGGCTGCGGTCACAAGGGCGATCCGTTCTATGAGGCGCCGTCTGAGCCCTCAAACAGCAAAACCGAAAAGATAAATAAACTATAAATCAAGGAGAGTAAATGAAGATCGTCGGACTTTTGAGTCTGTTTTTCGCTTTGGCCTTCGGTAGCGGCGACGCTGCGGGCGAGGCTTTAAATTTAACGACTACGTGGGTGGGTATCGCGAGCCTCATCATTTTCGTCGTGGGATATTTTTTCATCGCTACGGAGGAAAATTTTCACATCGATAAGGCTAAGCCGGCCATATTTATCGGCACTTTTATGTTTCTGCTTATCGGCTTTTATATGCTGGCAAACGGCCTAGATGTGCATTTGTTGCAAAATGAGGTAAATCACCTGATTTTAGAGATCTCGCAGATCGTATTTTTCCTGATGGTCGCGATGACCTATATCGAGGCGCTTATCGAACGTGATGTGTTTAACGCGCTAAAATACAACCTTGTCTCAAAGGGCTATACATACAAAAGACTCTTTTGGCTAACGGGCGTTTTGGCGTTTTTCATTAGCCCCGTCGCCGATAACCTAACTACGGCCCTTATCCTTTCTACCGTTCTTTTAACGATAGATAAGACCAATACGAATTTCCTGGTCGCAGGCGCAATCAACATCGTCGTAGCCGCAAATGCAGGCGGCGCATGGAGTCCGTTTGGCGATATCACGACTCTGATGGCGTGGGCTGCGGGTAAAGCGCCATTTATCGACTTTTTCGCGCTTTTCCCGGCTTCATTTATCGGCTGGCTAGTTACGGCTTTCTTACTAGCGCGCATCGTACCTGCGGGCAGTCCGCATTTTGACCCTGCGACAGAGCCGAAAATAAGCATCAAAAAAGGCGGTAAAGTCGTTATCGGTCTTGGCGCATTTACGATATTTTCGGCTGTTATGATGCATCAGCTTTTCCACCTACCTGCGATGTGGGGCATGATGTTTGGCTTCTCGCTTCTTAGCATCTACACCTACATCTACAAAAAAACCAACAAAAACGAAGAGCCTATGCACGTCTTTCACTATATGTCAAAGATCGAAAACAACACGCTTTTCTTTTTCTTCGGTATCCTTGCGGCCGTCGGCGCGCTACACTTCGTCGGATTTTTAAACTACGCCGTTTCTCTTTACGATAAATTCGGCGCCACTACCGTAAATATCGGCGTCGGTTTCCTGTCTGCTATCGTGGATAACGTCCCCGTTATGTCCGCCGTGCTAAAAGCAAATCCTATGATGGGCGCAGATGTGGGCGAAAATTTAAGCCAGTGGCTACTAGTTACATTAACTGCCGGTATCGGTGGCTCGATGATAAGTTTTGGTTCTGCTGCCGGCGTCGGCGTCATGGGCAAACTAAAGGGCATATATACATTCGGCGCGCATATGAAATATGCTTGGACCGTGGTTGCCGGCTATATCGTATCGGTCGTGATCTGGTACATACAGTTTGAAATTTTTCATTTATATTTTTAAAGGACGCTCATGAATAACACGATAATAGTTTTGGATTTTGGCTCGCAGTACACCCAGCTCATCGCTAGACGCCTGCGTGAGCAAGGCGTTTATACCGAGATTTTGCCTTTTAACGCTAAGGTCGAGGAGATCAAGGCTAAAAAACCAAAAGGCATAATCCTAAGCGGCGGCCCTGCTAGCGTTTATGCTCCGGATGCGTATTTTTGCGACGAGGGCGTATTTAAGCTAAAGCTGCCGATTTTGGGCATTTGCTACGGCATGCAGCTTTTGGCGCATAAATTTGGCGCCGAAGTCGCTCCGGCCTCTCACAAAGAGTACGGCAAGGCAAGCCTTAGCGTTTTAAAATCTCATCCGCTTTTTACCGATACGCCTGAAAAGCAAACCGTCTGGATGAGTCACTCCGACCTCGTAAAAAATTTGCCAAACGGCTTTGAAGCGATCGCGACTAGCGAAAATTCGCCTTATTGCGTATTTGGCGATGAAAAGCGCAAATTTTACGCTCTGCAGTTTCATCCAGAGGTGCAGCACAGCGAGTTTGGCACTCAAATTTTAAAAAATTTCGCCAAGTATATCTGCGGATGCGAAAGCACGTGGAATATGGGTAGCTTTGCCAAAAACCAGATCGCTAAAATCAAAGAAACCGTAGGCAACAAAAAAGTCCTTTGCGCCGTTAGCGGAGGCGTAGATAGCTCTGTTACCGCTGCGCTTTTAGCTGCTGCGATACCGCAAAATTTGATCCTGGTTTTCGTCGATAACGGACTACTTAGAACTGGTGAGCGCGAGCAGGTCGAAGCTACTTTTAGAACTAAGCTTGGGGTCGAGCTAGTTAGCATAGACGCGAGTAAAACTTTCCTAGAAAGGCTTGCTGGCGTAACCGATCCAGAGAAAAAACGCAAGATCATAGGCGAAACTTTTATCGAAATTTTTGAAAAAGAGGCCAAAAAGCACGATAACGTCAAATTTTTAGCCCAGGGCACGCTCTATACCGACATCATCGAAAGCTCGGTCGTGGGATCTAGCAAGACGATCAAAAGCCACCACAACGTGGGCGGACTGCCTGATTGGATGAGTTTTGAGCTGATCGAGCCTTTAAGAGAAATCTTTAAAGACGAAGTACGCCAGCTAGGCCTTGAACTTGGCCTTTCGCGCGAGCTCGTGTTCCGTCATCCATTCCCTGGGCCGGGCCTTGCGATCCGCATAATGGGTGAAGTAAATACGCCGAGCCTCGAGCTACTGCGCAAAGCCGATGTGATCCTGCGCGACGAGCTAAAATCAAGCGGCTGGTACGACAAAACATGGCAGGCATTTTGTGTGCTTTTAAATGTAAATTCAGTCGGCGTAATGGGCGATAACCGCACCTACGAAAACGCCGTGTGCATACGCGTAGTGGACGCTAGTGACGGCATGACGGCTAGCTTCTCGCGCCTGCCGTACGACCTGCTAGAAAACGTCTCTCGACGCATCATAAACGAAGTAGACGGCATCAATCGCGTAGTTTACGACATCTCGAGCAAACCGCCTGCGACGATAGAGTGGGAGTAAAAAATTTATAAATCAATTTAATGCAAAGAGCCAAAGATATGAAATTTAAATATTGGTTGCCAGACAAAAATAATGAGAAGCAAGAGTATGAAACAGATAAAAATGCAATTATTGTAGTCGGTGCTAACGGTTCTGGAAAAAGTAAGCTAGGAGCATGGATAGAACAGCAGAGTATGGACCTGGTTCATCGTATAGGAGCACAAAGGAATTTAAATTTCAATGAAAATATTTCTTTAAGAAATTATTCTCAATCAGAAGACCTAGTATTTTATGGGACTGTTGATCCTAGCTTTAAGATAGATAAGAACTACCGATGGGACTGGGGAAGACAATTTACAACAAAAATGATAGATGATTTTGAAGCTGTTCTCTCGGCCATACTTGCATTAAAAAATGAAGAAAATGATGTATTTGTTAGTGAATGCAAGAAAAGTAAAAAATCAAATCAAAACATGCCAGATCCCCCTACAACAGCTATTGATAAACTACAGGCTATATGGGATTACGTATTTCCTCAAAGGAAACTTGATATATGTGATTCAAAATTTTATGCAGTATTGGAGAGTCAGAGATATCCTGCTAATCAAATGAGCGACGGTGAGCGTTCGGTTTTATATTTTGCCTCTCAGGTATTATGCGTTCCTAAAGATAAAATTTTAATCATAGATGAGCCAGAAATTCATTTGCACAAATCTATAATGAATACTTTATGGACTATGCTGGAGCAATATCGTAAAGATTGTTTGTTTATTTATATTACACACGATATAAATTTTGCTACTTTGCATGAGCATGCAGATAAATTTTGGATAAAAAAATACGATGGTGCAAAATGGGTTTTTGAAAAAATAGAAAAAGATATAAATCTTCCTGAAAATTTACTACTAGATATACTTGGAAGTAGGAAAAATGTATTATTTGTCGAGGGTAATAAATTTAGTTATGATATACGACTTTATTCAATATTGTATCCAGATTATTACATAATCCCCTGTGGAAGCTGCGAGCAAGTTATATCTCGAACAAAAGTATTTAGAAATACCAATACACTACATCATTTTGAAGTATATGGAATAATAGATAGGGATTTTCGTAGTGAACATGAATTGGAAATATATAAAGCGAAAAATGTGTATACCATTAATGTCGCGGAAATTGAAAATTTATTTATAACCGAAGAAGTTGTGCGATTTACATCTAGCTGCTTCGGCAAAAATGAAAATGATATTTTTTCAGCAATTAAAAATTATATAGTAGAAGAAAGATTTGAAAAACAGATCGATAGCCAAATATCTAAAAGCGTCTTGTATGAGATAAAGTATAGGTTATCAAATTCCGCCATAGACGGCAAAAATAAAGAGGAAATAAATAGTTCGCTTAATAATTTTATATCATCCTTAAAATATGAAGATATATGGAAAGAACAAAATGACAAATTTCAAAATGCATTATCAAGCGATGACTATAGAGATATTATTAGAATATTTAATGAAAAGAACTTGGCAAGTACAATCGGTCACTATTTTGGAATTGAAAATAAAGAATACATTTCAACAGTCATTGGTATGATGTCTGCAAATGAAGAAAATAAGAAAAAATTTGTGTCAGCCCTGATGCCATATTTGCCAATAGAAATACCAATAAGTTTAAGATAAAATATAGATCCTTATTAATAGTATCAGTAAAAATTTTAGCTACAATGACGCGTAAATTTACGAAAGGAAGAAAAATGAGTAAAATTTACAATCTAAACGCCGACACGAAAGTGATCGCAAAAAGCGTCGTTAGCAAGAGAATTTTTGATTGCGAGAACGCTCACGTCGACGTGTTTGCCTTTGATGCGGGCGAGGAGCTAGATCACGAGATGCTATTTTGCGACAGCCTCGCGTGGGTCGTCGAGGGCGGCGCGAGGCTGCATTACGGCGAAAAGCAAATGCGCCTAGGCGGCGAGCAGGCTTGCCTGATAGAGAAAAAAGTGTGGCGAAAATTAGTTTTCAACAAACCGACGAAATACGTCTCAATCGATTTTAAGGAGGACTTAATGATAGATCATTTACCTAAGGCGGCTATTTTTAGCTTAGTAGATGCGGTCGAATACGAAGAAGGCAAAATCGTGAGCAAAACGCTCGTCAAAAACGAAAGCGGCTCGATGTCGCTGCTGTCATTTTCAAAAGACCAACAGCTCTCCACTCACGCGGCTCCGGGCGACGCTCTTTTGGTCGCGCTTGACGGCGAGATGAAGCTAACTATCGGCGATGAGCATTTTGATATCAAAAAGGGCGATACTATCGTGCTTCCGGGCAAAATCCCGCACGGACTAAAGATACCGGAAAAATTTAAAATGTTACTCATCGTAACAAAAGATAAGATGTAGGGTTTTGGGGCGATTGCCCCGACTCGTTTAGGAAATATATGGCGAGATTTATAATAGACGATGAAAACATAAGCGTAGATAATCTAGCGACGCTAAAAAAGCTAGGCGAAAAAGATAAAATTTATATCGTAACAAACAATCGACAAAAGCTAAGCATCTCCGTTTTGGCGTGGTTTCTGGCGCGAAAAATCAAAATAAAAATCATTCTTTTAGAAAGCGCTCACAAGGACTATGCCGATAAAATAATTACGTTTTTAATGGGCAAACTCTCGCATAAAAAAGACAAAATTTACATCGTCAGTAACGATAAATTTTACGACGATGTGATAGATTTTTTTAATAAACAAGATAAAAACGGCGGTAAATTTCATAAACTCAAATTTGACTTTAATCGCTCGCACACGGCGCAGCTCATCGAAGAAAATCAAGACGAAATCGCGATCCTGATACGAAACTCGGGCAGCCTCAGTGAGCTTCATATGAAATTTATCTCAAAATTTGGCAGCAAAAACGGCGCCGGCATGTATAACGCGCTAAAAGAGGACGCAAGGAAGATCTACAAAAAACCTCAAATAGAAAACTCACAAAAAGGCGAAGTAAAGCGTATCGCAGCGCCAAATTCGACAAAATCGCAGACGGCGACAAAAGATGACGAGCGAGAAAAATCACAAATGGAGTCAAATTTGAGCGGCGAGACTTTACGTGCTCAAAGCGCCTCGGCAAAAGAGCAAAATTTAGAAGTTAGTTCGCAAATCGATCAAAATTTAGAAAATAGCTCGCAAAATGTTCAAAATTTGGAGCCAGAAAAACTGAAATCTTTAGAGGGGAAAAGCGGCGCTGCGACAGTCGAGGAAATTAAAGTCGCTGAGTCAAATTTAAGCGATAAACTTGCTTGTACCGAGCGCTCAAAAGATGCGAAGATCGAGGTTTCTGGCGAAAATATAAATTTGGACGAAAAGGGGCAAAATTTATCAAGCAAGCATCCGCCGCAAAAACAAAAACAAGCTGGTGCGCACCAAAACGAAGTAAAAAATGAGGCTAAAAATGCGGCAAAACCGCAACCCTTGCTCAAAATAGACGAGGTTAAAAAGCAAGAGATTAGAAAAATTGCGTTTGAGAGTAAAAATTTGGGCGATTTTCACAATGG
This sequence comes from uncultured Campylobacter sp., assembly GCA_963516105.1. Taxonomy (GTDB): domain Bacteria; phylum Campylobacterota; class Campylobacteria; order Campylobacterales; family Campylobacteraceae; genus Campylobacter_A. The sequence continues at coordinate 37,132 of CAUPZP010000002.1, forward strand.
GCTCGTAAAAAAATACGGAGCAGAGGATGCCGGCAAGCTATATAAAGCGCTAAAACAAAAGGCAAAAGAGTACCTAAGCAAGCGCAATGCGGCTAAGTAAAATTTGCATTTTGTGTGCGGCTTTTAAATTTTAAGGATTTGCGGTAAAATTTGGACGCGAAATCATAAATTTAAGGGCGAAAATGATCTATCTGGTCGGGTCAAATTTGGAATTTGATGGCGTAAAGACGCTGGTTTTAAACGAGATAAAATTTAATAAATTTAGCGTAAATTTGGCCGAATTTGATGCGTTGGTTTTGACCTCCAAAAACTCCGTAAACGCGCTAAAATTTAATCAAATTTTGCCCGCTAGTTTGCAAATTTACTCTATCGGCGACGGCACTAGCCACGCAGCTAGCGAGTTTGGCTTCGCTCAAATTTACACTGCAAAAAACGCTCATGGAAACGACTTTGCCGCCGAGATCTCACCACTTTTGTGGGGTAAAGAAACGCTATTTTTAAGAGCGCGAGAGACGGCTTCTGGCGTTGGTGAAATTTTGAGAGAGAGCGGCGTAAATTTGACGCAAATAATCGCTTACGAAAACGTTTTTAAACCGCTTGGCGAAGAGCAAAAACCGCCTAAAAATTCGGCGATTATTTTTACAGCTCCCTCAGCTGTGCGAAATTTTACGCGAAATTTCGGCTGGGATGAGAGCTATAAAGCCGTCGCTATCGGACTTACGACGGCAAAAGAGCTAGAAATTTTTACCTCGCCCGCAGTAAGCGCCCAGCAAAATATAAATGCCTGCGTAAGCCTCGCAAAAACGCTACTTTAAGCTAAAATTTTATATAATAACCTTGCCTGAGTGATTTGGCAGCGTATTTTTACAGGGTCCAACACATTAGTATCGGCGAAGATGTGCGGAACTGTGCGACGTGGCTTCGTTTGAGCGCGCGAGCGCGAGAAGTTGCGACCTAAAGGGACCGCCTATTTGCAAGGTTGGCTTTGAATTTTCGGGCCGCTTATATGCGCACCGCTCACTTGGGTTTTTATTTTTGGAGAAATTATGAAAATTTTGATAATCGGAAGCGGCGGGCGCGAGTACTCCATAGCTCTAAAACTTCAAGAATCCCGCAAACACGAGCTTTTCTTTGCTCCAGGAAACGGAGCCACCTCAAAGCTTGGCACAAATCTAAAAATCAAAGACTATAATCAGCTCGCAGAATTTGCCCAATCAGAGCAAATAGAACTAACGATCGTCGGCCCCGAAGCACCGCTAAGCGACGGCGTCGTGGATATATTTAAGGCGCGAAATTTAAACATCTTCGGACCGAGCAGGGCTGCAGCTAGACTCGAGGGTAGCAAGGCGTTTATGAAGGACTTTTTGGCTAGAAATGCTATCCGAACGGCTGCTTATCTAAATACCGACGATTACGATGCTGCGGTTAAATTTATAGACTCTCTTACTGCTCCGGTCGTCGTTAAGGCCGACGGACTGTGCGCTGGCAAAGGCGTGATAATCGCGCAAAGCCGCGAGGAAGCAAAGGCTGCGGCTAAGGGTATGCTAAGCGGCGAGAGCTTTGGCGAGGCCGGTAAACGCGTGGTCGTGGAGGAGTTTTTGGACGGATTTGAGCTTAGCTTTTTTGCGATTTGCGACGGCGAAAATTTCGTCAGTCTGCCCGTAGCCCAGGATCACAAGCGCCTAAAAGATAACGACGAGGGGCCAAACACGGGCGGCATGGGTGCGTACGCGCCTAGTCCGCTAGCAAGCCAGGAACTAATAAAACAGGTCGAAGAAGAGGTCGTAAAACCGACATTAAGAGGCATGAAGGCCGAGGGAAATCCTTTCTGCGGCGTGCTTTTTGTGGGGCTTATGGTGGTTAAGGGCGTGCCGTACGTGCTCGAGTTTAACGTGCGTTTCGGCGATCCGGAGTGTGAAGTGCTAATGCCGCTGATCGACGGCGATCTGGGCGAAATTTTACTAAACGCGGCAAACGGCAATCTAAAACCCGTGAAGCTAAAGGACGAATTTGCCGTAGGCGTCGTGATGGCTAGTAAAAATTATCCTTTTTCAAACTCGCCTAAGGCTAAAATCAGCGTAAAAAACGTTCCGGAAAACTCGCACATAGCATACGCAGGAGTGAGTGAACACGGCGGCGAGATCTATGCTGACGGCGGACGAGTGCTCGTGTGCGTGGGGCTTGGTAAAAGCATAAAGCAGGCGCAGCAAAAGGCCTATGAGCTTTGTGAAAACGTAGAATTTGACGGTGTGCAATACCGAAAAGATATCGCCTGGCAAATGCTAAAAGGGTACGAATGAGCAGGAGCGTCATAGACAAGCTCGAAAACGAAAACATCACGCTCGCTAGCATCGGTAAAAGAGCCGTCGCGTGGGGGATAGATAAGTTTTTAATCTCGTTTTTGTTTTATGCCGTTTACTACGAAAAATTTGACGGACTAGACTACGAGCAGATCAGTGCGCTAGCTATGGAAATGATACCGCAGATCGTTTTGCTCGAGGTTATTTATCAGACGTTTTTTACGTGGTACTGTGGCGCTAGTATCGGCAAGGTCGCGATGAAGATCGTGTGCGTGGATATCTATCTGCTCGATAAGCCAGGCTTGCTAAATTCTCTCACTCGATCTTTGGTTCGCATCATCGGTGAAAACGCATTTTTCCTAGGTTTTGCATGGGCGTTTTCAAATCCATTATTTCAAACGTGGCAAGATAAGGCCGCGAAAACGGTAGTTATAAATGTTTACTAGAATTTTTTTGTTACTAATGTTTGGGGCTTTTAGTTGCTTTGCGGCTCAAAATTTCGAGCTTTTGGCTGATGATGTAAAACGCGATAAGGGTATAGTTACTGCAGATAAAAACGTGCTTGTGTATTCGCAAGACTATTTGATGAGCGCAGACAGAGCTGTTTACGATCAGCAAAAAGAGATCTTGGAGCTTTTCGGTAACGTAAATTTGATAAGAAACAAGGACGAAATATCGCGTTGCTCATACGCAAAGATCGATCTAAATAGTAAAGATAGTAACTACGAAACGCTATTTATGATGAACCGAGATATGGAAGTATGGATGCAGAGCGACGAGAGTAACAGCACGTCTAAATTTTACGAGGTAAATGGCGCGGTCGTATCGAGCTGCAACGTCCAAGACCCGGACTGGAAGATCAAATTTAGTAGCGGCAAGCTAAACCGCGAGAGTAAATTTTTACACCTTTTTAATCCCGTGTTTTACGTAGGAAACGTCCCTGTGTTTTATCTGCCGTATTTTGGCTTTTCTACAGACACTCGCAGACGCACAGGCCTTTTACCGCCTGAGTTTGGTTACGGCAAAAACGATGGATTTTACTACAAACAACCGATTTACATCGCCGAATACGACAGCTGGGACTTACAGTTTGATCCGCAAATTCGCACTAGACGCGGTACGGGCATATACGGTACGTTTAGATTTGCCGATTCGCCTTATTCTAAGGGCTCGGTGACGCTCGGCGCATTTAGAGATACCGAGGGCTACCGACAAAGACAGATCGAGAAAAACTCGCTAAGACTCCCTCTGAAAAACAAAACGCATAAGGGCGCTGATGTAAAATATGAGCGAGATCGACTCGTTAAGCACCTGATAAACGAGGATCTGCAGGAAGGCTTGTGGCTCGATGCGACGGCTCTAAACGATATCGACTATATAAATTTGAAAAAACGAGGCTCGGGCAGCGACGACAATCCCCTCGTAACCTCAAAACTAAACTATTTTATAAGTAGCGACAAGCATTACTTCGGCGCATATGCGAGGTATTACACGGATACGTCAAAGATCGGTAGCCCGAACGAAAATAAAGACACGCTTCAAGAGTATCCGAGCTTTCAATATCATAAATTTACCGATAGCTTTATTTTGCCAAACGTGCTTTACTCTGTCGATCTCCACTCGCACAACTACACGAGAAAAATCGGCGCAAGGGCGACGCAGTACGAATTTAACCTGCCGGTTTCATTTCATTTGCCTTTAGCGGACGATTATCTGAAATTCTCGTATTATCACTATTTATACGCTACCCACGTGGACTATGCAAAGAAAATGTACCGTCCGACCGGAGACGAGGATAGGAGTGCAAACTACATAGAAAATTATCATAAATTTTCGCTCCAGACCGACTTAGCTAAGGCTTACGAGAGCTTCTATCATAGTTTAAATTTGGGCGTGGATTACGTGGTTAAAGCATATAATGAAGGCGACTTGCCAGACAGATACGAGACGGCCGAAGATGACGGCAACGTATACGTATACGATATGCTCGGACGAAAATATCAGAGCTTTATCAACCCTCAGCACACTAGAGATGAGGTTTCGGCCAGAGCGACGCAGTATTTCTTCAACGAAGACGGAAGAAAATTTTTGCGCCATACGATTTCGCAGGGTTATTACACCAAAGAGAACAAGCGCTCAAATTTGAAAAACATCATCGGCTGGTATCCGCTACCGAATTTGTCTTTTTACAACAGGCTTGAGTACTCTTATGACAGTAAATACTTTGAAAAAGTTCAAAGCGGCGCGAGCTATACGCACGATAAATTCGGCGCTAGCCTCTGGCACACGATGCAAAGAAAAAATGCGCAGGAAAAGCAAAACTATCTGCATCTAAACGGTTACGTCGAGCTTCCGCATAACTATAGGCTATTTAGCGGTACTCAGTATGACCTTGAGCGCGACTATAACAAGCAGTGGCAGCTAGGCGTCTCTCACCGCAGAAAGTGCTGGAACTACACGTTTGTCTATGAAGAGGAGCTTGAACCGACTACGACTACCAGCGGAACGGCCGCCAAAAAATCAAGAGGTGTTTACTTCTTTATAAATTTCTATCCGATGGGCGGCGTGCATTACGACTTTTCGGTAGGACAGACGACGCAAGGTAGCTGATGAGCGATTACCGGGATCTTATGTTTGAAAACCAGCTCGAAGCAGCCGAAAAGTTGCTCGAAATTTTGCCCAAAAAAGAACTGGTTGCAGGTGAATATCTGATAATATGTAGCTCTATAGACTCTGTTATCATGGTCGATAGCGTGGCTCGCGGGCTAAATTTGAGCTACGAGATTTTATTCTGCGAACGTATTCTTGCGCCGAATAACCCGGAGTGTGAGATCGCGATGGTTAGCGAAAAGGACGACGTGGTGCTAAACGACGAGCTGATTAGGAGCTTTGGCATTAGTTACGATTTCGTTTATGGCGAGGCGGATCGCAAATACGACGAAAAAATCCTAAAAAACGTATATAAATTTAGAAAAGGAAATTTAATCGGTGATCTAAAGGATAGAAATATCCTGCTCGTCGACGAGGGCTGCGAGACGGGTCTTACAGCGCTAACCTGCCTAAAAACGCTCATGCGCGAGCGAGTAAAATCAGTCACCTACGCCACGCCGCTCATCGCTACCGATGTCGCCGCAGCTATCGCGCCGCTGGTGGACGAAATTTATGCCGTGCACAAGATCGCGAATTTTATCGAGGTGGATTTTTACTACGAAAACAAAATCGAACCAAAACCCGAAACCGTGCTTTCCATATTAGAGGAGAGTCCATTTTATATACCATTACAAAAACAAGGAGATATCAGGGCATGCAGTATTCAATAGAAGTCAATAATCAAGTTGAAATTTACGATATAAACAAGGTCGCCAAGCAAGCTAGCGGTGCGGTGCTTTTACGCGTAAAAAATACCGTCGTTTTAGCCACTGTCGCTCGCGAGGACACGCAAGTTAGCGAGGATTTTTTACCGCTAACAGTACAATACATCGAAAAAACATACGCAGCGGGTAGAATCCCCGGCGGTTACGTAAAAAGAGAGACTAAACCGGGGGATTTTGAGACGCTAACTTCGCGTATCATCGACCGCTCGCTACGTCCGCTCTTTCCAAAGGGTTACGCATATCCGACGCAAATCGTCGTTATGGTGCTATCTTGCGATCCGGAGGTTGATCTACAGGTCGTTGGTCTAAACGCTGCTTCAGTTGCGCTTTATCTTAGCGACATCCCGGTAAATGCGCCTGTTTGCGGCGTACGCGTGGGCTATATTGATAATAAATTCGTAATCAACCCTAGCAACTCTGAGCTAAAAACTTCGGCGCTCGATCTTTACGTAGCAGGCGTTAAAGACGAGCTTTTGATGATCGAGATGAGAAGTATCCCGACCGAAAAAGACGAGATAGTGCCTATCGCTCTTGATCCTATGATGGATCCGAATTTAAGCGGCGTGATAGCGATGCAGGATATGAACGAATTTAGCGAAGATCTCATCGTGGAGGCGATTGCAGAGGCCGGTAAAGCCATACTTCGCGCCTCAAACGCTTATGAGGAAGCATTTAGCCAGCATAAAAAAGAAGACGCGCAGCTAGAGCTAAAACCGGAGATCGAAAACGAGAGCGTCGCGGTTTATCTAAACGAATTTTACAAAAACGACGTAAAAGCCGCGATAAATCAGATGGCTAAAAGCGAGCGCGCTAGCGAACTAACCAAGATCGCTAAGCAAATTTTGACCGACGAAGTAGCGCAAAAAGAGGGCTGGGAGGAGGAGGTCGTCTCTAACGTCCTAGCTAAATTTAAGAAAAAAATCGTCCGAGAGCAGATCATAAACGAGGGCGTTCGCGCCGACGGCAGAGGGCTTAAGGAGGTCCGCCCGATCAGCATCGAGACGAATATTTTGCCAAATGCTCACGGCAGTTGCCTCTTTACTCGCGGTCAGACGCAAGCTCTCGTGGTGGCGACCTTAGGCACCGACGGCGATGCGCAGATGTATGATATGCTAACGGAAAAAGGCGCCGTGACGGATAAATTTATGTTTAACTACAACTTCCCGGGCTTTAGCGTCGGCGAAGCTAGCCCGCTAAAGGCCCCGGGTAGACGCGAGCTGGGTCACGGCAACCTCGCTAAACGCGCGCTTGCGCCTAGCATCGACGTAAATTCGCCTTATACGATCAGACTCGTGTCCGAAATTTTAGAAAGTAACGGCTCAAGCTCGATGGCTAGCGTTTGCGGCGGCTCTTTGGCGCTAAGGGCTGCAGGCGTCGATACCCCAAAACTAGTAGCTGGCGTTGCGATGGGACTGATTTTTGAGGGCGAAAAACACGCCGTACTAACCGACATCATGGGGCTAGAGGATCACGACGGCGACATGGACTTTAAAGTCGCAGGCAGCAAAGACGGCATAACAGCGCTCCAGATGGATATAAAGCTAGGCGGTATCAGCCTTGACGTTCTAAAAGAGGCGCTTTTGCAGGCACGTGAGGGCAGGTTGCATATATTAAATTTGATGGAAAAAGCAAACGAAAATATCTACGTAAACGAAGACATACTGCCTAAACTAGAGCTTTTTAGCGTTGATCCGGGCAAGATCGTGGACATCATCGGACAAGCTGGCAAAACGATAAAAGAGATCATCGAAAAATTTGACGTCGCCATCGACCTTGACCGCGAAAAAGGCGAGGTAAAGATCGCCGGCGCGCAAAAATCAAGCGTAGATGCGGCTAAAGATTATATCATACAAATCGTCTCAAAAGACGGCGGCAAGGGCTTTGGCGGCAAAAGAGGCGGCAGGGACGGCAAGCTTCACAAGACGCCTGAATTTAACATCGGAGACGAATTTGAGGGCGAGGTAAAAAGCGTGGTGGAATTTGGCGCCTTTATCGGGCTTCCTGGCGGCGTGGACGGACTTTTACATATCTCAAAGATCAAAACGCCTCTAAAAGCCGGCGATAAGGTCAAAGTAAAAATCAGCGAGCAAAAAGGGTACAAAATTTCCCTTTCTCTAGCGCAATAAATTTAAAGGAGAAACGATGCAGTATAAAAAAATATTTTTCCCAATCGGCGCGGGCGACGACGTAAAAGAGCGTATCAGAGGGGCTTTGCTGGTCGCTAAGCATTTTAATAGCCATATCGAGATTTTGGCTTGCCAGCTAGATCCAGGCGTCGTTTATAATATGAAAATGACGCTTCGAGGCGGCGTACTTTATGATGAGTTTTTAAAGGCGGCGAAGGCTGAGCTTGGCGTCGAACACGAGCGTAACGAGACTATTTTTCATAAACTTTGCGAAGAGTTGGATGTGCAGATCAGCGACGAGCCGATCGAGGGTAAGGCGACAGCTAAATTTACCACAAAAAGCGGCAAGCGAAGCGTGGTGGTTGAGCAGGAGTCTAAATTTTGCGATATGGTAGTTGCCGCAGTACCGCTTGACGGCAAGATCACGGGTACATTTGAGGCGGCGGTGCTAAAAAGCGGCAAAACGGCGATCACGATACCAAGGCGCATAACGAGCTTTAAGGCTGATAACATCCTAGTTAGCTGGAACGGCTCGACGCAAAACTCGCGCGCCGTAAGTAGCTCGATCGAACTGCTAAAAAAAGCTAAAAAAGTGCATTGTATCACTTGCATGCCGCACTCTGGCGACGGTAGTGCAGAGGAAAATCTAAAAAAACTAGAAGAGTATCTAAAACTGCACGACATACAGGCGACCTACGAGGTCGTTAGCACGACTTCGGTACCGGGCGAGGCTCTGCTAAGAAGCGCTAAAGAGGGTGGATTTGACCTGATCGTTGCGGGCAGATACGGCGAAAACGGCTTTTTGGAAATATTTTTGAGCGGTACTTCGAGATATTTCCTTAAAAATACGACGATACCGGTCTTTATGTAAGACAAAATTCGGAGCCGAATTTTCAAATTTGACGTTTGGCTCCGAAGTAAATTTAAGCGACCGGCTTCTTATAGGAGTTCGGTCGCTTTTTTATTTTAGAATTGACCCCAGGCACTTGCCGATTAAATTTGAGATTTTCCTTTTTTCATGTTTTATTATTGTTCTAAATTTAGACATGAATGAGCAGATTAAATTTGTCTTGCGAGGCGACTACTTTTTGGCGATTTTTAAAACTTAAATTATTGATTTGATTCTTTGCGGTTATTCAAATTTGAAAATTGCTTTTTAAATTTGATCGTATAAAGAAGTATGGCGGCCACTAAAACACTCTAATAGACTTAAGCTCTTTGATATATGATGATAATCGCGAGAACATTTGTGTATATCGACTTAATTTTTGCACGGTTACATTTTAGGCTAGCAGATCATTGACGGTTTTAAGAGTTTTTGTTGGGAGTTAATAAGAAGAATTATGGTGCGACCTGCGTGGTCTGTGATTTAGCCAAATAAGCCCAAAAATCGAGGCTTTTTCAAAAATAGGAAGTATAAAAAGCTCACTTCCTAGGTTTTTAAGGTTTTTAAAGAAAACGTAGTGTTTTTAAAAGATTTTAGCTAGAAGCTTAAAGAGTTTTAGGTTATTTTTGAGTTGAGAGTAAATCAAAAATAAACCGTATAAGGATTAAACCTTAAACTGTAAAACTAATTCCCTTACCCGCCTGTTCTGGGTTAGGATGTTAGCATGTTTTTTTGAACTTGTCAAATTGGGTAAAAAATGCTATTCCCTACTTCGGTCGAGCATAGCCGTATCAGCGAGCGCTTCGAGCTGATCGGCGGAGCGTAAAAAAATACAACTTTGTTTTTTTAAAGCAAATAAGACGGCACGGGCGGGCGCTCGGCTTTCGCTTGGAAGGCTCAAGCCCCTTTTGCAAGCTGTGCCACGCCGCAAACTTCGGACGGCGCGTCAGAGCCTGCAAAAGTCGCTCTGTATTTTCGCTTTTATCGCTAAAATTGTAGCGAGCCGTTTCGGGCAGCCAAGGGTCAAGACGAGCTATTTTTGCGGGCTCCACACTCGCCTCGCAAAAATTAGCCCTTGACTATACCCGAAGCCGTTCGCATCCACCGCGAAGCTAGACAAAACAAAAAAACAGCCGCCACCGTGCCTTTTATATTGCTTTGCTTTTGCTTGAGTTGTTTTTTTATGATTGACGCTTTTGGATTTTAGGTTTTGCCTATTTATTATTATAAATACTATTAAGAAACGGCAAAAAAGGCGAGCAAAGCCCCTATTTATCGAGGGGCAAAGAGGATCATCGAGTATATTCTAGATTGTTGTTTTGAGTAGTAAAAAAGGGGGGGCAATAGCTAAGAAGGCCGCTTTTTATGCCCTCGAAGTTTTTAGCAGGGTACTCCCCCGAAACAATACTATCAAGCCCCACAACCAAAGATTGACCTTTTGGCTCAATATAGAGCTTCTTGTTAGCAATCAATTCAGAGAGCATTACAGCCTGACCAAGATAAAAGCTATCATTAGCAGAACTTAAACCCTCTTGATTCTTTTGCAGCTCGGCGATCTGAGCGTCTTTTTGCGAAACAATTTCGGATGTAGCCTTTAAGGTCTTTTGAAGGGCTTTATTTTGTTTTTGTAGCTGATCAACCGTATCGACCAACGCTGCCTTTTCCCGTTTTAGCACAGAGACGTCAGCGTCAGATCGGCTAGCAGCGCCAAGAAACCCGCCCAAGGTTTTATTTTCGCGAACGGCCATTAATTGAGCTTTTACACTGATTTCCTTTTTAGTAGCGAGTTCTGTCAAAGCAGTTTGAGCCTCTTTTATAACGCTTTGAGCGGCATGCTTAATAGCAACCGAATCAGCAATATAAGCCATTATGCTATTTTTATCAAAATTTCCCAAAATACCGCTTCGTAAGTTGTTCGCTTTTATAGCCTTTTCAACCTCGACATTGATTTTAGGGTGATTGCGTAGCTTTGAAATTTTTTCCCTAAAAGTTTTTTCAAAGTCCTCAAGGTTGTCAAGATCGGGCATTTTTTTCAGCTCGGCTAGTTCGTTCTTTAGTTGCTTGTTTTCCTGCTCCAAAGCCGCGTAATCCTCACGCTTACCCCCTTGAGTCTGCAAGTCGGCGCGGGCTTGTTTATTTGCAGATTTCAAGGATTCCTCTAGCGCTTTGATTTTCGCCTTTGCATCGGCTAAATCAGCTTTCGCAATTTGCAATTCTTGCTTTATAGGCTCGGCGATTTTTATCGCTTGCTTATATTGGCGAGGCGGAAGGTGAGTGCGCTCCGTTATTTCTTTCGGAATGCCTCTTTCCATACCCAAAGTCTGCGCGATTTTCGTCTGAATCTTGCTCATCAAGCTAGGATTAAAAGTTTTCCTATGCTGCGATATTCCGTTTTCGTCGAGACTTATAAAAGCGATGTGGAACTGCACATTTTTGATAAATTCTCCCTCATCGTTATTGTGTCCTTCGTCTTTGTGAATGACGCCGTAAATAAAACGATAGCCCATTTCTTTTTCGATAACGGCGGCCGCGCGCTTTAGATCCTCGACGGTGTGCCACTCCCGGGCATTGACTTCAGCTTCCCAATATATCTTTTTTTCGTCATATTTCGGTCGCCTTCCCGTGCGCGCGAGATAGGCCGCATCCGCGTCGGCTTTCATTTGCGCAGCTCGCTGTCTTGCCTCGAAAAAATAGCATGTATATTCGTTTTCGTGCGAAAGGTCTCCGCGGACGTCTTTCGCTAAAAATCCGCGCCTAAAATTATGGTAAAACCCGGTAGGTTTCATAAGCTCAATATTGAAGCTTGATTTTGCTCCGTTATCCATAAATCCCGTCCTTTTTGATGTTAATGTCTAGCAATGTGCAATAATAGGGTCTTGTGCCCCTTTATTGCATGTAGTGCGCACTACTGCATTGCCCCACAAGGAGGCAAATGCAAAGTCCGCCCACAAGGGGAAATGCGAAGGTCAAACAGCCACGACATCGAACTTTTTCAAAAGCTCGGCATATCTAGCCTTTTCACCTGCGATTTTATCGAGCTCTTTTTTTGTTTTGTCGAAAGCAACTCGTGCATTCTTTTCCCGTTTTTCGAGGCTCTCGATTTTGCGCAAGAGCTTTTTCAATTCCTGGACCAATTTTGCGTTTTCGCTCTGCGGTTTTTGATTTTGGCTCTGCGTTTGCGCTAGAGCAACATTTGAGATCGGTTTTTGAAAATTTTCCATAATGGACTCCTTTGTTTTTTTGACTTAATTATAAAGATCATGCCGGAAAAAAAACTAAAAATCAGGTGCAACATACTTCGAATTTTACGCGGTCTACAACAGTAGCAGGTACATTGTTTTCGTAGGCGAAGTTTTCAAGCAATGCTAGCAATTCCTGAATATCAGGATCAAGAGGTTGTTTTTTTCTTAGTAAGGGAGCAACATAGCCAAGCCAAGAGCGGATATCGTAGCGATTTTCTACGAGCTCACGATCATATTCCGAAAGGTCTTTTGGGGCGAAATCAAGCATCCGCAAGGGGTCACGACCGCATATTTTTTTTCCCGAAAAAAGTGTCCGATACAAAACAAGTAAATCGTTTTTATCGCGACATTTTTTCGCCCAAAGTTTGAGATTTTTAATCCTAGTTTCACTAAGATAAACGTTCCGCAAATTAACATGCAAACGTTCGGTATTATTTTTAGTCCAAAGCGTTACGTCAAGCTGTACGAGTTCGTCGTCGGCTTTGTTCTTTAGCTTACAGTGAGGATCACGACCGAAAGCTCCAAGCGTAGGCTGCACGATAACAAATCGACTTACGGGAAAAGGCTCATCATCGTTTTTAGGTTGTTCGGACTTTTTACCTAAAATTAGACTATCGTATTTGTTTACATCGTCCGCAACCCTCTCACGCTTTGATCGACAATGGGCATACTTCCAAAAGCGCCACAACTCATGAAAAAGATTTCCCAAAGCAAGCTCTGCAGATGGGTATTTTTTACGAATTTTTGAGTTAAAGACATTATACAATTCCTTTGTTTCTTGCACGTCCTTGATTTTTGCGACATTGTACCGAACTAGCCGATCTTTGTCTAAGTCAATTCTAGTAGCGGTTCGAGCGAGGATTTTCTTACAAAGAGCAGCAGGAAAATTGGTCTCTTTTTCAGCCGACTCCCACTGCCATTTTTCGTTCTTGAAAATATATTCGGGGCTTAAAGTGCGGAGTTCGACAGCCTCATCGTTATAAAATTTTCGGCAAATTTTTACAAGGCGAGCAAGGTCGCGCACAGGACAAAACAGCATAGCGTGGATATGGGGAGAGCCGTTTCGGTGCCGCTCGAAAACCCAAGCACACCAAACGGGGATCGTCGAGAGTAGCTTTTTGATGAGCTCGTTTAATTTTCGTTCTAGCTCTTTTGCAGCCTTTGCGTTAGGTATGCGGCCAGGTGTGCCGTTACGATGTATGCCCGTATTGTCGAGGGTTAAAGTTACACCAATGCAGGAAAAACCGAGAGCCAAGAAATCTCCCGAAACGTCGAACGTCGATATCTCGAGAGCCCGAGAATCAAGAGGTTCTTTTATCTCTCGTGAGAGGAGTTTTTGTTTTAAATGGAGCTCGCGAGGATTAAATTTAGAGTCGAAAGCAGAACGAAAAGTACTCATTTCGCACTCGCTTCCCGATATAAATTATCAGCAGATAAGGAAATTTTGCTATAATTCTTTTGTTCTTTAAGGCAAAGAGCTAATTCTCTTTGCCCGCCTTCTTTTTTCATAATTTTAACCCCCTATCTTTCAGATATCCAAACCACCAGGTCAAAACGCGACGTGTCGTAGCGATCGATTTTGAACGATTGTAACTTTTCTCTACGCCTCTAATTTTATGGGAAAGCGTGCGCGATATATCATAGTCGCTAACGTCGCTTTCGTCTGTTTCATGGGCGAAAGTTGAAAGAATACTCCGAAACGAGTGAAAAACAATGCGACCTTTTGGATTTTCAGGCGCATAATCTTTTAGAGCCTTCGAGAGTATCGCGTCAGAGAGAAGCCCCTTCCCCGCGCGACCCATAAAAAAGTGAGTGCCGACGTCAATAGTATCAAGCCATTCACCGAGTTCATCGGGTAGCCCTAAATACATATCACCATTACCCTTGATTTTCATTTCGTCTTTAGCAAACGCGAAGTAATAGCCGTTTTCATCGCGCTTTAAGTGCTTTTTAGATAGATTGCGGATGTTTCCCGCCCGAAGCGCAGTGCAGAGGCCAAGAACTAGAGCGTTGCGAACATCGCTCGACCCCACATAATCACAGCAATAGGCGATTAACAAGCGTAAATCATCGTCGGTTTCAACGTGCCCGAAGCCGTCGCTATCAGGTATGACGTAGATTTTAGAAAAATCGATATTGTCTAAAGGATTGTTAGCGATTTTTTGACGATTTTTAGCATAGGTGAAAAGCATTTTAGCCTCGACTAAAAAGTCCTTAAGTGCGGCAAATTTTTCAGCTTGATAGAGTTCGTCAGCGATTGTGAATATCGAGTCAGCCTTTATTCGAGCTATATCTTTGTCTTTTATCGGGGTGAATTTTTTATATATTTTTAATTTTTTTGCGGTCGTACGCGGAGCCCAGCTTTTAGAGCCCGAGGCTAGATACAGTTCAAAAACGGAGCCTAGAGTACAAAAGGCTTTTCCCTTTGGCGTAGCTCCTACGTTTAACTCTTTAGCCATTTTTAACGCCGTTTTGTAGCTCAGGTCTTTTGCGGAGCCTAAAAACTTGACTAACTTCCCTTGTTCGCCATAATAATAGTCTTTCTTTAACTTGACTTTTTTACTCTTGCGGGCAGTCGTTTTTAGGATTTTGAGCCAAAGTCCGCATTCGTCAAGCTTTTGACGGCTTTCTTTTTTGCCAATAGGTAGCGTGTACGTGGCAATAGTTTCGTCAGGGTGAGCCCTAAAAGCGACAAAATCTGTAAGTTTGTCAAGTTGAGAGGTGAATCGCATGTGCGTCCTTTTTCTCTTAATTATAAGATTTCGGACGGGTAGCGCACGTTTTCCTAAAAAATACTTCCTAATCGAGCTAGGAAGCGGTCGAGGAAGTTTAAAAGAAGTAATACGATAAATTTCGGATTACTTAGCTTTGATGCCTATTTTGCAAAAGCCGGATATTGGGATATTTTTTGGAGAATTCGTCTAAATGGTGCGACCTGCGAGATTTGAACTCGCACACCCTTCGGCACTACCACCTCAAAGTAGCGTGTCTACCGTTCCACCAAGGTCGCACGTAGATTAAATAAAAAAGGAGCGGGACGAAGCCCGCCGAGATTATAACATAGGGTTTGCGTAAAGAACGATTAGCGCGATAACTAGCGCATAGATAACTTGCGCTTCGATCATCGCAAGAGCGACGAACATCGTCGTAGTTAGCTTGCTGCCGACGCCCGGATTTCTAGCTGTACCCGAGATTGTCGCAGATGCGGTATTTCCCATACCGATAGCGCCGCCAAGAGCCGCTAGGCCTAGGCCGACTGCTGCCGCAAGAACAGAGTAAGATTTTAGCATTTCGCCGCCGTCTGCGAATGCGAAGCTGGCAATTGCCATCATTAAGAAAACAACTTTTTTCATAAAGTCTCCTTGTGAATTTAAGCCATTTCGGATCAGACCCCTACTTTGAAGCTTTGAGAGCGCATTTTATAAAAATTTAGCTTTGAGTTACTTAAAACCGAGAAAAATTTTCATAAATTTTCTGCTCGTCAAATTTGCCCACGCACAGTGCTACAAATTTACAAAAAATTTCAGCGATGTTTCGTTTTTCCACGAATTTATTTAAAAATTAGAATTTTAAAAGCTTTTTTATGCTAGCCTCGCTTCTGAAATTTCAAATACTAAGGTTAAATTTGGCGCAGGATAAATTTTCAAAAATCGGCTTTATCTTAGCCGTCGCGGGCTCTGCGGTGGGTCTTGGAAATGCGTGGAAATTCCCGTATCTAGTCGGTCAAAACGGCGGTTCGGCCTTCGTGCTTTTGTATCTTTTTATGACGTTTTTTATCGGACTTGCGATATTTTTCGGCGAGATAGCTATCGGTAAGCTTTCAGAGTCTGACCCCGTAAATGCCTTTAAAAAGCTTGCTCCAAGGCGCAAAGAAACGTGGAAATTTGCAGGTTTTACGATGATAGGCGCGATCATCATCGCCTCTTTTTACACGGTCATCATCGGATGGATACTAAAATACGCAGTAATGGTAATAACCGAGCTACCAAAAGACGTCGAGGCTTCGGAGAAAATTTTCGGCAGTTTTTACGATAACGACGCCGCGTCTCAAATTTTTTACTTTACGATCGTGTTTTTCCTTTGTATTTTTATCGTATCAAAGGGCATAAAAAGCGGCATCGAGCGCGTAAACGTCTGGATGATGCCTTCGCTTCTTATCTTGCTCATCATTATGCTTGGCTACTCGTTTACGATGGACGGATTCGTGCAGTCGGCTAAATTTTTGCTGGTTCCCGATTTTTCAAAACTAGGCGTAAGCAGCATTCTAACTGCGCTTGGGCTGGCGTTTTTTACTCTGTCTCTAGGTGTCGGCGTCATTATCGTTTACTCTGCGTCACTGCCCGATAATACGAATCTAGTTAGCTCCTCGATCATCATCGTCGTGATAAACGTCGTGATGGGCATTTTGATGGGACTTGTTATCTTTACTTTCGTGTTTGAGTTCGGTGCGACGCCTAGTCAGGGCGTGGGACTAGTGTTTATCTCGCTGCCGACGCTATTTGCGAAGCTGGGCACGCTCGGACACGTGCTTGCGTTTGCATTTTTCTCGGCACTGCTTTTTGCGGGCATTACCTCGGCTATCTCGATGCTAGAGCCTTTCACGCACTATCTCATCCGAGAATTCGGCCTTTCTCGTAAAAAATCCCTCGCGCTAATCGGCGTTTTCATCTACTGCATGGGCATTTTGTGTATACTTTCAAGTATCGAAGGCGTTAAAGAAAATTTGATGTTTTTCGGCAAGAGCTTTTTTGACTGCCTCGATTTTCTTAGCTCAAACGTCATCATGCCTATCGGCGGTATCACGGTGTCGATTTTTGTGGGCTTTGTCATCAAAAAAGACGCGCTTTACATACTTTTTGGACCGTATATGAGCGGGGTCGTTTTTGAAATTTGGTATTTTATGATTAGATTCGTAGCTCCAGTTAGTATCGTCATCATCACGATAAATGCGCTAAGAGGCTAACCGTGGCGAGCGATAAATTTTCTAAAATCGGATTTATATTATCCATCGTGGGTGCCGCGATCGGGCTTGGCAATGCGTGGAAATTCCCGTACATGGTCGGCGCAAACGGCGGCTCGGCTTTCGTGCTTTTGTATCTTGTTTTTGCCGTTGCGGTCGGGCTTAGCATATTTTTTGCCGAGATGGCGATGGGTAAAATTTCAAACGCCGATCCGGTTAACGCCTTTCGCTCGCTCGCCCCTAAAAACGGCAAATTTTGGGGGTATGCCGGCGTCATAATGATAACGGGCGTTTTAGTTGCGTCGTTTTATACGGTCATCATCGGCTGGGTTATTAGGTACTCGGTCTTATCGCTTGGCGAGCTTCCGCAAAGTATCGCGGTTTCGGGCGAAAATTTCGGCAAATTTATAAGCTCTGATATCTCGGGTCAAATTTTATACTTTACCATCGCGTTCGCGGCCTATTTTTTCATCCTCTCAAAGGGCATAAAAGGCGGCATCGAGCGCATAAATTTATGGCTTTTGCCGACGCTTTTTTTACTGCTTATTTTTATGCTGATTTACTCGATGCAAATGGGCGGATTTTCGCAGGCGGCGGAGTTTTTGCTAGTGCCCGATTTTTCTAAGATCACGAGCGAGGCGGTGTTTGTAGCTCTTGGGCTAGCGTTTTTTACGATGTGCGTTGGTATCGGAGCGATCGCGACGTATTCGGTGAGCCTAGACGATAAGACCAATCTTTTCACCTCTTCGCTCTACGTCGTCGCGCTAAACATCATCGTTAGCGTCGTCATCGGGCTTATCGTTTTTACCTTTGTTTTCGAGTACGGCGAGCAGCCTAGCCAGGGCGTGGGACTTGCCTTTATCTCGCTGCCTACGCTGTTTGCTAAGCTAGGAGGGATGGGAAACGTCCTAAGCTTTACGTTTTTTACCGCGCTTATTTTTGCAGGGCTTACGTCGGCTATCTCGATGGTCGAGCCGCTCGTTTTTTACCTCATAAACGAGTTTAAAATCCCTCGCCTAGGCGCGATCGCGATCGTTGGCGTTTGCGTTTATTGCCTGGGCACGCTTTGCGCGCTTTCAAACATCGCCGAATTTAAAGACGCGCTCACGTTTTTTGGCAAGGGATTTTTCGATGTTTTAGACTATCTTAGCTCAAATATCATGCTGCCGCTTGGCGGTATCGTAATAGCGGTATTTGTGGGCTACGCGATGAAAAGAGGCAGCCTAGAGGAGCTATTTTTACCGTATATGGGTAGGGCGGTTTTTGAAATTTGGTATTTTTTACTGCGATTCGTCGCGCCGATTTGCATTTTAGCTATAATGATAAGACAAATTTTGGGGAGTTAAATGGAACGAAATTTAAAAAAAGTAGAGCGATTTTTCGGTAAATTAGGCGACGTCGCGGGCTACGTCTGTATACTCGTGATGTTTTTGATGATTGCGGACGTTTTTTTTAACGTCACGGCGAGATATTTTTTCAAATACGGCAACGTAGGCCTGCAAGAGCTTGAGTGGCACTTTTTTAGCGTCATCATCCTGCTTGGCATGAGCTACGCGCTAAAAGACGACGCTCACGTGCGAGTGGATATATTTTACGAAAAGATGAGCGTAAAGAAAAGGGCGCTCATAAATATGGCGGGCGTCATCCTTTTTATCCTGCCGCTTGCGCTTTTGGTCGCGTGGCTGAGCTGGGACTACGTCGTGGAGGCGTACGAGAGCGGCGAGGGTAGCGCGGATCCTGGCGGTTTGCCGCATCGCTGGGTTATCAAGGCCTTTATCCCGTTTAGCTTCTGGCTACTTATATTTTTTAGCGTCGGATACTTTATAAAGTGGCTAAACGTCTATCTGGACGCTCGGTCAAATTTAAGCCAGGCGGGCAAATTTGACGCAAATTTAAGTAAAACCGCGCAACAAGGAGAGGGAAAATGACCGGCATAGTAATGTTTTTAGCCGCGCTTTTTATGCTTGCTATCGGCTTTAGCGTCGCATTTACGTTTGGCGCGATAGCCGTCATTTTCGGACTCATCGGCGGTATGGTCGAGAGCTTTGGCGACGGTAACGGCTTTATGGGCGGGCTTGAGATATTTAAAGAGACCTTTAACTTCATGCCTTACCGCATCTACTCGATCATGGAAAATAAAATCCTCATCGCCGTGCCGCTTTTTGTTTTTATGGGCATTATTTTGCAAAAGACCAAGCTAGCCGAGAGGTTGCTCGAGTCTATGGCGTTTTTATTCGGCGAGATTCGCGGCGGCGTGGCGATTAGCACCGTTTTGGTGGGCGCGCTGCTGGCTGCATCTACGGGCGTTGTCGGAGCTAGCGTCGTAGCTATGGGCGTTATGAGCCTACCCGTTATGCTAAAGTATAACTACAACAAGGCTCTAGGCTGTGGCACTATCTGCGCTTCGGGTACGCTTGGGCAGATCATCCCGCCTTCGATCGTTCTGATTATCCTGGGCGACGTCTTTACGGTGCCTGTAGGTGATCTTTTTCGTGAGGCGATATATCCTGGACTTGCGCTCGTGGGCGCTTATATAGCCTACATACTCATCATCTCTTACGTCAAAAAGGACTACGCGCCGCCCGTCGTCGTAGAAAGCGACGTGCCTAAATCAAAGCAAATTTTAAACGCTATCCTCGCGATTTTACCGCCTTTGGTGCTTGTCGTACTGGTGCTTGGTTCGATATTTGAGGGTATCGCTACACCAACGGAGAGCTCGGCGTTTGGCTGTGTGGGTGCGATCTTGCTTTCGGTTTTTTACAGGACTTTTTCGTTTAAGATGCTAAAAGAAGCGCTCGAAGAGAGCGTCAAAACCACGGCCGTCGTCTTTACTATCCTTATCGGCGCGACCGCGTTTTCGATGGTGTTTAGCTACACCGGCGGCGACGAGATCGTTGAGGAAGTGATGTCAAATTTGCCTGGCGAAAAATGGGGCTTTATCACCTTAGCTATGATTACGATTTTTGCGCTCGGATTTTTTATAGATTTCGTCGAGATTTCTTACATCGTGCTACCGATTTTAGCGCCGATAGCCGTAAATTTAGGCATAAATCCGCTCTATTTTGCCATCGTTATTGCGATGAACTTACAGACTTCGTTCCTCACGCCGCCGTTTGGCTTTAGCCTCTTTTATCTAAAAGGCGTGGCTCCGGCAGAGGTCAAGACCTCCGACATCTACCGCGGCGTGGTGCCCTTTATCGCGATACAAATTCTAGTATTGATTATTTTCACAATCATCTTGCTAGGCTAAAATTTATCTATGTAAGGCTATAATCTCTTAAATCATCCAAAGGAGAAAAAATGAGAGAGATAGCCTTAGTTTCGGCGTTTGCCCTGATAGCGAGCGCTGAAAGCAACCTGATAGAAATTTACAAAAACGCCTCATTTATCCATCAAAATTTCACCAACCAAAAAAGCGAATTTAGCTTAAATTTGCCCGATTTCGTCGAGCTTGAGGACATCGACGTGAGCGCGTCTTGCGAGCTAATCAGTCTAAATTTAAACGAAGCAAAGCCTGCAGAAAACGAGGCCTACGCTAAATTTAAGCAAAACGAAAAAGAGCTTGGGGAGCTAAACGATAAACTAAACGCACTAAACTCCAAAAACGCCTTTTTAAATAATTTCCCCGCTTTTAAAGAGCAAAGCGTCGCAAATTTGGACGCCGACGGCGATAAATTTTACGAAGCCGTGCTAAAAAATCTAGCTCAAATTTCGCAAACCAAAAAGCAAATCGATGAGCTGAAAAAGAAAATGAACGCGACTGAGGTTAAAAATTTTCAAAAGCTTGATTTGAAATTCGAATGCGACCCAAAACAGGTCAAAATCTCCTATCCTGTGGGCGTTAGCGTAAATTTGAAAAATAAAGTCCATGCCGACGTTGCAAAAGGCAAGGTTGAAATCTCGCAAAATTTAACCGTGACAAATCCTCTGGGTATCGATCTAAACTCCCTAACTATCGCGCTTTATCCGTTTTACTACTCGTCAAATTTGACGCCCGCACCGTTTTATCCGCGCTATGAGGGCAAGCCAAAGCCGCGAAATATGATGCCGCTAGCAGCCGCGCCGATGATGGAGGCGAGCGCCGATATGGCCGTGGCTAGGGCGCCTGCAAAGAAAAATAGCGTCAAAGATGTGCAGTCAAGCAACGGGCAAAACGCGCTCGCAAACGCATGGCGCATCGAGGGCGTGAGTCTAAAAGCGGACGAAACGGCGGATTTTGCCTACGACAAGCAGAGTCTGGATGCTAAATTTGACCTTGTGATCGACGGCTACGGCAGTGCGGGCGCGTTTGTTAGAGCCGCGTTTAAGCCAGCGTAGCATCGAGGGCGCGCAAAGCGAGTTTAAGATTGACGGTATAAATATCGGCAAAAGGTACGTAGGCTACGCCGCGGGCGAGGAGGCAAAGGAGTTTTTCGGCAAAAACGAGCTTGTTAGCGTGAAAAAAGAAGCCAACGGCGAATATACGAAAGAGTCGTTTTTCGGCTCAAAAAACAAGATCTCGCGCGGATATAAATATAGCATCAAAAACGGCTCGAAACTCGCGTGGGACGTGGTTTTAGAGGAGCAAGTGCCAGTTAGCACGCATGAGAGCGTAAGCGTGAGCGTGAAAAACGACCCGAAAGAAAACGAGATAGGCAAAGACGGCAAGGTAACGTGGAAATTTGCGCTCAAGCCGAATGAGAGCAGGGAAGTAAATTTCTCATATGAGCTAACTAAGCCGAGTGAATAAGATTGTAAATTTCTTGCGGCGGCTTGTCTCGCGAGTGCTTTTCCGAGATTTTGCACAATTTTCGCTCCGCAGGCTATATGCCTAGCGCATGCTCAATTTTGCTTCAAAACTCGAAAAATCATCTCGCGATACTTCGCCTTATCGTTTTACGTTCAAATTTGTAAATTTCGGCTTCAAATTTTACTCACCGAGACCCGCACCTTGAAAATGCAAATTTAAACCTGCGGCGCGAAAGCGGTAAATTTAAACCTGCACGTAGTGCAGCAGCTTCTCACGTCGTAGGGGTTGGGGGATTGTTAAGGGGGAAGGGAGCGACTTCGTAATTCAAGCCCCTTTCCCCTTAACAAAGAAGCAAGACGATTCCAAAGAATTATTTCTGTTTAGAGAAATTTATACGCATAGCTTCAAATTTAAAAACCAAATTTTTGAGTTTTCAAGATGCTGGTCTCGGTGCGTCAAATTTTATAAATTTAACTCCGAATTTACCAGTCAAATTTGACTCGCAAAAGCTAAAAACCAAACTCCGCGTAAAATTCGTTCAGGTAGTCCGAGTAGTAGGTATTGCCGTTTCTAGCGTCAAATTTGCCCGCTATCTCCACGGCTATCTTGTAGTCGTTCTCGTCGCCAAACGCGCTAACGGCGATGAAAAATCGCAGGTCGTTTAGATCGTCGTTGCCCTCAAGTATCGCCGCGGAGTGTTTGTGAGCCAAATTTAGCGCCGTCTCGCGCTCGTCCAGCCTAACGGCGATCTCGATGAGCGGGGCGATCTCGTTTATGACGCGAGGGTTTGACTCGATCGTCGCCGCGGCCTTTGGTAGCAGGGCTTTTGCCTCTTCTATCTTGCCTGCTTTAATCATGCTAAAAAGTATCGGCGCGTAGGTCGTGTGAGGCACTTCGCCGCAGGTTAGCTCGCCTGAGAGTATCGGCGCGGCAAGACCTAGCGCCGCTGCGTGCTCGCCGGCAAAATTTAAATACGCGATCTCATCGCTGGCCTCGCACGCCTCGCAATCACCCATGTCGTCCTTGGCGAGCTTTTTCCATAGCTCATAGTTTGCCTTCGCTTCTCTAGCATCGCCCATGTCTATGTTTTGATTCATCAAAGCCTTGTAGTATGAGGCCAGCGAGAGTTTCAAACGCTCGTAGTAAAACAGCATCGCATCGTTCACCTTATCTATGAGCTTTTTTCGATCACGGAGCTTTTGGCGATGCCCGAGACGATCCATTTAAATTTCCACAGGCAGTCCGTAAAGTCGTTAAAATTCGGGTATTCGCTTTCTTTTAAATTTTGCGCGATGTAGCCCGTGAGCCACATTAGTGCTTTTGTTCTTAAAAACGCGCCGAATTTTTCAAATTCCTCGTTTAGCACAAAGTCGCAAATTTGCGCGGCAAACGCCAAATCCTGCGCCTCTACGGCGTCTCTTATCTCGTCAAGTAGATACTCCTCTTTATCCATCAGCCTATCAAATTCTTTTAGCTTTTTATAAAGCTCTTCTAGCGTGCGCTCTTGCATTTGCTCCCCTTGCTAAACATTTTTGTGATAATGCTTTGATTTATTATATCCACTTAATCTAAAACAAGGTAAAATTAGCACGATTTTGAAATTTTATAAGGCGGCAAAATGGCGAAAAAATTTATAGACGTTATGGATACTACCTTTAGAGACGGCTTTCAGTCGGTTTTCGGCGCGCGCGTGGCGATGGCTGATTTTCTGCCCGCGGTTAGCGCGGCTAAAGAGGCCGGTATAACGCACTTTGAGTTTGGCGGCGGGGCGCGGTTTCAGAGCCTTTATTTTTATTTGAACGAAGATGCGTTTGCGATGATGGATAAATTTCGCGAAACGGTCGGGCCCGAGGCAAACCTGCAAACTCTAAGCCGCGGCGTAAACACCGTGACTCTAGATACGGGCAGCCGCGAGCTAGTCGATCTGCATGCAAAGCTCTTTAAAAAGCACGGCACGACCACGATACGAAACTTCGATGCGCTAAACGACGTAGAAAATTTAAAATACTCCGGCGAACGTATCGCTCATCACGGGCTAAAGCACGAAGCGGTCGTGACGATGATGGATCTGCCGGCAGGCTGTTCGGGCGCGCACGACGTGGCGTTTTACGAGCGGATTTTGCGCGAAATTTTAGACGCGGGCATCCCGTATCACAGCGTTTGTTTCAAAGATGCCAGCGGCACGAGCAGTCCGCAAAAAGTATATGAAACCATCAAAATGGCTCGCAAACTCCTCCCGCAAAATACCCACATCAGACTCCATACTCACGAAACCGCAGGCGTTAGCGTCGCGTGCTATATGGCCGCTCTAGAAGCCGGCGCAGACGGCATCGATCTAGCCGCAAGCCCGGTTAGCGGCGGCACCAGCCAGCCAGATATCCTAACGATGCTGCATGCCGTTAAGGGTAAAAACTACGATCTGGGCGGGCTTGATGTGGAGAAAATTTTAAAATACGAAAGCGTGCTGGGCGAATGCTTGAAAGATTATTTTTTGCCGCCGGAAGCCGTGCAGGTTAGCCCGCTCATACCGTTTAGTCCGATGCCAGGCGGCGCGCTAACGGCAAATACCCAAATGATGCGCGATAATAATATCCTGGATAAATTCCCCGAGGTCATCCTCGCGATGCGCGAAGTCGTGCAAAAGGGCGGCTACGGCACGAGCGTGACGCCGGTGAGCCAGTTTTACTTCCAGCAGGCGTTTAACAACGTGATGTTTGGCCCGTGGAAAAAGATCGCCGAGGGCTACGGTAAAATGGTGCTCGGCTACTTCGGCAAAACGCCTGTAGAGCCTGATAAGAGCGTAGTTAAGCTAGCCAGCGAGCAGTTAAGCTTAAAACCGACCAAAGAGCACGCCATCGATATCGCGGATAAAGACGAGAGCAAGTCGCTTAAATTTACGCGCGAGCTGCTTAAAAAAGAGGGCATCGAGCCTAGCGAGGAAAATATCTTTATCGCTGCGGCGTGCAAGGAAAAAGGCATCGCGTTTTTAAAAGGCGAAGGCAAAGTAAATATCCGAAAAAAATCCGCAAACGCGGCCGAAGCGAGCGCGCCGACCCCTCGCGCAAAAACTCCGATAAATGAAAAATACAGCGTCACCGTAAACGGCAAAAAATTTGACGTCGAGGTCGCGGACGCAGACGGCAAAGCCGAGATAAAAAGCGTAAAACCAACAAGCGTAGCACACATGCCGCCTCCGGAGCTCTCTCCGGCTAAAACTACGGGCGGCAGCGGCGAGCCGGTGAAAAGCACGCTTCCTGGAAACGTGTTTAAAATCCTAGTCGCAGTGGGCGATAGCGTAAAAAAGGGACAAAGGATGTTCGTGCTAGAAGCTATGAAGATGGAAATAGACGTAAATGCTCCAAAAGACGGGCTCGTAACCTCTATCGAGGTACAGCAAGGACAAACCGTAGCAAACGGTCAAATTTTAGCGAAAATTTAATCCAAAAAAGGAAGAAAAATGGTAAATGAAATAGAAAAATTAGGTCTTAAAGACATCAAAAAAATCAACCACAACCTAAGCTACGACGAGCTTTTCGAGCTTGAAAAAGCGATGAATGAAGGACGCGTATCAAGCAACGGCACTTTTATGGTCGATACCGGCATCTTTACGGGTCGCAGCCCAAAGGATAAGTACTTCGTAAAGCAAGACCCGAGCCAAAAATACATCGCTTGGGGCAAGGTAAATCAGCCTATCTCAAAAGAGCTTTTCGATAAGCTTTTAGCTAAAGCCAAAGCCCAGCTAAGCGGCAAGGAAATCTTTATCCAAGACGCATTTTGCGGCGCGAGCGAAAAGAGCAAAAAATCAGTTCGCTTCGTGACCGAAGTCGCGTGGCAGGCGCATTTTGTAAAAAATATGTTCATCCGCCCAAGCGAGGCGGAGCTAGCTAAATTTAGCCCTGATTTCGTCGTCTATAACGCGTGCAAATGCAAAAACGAAGAGTGCAAAGAGCAGGGGCTAAACTCCGACGTTTTCGTTATCTTTAACGTCGAGGAAAACGTCGCGGTTATCGGCGGCACGTGGTACGGCGGCGAGATGAAAAAAGGAATTTTTTCTATGATGAACTACTGGCTGCCGCTCGAGGGCAAGCTAAGTATGCACTGCTCGGCAAACGTGGGCAAAGATGGCGACACGGCGCTATTTTTCGGACTAAGCGGCACGGGCAAAACGACGCTATCAACCGATCCAAACCGCAAGCTAATCGGCGACGACGAGCACGGCTGGGACGATGAGGGGATATTTAACTTCGAGGGCGGCTGCTACGCGAAGTGCATAAATTTAGACCCGAGTAGCGAGCCTGAAATTTACGCCGCGATCAAACGCGACGCGCTGCTTGAAAACGTGGTCGCCAACGAGGCTGGCGTCGTGGACTACAAAGACGGCAGCAAGACCGAAAACACCCGCGTTAGCTACCCGATCTATCATATCGATAACTACGAGCCAAGCTCCGCAGGCGGCCATCCGAAAAATATCATCTTTTTAACAGCCGACGCGTTCGGCGTTTTGCCGCCGGTCGCAAAACTAACCAAAGAGCAGGCGATGTATTATTTCCTAAGCGGCTACACGGCCAAAGTCGCAGGCACCGAGCGCGGCATCACCGAGCCCGTGGCGACCTTTAGCGCGTGCTTTGGCGAGCCGTTTATGCCGCTACACCCGACCGTTTACGCTAAGCTGCTAGGCGAAAAGATCGATAAGCACAATGTCAGCGTTTATCTCGTAAATACCGGCTGGAGCGGCGGCGCGTACGGCGTGGGCAAGCGAATGAGCATCAAAGCCACGCGCGCATGCATAAATGCGATCTTGGACGGCAGTATCAAAAAGTGCGAATTTGAAAATTTCGAGAAGTTTAATCTAGCGATCCCAAAAGAGCTCGCTGGCGTCGAGACGAAGCTGCTAAATCCTATCAACACATGGGAAAACAAGAGCGAATATGTCGCGACTCGCGATAAACTAGCGAGCATGTTTGAGGCAAATTTTAAACGCTACGAAGACGTAAAAGAGGGCGTGGAATACGCAAAAGCGGGCCCTAAGGCTTAAATTTAAAGGGCGCGGGATTTGAAATTTTACTCTGTAAAACGCGGGCTTAAATTTAGCCTTTTAGCCTGCGCCTTTTTTCTATCTGGCTGCGATATCTTGGGTGGACAGGGTCAAAGCTCTGCGCTAAAGTCCGCCAAGCAACCTGAGTTTTCTTTCGTTCCTGATTCGGACGCAGTCGCGTATCTAAACGAGTATCGTCGCGGCTCCGGACTCTCTGCTCTAAAACCAAATCAAATTTTAAGCCAGGCTGCTAAAAATCACGCCGAGTACAGCGCCCAAAACGAGTACATGGGACACGACGAGGCGGCCGGACGGGTGAAATTTAGTGGTGCGACTCCGGCCGATAGGGCTCTGGCCGTAGGCTACAAATCAACTCTAGTACTTGAAAATATCGCCTACAAAAGCGACTTTAAAGAGGCGGTGGACGGGCTATTTTCGGCGATCTATCACCGATTTGCGTTTTTAAATTTGAGCGTCAATGAGGTTGGCTACGCGCTCGCGTCTAAGGACAAATTTAACGCCTTCGTCTTTGAAATGGGTAACTCTAGGCTTAACGCCTTTTGCGCTATGGGTGCGAGCGATACGGGCGCGGGGCGGTTTTATACAAATGTCTGCGCCGATAAAAATCTAAAAATAAAAGACGCCAAATTTGACAACTTCACGGGCGCAATGAAGCCCTACGTCAAATTTCCGGACGCTACTGCGGTGACGCCTTATTTTAGCGGCGAGATCCCGGACCCATTCCCCGAGTGCAAGATCACGGCAAACCCCGTTAGTATCGAGTTTAACGCAAACGCTAGCGAGGTAAAATTTAAAGATTTCGAGATATTTAAAGACGGGCGAAAGATCCAAAATTTGCACGTCATCACGAGCGCCAACGACATAAACTCCAAATTTTCGTCCAAGCAGTTTGCCGCTTTTTCGCGCGAGGTTTTTGACTTTGGCGCGCAGTATGAGGCGGTTTTTAGCTACGAGCAAGCGAGCGCGCGAAATCAAAGCGCGCAAAATGCGGGCTCGCAGGTAAAGCAGATAAAATGGAGCTTTAAAACCAAAACTCCGCAAAATCCGTATTTCGATGCGCGCGACGGCGACGTGCTAGGCGTGGATGCGGATAAGACCTATGAGATATTTTTCCGTCCCAAGGACTGCAACGACCTCATGACGCGCTACTCTTACAAGGCTTCTGGCTTTATGACGCCTACGGTCGCGCAAAGCGGCACGAACACGTTAAGCGTGAAGCTAAAAGGTATGGCGGGCGATACGCTAAGCATCGTAGCGGGCGGCATGAGCGTCAAGGTGCGGCTCAAAACCAGCTCGCCAGAAGCTGTACGCGAGAGGAGGGCATTTTACGTCAAGGCTGGGCTGATGATCGCCGGCGTGATCGTGGTTTTCGCGCTGATCGGCAGAAAGATGAGGCGGTAAAATCAGTCTAAATACTAAGCCCGCCTCGCTTAGCTATTTATAAATTGCCGATTTTCGCATTTGCGACAAAACGACATAAAACCTTCGTATGAGCGCATAAATGCCAAAATTTACGCTTATGTCCGCCGCCGCGGGGATAGTGCTGCGACTATAAAAAAGTTTGGCACGAGGAGCGGAATTAAAGTTTATTGTTTACCGCTTTTGCGGTTACGGCGGATTTATTTTGCCAGCTCTATCCTGATATCTCCATCTTTTGCGACCAAATCCACATCGCCATCTATCACGCCTAGACGCACGATGCCATCGTAATAGGGCTGATAGCCGTAGTAGATGACGAAGTTATTCCACGGAGCAAAGTAAGAGATTTCGCCCTTTTTGCCGTCGCGTCCTCCCGGCTCGCCGCTTACGTCAAGCGGTTTTGGCAGTTTAGCGACCTTTTCGTGTCCGCCGTAGTTGCTTAAATTTAGCGTTAGCGGTAGCTGTGTGGCAAAGCTCCTAGCCGCCGCCGTATCGTCTAGGATCGCAGTGGCTTCGCCGCTAGAGCTTTTTAGAACTATCTTTAAATTACGCATTTTCTCCCCAGCCATTAAATTTATCCCTGCAAAAAGCATAATAAAGATGACTAAAATTTTTCTCATTTTTACGCTATCTAAATTTATTTTGCCAGCTCAAGAATTTTGGCGATATTTTCCTTTGGATAGAGCTCTTGCATAGCCCAGGTTTTTGCATTTTCATAAGCCACGTCCACGATCTCACTAAAAATCGCATCGCTATTTATATTTAGTTGCGATAGTCTTGTTGGAGTGCCTATTTTATCAAACCACGCTTTTAGCGCCTCTATGCCCTCATTTGCCGTTTTAAGCCCAAAAATTTCCCTCGCAAAACGCTCAAATACGCCTAAATTTCTATCCTTATACCACTTCATCCACGCAGGCATAACCACGCTTAGCCCCGCTCCGTGCGCGCAGTCCGTTACTGCGCTCATCGCATGCTCGATCATATGATTTGGATACTCTATGCCTGATGTGCCGACCATAGTTATGCCGTTTAGCGCCATCGTAGCAGCCCAGGCAAACTCAGCTCTAGCATCGTAATCATCAGGATTTTCGAGTAAAATTTCAGTCGTTTTGATGATAGTTTTGATGTTTGCCTCTACCTGCATTCTAGCTATTAGCGGATAGTTTGTGGCCGTGAAATAACCCTCTATGCTGTGCGAGATGACGTCGCTCGCGCTATAAACTAGATAGTCGCGGCTGACGGTGGCTTGTAGCTGCGGGTTTACGACGGATACTTTTGGGAAAAAACACGGGTCACCGCTTAGACCTAGTTTTAGCTTGTTTGTTTCGTTAGTTACGACACCAAATGGATTCATCTCAGAGCCAGTTGCCGCTAGCGTTATGATGTCAAATACCATAAGCGACTCGGTCGGAGTTTTGCCTACGAAAAAGTCCCACACATCGCCGTCGTATTTAGCTCCGGCAGCGACTGCTTTTGCAGAGTCTAGCACCGAGCCGCCACCCACAGCTAGCACGCTATCTGCGCCAAATTCACGGGCTATTTTGATCGCCTCGTTTACTTTGCTTAGCACCGGGTTTGATTTCACTCCGCCAAGCTCGGTAAATTCGATGCCGTTTACTTTTAGACTACCGGTGGCTACGCCAAGCAGACCGCTCTTTCTTACGCGCTCGCTGCCGTATAGCACAAGGGCTTTTTTAGCTCCAAATTCTCTCATATACTCGCCGATATGGGCCTCTTTATCTTTGCCAAATTCTATTCTTACCGGATTATAAAATGTAAAATTTTCCACTGTTTTCCTTTTAAATTTACCCCTGCAAAGCGCATGGGCTGCTTGTTTATTTCAAATTTGCTTTGAAAAATTCCTCAAATTTATCATATGGGATCTTGTTGTTTTTATTATCGTATAGATCGGTATGCACGGCATCCGGAACGATAACTAGCTCCTTGTTTGCGTTGCCAAGCGACTTGTAAGCATCCTCGCTAAAGTATCTAGAGTGCGCCTTTTCGCCAGCTACGATAAGAGCCGGAGTCCTCATCTCGCTTGCATAGGCTAGGATAGGCATATTTATAAACGATATAGGATTTGTGACGATCCAGCCGTGCTCGCCGGTATTTGAGTTGACGGCGCGTTTGTGATAGCCGCGATCCGTGCGGTAAAATCTCGCATACTCAGCTATAAACTGCGGAGTGCTAGCGTCTATTTTTTCAGGATCGACGTTGTTTGCTCCGGCAAGTGCCGGTTTGCCGGCTTTTGCATCGACCCAGCGCTGCTCGGCTAGCTTCTTTTTCGTCTCATATCTCTCGTCTGCGCCTATGATATCGTTGTAGCCTTTAGCCATTGCGCGCGTTATATCATACATCGTGCTGGTTGCCACTGCCTTGATGCGAGGATCGCTAAGAGCCGCATTTAGAGCAAAACCGCCAAAGCCGCAAATTCCTAAAATACCGATACGCTCAGGGTCTATATTGTCTTGAAGGCCTAGAAAATCAACCGCCGCGCTAAAATCCTCGGTATTTATCTCAGGGCTTGCTAAATTTCTCGGCTCGCCGCCGCTCTCGCCTGTGTAGCTTGGATCAAAGGCAAGCGTGATAAAACCGCGCTCAGCTAGCGTTTGCGCGTAAAGGCCGCTTGATTGTTCCTTTACCGCGCCAAAAGGTCCGCTAACTGCGATCGCAGCTGCTTTGCCTTTTAAATTTTTAGGCGTATAAAGATCGCCGACTAGCTCCACGCCGTAGCGATTTTTAAATTTGACTTTCTTGTGATCTACTTTGTCGCTTTTGGCGAAAATTTTATCCCACTCGCTAACCATAGAAACCGCCTCTAGCGGTGATTTTGCCACGTTTGTACTTGCCATTGCATTGCCTCCTAAAATAAAACTTGACGCTACAAGCGTCGCTGCAAATTTCTTAAGATACATCTTCGTCCTTTCGGTTTTAATTTAGCTTTACAAGCTGTTTTGTAATGTGCATTCTAGCAGGATTTTAAATTTTGCGTTAGAACGATTCTCTAAATTTCATGCCTAATCCTGCAAAATTTCTAAAAAAGGGTATAATTTCATAAAATTTGAGGCGGAGAGCAAGATGAGTGAGCTAAATTTACTAAAAGAGCAGACAAAAGAATTTTTACTAGATAGATACGGCGTAAACGGCCTTGTTCAAAGCGACATCGACTCGCTTGATTTTTACATCAGCGAAAAGACGCATGATTTTATCAATGTGATCTACAATCCATCTTTGTGCATTATCTTGCAAGGGGCAAAGTCGGTGGGCTTTGGCGATGAGATGAACGGATACAACGAGCAAAGGTATCTGCTCACATCGACCTATATGCCTCTAAGGGTGAGCCTAACCGACGCCTCAAAAGAGAGGCCATATATCTCGCTTAGCCTTAAATTTAGCATGGATGAAATTTATGAAGTGCTAAAAAACGTAAAGATCAGAGAAGAAAACATGCAAAAGAGCCAAAAGGGGTTATTTTTTCGGCGATCTTACGGAGGAGATACTAGAGCCTGTTTTGCGCTTTATCTTGCTGCTTGAGAAGCCAAAAGAGAAGATCAAATTTCTATCGGATCTTGCTAAAAAAGAGATCCTTTATACCCTTGTAACAAGCGATAAAAGCGGCTACTTTTTAAATAAATTTGCTATGCAAGGCAGCGTTTCTAATAAAATTTTGCATGCCGTCGCAAAGATAAAAAACGAATTTTCACAAAAGCTAAATATGAAAGAGGTCGCGCGCGCTTGCGATATGAGCGAGTCGTCGCTCTATCATAACTTCAAGGTCGTAACCTCGCTAAGTCCCATCGCTTTTCAAAAAAAGATACGCCTTGAAGAGGCCAAAAACCTGCTCGCAACCAAAAATATCGGCGTAGCGCAGGCCGCCTTTGACGTAGGATACGAGAGCGCGTCGCAGTTTAGCCGCGAATACGCAAGGATGTTTGGCGTACCGCCTAAAATTCACAGCGAAATTCTACGCTCCGGCGTGGCGTGAGTTTAAATTTGATATAAATTTGATGGAAAAGGTAGGGGAAAAGGGCTATTTAAATTTCTCGCCGCGAGTCGGGGTTGGCGCTAAATTTTAGTCTAAATTCGGATTTATCTCATCCGCAAGTTTTAAAATTTTATCCCGTACCGCCTTTGGAGCGTAGATGTCGATCCACTCTATCCCGTTTGACGCGCTAAAAAGCACGGCGATCCGCCCCTCGCTCATCGCGCGCTTGGCAAGCTTGGTCGCCGCTGGGCTGTTGCCCATATTGGGCGTTTCGTCTATGCTTATCTCGGCGCAACGGCGTAAAATAGGCGCCATATCAAACTCGCCCTCAAGCAAAACAACGACCGAGCCGCGCCTAAAGCTGCAAGCGTTCCAAAAGATCTCGGCGCCTTTTACGCATTCGCGTGCGAGATCGAAGCGAAATTTGCCCCGCTCGCGCACGAGAAAACTAAAATCGCTCAAATTTAACGGGTGCTCCACGCTACCAAAGGCTCCCACGATGCTATCTTTGCGCCCGTTATAGACGTAGGCTGCGAGCGCGTTTTTTAGCAGCGGAGCGATGATCTGATCATGCGCGCTCGTGTGATCGTCATCTCTGGCGCGCCCTCCGATCTTTACGAAAAAAGGCTTGAAATAATCCATAAACGCTCCTTAAGCTTAAATTTCATCCAAAACGCGCTAAACGCCTCGCCGTACTTTTGAGCAAAAAGGCTTACCTGCTTTACTAGTTAGCCAAAAATCGCATCAAAAAGATCGCTTAGCAGTCTCTTGTTCTCTAACCAAAAACCTTTTTTTAAATGCGCTTCGTAATCTCTTGTAAAACGCTCTACGTCGGGATTTTTAATGACGTCGTTGCACATAAACGTAGGCAGCCTTTTCGTGCTTAAAAACTCGTTGGCTTTATGGAAAAGCAAATAAACGCCGTCCACGCCCACGCCCTCGAAAAAATCCCCTGGCTTGTCAAACGCCTGAAGCGACGCATTCCAAGTGATGCTTAGCATGTGTGACTTGCCCTTTATCAGCCCACTGGTGCCGTATCCGTCGTTTGCTACTATGCCAAACATAAAGACCTCGTCGATATATTTTTTAACGACCCAAGGCTCGCCCATCCACCACGTAGGCATCTGCCAGATCACGGCGTCCATCCATAGAAATTTCTCCACCTCGCCCCCTAGGTCATAGCCCTCATGTATCGTAGTTTCGCGCGTTTCGTGTCCTAGCGACTCTAGCGTCCTTTTTGTTAGCTCGTGTAATGTTTTGCTTAGCTTGCCGCCATTGCCGTTAAACGGCGCTCCGCCGTTAATCAGTAATATTTTCATTTTGATCTTTTTGATTAAATTTATCCGTTAGCGGATTGCCACACCTAAATTTAAATTCTATTTTGCGCCTTATATGCGAACGCAAGCGTAAATTTTACTTTCGCGTCGCAGTTTACCGCCCTAAAATTTCAAATTTATCGCCGTGCACCGCGATCGCCTCGGCATTGTTTATCGGCACCAAATTTAGCTTGCCGCCGTAAATTTTTAAAATTTCAGCCGCTATGTGCTTTTGTCAAATTTACACGCAGTAAAAATCAACAAATACCCAAAATGCTACAAATTTTCATTTCCCACGCGATAAGCCCCACTCTTGCTAGCTTAAATTTACCCCAGCGCCACGTAATCAGCGGGCAACGGCGTGATAACGCTGATAAAGATAAAATCCTCCTTACCGGTGTTTTTCATGCCGTGACACTCGCCCTTAGCCGAGATCACCACGTCGCCCTTTTTGACCGAGATTTGCTTGTATCGACAAGATCGCTCGCTTTTAAAATTTACTTGTTCGCCGTTATCTAAAAGCTCGTCCGTCTTTTTTGCAAGATAAAATACGCCCTCGCCTTGCAAGCACACCCACACGTCGTCGCTTGTGGTGTGCGTGTGTACCGCGACCTCTTGACCGGCTCGCACGACCCAGACTGCGCAACTAGTGGCGTCCGTCTCGCAAAATACCGTTTTTATCGCCTTTTCTCCGCTCTTTGCGACCTCGCTTACGTGATAAATTCGCTTTTTCATTTTTGCTCCTTTTTCGTTCATTTTAGCCGCGCAGAGTGAATACGGCGTGAAATTTAAGTGGATTTGAGCTAAAATCAAAGTCAAAATTTAGCGCAAAAAGGAAAAACGATGCAAGAAAATCCAAAAAAAATGTGGTCGGGTAGGTTTAGCGGTGAGAGTAGCGAGCTTTTGGAGGAGTTTAACGCCTCGATCGGCTTTGACAGGGCGCTTTGGCAGGAGGATATCGCAGGCAGCAAGGCACACGCTCGTATGCTCGGCGCTTGCGGGATTTTGAAGCCTGAGGAGAGCGAAAAGATCGTCGCGGGGCTTGATGCCGTATTTGAAGAGATAAAAAGCGGTAAATTTGAGTTTAAAACCGCCGACGAGGACATCCACATGGCGGTCGAAAAGCGCCTAAGCGAGCTCATCGGAAGCGATCTTGGCGGCAGGCTGCACACCGCGCGCAGCAGAAACGATCAGGTCGCGCTTGATTTTCGCCTCTACGTGCTTAAAAGCGGTGCCGCGATCGCCGAAAAAACCCGCGAGCTAGTAGAGGCTCTGCGAGATATCGCGAGAGAGCACGCAGACACGCTGATGCCAGGCTACACGCACCTTCAGCACGCCCAGCCCGTGAGCCTTGCCTATCATCTGCTAGCTTACGCGTTTATGTTTCGCCGCGACTACGAGCGCTTTGCCAGCTCGCGCGAGCGAAATAACCTCTGTCCGCTAGGCTCCGCCGCGCTTGCGGGCACGCCGCATCCGATAAATCGCGAGCTGGTCGCGCAGCAGCTGGGGTTTGCGGGAGTTACGCCAAACGCGATGGATAGCGTCAGCGACCGCGATTTTGCGCTGGAGATTTTGTTTAACGTAAGCGTGCTGATGACGCATGCGTCGCGCCTGTGCGAGGAGCTCATCTTGTGGAGCTCGCAGGAGTTCGGATTCGTCACGATCAGCGACGCGTACAGCACGGGCAGCTCGATCATGCCGCAGAAGAAAAACCCCGACGTCGCCGAGCTAATCCGCGGCAAAACGGGGCGCGTAAACGGCAATCTCGTCGCGCTGCTAACGGTGATGAAGGGCTTGCCGCTAGCATACAACAAGGACATGCAAGAGGACAAGGAGGGCGTTTTTGATAGCGTCGCCACCGCGCTTGCGAGCCTTGAAATTTTAAAACAGATGCTAAAAACGGCTAAATTTAACGAGCAAAATATGCTCGCGATGACCAGGCGCGGGCACCTCACGGCAACCGATCTGGCTGATTATCTCGTGCGGGAGAAAAACGTGCCGTTTCGCCGGGCGCACTTCATCACGGGCAAGGCCGTGGCGTATGCGGAAAATTTGGGCCTGGATTTGAGCGAGCTAAATGCGCAGCAGCTTGCAAGCGTGGATGAAAGCTTGGGCGGCGATGCAGTTAAATTTCTTGATCTAAACGCTTCTAAGGAGGCGCGCAAGTCGCAAGGAGGCACGGCAAATGAGAGCGTCGCGGCGCAGATTGAAATTTTAAATGGGTGGCTGAAAGGGTAAATTTAAGGAGTTGAAAATGAAATTAAAAAGCTTAACATTAAAAAATTTTAGGTCGTATAAAGATGTAAAAATACTTTTTGATAAAAGTATGAATGTCATCATTGGGCAAAACGATGTAGGAAAATCTACCATATTAGAGGCTTTGGATATTTTTCTTGAATGCGGTGTAATAAAAATAGATATAACTGATTTCAGCAAAAGTGTCGAGGATGATAAAATTATTATAGGTGCAGAATTTATAGTTGATAGCGAGAAGGAAATTTTAATAGATGCCTCTAATAAAACAAAGTTGACAGATGAGTGTCTTTTGAATAAAGATGGTTTTTTGGAGATAGTAAAAGAATTTGAAATAAAAAATGAGAAATTGCAAAAGGAAAAAGTATCTATAAAAGCACAGTATCCGAAGGAATATTCTAATGAGCCGTTAATTAACATGAAAATTTCTGACTTAAAAAGGAAATTGAATGATAAATTTAATGAAGAAGAGGTTAAAGATATAGATAAGCGAACTAATGCTGAAATAAGAAAGGCGTTGTATGGTAAGGCAAGCAATGAATTTGAGGAAACAAAAATTGACATAACAAAAGAGGATGCCAAAGCCATATGGGAGCAGTTAAAAAAATGGTTGCCTTTATATTTTTTATTTCAGAGCGATAGAGCAAATAAGGATAGCGATGCCGATATACAAAATCCTTTAAAAAGCGCAACAAAAATAGCCGTAGCGAGATTTGAAGAACAATTTAACGAAATAAAAAGTCAATTAGAAGAAGAATTAACAAAAATAGGTAACGAAACAATAGATAAAATGAGAGAAATGGGGCTAGAAAATACAAATTCTTTAAAACCACAAATCAGTAATAAAAGTTTAGATACCCTATTTTCATTTAGTTTGGAAAGTGACAATGGGATTGCCTTAAATAAAAGAGGAAGTGGTTTTAGAAGAATGGTATTATTAAATTATTTCAGAGCTGAGGCCGAAAGAAAGCTAAGTAGTGATGAAAATAAGGACAAGGATATAATTTATGCGATAGAGGAACCGGAAACCGCACAGCACCCAAACCATCAAAAAATGCTTATAGAAGCATTAAAAGAGCTATCTTATAAAGATAACTACCAACTTATACTTACAACCCATACTCCAGAAATAGCAAAAATGGTTGATGAAGAAAATTTGATATTAGTTAGTAAAGCGAATGATG
Source organism: uncultured Campylobacter sp. (assembly GCA_963516105.1). Lineage (GTDB taxonomy): Bacteria > Campylobacterota > Campylobacteria > Campylobacterales > Campylobacteraceae > Campylobacter_A. The sequence goes on from CAUPZP010000002.1 coordinate 73,965, forward strand.
TTGCCATTATAGATAATTCCAATAATAAGCTTAAGATAATATCCAACACCCTAGGTATCCATCCGTTTTTCAATCATAAAATCGTTGTTTGTGTTGAGGGTAAAAATGACATAAATTTTCTCTTAAATGTCAATCAAAATATAGAAGATTTTAAAAACATTATAAATTTAAAAGAAGAACAAATTGGCATAATACCATTGCACGGAGGAAATTTAAAAAACTGGGTAGATAAGAATTATCTTAAAAATTCAAACATAATTGAGTTTCATATATACGATAGTGATTTAAATTCTGGTAAAAATACAAATAAATACCAGGAAGAAATAGATAAAATAAATTCAAGAAATGATGGGTCACGTGCCGAAAAAACTAAAAAAAGAGAGATGGAAAACTACATACATAAAAGTTTAATTGAAGAGGAATTTGGGATAGACTTATCCAGTATAGCCGATTACGATGTTGAGGATATTCCGTCTTTTATAGCAAACAAGATATGTGGAGAAAAAACAAAAGAGGCAATCAAGGACATTTTAAACGGCAAGCTTTCAAAACAACTCACAAGAGAAATGCTTGAAGAACTTGATGCTTTTGATGAAATAAAAGGGTGGTTTGAAAAAATAAAAGAGCTATCAAATTTATAAATTTTAAAATTTATCGCTTAAAGATGAAATTTTTAATATAATTATAGAAAAATTAAGGAGGGAAAGATGTTTGGAGGCGGATATAAAAAAGAGCTAGAAAGCAAAAATGCTGCTTTAGAGCAAGAAAACGAAAGCCTAAAAGCACAGGTCGAAAGACTACAAAGCGAGCTAGAGGCCGTAAAATCAAGCGCGGTAAGCGAAGAAACTACGCCAAAGCCCCAACCGGAGACGGTGAAACTACTGCTGGCTAGCTATGCCGACGGCATGAATTTCTTGCAGGGTACGATGGAAGAAAATTTAAAAATGCTTGAAAATATAAACGAGCTAAATAATCTAACCTTCGCCAAGACGGGCGAACTGCGTGAGCAGACGAGTTTTATCGTTAGCTCGATGGAAAACGTTCAGCAAATGAGCGGCGACCTGCAAAACGACGCCTCGTCGCTAAATAACAGCGTGATGTCGATCGTGGAGATTATAAATTTGATCAAGGATATCTCGGATCAGACGAATTTACTAGCCCTAAACGCAGCTATCGAAGCCGCGCGCGCGGGCGAACACGGACGCGGATTTGCCGTCGTGGCCGATGAGGTGCGAAAGCTCGCCGAACGCACGCAAAAGGCTACTCTCGAAGTCGAAGTAAATATTAACGGACTAAAACAAAGCTCAAATACGATGATAGGAATGAGCGAGAATTTTTCTCAAATTTCAGGCGACGTGATGCGCGTTTTGAGCGATTTTCAAGGCACTATCGCAAGCGTAAACGAAAATACGCAAAATATCTTAAATCAAACATTAAATTTAACTAACGAAGTTAATGTCAGTAACGGCAAAATCGACCATATAAATATGAAACTAAACGGCTATAGAGCTGCGCTTTACGGCGAATTTGAAAGCATGCCTGAGGCCGGGCGTTGCAGATTTGGTAAGTGGTTTGGCGAGAAGGTCAAAAATATCGTAAAAGACGCAAAAACTGTACAAGATATCTCACGCGATCACGAAAACGTACATAGCGGACTCGAAAAGGCGATCAAAATTTTCGCAGATAGTAGCAAGGATAACGCCGTCGGGGTGGAAATACTAAAAGACGTGGAAAACTCGAGCAAAGTCGGCTTTGAGATGCTTTTAGATGCGGTTAGAGCGGCTAGGAAATAATGAGATTTAATCGCCTCGGCGAAAGGTCGGTGGCGGTTAAATTTTAAAAAGATAAAATTTGCGGGTTCGCCGATGGCTTTTGGTCCTCGGCGCGCTTAGCATAAAAACTCGTCGAGCCGCTGTTATCGCTATTTGTCCGGCTTGCCGAGAGAATTTAAAATTTCAGTTTAAATTATAAATGCAAATTTAAGGTACATTTTGCGACGCGGTTAAATTTGGCAAATTTTAATTTATCTCTAAAATTTAGCGTCAAATTTGCAGTTTATCCTGCTTTTTATCGGCGCTGGATTTTTGGCGAATTTATCGCGCCAAATACGGCTCCAATCCTCACTTCAATCTAAAATTTTTATTTTCTTTCGCGATTTTTTGAAGCTCGTCCAAGTTATTTTCGGCTTGTTTTAATAGCTCGTCAAATTTAAACCCTAGCATAACGATACGGTAGAGTTCGGGGCTTGTTTTTCTTTCAGTTATAAAGCGTCTTTGTATCCACGCCCAAAATCCCTGCAATATCACGCTTGCTTAGTTTTTTGCTCATCATTTTCCTTTGCGTGAAAGTTATATAAATTTAAATTTCTATTCAACAAAGGAATAATTACCTTAAAAATCTATCTTTAATGGATTTATTCCTGATATTTATTTTTTATTAAGGCTGTTCTTATTAAGATTGCTTCTCGTAAATTTTAGAAACAAGGAGAGAAAATGGCTTACAGATATGATGAGGATTTGGAGTTTTTACGCGATGTAAAAAGCTCTGATTTAAACGATCTAGTCGATGTTTTGACAAAGGATAAAGACGGCAAAAAAAGGATAACCGAGTATCTGACGACAAACGATTTATATTAGCAGTATTATCCAGACCACAAAAAATACGTCCATATCATACTTGATGAGATTCAGACTTTTGGTGGCAACAGCTTTGCAAATGCGTTTCGCGGTGGTGGCGTGATGTATCGTGAGATTTTATGTGATGTTTGCAATAAATTAAAAGTAAATTATAATAAAAAATCATCGACAGAGACGATAGAAACTAATCTATTTATGAAAATTTTAGAAGATGCTTGGAAAGAAATGAGCGATGAAGACAAAAAGGCTTTAATGGCAGAATTAAAAATTCCAACTATGGATTTAACAAAGCAAGGAGGGGTATTGGCATTTAGACAAATTTTAAGAATGGGTGGATTTAAGACATATCAGCTGGCACAAATTATTGTTCAAGCTGTTTGGAAATTTTTATTTGGGCATGGTCTCAGGGGTCCAGTTGTAGCTGGTTGGCTAAAATTTTTAATGGGACCAGTTGGATTTGTGGTAGCTGGGATTTGGACTACGATAGATTTGGCTGGACCAGCATATCGAGTGACCGTGCCAGTAGTACTTCAAGTCGCGCTCCTAAGACAACGCTCAAAGCTCTCAGAAGAAGAAAAGAAAAAATTTGAAGAGCAGTAAAAATAGAATTTATCTTTAATAAAACCAACATAGAAAGGGTGATACTGTGTATGATGATGTGATAAGAAAGACTAAAAAAATAGAACTATTGTTGAAAAAAATGGGTGCGAAGGGCAAGGGGCTGCAAGAAAAGGTAACAAGCATAGAAACTGAAATCGATAGAAATACCGTAAAAGCCATTAGAACGGTCGCAAGCATTAGAAATAGATTAGTTCATGAAAGTGGTTATGAAATGACAAGTAAGCGAATTGGAAAATTTAATGTAGCTTACGAATTGGCTGTAAAAAATTTAGAGTTGTTGATATTGCATAGTAAAAGCAACAGTCAAAGTAAAGCATCAGAATACACGTTTTCCAATAATGTAGGTTTTGATAAAACATATGAGGCACAGGTTCAAAACCAGAACAATAGAGATAAGGTGTATCATGAAACATCTAAAATGCAAACTGACAAAAAGTTAACTAAGGTTGATTTAATAGCTGCAAGTATTGTTGGTATCGCGGCTATAGGACTTGGTACGTTTGCCATAAAAGAATGGATTGATGATACTTTTGGTGTTTGATTGTAAACGACTTTGAAAAAATAATTTTAATTTTATCTCGTTCAGCCATCAAATTTACCTTTTGGTGGCTGTCGTCTGCAAAATATAAAATCAACCAAATTTAAAGCCAAATTTGGTTACGTCAGTCTTGTCAAATTTAACCAAGCTTGCGCAGTTTAAATTCAAGAGCAAATTTGACTACGCTCACACGGTTAAATTTAAAACTAGACTTGAATACATTTGTCGTTAAATTTAAAGTAAATCTGCTTCGTTTAAAACCCGCTAAAATTCAAAGCTAAATTTAATCAGCCATTCAAATTTAGCTAGCTAAAAAATGGCTAAATTTAGCAACTCTTATCAGTAAATTTAAAACCAAATTTGCATAGCAAGGCAAGCCAAATTTACCCACCAGCTTGCCTTAAATTTAATCGAATAAATTTAGCTCAAATTTATAAAACAAGCTCGCAAAAGTTCGTAAATTTAAAACATGCTTTGAGGATCTGTCGCGGTATCTACCCAGCCAAGCTTTGCCCCGGCTAGCAGGTGAAAGTGCAGGTGCATGACCTCTTGGCCGCCGTTTTCGCCGCAGTTTGTCACTAGGCGATATCCGCTCTTATCCACGCCCATCAGCACCGCGACCTCTTGGATAAATTTCGTCATCTCGCCCATCAGCGCCCCGTCCATCTCCTGAAAATTTTCAAAATGTTTTTTCGGAATAATCAAAATATGAATCGGAGCCTTTGGATTTATGTCGTTAAATGCTAAAAATTTCTCGCTTTCTAGCACCTTATTGCACGGGAGCTCGCCCGCTACAATTTTTTCGAATATCGTCATAATTTTCTCCTGGTTAAAATTTGGCTTAATTATAACAAGTAAAAGTTAAAATTTCCCGCCTTTTAGGCAGATTTTATTAAATTTTGACTACAATCTAATCCAAAATTCAGTAAAGGTAAAAACTTGCAAGAGTATAGAGAAAGTATCGCAAAATGCGGGAATTTGGCGGATTTAGACAAGATTCGCGTCGCACTACTGGGCAAAAAGGGCGCGATCACGTCGGAGTTTGCTAAGCTTAAGGATATGGACGAAGCGGCCAAGAAGGAATTTGCGGCAAATTTAAATAAGCTAAGAGACGAATTTGAAGCGCTTTTGGCGGCTAAAAAAACCGAGCTTGAAAGCGGCGAAATAAAAGCCAAAATGAAGGCTCAAGCCATCGATATCACGCTATTTAAAGAGCCAAGCGGCGCGGGCGCGCTACACCCCGTGATGGCTACGATGGATAAGATCATCGAGTACTTTATGATGCAAAATTTCTCGCTCGAGACTGGGCCGCTCATAGAGGATGATTTTCATAACTTCGAGGCGCTAAATTTGCCTAAATACCACCCTGCGCGCGATATGCAGGATACGTTTTATTTTAAGGATTTTAGGCTACTTCGCACACACACTAGCCCAGTACAGGTGCGCACGATGATGAGCAAAAAGCCTCCGATACGCATGATAGCGCCAGGAACGGTGTTTCGCCGCGATATGGATCTAACGCATACGCCGATGTTTCATCAGGTAGAAGGTCTCGTGGTCGAGGAGGGCGGTGCTGTTAGCTTTGCAAATTTAAAATCAATGCTTGAAAATTTCTTAAAATACATGTTCGGCGACGTTAAAGTGCGCTTTCGTCCTAGCTTTTTCCCATTTACGGAGCCTAGCGCGGAGGTCGATATCAGCTGTATTTTCTGTCACGGCGACGGATGCCGCGTGTGCAAGCAAACGGGCTGGCTCGAGGTGCTAGGATGCGGCGTGGTCGATCCAAACGTCTTTAAAGCCGTCGGCTGCAAAAACGTGAGCGGATACGCATTTGGACTCGGAGTCGAGAGATTTGCGATGCTGCTTCATCAAATTCCCGATTTGCGCTCGCTTTTCGAGGGAGATTTAAGATTATTGGAGCAGTTTAAATGATAATTTCAAGAAATTGGCTAAGCGAATGGCTGGATATCTCAAGCGTAACGAGCGAAACGCTGCTAAAGACGCTAAATTCGATCGGGCTTGAGGTTGATAGTTTTAAAGAGATCAGGGTACCTAAAAACATCGTCGTGGGCTACGTAAAAAGTAAGATAAAACACGAAAATGCCGAGAAATTAAGCGTTTGTCAAGTAGACGTAGGCGGCGAGACGCTGCAAATCGTCTGCGGCGCGAAAAACGTCGAGGCCGGACAGTTCGTGCCGGTGGCGCTATCAGGCGCCGTTATGCCTAGCGGCCTAGAGATAAAAAGGGCAAAACTGCGCGGCGTAGAGTCAAACGGTATGATCTGCTCGTCTGTGGAGCTCGGCCTCGTAAAAACAAACGACGGCATAATGCCGCTGGATGAAAGTATCGGCGAGCTAAAACTGGGTAAGGAAATTTGCGAATATCCGCTGCTAAATGACGATATCATCGAGATCGAGCTAACGCCAAACCGCGGCGACTGCCTGAGCGTCTACGGCGTAGCGAGGGATCTGTCGGCTGCACTTGATCTGCCGCTAAAAGACGCCGCCAGATACGAAGAGGGCGAAAATTTGCTTGGTATCGGGCGTATTTTAGCTATCCACGCCGAGGAAAACTTACAAAGCAGTTTTCAATACCGAGCCTTTGAGATAAAAGAATATTTCGACGAAAATTTATTGATGAAGATCCGCTTGGCGCTGATCGAGTGCGATAAACAAAACCGCATCGAGCGCCTGCTAGACTACGCTACGCATTCAACCGGCGTGCTTTTTAGCGCGTATGACTACGCCAAGCTCAAAAAGGACGACGAGCGCGCGGTCTTTGACCTACAAAAGGGCGCAAATTTGGCGACTGAAATTTTAGCCGGCGGCGAGCTTTTGGGCGTCGGCGGCGTGTATCAGACGGATGCGGCCAGACTTGACGAAAACAGCAAACTAATCATAGTTGAGGCTAGCTACACTGACCCGGAAGTCATCGCGACCACCGTCTACGAGAATAAGCAAATGCCGCGCCAAGCGCAGACTTACCGCTCGCTAAGAGGTAGCGAGCCAAACGTCGGTTTTGGTGCCGATTTTTTATTTAAACAGCTAGCCGCGCTAAAATCGGTCGCGCTTTATGCGGGCTCTCAGCAAAGCGTAATGACGCGCGAACCGAAGGTCGTGAGCTTTACGATGAGCGAAATGCAAAAAATGATCGGTCAAGAAGTCGCGCAAAACGACGTCGTGAGGATACTTAAAAAGCTTGGATTTAGCGTAACTTTTAACGCCGAAAAAGAGGGCGCGAACGTGAAAGTACCGTTATTTCGCCACGATATCGTAAATGCGCAGGACGTGTGCGAGGAGATCGTGCGAATGATCGGTATCGATAATATCGCCTCAAAGCCGCTAAAGTTCAGCGAAGCAAACCGCATAAACGACACTTTTGCCGACTATAAAAACGCGCTAAATTTGCGTAAAAAAGCCGCTGCGGCCGGATTTTTCGAGAGCGTGCATTATGTATTTGACGACGCCGGCGAGCTAGCGGCCCTCGGTTTTGCGCCTTGCAAGGCCGAGATAGCAAACCCGATAAATAGCGAGCTAAACACGCTAAGGCCGACGCTTGCAAATCACTTGCTAAAGTCAGCCGAGCGAAACGTAAAAAATCAGCGAAAATCGGTCAAAATTTTTGAATTCGGCAGCGTATTTAGCCAGGGCGGCGAGCAAAGTGAGAGATTTGGCTTCGTAACTAGCGGACTTACAAAAGAGCCTAGCCTGCTAAACGGCGCAAAGCCTGCCGATGTCGACTTTTTAGGCTTTGCGACGGCCGTTAGAAACGCGGTCGGCGAATTTGAGCTAAAAGCCTGCGACGACGTAAAATATCTAAGCGAATTTGAACAAGCGAAAATATATCAAAACGGCGTTCGCGTGGGCTATATCGGCCGCGTGGACGTACGAGTCGAGGCCGCGCGCGACCTACCGCGAACCTATCTTTGCGAGATAGAGTTTGAGAAGCTTAAATTTGACGGTGCAGTCGTTAAGCCATACTCGAAATTCCCGGCTATCAACAGAGACCTAAGTCTAATCGTGCCTAAAACTATGAAATTTGAAGCGATAAAAGAGTGTATAAACGCGTTAAAAATCGAGTGCCTAAAAGAATTTACACCGGTTGATATATATTCAGACGATAAGCTCGGAGACGACGTGAGCCTGAGCGTCAAATTTAACTTCCAAGATATACAAAAAACGCTTGAAGACGAGGAAGTGGCAGCAATAATGGATAAAATTTTGGACGCTTTAAAGCAAAATTTAAATATCGGACTAAGATGAAAGTTTACGCATTAAGAACGCCGATAAGCGCGAGTCTGGAAAATATCGCTGCAGATAAATCTATCTCGCATAGATGTGCAATATTTTCGCTTTTGAGCGATAAGCCAAGCCGCGTAAAAAACTATCTAAAGGCCGAAGATACGCTAAATACGTTAGAAATCGTAAAAAATCTCGGCGCGCGTATTGAGGAAAAAGAGGGCGAGCTAATCATAACTCCGAGCGCAAATTTAAAAGAGCCTAGCGTTGTTTTAGAGTGCGGAAACTCGGGTACGGCGATGAGACTTTTTATGGGATTTTTGGCTGCTAGCGAGGGTTTTTTCGTACTAAGCGGAGATGAGTTTTTAAACCGTCGCCCGATGGCGCGCGTGGCTAAACCGTTAATCAGCGTCGGAGCTAAGATAGACGGCTCAAACAGCGGAGATCACGCGCCTTTGGCGATCCGCGGCAAGAAGCTGGAGTATTTTAAAATTGACAGTAAAATCGCCTCCGCGCAGGTAAAATCGGCGCTGATTTTAGCGGGGCTAAAGTCGAGCGGCTGCGAGCTTAGCGAGCCTGAGCTTAGCCGAGATCACACCGAGAGGATGCTAACAGGTATGGGGGCGAGTCTGCAAATTTTACCGCACGGCGTTAAGGTTGAGCCGATGAACGCGCCGCTAAAACCGCTTGAAATTTGCGTGCCAAACGACCCTAGCTCGGCATTTTTCTTTGCCGTAGCAGCAGCGATAATCCCAAATTCTCATATCGTGCTAAAAAATATGTTGCTAAATAAAACGCGCGTGGAGGCCTTTAAAATTTTAGCCAAAATGGGCGCGCAAGTAACGTTTAAAGAAACTTCCGACACATACGAAAGCATCGGCGAGATCGAGATAAAGCACGCGCTACTAAAGGCCGTGGACGTGAGCGAAAATATCTCGTGGCTAATCGACGAAGTACCGGCGCTTGCGATCGCATTTGCAAATGCGCAGGGCATAAGTAGCGTAAGAAACGCAAAAGAGCTTCGCGTAAAAGAGAGCGACCGCATCGCGATCATGGTGCAAGGGCTACGAAAATGCGGGCTTGAAGTCGAGGAATTTGAAGACGGCTTTAGCGTAAAAGGCGGCGAGGCAAACTGCGCTATCATCGATAGCAACGGTGATCACCGTATCGCGATGAGCTTTGCGGTGCTTGGGTTAAAATGCGGAATGGTTATAGAAAAGAGCGAATTTATCGCGACTTCGTTTCCAAATTTTAGTGGGATTTTAAGACAACTTGGAGCTAGCGTTGAAGATTGAGCTTGCTAGCAGTTACGGATTTTGTTTTGGCGTCAAGCGCGCTATAAAAATCGCCGAAAATGCCAAGGACGCCGTAACTATCGGACCTATCATCCATAACAATGACGAAATAAACCGCCTAAATAAAAATTTTAACGTCAAAACACTTGAAGGCATAAACGAAATCGACGGCGAAAAAAAAGCGATCATCCGCACGCACGGCATCACAAAAGGCGACCTAGCCGAGCTAAAAAAAAGCGATATAAAAGTCATCGACGCTACGTGCCCATTTGTGACCAAACCGCAGCAAATTTGCGAGAAAATGAGCAAAGAAGGCTACGATATCGTGATATTTGGCGATGAAAAACACCCCGAGATAAAGGGCGTAAAATCATACGCCGTCGGTAAGGTTTTTGTCGTGCTAGAAGAAGGCGAGCTGGAGGGCGTAAAACTAGCACAAAAAGTAGCCGTCATTAGTCAAACGACGCGCAAAGTAGAAAAATTTATGCAAATCGTAAACTATTTGATGTTGCGCGTAAAAGAGGTGCGCGTTTTTAACACTATTTGTAATGCTACTTTTGAAAACCAAGAAGCTGTTAAAAACTTAGCCGTTAGAGCCGACGTGATGGTTGTAGTCGGCGGCAAAAACAGCTCAAATACAAAGCAGCTCTATCTCATCTCAAAAACCGCCTGCGAGGATAGCTATCTCGTGGAAAATGAGTTAGAACTCGAGCGTACATGGTTTGAGGGGAAAAATCTCTGTGGAGTGAGCGCTGGAGCCTCTACGCCCGATTGGATTATCCAAAAAGTGATTGATAAGCTGGAGAGCTTTCAAATTTAATAAATACCCATTACCTTTTTAAACAAAATTTCAAATTTGCCCCTGAAATTTCGCAAGTTAATCTACAAATAAGTTAATATTAAGTAAAATTGAGTCTAATTGTGTTAAAAGCAAAATATATACAAAAGGAACAAGATGGCTGCGGTGAACAAAAAAGTTCAGCTTAGTAAGGCAAACGACGGTATAGAAGACGACGATTTTGCCGCGATGTTAGAGGAGTCTTTTAAAAAGACTGAAGAAGATAGCGACGGAATAATCGTCGACATCAAAGGCGACGAGGTTTTTGTAAATGTCGGTAAAAAATCGGAGGGAATTTTAAATATTTCCGAGATCCAAGACGAAAACGGAGAGCTTAAATTTAAGGCTGGTGACACGATCAAAGTCGTCATAACCGGTTCAAGAGGCGGAAAGCCGATCGTATCTCATAAAAAAGCGCTTAGAAAAGAAAAAGTAAAAGCCTATATAGACTCATATAATGAAGAAAATCAAGACATATTCGACGTAAAAATAATCGGTAAAAATAAAGGCGGTTTTGTTGCTCAAAACAGCGATGGTATCGAGTTTTTCTTGCCTCGCTCGCAAGGCGGCTTTAAAGACGCAAACGCAGTGGTAGGAAAGTCGTTTAAAGTAAAAGTCATAAAAATAGACAAAGACGAGCAAAGCATTATCGTGTCAAGAAAAAAACTGCTTGACGAAGATAGAAAGAAAAAAAGAGAAGCGATATCTGCAGTCGCTGAAAATACGGACGTGATAGAGGGCGTGGTTAAGAAAATCACTACGTATGGTATGTTTGTGGACGTAGGCGGAGTGGATGGTCTTGTGCATTATAGCGAGATAAGCTATAAAGGACCGGTAAATCCGGGCTCTATCTACAAAGAGGGTGATAAAGTTTTAGTAAAAGTTATCAAATACGATAATGAGAAAAAGCACCTGTCTCTATCTATCAAGGCTGCAACTCCGGATCCTTGGGAAGAGATAAAAGATGGACTAGATGTGGGCGACACTATAAAAGTAACAGTCAGCAACATTGAGCCTTACGGCGCATTTGTCGATCTTGGCAACGACATAGAGGGCTTTTTGCACATTTCTGAAATTTCATGGGATAAAAATATCAAAAATCCAAAAGATCACATTAGCGAGGGCGAGGAGCTTGACGTCGAGGTTATCGAGATAGACGCGAAAGATCGCCGCCTAAGAGTGAGTCTGAAAAACCTACTCAAAAAACCGTTTGACGAATTTAAAGCCCAATTTAAAGAAGGGGACGTCACTAAAGGCGTAGTTACTAGCGTAACAAACTTCGGAGCATTTGTTAGGATTGGCGCAGTTGAGGGTTTGCTTCATAACGAAGACGCTTCATGGGATAGAAACGACAAGTGCAAAGATTTGTTTAAAGTGGGCGACGAGGTTGAGGTAAAAATCATCAAAATCGACTCTAACGAGCAAAAAATTTCTCTTAGTCAAAAGGATCTAAAACAAAGCCCAGTACAAGCCTATGCAAAGAAATTTAATGTAGGCGATATCGTGACTGGTAAAATTCGCGATATTAAAGATTTCGGCGTATTTGTAGAGCTCGGCGATAACGTCGATGCGCTCATCCGCAAAGAAGACCTAGGTAGCGTAAGCGCTGAAAGCCTAAACATAAACGACAATATCGAAGCCGCGATAGCTTTTATCGACGAGAAGAAAAATAGAATCCGCCTAAGCGTAAGACGCCTTGCAAGACAAAAAGAGCGCGAGGTGCTAAACGAGATAAATAGCGACGATAAGGTTACTTTGGGCGACATTATTAAAGAACAGCTATCATAAGTAAATGAAGCGATATTTGTTCTGGGGCGCGATTGCTTTTTTGCTGATTTTCGTCTGCGTATGTGGCGCTTTGCTGTATAAGTACGCGGACGTAAATTTAAAAGAGTCCGCGCCTGCGGAGCTACAAGTATCACAAAATAACAAGGAGCAAAATTTGACTACTGGCCCTACTTCTTGGGTTGGCGAAATGGCAAATTTGGCTCCTAAAAAATATGCTTTGGCAAGCAACGAGATATATATAGAATTTAAAGACGAATCAAAAGCCGTCGTAAAAATCGCCTATCAGCTGGTGATCGATAAAAACGATATATACTCGATGTTCTGCCTCACTCAAACATTAAAAAATATACCCGTAGATTTTAGCGTAGTAAAAGAAAATTCGCAAAATTTAATTTACATAAACACGCAAGACGGCGGCGTTTTAGATCGCGTTATAAACGAACTTAAAGCGTACGATATACGCTCAACTTTCAAGGAGATCAAGCTATGAAAACGATAATAGTGTGCGACGCAATACATAAAGTTGGCTTTGAAATTTTAAATCGCGAAGAGGATATAAAAGTAATCGACGCAGTAAACGTGCCTAAAGATAAGCTTTTGGATATCTTAGGCGAGGCTGACGTGGCTATCACGCGAAGCTCGACCGAGGTCGGCGAAGCGTTTTTAAATGCGGCTAAAAATTTAAAAGCTCTCGTGCGCGCGGGCGTAGGCGTCGATAACGTAGATATCGATGGCTGCTCAAAACGCGGTATCATCGCGATGAACGTCCCTACGGCAAACACAATCGCCGCGGTAGAGCTAACGATGGCTCATATGCTAGCTGCCGCTCGCTCGTTTCCGTACGCTCACAACGACCTAAAAATCGACCGAATTTGGAAACGCGAGAAATGGTACGGCGTAGAGCTTTTTAACAAGACTCTAGGCGTCATCGGCTTTGGCAACATCGGCTCTCGCGTGGCTACTAGGGCTGCGGCTTTCGGTATGCAAATCATTGCTTACGATCCGTATATCGATCCGTCGAAAGTAACCGATATGGGCGGCGTTTATACACGAAATTTCGACGATATCCTTGCATGCGATTTCATCACGATACACACTCCGAAAAACAAAGAAACCGTAAACATGATCGGCGAAGCGGAAATCGCAAAAATGAAGGACGGCGTACGTCTCATCAACTGCGCTCGCGGCGGCCTTTACAACGAAGAGGCTCTGTATAACGGCCTAAAAAGCGGCAAGATAGCGTTTGCTGGTATCGACGTGTTTGAGAAGGAGCCGGCGACGGATCATCCGTTGCTTGAGCTAAATAACGTCAGTGTCACACCGCACCTTGGCGCAAATACGCTTGAGTCTCAAGCCAACATCGCTATCGCAGCAGCTGAGCAGGCTATCTCTGCGGCTCGCGGCATCAGCTATCCTAGCGCGCTAAATTTACCGATAAAAACGGAAGATCTACCGCCTTTTGTGGAGCCTTATATCGAGCTTACGAGCAAGATGGCCTTCCTCGCTGCGCAGATCAACAAAAAGGCGATCAAGGCCATCCGCATCGAGACGCACGGCCCTATCAGCGAGTACGCAAACTCCATACTTACATTTGCGATCGTGGGCGCTTTAAAAGAGAGTTTGGGCGACACGATAAACTACGTAAACGCTAAATTTTTGTGCGACGAAAAAGGTATAACGACAGAAAGCACCGTCGGCGGCAATAGCATTTTCAAAAATAAAATCACCGTTCGCATCACGACCGAAAACGACGTCGTAACGATAGGCGGAACGGTATTTGGCGAAAATCAGCAGCGCATCGTGACGATAAACGGCTTTAAAACCGACTTTAAGCCTAAAGGTAAGATGATTATCTTTAAAAACAACGACGTTCCGGGCGTTATCGCTAAAATTTCATCTATCCTAGCCGAAGAAAAGATCAATATCGCCGACTTCCGCCTAGGACGCGACGATCACGGAATGGCGCTTGCGGTCGTGCTTGTGGATGAAAAAATAACCAAAGAGACGCTGGCTAAGCTAAACGATCTGGATGTTTGCGTATGGGCGAAATACGCAGTTGTCTAAATTTAAGCCCGAATCGGGGCTTAAATTTAAGGAGGGTTTGAGTATGAAATTTTTACTTTTTATTCCGATTTTGTTTTTGCTGATGGGCTGCGAGAGCGAGGCGCAAAAGCAAAGTACTAAAAATTTTGAGAAGATTTTGACCGAAAAAAAGAAATTTCAAAAGATACAAAAAGACGAACCAAGCGTAAGCGAACAGATGAAAAGGGAAATCCACTCGCAGTCTGAACAAAGCAAGGAAAAAGGCGAGTTCAAATTTAAGCCTTAAATTTGAGTTTTGCTTCGGCGTGAGCGGTCAAATTTGCCGCCTCGCCGCTTCTTAAACTAAACTAAAAACTTTTTTGATATAATCAGCCTTTAAAACCACAAGGAGAGAAAATGGCAACCTATTCTATGGGCGACCTAAAAAAAGGACTAAAGATTGAGCTAGACGGCGTTCCGTATAAAGTCGTCGAATATCAGCACGTAAAACCGGGCAAGGGCGCAGCTTTCGTTCGCGCAAAAATCAAATCTTTCATCGACGGCAAAGTGCTTGAAAAGACGTTCCATGCGGGCGACAAATGCGACCAGCCGAATCTGGAAGAAAAAGAGATGCAGTATCTTTACGACGACGGCGAGTTCTGCCAGTTTATGGACACTGCGACCTACGAGCAAGTGGCAATTAGCGATGAGGACGTAGGCGATGTTAAAAAATGGATGATCGACGGCATGATGGTTGAGATTTTGTTCCACAACGGCAAGGCTATAGGCGTAGAAGTACCGCAAGTCGTCGAGCTAAAGATCGTCGAAACTCCGCCGAATTTCAAAGGCGACACCCAGGGCGGTAAAAAGCCTGCTACGCTTGAGAGCGGTGCAGTCGTGCAGATACCTTTCCACGTGCTTGAAGGCGAGGTCATCCGCGTAGATACCGTCCGCGGCGAGTACATTGAGCGCGCAAACAAATAATCACAGCCGTCAAATTTGATGAAAACAAAATTTGACGAGCTCATAGCCCAAGTAAAGCCGCTGTTTAAAGATAACGGCTTTACCAAAAGCGGGCTAAATTTCTACAAAAATGCTCCCAAATTTATATTTGTCGTAAATTTACAAAAAAGTAGCGGCAATACCGCATTTGAAACTAGATTTTATGTAAATTGCGGCATCTACGGCGCATTTGTCGATACTACGACCGGCAAAGAAATTTTCTTAAAACCTAAAGAATACGAATGCCATTTTAGGGATAGAATTTCATCTATCATAGACTCCAAAACACTTTACTATGAAATCAACGAAAATACCGACACCGAAGCGCTTTGCGAAAATTTAACAAGTGATCTAACGGCGGTATTTAGATTTTTTGAGGAGATAAAAACCGAACGAAATTTGATTGATTTGATGCTGGAGCGAAACGGTCTAGCGGTGATTGATCAGCTTTTTGAATATTTACTCATAAAGAATGAACAAGAAAATTTGACCAGCCAAGCGTTAAATTTGTTTGAAAAATATGGAAACGAAGTTAGATGGAAAATTTTTGAAAGGCGTATAAACTGGCTGCTTAAAAAATATGAAAAAGACGAGATAAAATTTGAAGAAATAAAAGCCAAAGCCTAAGCCTCGGCTTAGACTTTAGGCTGATTTTTTAACGCTATCGACCAAAGCAACGATCTCTTCGTGATTTGGTAGGGCGTTTACTTCCGTGCCGATGAGATCTTTTTTGGAAAATACTATCTTTCCATCTACTTCAACTATGAAGTTTCCGCCGCTACCGACGATTTTGCTAATATTAGCGCCTGGGATTTGACTTAAAAATTCTTCTTCTACACGAGAAGCTACCGGTCTATAGTTTCAAGAATTGCAATATGTAATCTTTACTTCCATTTTCCTTCCTTTCGAATTTAAAGTGCGCCGATTATAGCGTAAATTTAGCAAACGGCGGTATAATTATGAAAAATTTAAGGAGACGATATGAAAAAAGTTGCCGTGATTTTTGCCGACGGGTTTGAGGAGATAGAGGGCGTTAGTATCGTGGACGTACTTAGACGAGGCGGCGTGGAGGCCCATATAGTCGGGCTTGACAAGCTACCTATCACGGGTGCTCACGGGGTGAAATTCGTCTGCGATATGACGCTTTACGACCTTGAGGAGGGTGACTACGATATGCTTGTTTTGCCGGGCGGGTATACGGGCGTCACAAATATCTCCGGTAACCTAAAAATGAGAGAGACGATCAAAAAATTTGATAAAAAAGGTAAATTCGTCGCTGCCATTTGCGCCGCGCCGATAGCTCTTGGAGTGGCGGAGGTGATGAGGGGCGAGTACACATGCTACCCTAGTTGCGAGGCTAGCGTCGAGGGCGGAACGTACGTGAGTGATAAAAACGTCGTGCAAAGCGGAAATATCATCACCTCAAAGGGTCCTGCCACCGCGATGGAGTTTGCCTTGGAGCTGGTTAAAATTTTAAACGGCGAGCAAGTTTATAACGAAGTGAAAAACGGACTTTTGTTTGTCAGATAGTGATTTGCGGGTTTAAATTTTGATAAATGCCGCACGTTTTGCCAGTTTTTGGCGAAGGTGCGGCTTAAATTTTATTAAGGCTGCAAACATCAAATTTGCGGCTGTTAAATTATAAAAATTACCTACAAAGCCGCGCTTTAGTTTAAATTTATTTGCGCAGATCGACCGACGTTTTACGCCAAATGCGTCTTAAATTTACGGCAAATTTTACGCAACCCCAAACCTTCGAATAAAAAATAAATTTCCAAAAATGCCAGCCGAAATTTAAATTTACAAAAAATTATAAAAATATCAATTTTTATCTAGCTTTTTTATTTAAATTCAGGTATCATCTATTAACCGATTTTATCGGGAATTTGATTTAAGGAAACGTTACTGTGAATATTTACGTCGGTAACTTGTCATATCGTATGACTGAGGCAGAGCTTAAGGATACATTTGCGCCGTTTGGCGAAGTAAAACGCGCAAAAATCGTCAAAGATCGCGATACGAATCGCTCCAAAGGATTCGGATTTGTCGAGATGGAGAACGATGCAGACGCGCTTAAAGCGATTGAAGCGCTAAACAACAAGGAAGTAGGCGGCAGAGCTCTAAGAGTAAACGAATCTAAACCTAAAGAATAATCCGGCCGTCAAATCTGACGGCTTTTAACTAATTTTTAAATTTAAGCTTTTTAACCAAATTTCACTCCAAATGAACCCAAAAATCACATCTCGTATCGCTCCGACACCAAGCGGCTTTTTGCACGCGGGCAATGTTTACAACTTCTTGCTGACCTATCTTTTTACTCGCGCATTTGACGGGAAATTGTACTTAAGGATCGACGACTACGACTTGCCGCGCTACCGCAGGCAATACGTGGAAAATATCTTTCGCGTGCTTGATATGCTAGGTATTGATTTTGACGGAGGGCCTGGTGGGGTGGGGGAATTTGAAACCAAATTTAGCTCCAAATTTCGCTTTGATACCTATAAAAACGCGCTAAAAAGGCTCGAGCAAAAAGGCGCTTGTTACGCCTGCGAGTGCTCGCACTCGATGAAAAACTCGTTTAAAAACGGCATTTACATGCGGGTTTGTGCGAAGAAAAATCTTAAATTTAAAAAAGACGAAACGGCCATGCGGCTACGCGTCCTTGACGGGGCGGAAATTTTAGTCGGGCAAAATTTGATAAATTTTGATGCTTTATGCGTTGGCTCTACCGACGCGGCAAACCAAACGAGCGGCTTTTGCGGCAATGAGCAAAGAACGCAAAACGGCGTGGCAAACGGTTTAAAAAATTCGGCAAATTTGGTCGGCTTGGACAGAGAGAAACCTGACGGCAAAAAATTTAGCCCTAACGCCGCGGAAAAATTAAATTTATCAAATTTAAGCGCCTTAAATTTGACGGACGAGACGGCGTTTGAAACGGAAAAATTCGCGCAAACCCAAAGCATAAATTTGGCGCAAATTTTGGGCGATTTCATCGTTTGGAAAAAAGACGACACGCCTGCTTATAATCTCGCTAGCCTCGTGGATGACGAGATCCTAGGCGTAAATTTGCTCGTGCGAGGCGAGGATCTGCTCGCGTGCTCGGCGGCGCAAAAGTACATGGCGCAGATGTTAGGATACGGTTTTGAAAATGCAAATTTCATCCATCACGGTTTGTTAGCACAGGGCGGCAAAAAGCTATCCAAAAGCTCGAGCGCGCCGGCTGTAAGCATAGCGGACGGCGCCAAAATCCACTATAAATTTGCCGCCCTTAAGCTTGGTCTTTACGCGTCAAAATGCGACGCTTTGTCAAATTTGCTTGAGATTTTTAAAGAGAAATTTAGCCGATAAATTTAAACGCGCTACTTGTATTGTTTAAAAAGCGCGGTAAATTTTTACCGGCTTATCTAAATTTTTCTTAATCCCCTCGTAATCGCGCTTCAAATTTTTATTTACACCCGCGAGGTTTCGTCAAATTTACCGCTCAAATTTGGACTAAATTTAGAGCTATAAATTTAAATCAAGTTGCCCGCGCCGCAGGCATCAAATTTGCCTCCAAATCTCGCGTCAAATTTAAGCTCAAATTTGACGAAAAGCCCACACCAGCTGCCTATTTGCCGCATCTAGCTAAATTTAAACAAGACCGATTTATCCGCCTAAAAGCAAAGTTTTTGTAAAATCAAAAGCATTAAAAAGGACGAAAAATGAGCGATTTTACAGATTTTACGCACCTGCACCTGCACACGGAGTATTCGCTGCTAGATGGAGCGAACCGTATCAAAGAGCTGGCCAAAACCCTAAAAAGCCAAGGCGTCAAAGCCGCAGCCATCACCGATCACGGCAATATGTTCGGCGCTATAGACTTTTATAAAACGATGAAAGGCGAGGGTATAAAGCCACTAATCGGCATCGAAGCCTACATCCACAACGGCGAGGAGCTGGGAGATAAAAGCACCAAACAGCGCTTTCACCTCTGCCTCATCGCCAAAAACGAAATCGGCTACAAAAACCTGATGTATCTGAGCTCCATGAGCTATATCGAGGGGTTTTATTATTATCCGCGTATCAACAAAAAGATGCTAAAAGAGCATAGCGAGGGCATCATCTGCTCATCGGCGTGCCTGCAAGGCGAGGTGAACTGGAACCTCAACCAAAGCGAGCGAAATTTGCGTTTCGGCGCGGGCGGATACGAGGCGGCGAAAGAAGCCGCGCTATGGTACAAAGAGGTCTTTGGCGATGATTTTTACCTCGAGATCATGCGTCACGGTATCGGCGATCAGCGCAGGATCGACGACGAAATCTTGCGCCTGGCAAAAGAGCTAAATATCAAGGTCATCGCGACCAACGACACGCACTATACGTTTAAGCAACGCGCGGGAGCTCACGAGGTTTTCATGTGTATCGCGATGAACAAACTGCTTGACGATCCAAACCGCCTGCGCCACAGCGTGCACGAGTTTTACGTCAAGACGCCCGCGCAGATGAGCGAGCTTTTCGCCGATATCCCAGAAGCCGTTACAAATACGCAGGAAATCGTTGATAAATGCGACCTCACGATAAAGCTAGGCGACGCTACGCCGCCAAATTTTAAATTTACGCTCGAGTACGCCGCCGAGCGAAATTTGAGCCTGCCCGAACCCGATAAGCGCTACAGCATACCAAACGACAGCGTGCTGTTTGAGCACGAGTGCAGGCAGGGGCTGGAGGAGAGGCTGAAATTTGTCCCCGCCCAGCGCCATGAGGAGTATCGCACGCGCCTGCAACGCGAGATAGATATCATAAACAAGATGAACTTCCCGGGCTACATGATGATCGTTTGGGACTTTATCAACGAAGCTAAAAAGCGTGGCGTACCGGTTGGTCCCGGACGCGGCTCTGCGGCGGGAAGCTTAGTTGCGTATAGTCTAAAGATCACGGACCTTGATCCCTTGCCCTATAACCTGCTTTTCGAGCGTTTTTTGAACCCGGAGCGCGTGAGCATGCCCGATATCGACGTGGACTTTTGTCAAAACCGCCGCGGCGAGATCATTGACTACGTCATCGAAAAGTACGGTAAATTTAACGTTGCGCAGGTTATTACATTTGGTAAGCTGCTAGCAAAAGGCGTCATCCGCGACGTCGCGCGCGTATGTGATATGCCCTACGCAGAGGCCGACGCGATGGCTAAGCTCATCCCTGACGAGCTAGGTATCACACTAGAACAAGCCTTTGAAAAAGAGCCAAAGATCGGCGAGCTGATAGCAAGCAACTCAAATGCAAACAGAATCTGGAAATTCGCCCTTGATCTGGAGGGTCTAAACAGGAACGCAGGCATGCATGCCGCAGGCGTGGTCATCTCAAACGAGGAGCTGTGGAACAAAACTCCGCTTTTCCGCCAGCCAAACGCCGGGGAGGATCACTTCGTCACGCAGTATAGTCTAAAGTACCTAGAGGACGTGGATCTAATCAAATTTGACTTCCTGGGACTAAAGACTCTAACCGTGATCGATAACGCCGTCAAGCTCGTAAAAAAGAGATTCGGCAAGGAGATCATCTGGGAGCAGGTCAATAAAAACGACCCCAAGACCTACGAGACGATCAGCAGCGGTCAGACGCTGGGACTGTTTCAGATAGAGAGCGAAGGCATGCAAAAAGTCGGAGCCGATATGCGCCCGGATTGCTTCGAGGATATCATCGCGATGATCTCGCTTTACCGCCCGGGTCCGATGGATCTAATACCAGATTTCATCAAGCGCAAACACGGTTTAGAGCCTATCACGTATATTTTTCCCGAGCTTCAACCGATACTAGAGCCCACCTACGGCGTCATCGTCTATCAAGAGCAAGTTATGCAGATCGTGCAGACTATCGGCGGCTTTTCGCTAGGAGGCGCTGATCTCGTGCGCCGCGCGATGGGTAAAAAGATAAAAGAGGAGATGGATAGACTAAAGGGTAAATTTATCGAAGGCGCCGAGGCACAAGGGCTAGACGGCAAAAAGGCCGACGAGCTGTTTGAGCTTATTTTGCACTTCGCTTCGTACGGATTTAACAAATCCCACGCCGCGGCCTACACCTACGTGACCTTTCAAACGGCCTATATGAAGACGTACTATCCGGCCGAATTTATGGCGGCTCTCATTACTAGCGAGGAGACCAACGCAGATAAAATTTCGCGCTACATCGACGAGTGTAAGCGCCTAGATATCGCTATCCTGCCGCCGTCGGTCAATAAATCTGCCAAAGAATTTTCAGTCGTTAACGAAGGCGGCAAAGACGCCATCATTTACGGTCTGGGCGCGATAAAGGGCGTCGGAGGCGCGGCGATAGAAAATATCCTAGAAGAGCAGGCCAAGGGCGAGTTTAAGGATATCGACGACTTTGTCTCGCGCGTGGATAACTTTAAGGTAAATAAAAAAGTCTTTGAAAGCCTAATAAAATCAGGCTCGTTTGATAGCTTTGGTCTAACGCGCAAGATGATGCTAAACAACCTAGATAACATCGTAGAGGCGTGCAAAAACGCTGCTACTATCAAGAAAAACGCGGCTGAGAGCCTCTTTGGCGACGACGAGAGCATGGGCACGGTTAAAACAAATCTCGTGCGCGACGACTCCGAGCTAGAGTTAAAAACCAAGCTCAAATTTGAGCTAGAAAGCGTGGGTATCTATCTCTCCGGCCACCCGCTAGACGAGTACCGCGAGCAAATCTCAAAGATAAACTACACGCTAAGCGATAAATTTGACGAGCTACCTGAAAACGGCGAGATGCTGCTAGTCGGCAAAATCGAGGATCTCACGACTAGGATCAGCAAGAAAAACGGCAAAAAAATGGGTACGATCGAGATGCTGGATTTCCACGGTACGGTAGAGATCGCAGTCTTTGACAGGCAGCTTGGAGCTGTCGAGTCGATGAGTGCCGATGAGCGCGATCTGCCGCATGCGTTTAAGGTTCGCTACTCCAAAGACGGGCAGTTCATGCGCATAAATTTGGATAAAATTTTGACCCTTGATGAAGCTATGAGTATGGACTTTTCGCATCCGCTCGAAAAATACAAAGAGCAAATCGAGCAGATAAAATACACGCCTAGCAAGGACTTCGGCAAGATAGATAAAACGAGCGAAATCCTAGTCGTCGGCAAGATCGCCGAGATCGCTAAAATCCCTAGCAAAAAAACCGGCAAAGAGTTTATGATGCTAAGCATTATGGACCTTTTTAGCACGTTTAAGGTCGCGGCGTTTGACTCCGAAAAAGGGCTCATCGAGAGCCTAACCGACGAGCAAAAGGACGCTCCGCTAGCCTTTAAGGTGCGCTACTCGCGCGACGATCAGGGCGCCCGCATAAATCTAATCGACGTCGTGAGCCTCGAGGACGCGCGCGATATGAATTTCCAAAGCAGAAGCTTTAAACAGCGCAAGGAAAGTAGCGGCGCTAGCTACCAAAACGGCCAGACGTCTAGCGAAAACAGAGTCAAAAGAGAGCTTGAGGATCTGGTTTTGGAGCTAAATTTGGACGAAACGGGTAAGGATCTCATCACGCAAATTTACCGCGTCGCCATCGGCGAACACCGCGCCGCAGCCGATAAAAATAACAAACGACTGATCATCCGTATCAAAGACGCGCAAGAAGGCCGCGCGCTGGTTTATACGACGGAGTTTATCGTTGGAGAGGGGTTTGAGGAAAGAGCGCTGGGTTTAAAACAAGCCGTTTAAATTTGACGGCTTGTTTTTTGAATTTAAAGTTGAGAAATTTGCCTATCCAAAAGAGCTAATGAAGCTTGAAAAAGCGGCGTAAATATACTAAAACCTATAGATAAAACCGCAGAAAAGAAAAGTCTGAACGTAAAAGTCCAGCCGTTTTCTTATAAATTTAGCTTCCAAAGCCATTTTTTACTTTTAAATGATACAATTCTGATTTCAATTATTAAATTATAGCTTTTAAATTTGACGGGAGCTCTCATGAAAAAACTGGTTTGGCTAAATCCTGTTGTAAAAAGTATCTACGAGCTTGCGGCGCTTAAAAAGAGCTTGCAAGATAAGGGCTTTAGCGTAATGGAGTGCGAAAAAGACCACGCTAATAGCGTCAAAAACGCATACAAAAATAGCCTCTCGCAAAAGAAACTCATCTTTGATAGTCGCTGTCCTAGGGCTGTAAATTTCATCAGGGCAAATTTCAAAGAGCATGCTAGCCTTGTATCAAATTTAAACCCTATTTTGATTGAAAGCGCCATGGAGCTTAGCTCAAGGCTAAAAGAGGATGAGTGGCTTTACGTGACAACGCCCTGTGAGGACTTGGCTGAGCTTGGCAGGGGGCTAAATTTAGCTCGAACCACATTTTTAACATGGAAAAGCTTCAAAGAGCAAAATGAGATAAATTTAGAGACAAAAAAGCTCGAAGCAAGCCCGGTACCGCCGGGATTTTTTTCAAATTTAGAGGTAAAGACCTTAAGCCTTGGCAATAAAGAAAAGATACAAAACGCCCTTTCATATAAATTTAGAGAGCTTAAAAACTACCAGATCATCGAGCTTTTATACTGCGAAAACGGCTGTCACAACGGAGATGGGCTGTGAAGGAAATCTTTAAAAAGAGTATTTTAGTTCTCGTGATCTTTGCCATCTGGCAGGTCGTCTGCGAGCTAGGAATTTTCACGCCATATATCTTGCCAAGTCCTGTGACGACCTTTAAGACGATGCTAGCCATGATACAAAGCGGCGAGCTCGTCACGCACACGGTCATCAGCTTTAAGCGTATATTTGCAGGCTACGCGCTCTCCTTTGCCCTAGCACTTGTGCTTGGCGGTATTGCAGCGCTTTTGCCAAAGATTGGCGTTTATTACGAGTGGATACTGGAGTTTTTTAGAAACATCCCGCCGCTTAGCCTGATCGCCATTTTGGTGCTTTGGTTTGGCATAAACGAGACACCAAAGATCATCATTATTATCCTAGCCTCGTTTTTTCCGATGTTTCTTAGTATCTCAAAAGGACTAACTAGCTGCGACGTGAAGCTTATCGAGGTCGGCAAAATTTTTGGCTTTAGCAAATTTGAGATTTTTTACAAGATCATTTTTAAAAGCGCGCTAAAAGATATCTTTGTAGGTATGCGCATAGGCTTTGGCTACGCCATGCGCGCGATCATCGGAGCGGAGATGATAGCGGCCTCAAGCGGGCTAGGCTACTTGATCCTTGATGCCGAGGAGCTTTCACGCGCGGATAGGATATTTGTAGGCATTTTTACTATCGGCGTTTGCGGCGTGCTCATAGATAGGATATTTTTGCTCTTGATAGCGAAATTTAGCCTTTTGCGAGGTGAAAAATGATAGAAATTTCAAATTTATCCAAGCATTTTTTCATCCACGGCAAGAAAATAGAGGTCTTAAAAGAGCTAAATTTGAGCGTAAAAAAAGATAAGATCACCGTCATACTTGGCAGGAGTGGATGCGGTAAAACTACGCTTTTGCGCCTCATCGCCGGTCTTGAAAGCTTGAGCCTTGGCGAGATAAAATTTAAAGAGCCTGCAAAGATCGGCTTTGTATTTCAAGAAGCCCGCCTCATGCCATTTTTAAACGTCTATGAAAATATCGTTTTTGCGCTTAAAAAGCAGGAGATCGAGCCAGCAAAGATAGATAGCCTGATCTCCATGATAGGACTTAGCGACTTTAAATTTGCCGCCGTTTCGCAGCTCTCTGGGGGCATGAGCTCGCGAGTTTCGCTTGCGAGAGTGCTTGCATATAAGGCAAATTTGATCCTCATGGATGAGCCGTTTGCTGCGCTTGATGCATTTACTAGAGCTAGCATGCAGGCTGAAATTTTAAAAATACAAGCCGGCAAAACTATCCTTTTCGTCACGCACAACATCGACGAGGCACTATTTTTGGCTGACGAGATTATATTGCTTGAAAAAGGCGGTATAAAATCAAACTACGATCTATCAAATTTAGCAAGACCACGAGATCTGCTAAGTGGCGAGCTAATAGCGATAAAGCGCAAAATTTTGAGTGAAATTTAGGATAAAGATAGATGATAATTAAAACCAAAATGAAGCAAAAAATTTATATAATCCACAAAATTTAAATCACAAGGAGCAAATATGAGAAAGTTTTTCAAGGTTTTATGTGCGGCCTCTTTGCTTTGCCTCGTCGCAAACGCAAGCGAAGGCCTAGACAAGATCGGCATGACCTACGTCAAATCGCCGCTAAACGTCCCATCTATCGTCGATAAATTTAAAGGCTTTTACGCGAAGTCTTTTGGCGTGCCGGTGGAGTACTCTGACATAACATCAGGTGCGAAGCAGACGCAAGCGCTAGCTTCAAATTCGCTCCAGTTTTTAAACTGCGTGGGCGGCACCTCGGTTATACTAGCGGCTGCAAATAAGGCTGATATCAAGATCGTAAGCGCCTATTCAAGGGCGCCTGAAGCCTTTGTGATATTTGCCAAAGATCAAAATATCAAGTCGCCAAAAGATCTAAAAGGCAAGAAAGTAGCAGGCCCAAAAGGCACTATCCTAAACGAGCTTTTGGTTAGATACTTAGCGCTTGGAGGGCTTAGCATAAATAACGTCGAGTTCGTATCTGTGGGCATTCCGGCTGCGCAGGCTGCGCTAGAAAACGGTAGCGTTGATTTGGCGCTTCTTGCGGGACCTGCTGCTTATAACGCTCAAAAATCAGGCCTACACGTCGTAACAACTGGCAAGGGCGTCATCACTCCAGTCATCGTCACGGCTACGAGCGGCGAGTTTTATAAAAAACATAAAGACGTAGTCGAGAAATTTAAAAAGGCTCAGGATGAAATTTTAGACTACATCAAGGCGAACGAGGATGAGGCGCTTAAATTTACGGCCGAAGAGACCGGGCTTAGCATAGAGGCGGTAAAGAGCATGTATCCTCAGTACGACTTTAGCTCAAAGATCACGGCTGAAGATATAAAAGCGCTTGAAGCTACGCAAGAATTTATGCTTGAGAGCAAGATGATCGAGCAAAAAATAGATATAAAATCACTTCTACTAAACTAAATTTAAAGGGCAAATTTGCCCTTTAAATTATTATCGACACCTTGTAAAAAGCTACAAATTTTAATTATAATAATGGGCATTAGCCTCGCAAAGGCGCTAAGAAAATAAATTTAAGGAATAAAATGAAAAATTTGATTGTGTTGATACTTTTTGCTATCGCGGCTGCGGCTGGCGAGCCCAAAAAAGGTGAACTCAGCCCCGAAAAAGAGGCGTTTTTAAGCGCTAGATACGAGGAGCTCAAAAAATCCTGCGCCCAAAAGGACGCGAGAGCTTGCAAGCGAGTGATCTTGTTTTACCAAAAGCAGCCTAAAAAGCAAAACGAAAAAGACATCCGCGAGGCGATGCAAATTTTGCTCGGCGCGTGCAAGGATGGCAAATTTGACGCGTGCGCTGCGGCGGGCGAAATGTATATAAATAACAAGGATTTTATCGCCACAAGGGAGATTTTGAGCCCGGCTTGCGATAACGGCTATCAGGACGCTTGCGTGATTTATGGCAAGAGTCTTGAGGCTGACGGCGCGCCAGGCAAGGACGAAAAACGCGCGAAAAAACTATACGAAACCGCATGCGAAAAGGGCTCGGCGCTAGGATGCGAGCATCTGGGACTAGCGATCGGTAGCAGCGCGCCAGAGCAGGCGGTCGGCTATCTGCGCAAGGCGTGCGAGATGGACGCTTGGCGATGCTTTAGATTCGGCACGATGGCGATGCCTTACGGGGCCAAGGAAGGGGTAATGGCGCTTGTTAGAAGCTGCCACAAAACGGACATGCTCGCAGGCTGCATCATGCTAGCTAAATACCACGAAAAAGAGCTACGCGAGATCTCCGGTGAGGATGAGGTAAAGCGGCTGCATGCGCGGCTTTGCGAGCTGGTGCCGTACGGAGAACACTGCGAAAAGGTGCGGTAAATTTAGCTAAATTTGCGGCTTTTGGGCTTGATATGGCGGCCTGGCGAGTTAAAGTCAAATTTGAAAAGCTCGCCAAGGCGGCTCAAAAAAGCGGGCAAATTTAACAAAACCAGGCTAAAGGAGCAAAAATGGCTATCATCAAAGTCGATCTACAAAAATCATATCGTATCTTAAACCCGGGCGCGACCACACTCGTATCGGCAAAATACGATGGCGACGTCAATGCAATGGCGATAACGTGGGCGCAGGCGCTTGACTACGACAAGGTCACCATCGTGCCGCACAACGGTTCGTACACGAGGACGCTCATCGAAAAGAGCGGGTATTTCGCCGTGCAGATCCCAACGGCAGCGCAGGCGGAGCTGGTTAGCGAGCTGGGCGCCGAGAACAACTCGCGCTTTGATAACGCGGACAAGATGAAAAACGTGGAAATTTTTTATAAAGATGAGTTCGACGTACCGCTGATCGCGGGCTGCGCCGCATGGCTCGTTTGCAAGCGAATCCCGGAGCCTCACAACGAGCAGAATTATGATCTTTTTATCGGCGAGGTCGTCGCGGCGTATGCGGACGAGCGGATATTTGACGGCGGGCACTGGCTGTTTGAAAAGATCCCTGACGAGTTAAAGACGCTTCACTACGTCGCCGGCGGTCGGTACTATCTGGACGGTAAAGCGATAGATACTAAGCGCACGCCCATAAGCGAGGAATAAACCGCTCGCAAAATGCGGGCGAGTTTGTAAATTTAAGATGAGTGCACGCGTGAATACGCGGCGGGTTTTAGTAAAATTTCAAACTGAAAAAACCAAGAAAGGATAGAAAATGAAAAAATATATCGTCATCACCGGCGCAAGTTCGGGTATCGGAGCGGCTACGGCAAAGGCGTTTGCTAGGCGCGGAGAAAATTTGATCCTAATCGCGCGCAGAGCGGAGCTTCTGCAAAGCTTAAAGGACGAGATCGCTAAAATTTCGCCCAAACCAGACGTCGTCGTTAAAATTTGCGACCTTGCGCGCAGCGAGAACGTCCTGACGCTTTGGGACGAGCTAAAAAGCTACGAGCTAAAGGCGCTAATTAATAGCGCTGGCTTTGGGGATTTTGGCTTAGTGGGAGAGCAGGATTTACAAAAAACGGTAAGAATGATAGACCTAAACGTAACCGCGCTCGCGATACTTTCGAGCTTATTTACGCGAGATTACAAACGCAAACAAACTCAGCTTATAAACATCTCCTCCGTGGGCGGCTATTTTCTGGCGCCCGGCGTCGTGCCGTATTGCGCTACAAAATTTTTCGTAAGCGCTTTCACCGAGGGTTTGAGCCACGAGCTGGCGCAGGATAAAGAGGCCAAAATGCAGGCTAAAGTTCTAGCTCCCGCCGCGACTAAAAGCGAGTTTTGCGACGTAGCTTCGGGAAAGCGCGGATTTGATTACGATGCGGCGTTTTCGCAATACCACAGCAGCGAACAAACGGCAGAATTTTTGCTCACGCTTTACGATAGCGATGCATGCATCGGAGAGGTAGATTTGGCTAGCTTCGAATTTAAACTTAGCGAACCGAAATTTAATTATATAGCAGCCGCCAAATAGCGGATCGGGTGAGGCGCAAGCTCACTTATAGCTTGCGCTGTTAAGTTGCTTCTTTACGTGCGAGCAGGACTTGATTAGCTTCGTAGCGACAAGCTGCGCAGGCAGGCGCCTTTGAATTTTACGCATTTATAGATCGCACGACGAGCCGTGCCGTGTGGACGATACACGCGTAAAATTTAGAATAACGTAGCGCCTGAGTTAAATTTGACTGCAAAGCGCGGTAAAATTTAAAGAAAATCGAGGAGCGAAAATGGGAAAAACAGCTTTGGTTGTGGGTGCCACGGGAGCAGTCGGATGCGAGATCGTGCGCGGGCTTTGCGAGAATGAAAACTACGACAAAATCATCGTTTGGGCGCGCAGGGAGCTAAAATTTAGCCACGAAAAGCTAGAGACTCAGATCGTAAATTTTAGCGATGTAAAAAACATGCCGCCGCGCGAGATAGACGAGATATTTTGCGCGCTTGGCACGACGATGAAGCAAGCAGGCAGTCGCGGGCAGTTTTATAAAGTGGACGTGAGCTACCCCGTAAATATCGCAAAATGGGGTATCACCTCAGGCGCTCGCCGCTTTGCACTCATTTCGTCGCAGTGCGCAGACGAGCGGTCGAGATTTTTTTATCTGCGCGCAAAGGGCAAGGCAGAGAAAAAGATCGCCGCACTAAAATACGAGAGCGTGCAAATCGCGCGGTTGCCTGCGATAAAAAGCGAGCGCGAGCAGGTGCGTATAGGCGAGCTCTTTATGGTTTGGCTATTCGGGCTTTTGCCGAAGTTTATCTTAACGAACTACCGCCCGATGAGCACGCAAGATATCGCGGCTGCCGTCATCGCCGCGGCGCAGACGGAGGCTAAGGGCGTGCAAATTTATCATCCCAGAGAGTTTATTTAGAAGCAAAAGCGTAAAGGCGATTTTGGCTTTAAGCTTTTAAAAACGCCGAAAAATGCGCCCGCTATTTCAAAATAAAAAATCGGCCGAATTTTCAAACTGCGCGGCTTTATTTAAATTTTACCCTTGAGCGCGGTTTGGCTATTTGCTCGGTCGCGGCCAAAAGTCGGGTGCGTCAAAAAGTGGCTCGCGTTTATGTTTGGCTATTTACCTGACTGCGGCTAAAAGCGTCGCTAGGACGACTTTTTGCGCCGCAATCCACCTAAAAGGTAGCGCGAGCCCGAATGTAGTTTTGCTTTGCTAGCGCAAAAATCAAAACGCCTACTTAAAGACTATGCCGGATGCGGTAAAATCCATTTGCTCTGGTTCGACGTTTAGTAATGATTTAAAAACCAGCCGGCCTACGGCTTTTAGCTCTGCCTCGTGCGCGGGATTTGGATGCTGCTGTAACTCCTGCTGCATCGCCATCAGCAAAAATCCAAGCCCCATAGATATCTGATACGAGTTCATCATTTCCGTAGCTTTTCCCTCAAACAGCTCCGGTTTTTTGCGTAAAAACTCGGCGATCTGCAAAAATGCGGGCTTTACAGCCTCGTCCGGCATCGGATGATTAAAATACGCCGCGTAAGCGCCCCCTAGCAGCGCCACGATGCCAGTCGCCACGTTTTCTTTGGGTATGCCGTATAGCTGCTCGACGCTGCCGTTTAGCTTATCTATGCCCTCTACTAGCAAGCGCCGCCCCTCGTCTTGCTGCGCGGCAGGAAAAAGCTGCGCTATTTGCTCTATGCCGTCCATATCCAAAAAATGATCTCCAGCTCGTACCAGCGCGCCCGTATAGAGTATATCGGTCTTGATATCTTTGACATAGGCGGAATCATCGGGTGGATTTAGATTTTTTCTTGCTTCATTCATAGCGCGGTTATACGCATCCTGCCGCAACCACTGCTCGTTAAAATCGATATAATCGATAACATAAAGCGCTTGCGCGCTACTAAAACACATCACCGCTCCAAGCGCCGCCGCGCCGACTCGAATCTTGCCTAAAATTTTCATAAAACGCCTCCTAATATAAATTCATGCGACATCTCCGCATTGCCCGCATTATACCTAAAATAACGCGGCTACGATCTTTTTTATTCTAATTGCCTCTACGCTGCCGCCGCGCAGACGGACGCTAAGGGCGTGCAAATTTATTATCCTAAAGATTTTTTACAAACTCGCAGCGATACGTAGGGCAAATTTACGCGCCGCCAAAAGTCTTAAATTTAGCACTTTAGCTCAAATTTACCGCCTGCTCCGCCCGCAAAATCGGCGCTAAAATTTAATCCCTCGCACGACCTGCGCGCCAAGACCCGTTTGCATATGCCGCAAAAACATCGCGTGATAAAAGTCCCCCTCGTGCCCCGGCGCGTCGTAGGTGGCGACGAGGCTTGCCGGTACGACGACTCTGCGCCTGATGTTTGCCTCGTTTGCGCTAAGTTTTAGGTGCGAGACTAGCTGATAGACACAAAGGTCCGTGCAGTCGCCTAGCACCACAAAGGTGTCGATCTGCGGATTTTGTGCGAGAAATGCGTTAAAATCGGTGCAGTAAGCCGCGCTCAGGGAGTTTTTGCGAAAGATTTTTATCTCGTCAAAAAACGGCAATTCGCGCAATTGCGGTATCGTCTTTGCGCCCTCTGTACCTTTGACCGCGTGCGGAGGAAATGCGTCAAATTCCGCACAGTTTGCCTCGTGGCTATCCTCGAGTAGCACGAGATTTCTCGCACCCGCCGCGTAAGCTGCGCTAAGAGTCTGCGCTATACCGTCCGCGATCGCGCCCACTCGCGGGCTAGCTAGCGGGCCAGTGCTGCAAAATCCCTCTATCATATCCACGCTGATAAATGCGGTGTTTGCCGCCTCGCCCGCTAAAAGTTCGCTAAATTTAATCTCCTTTAGCTCCTCAAACCACACCGCCAAATCCTCTAAAATTTTCGCGTCAAATTTCATTTTCTCTCCTTGTTTTGATTGTTTTTATATTCGTTATTCGGCTCGCCGAAGCTAATCTCAAACCGCGAGCCGCCCTAAATTTCGCGTTCAAATTTAATCTCGCCGGGAGCGTCAAATTTCATCAAATTTACCCGCCTAGCCGCCCGTCTTTGTGGGCAAATTTACGCAAAAGCTCTTTGGCTCAAGCTCGATTTCGATGCTGCCGCCATGAGCCTGGACGATCTGCAGGCACAGGTGCAGCCCAAGGCCGTTGCCCTTTAGTTTGCTCGTTTTAAATGGCTCAAAGACCATGGCTTGGTTTTTGATTGGCACCCCGCTATCGGTCACGGCAAATTTATGCTCGTCGCCGCACCGCTCGTAGTCTATGCGCACCCAGCCCTCGTCGTCTTCGTTTTCCTCGACCGCATCGATCGCGTTAAACAGCATATTTTGAAACACCATCGCGAGCAGATCGCGGTCGCCCACATAGGGCAGGTCGGGGAAATTTAGGCTAAATTTGATCTCCTTGCCGTAGGTGTAGCACTCTATCGCCGCCTCGCACTCGCCTTTTAGCTCGGCTAGGTTAAATTCGCGCGCGTTTATCGTTAGGCCTTTGGTGAAAAGCAAGGTGGCCTTGATGATGCGCTCGACGCGCCAGATGGCCTTTTGCATCTGCTCGACGACGGGGCGATCGTGGTCGCCCGCTTTTTTTATCAGCGTGGAGGCTAGCAGCGAGATCGAGCCCACGGGGTTGCGTATCTCGTGGGCGAGATGGGCGGCAACTTGACCCATTGAGGCTAGGCGCTCGGTGCGTTTTTCGGTCGTTATGTCGGTTGCGGAGATGATTTTTTTACCCTCTTTTTGGGCGATTTTGATGAGGTAGATTTGCCCCGCGGCGCTTATCTCGCCTTCATTTTGCGGGATAAATTTTAAAATTTGCCCGAGTTTTAGGGCTTCTGAGTTTTGCAAAAATATCTCGCCCGCCTCGTCCAAAACCCAGATCGCATTGGGCAAAATCTCCACGATATCCTTGATGAAGCCTTGCAAATTCGCATACGACGCGGTCAGGTTTTTATACTCGCGTTCTATCAGATAGGTCTGCTCGATCAGGCTTTTTAGTCCGTCTTGGACGCTGGTTTTATCGATCTGGGTCATAAAAGCTCCTCGAAATTTTCTAAATCAAAAAGTAAAATTCGGTCGTTTTTTAGGCGGCGCACTTCGTTGCTAAAGCCGCTTTTGGAAAATAACGCGACGGCATCGGGCTCAAAGCCTAGTCGCTCGCATTTTTTAAGGAGTAAATTTACCACGTTTTTGCAAATTTTATGCTCTTTAAATTTAGCTTCTCCGACGACGATGCGTCCATCAATGCTTAAAAATATGTCTATCTCGATATTTTTAGCCCACAGACTCCGCACCCGCGCGGGCTCGATACCTAGCCTAAAGGCCAAAAGCTCGCGGCAAAGCAGCTCAAAGCCAAAGCCCGCGTACGAGTCGAACTCTCGTCTGATAAGCTCCATCAGCTCGGCCTTTTCGCCGTTTTTTAAAAGGGCAAAATTGGGCTCGATGAAATAAAACCAAAATCTAGTAAAGTTGTCGTTAAATATAAATTTATCCTGCGCCAGCTCGCGTCCCGCACCTTTTTTGGCTCTTTGGCGTTTATCTTTTACGCGCGGTTTTTCCAGCGTCTTTTCGATGCTGACTAGGCCCGAGTTTATCGCGGCGGCGTAAATTTTTAAGACAAGAGGACGAGGGAAGAATTTACCGAGCGTAAATTTTTTGCGGTCGTTTTTGGCGAATTTGCAAAGCGAGAATTTTAGCTCGTCCGCAAATGGGCAATCAACGTAAAATCTCATCCGTAAAAGCTCAAATTTATCTAAAATTTCTTTCTCTATCGCCTCGAAAATATCGTAATAATTCGCCTCAAATTTTAGCGCGTCAAAGACTAGATGAAAGTAAATAAGCTGCAAGATATCAAGGTGCTTAAAGCGCGCGAAGCTTGATTTTAAGGCGTAGATTTTTGCTCCTTTTTAGCCCATTTTAGCACAACTTTGGTTATAATTTCTTTTTTTGTAAGGAAAAATTTTGGTTAGCATCGACGAAATCAGAAAAAATATTATTTTAAAAAAAGGCGTGCGCTACTTTGACTACACGGCCTCGGGCCTAGCCTACGTGCCAATAGAGCGCAAGATCGCAAAATACCTAAAAACCTACGCCAACACGCACTCAGAAAGCGCCTCAAACGCGCTAAAGACACAAAAACGTTACGAAAAAGCAAGGCAAAGCCTAAAAGACGCGCTGGGGCTTGACGAGCGATTTTATCTGATCTCTGTGGGCTGCGGCGCGACCGGAGCGATAAAGAAATTTCAGGAAATCATGGGGCTTTATCTACCGCCTATGAGCGCAAACCGCCTAGGCGAAGAGGCGGTAAAAGGCGCAAATTTGCCCCTCGTTATTGTCTCGCCCTACGAGCACCACTCAAACGAAGTCAGCCTGCGCGAGGGGCTGTGCGAGGTCGTGCGCATACCGCTAAGCAAGAGCGGAGAGATAAATTTCGGCAGGCTAGATCAACTGCTCAAAATCAACTCAAAGCGCGAGATCATCGGCTGTTTTAGCGCGGCCTCAAACGTCACGGGGATAATCAGCGACTATAAAAAAATCTACGTGATGATGAAGCGATACGGCGCGACGGTGGCCTTTGACGCGGCTAGTTTTAGCTCGCACGATAATCTCGACGCTGATTATTTCGACGCGCTATTTCTCTCACCGCACAAGCTTTTAGGAGGCGTGGGTAGCTGCGGACTGCTCGCGATAAAAAAGGAGCTGGTAAAATCAGACAAACCGACCTTCGCCGCGGGCGGGACGGTTAGCTACGTGAGTCGCAGCTCGCATTTTTTCGCGCCAAGCGTGGAGCGCATGGAGGAGGGCGGAACCCAGCACGTGATGGGGCTCATAAGAGCCGCGCTAGCATACAGACTGCGAAACGAGGTCGGCCTAGACGTCATAAAAAGCCGCGAGGATGAGCTAACGAAACAGTTTTGCGAGGGGCTGGATAAGATCCCCGAGGTCGTGAGCTACTGCCCACGCGCAGTGCCGAGACTGCCGATTTTTGCGTTTAATGTAAAAGGCGTTTCGCCCTATGATTTCGCCGAGGCGCTGAGTGAGGACTACGGCGTGCAGACTCGTGCGGGGTGTGCGTGCGCCGGTCCGTACGGACACGATCTACTCGGACTAAAAGATGATCAGAAATTTGATCAAAAGCCCGGCTGGGTGCGCGTGAGCCTGCACTATTCGCACACGCCAAAGGACGTCGCCTATCTGCTAAAGGCCATCAAAAAAACTATTAAAAAATTTAAAACCAAAAAGGAAAAGAAATGAATAAAATTTTAGCCGTAGCCTTGTTTGCTCTTTGCGCCGTTTGCGCGCAGGCAAAGCCATATAGCCCCGAGCAGTACGCAAAGGTACTTCGCGAGTACAACTCCGTGGCGGGCGCAAACAACTACTTTGAAAGCGGTAAATTTAAAGAGGAATTCGAGCTTCGCAAAAAATACTGCGACGAGGGTCTAAGAGACGCCTGCGGGGATCTGGGACTGCTTTACGTTACGGGTCTAGGAGTGCCAAGAGATAGCAAAAGAGCTGGCGAACTACTCGAGTACGCCGCTAAAAACGATGAGTTTAAAGCCATATCGGAGTACTATGAAGCCGCACTTGATATAGCTCGCGCGGCGGAAAAATACCCGGACGACAAGGTCACGCAGCACCTAGGAGCCGAGTTTAAAAACTCGCTAGAGCAGTGCAAAGCCTACAAGGGCGACCGCCACGTGTGCTTCCGCGCGCTGGTGATCAGCGGTATGCTGCCAAAGGGCGAGGGCGGCCTGGGACTATCGCAGACTGAGTTTGCCAAGACATGGGAGGATATCGTCGTGAGCGACGTCGAGCGCAACGGTATGGACGACTCGAAAGTAAATGCGCTGGCAAAGGAGCTGGAAGGACTAGCGGCGCGGTAAATTTGCGGGCTTTTGCGGCATAAATTTGCTTTTTTCGGCCAAGCGATCCGTCAAATTTGACCGTCCGCGCTTTTGTCTTTTTTGCGGGCGGCTTTACGTTTCATGTAAATTTAGATTATTCGGCTCAAATTTGACGCGCCGGCAATTGCTAGGCTTAAATTTGGGTCGATTTTTGGGTAAATTTATCGAGCGGTGCATAATTTGCTTTTGCTCAAATTTGACTGCTTTTTACGGATAAATTTAGCTCGCTGCTGATGGCATTTTGCGGCTTGCGAGCTTTTGCCCGGCAGGCTTTACGGCTATCTTTACGGCGTAAATTTGCTAAATTCAGCTAGCGCCCAGGCAAATTCGGTCGTCAGGCTTAAAGTCTTTGCTTGCTCTTTTTTGTGCGCAGTCAAATTTACGCGCCCGCGCGGGTTTTGCCCCGCTCAAATTTGCACGGCGTTAATTTTTACGAATTTACAAAAACTTTGGAGAAAAATTAGATGCGAGATTCGCGCGAGTTTCAGGTTTTAGCGGGCGAGGTAAAAAACGTGAGATGGAATGCGGCGACGGATGACTGCGTTTTTGAGATAGAGGGCGTTAAATTTAGCGCCAAAATTGCTAAAGAGCGCCTCGTGCCGTGCGAAAACGATCGCCTAGCTATCGCCTAGCTATCGTTTACGACGGGAAAAATGAGGTTTGGAATTTTAAAAATTTGACCTCAGGCAAGTGGCTAAAAAACTACTCTTGGTGCGCGCATTTGATGATTTTTGAGGAGGCTGTGCTTAAGTTTTTGCCGAGGCCAGAACTTTATGGTTTTGTCTTGATGATACCAATTTTTTACCTATGCAATTATCTCCCGACGCCCGTCTCTTTATTTCTTATTTTTGCGGTTTTTATTTGTTTGCTTTTATCGGTACCTTTGATGTATACAGACGATAAAACCCCGACCGATAAGGCAAACGCGTATCTAGCTTTGAGAAAATTTTTAAAAGAAGCGGATTTGTAGTTCGTCGTCAAATTCGCCCGCCCAAAAACGCTGCCAAACGCGGCAAATTCGGCGTCTATTTTAAAATTAGCAGGCGAACGAGCGATCAAATTTGTAGGCGCGCAAATTTATATCGCTCAAATTTCGGGCGCGAAAACTTAAAATTTAAAAGGATTTAGCCTGCAAGAAACGCAAAACGGTTTAAAACTGCTCGGCGGCCGCGTAAATTCGCTTGAGTGCGTCTATAAAGACAAAAGCGGGTTTGATTATAGCTTTAGCTTGGAGGGTCAAATTTTAAGTGTTCGCTCACTGCAAAGCCCGCTCTTGCCGGTAAATGACGGCGATGAGATTCTGACGGTTTGCGATAAAAAGGGGCGGGTTTTGGGGCTAAAAAACCGCTCTTTAAACTCCGCGGCCTGGTACGCCTACGAGCCTAGCTCCTTTTTTGCGACTCTGTTTTTCATGCTGTTTTTGTTGTTTGTCGCGGTCGGCGTTTGGGCTGTTTTTTCGGGGTTTGACGAACGGCGGCCGCTTTTAGCGATTTGCTACTTGTTTTTGGTTTGGGCTCTCTTGCTTTTGCTTGGTTTAAATGTCACCGCGAGGCGTCTTTGGGCTTGCGCGTTAGGTCGGTGCTCGGCGCCGCAAAAGAGCCCAAGTCTAGTGGCGAGGTTAGCGGCGCGGTGCGCAATCTAAGGATTTTTGAGACGAAAGAGAAAAATTATTTTAGCGTCACGGTCGGCGATACGTTTTTGTGGGGGTAGTAGCCCTAAAAAGCGCGCCCTGGAGCTAGCAAACGGCGACGAAGCGAGCGTGAAATACGAAAATTTCAAGGTTTTAGAAGTACGAAATCTCAGCAAAAACCTGACAGCGAAAAAGTCGCAAGGCTTTTTTGAAAGGGCGCTTTGGTTTAGCGTGGATATCGCGATCAGCCTTTGCGCGGGGCTTGTTTTGCTCTATGCTGGGACGATGGATTTTTGGTTTTCGCCTTTTGCGGGGATTGCCGGCTTGATAATCTTGCTCGGCGGAGTCTGCTTTAACGTGTTTTATAAAAAGGATTAGTTTTTGGCACGGCTTGGCAAATTTGGCACGGAAACTTCAAATTTGAGCCCGGCTGCCGCAAATTTGACGCTAAAATTCGGCGTAAAATTTGAGTAGCGTAAGCGGGCTCGTCAAATTTAAAGCCGTCTCATGTTGTAAAAGCTTGCAAATTTTGCCGGACACTAAATCGTGAAAATAACTGCGATAAAGCTTAAATTTAGCGCGACCTTCGTGATTTAAGCGAGGCAAATTTACGCATGACAAGGCTAACTGCGACTGTCAAATTTAGCCTAAATTTCGCAAAAACTCCGCGTATTCTTTAGCTCCGCGCTCTATTTCGCCGTCGCTTGAGACGTAGTCCATGCCCGGTGTCTCCTCGGCGCCGTAAAATGCGAAAAAGTCGCGGTAATCGGCGTGAAAATAGTATTTAAACGCAAGCTCAAACGGCGTAAGAACCTCGCGCAGGCTAAAATGATAGCGTCCTTGCGGGCAGTAGTCACTCTTTTTGATACCCGCAGTCACGGCTAGCGCGACCTTGCGGCCCGCGATACCGTCCGAGCCGCGCCCATAGGCAAAGCCGTGCGTCATCACCGCATCGATCCACGATTTTAAAATCGGAGGGCAGGAGAAGTTATGAAGCGGAAACTGCAAAACGAGGGCGTCGTGGGCTCTGATGAGCTCTTGCTCGCGCGCGGCATCGATATCGCCGCCTGCGTAAACCTGCGTCAAATCATGAACGCTAAAGAGCTGCGGCTCTTTGAGAGCCTCTTGTAGCAGGCTTTTGTTTATGACCGAGTTTTGGATGCCCGGGTGAGCTAAGATGATTAGAGTTTTCATTTTTCTCCTTTTTGATCAAGCAAATTTTAACCGTCGGCAAGCGCCCGCCTCAAGCTCGCAAACACGCTGTTTCAAACCCAACGGGATAAATTTACACTAGACGAGGACGCGGTATCGCAAGGCTCTGGTTTTAGATTCTAGCGAGGTAAATTTGCACCGGCGGCACTACCGTAGAGCTATTAAGCACGGTGTTTCAAACTCCAATGGGGTAAATTTTGCACCGTTGATAGGCTCGCCGCTCTCTTTTAGTGCCTCGTTTCAAACCCCATCGTAGCAAATTTTAGCGAACTTGGCTTAAATTTGGTCGGAGCATCGCGCGGGCTAGTGACGCAAATTTAGCGCATTTTCACAAAAACGCTTGCAAATTTCGCAAATTTTCTTTTATGGATGCGGGGCGGTAGAGTGCCGAGATAACGGCGATGTAGTCTGGACTTAGTGCGGCGATTTGCGCGATATTTGCTGCATTTATGCCGCCGATCACGCAAATGGGGATACGTAAAATTTCCTTCGCGCGCCTGATCGTTTCAAATTTACAAAGCGGGGCGTACGGTTTGGTCGGGCTCGCAAACACGGCGCCAAATGCCGCGTATGAAGCGCCCTCATCCTGCGCTTTTAGGGCTAAATTTAGATCATCGTAGCAGCTAACGCCGATGAAAGCGTCCTCGCCCAGGATCTTGCGAGCGGCTTTTACTCCGCCGTCGTCTTTGCCGATGTGCACGGCGTTTGCGCCTATTTTTGCGGCAAATTTTACGTCATCGTTTACGATAAATCTCGCGCCGTAACGCTCGCAAAGCTCTTTTAGCGCAACAGCTACGCGCTGGTTTTTGGGTTCAAGCTTGGTGCGGTACTGTAAAAGCTTTACGCCGCGCTCTAGCAGCTCTCCGGTCTGCGCTAGTACGCTACTCTCTGGCGTTAGGACGTCGTCCGTGATAGCGTAAATTTTAGCCACGGTTTGCGCCCGCGGCTTTGTGATCTAGCAGCCGCACGCCGAAATTTGAGTCGTGAGCGTTTTTGATCGCATTTGCGACGAAGGCTTTGGCGCGCTTGATCGCCGTTATCTCGTCTGCCCCGCAAGCTAGGGCGCAGGCGATAGCCGTGGCAAAGCTACATCCCGCGCCGTGCATGATCGTAGGACGCTCTAGCGGCTCGCCGAATTTAACTATCTCGCCGCCTTTTTTATAAAGCGTATCTTCGCAAATCTCGCTCGTTTGCGTACGTTTTAGTACGATGTCGCAGGGTAGATCCGCACCCAAATTTAACCGCTCGCCGTCAAAATTTAACCCTAAAATTCGCGCTTCGTCTAAATTCGGCGTTGCGATGCGAGCTAGGCTTAAAAGCTCTTTTAGCGCGTTTATGGCGCCCTCTTGTAGCAACTTGGCGCCTGATTTTGCCACGCAGACGGGATCTATCACGGCGCTTATGCCGCGGTTTTGCTCTAGCCAGGCTTTGACGCAGGCTATGAGCTGCTCGTTAAAGAGCATGCCGATCTTTACGGCGTCAAATTTTAGCTCGGTGCAGACGGCCTCTAGTTGCGCGTTTAAAAACTCGGGCGTTACGGGCATTACCGCACTCACGCCGCTCGTGTTTTGCGCGGTTAGAGCCGTGATCGCAGTCGCGCTGTAGCAGCCGTAGGCCTCGCAGGTTTTTATGTCCGCCTGCACGCCGGCACCCCCGACGCTGTCGCTGCCTGCGATGATTAGGATATTTTTTTTAGGATTTTTCATTGTTTTGCCTTGAGCGGTTTTGTTAAATTTATCTTTGGGCGAATTTATTTGTCGCCAAAATCCTTGCCAAACTC
This sequence comes from uncultured Campylobacter sp., assembly GCA_963516105.1. Classification (GTDB taxonomy): domain Bacteria; phylum Campylobacterota; class Campylobacteria; order Campylobacterales; family Campylobacteraceae; genus Campylobacter_A. The sequence continues at coordinate 113,901 of CAUPZP010000002.1, forward strand.
GACTCCAAGTTCCCTTAAATTTACGGGGCCGTTTCCTTGCGACTCCATCGGCGGCGGCGGAGTTTGCGGCTGCGTTTGCGTAGGCTGTTCGCTCGCAGGGTTTTGCTTGGTTTGAACGTTTTTGGTGGCATTATTTTCGGCTTTTTTCGGCTTTTTCTTTGCTTTTTCGTCTTCTAGCTTTTTACCGGTTAGGCACTCGTAAATTTCCGCGTGATTTTTCTTCGCCCAGTCCTCTTTGACCTCGATTTTTTGGTACTCTTTGCTAGTAGGCGCGGCTAGGCCGTTTTTGACCAGGGTTTTGTTTAGGATTCTGCTTTCGTCGCTTACCTCGCACAGCCATCTATCGCCTAGATTTTTTAGCGTGAGCACGTAGTAGTTGCGCTCAGGACGAAATATCTTTTTGATCTCTTTGTCGTAGGATTTGCTGAAATTTTCCAGCTCTTTTTTATCTTTTATGCATTTTGCGCCGTCGTAAAATTTAACGTTTGCAAGCTTGCAAGGGGCGATCACGGCGGCGTTTAGCCTAAAGACAAAGGTATCGTAGTCTAAAATTTTTTCTAGAAAAAGGACTTCTTTGGCGACTTTTTCGCGTTTGGATTTGGTTGTCTGCGTGATTTGCATGTCGGTAAACTGGGCTGCCAAATTTACCGACAGCAAGGCTAAAGCGCAAAATTTAAGCAGAGTAAAAAATGCGCTTTTTTTCATTATTTTAGGTCGTATTTTTCTAGCAGTTTGTCGTAGCTGCCGTCTTTTTTCATCTCGTCGAGCGCGGCGTTTATTTTAGCGATTAGATCGGCTTGTTTGCCTTTGTCAAATGCCATAGAAAAGCCCTCGCTACCGTCGTTTTCTTTGAAAAATTCCTCAAGCTCCGGGTTTTTCTTTAAAAAGCCGTAACCGATCGAGCTATCTAGCACGACTGCGTCTATCTTGCCTTTTTTTAGTCCCATGATTAGCGGAACCGGATCCTCGGCAGGTACGACTTTGGCGCCTGCGATAGAGTTAGCGGCGATCTCTTGGACGGTGCCTTGTTGTACGCCTACTTTTTTGCCGTTTAGCGCGTCTTTGCTCGCGATAGCGTCGTTGCCTTTAGCGCGCAAATAGATATTTTCGGTCGCATAGTAAGCCTGCGTGAAATCGATAGATTTGCGTCTATCGTCGGTCGCACTCATAGCGCTTGCTACGGCGTCGATCTTGCCCGTTTTTAGAGCTGGGATTAGGCCGTCAAAGCTCATATTTACGATCTTGTACTCAAAACCCGCGCGTTTAGCGAGCTCGGTTACTAGATCCATGTCAAAGCCGGTGATCTTGTTTTGCTCGTCCACGTACTCAAACGGCGGATAGTTGGCGGCTGTACCGATCTTTAGCTCGGCAGCGCCAAGCGTAGCTAGAGCCGCTAAAAGCAGCGCAAAAATCTTTTTCATTTTCTCTCCTTTAAATTTGGTTTCAAATTTAAGCCCGCGTTTTGGTGCGGGCTCGCAAATTTACTTCAGGCCGTATTTTTCCATCATCTTGTCAAATTCGCCGCTCTTTTTGAGCTCCTCTATCGCGGCGTCTATCTTGCCGATTAGCTCTAGGTGCTTACCTTTATTAAACGCTACGGCAAAGCCTTCGGTGCCGTCGGGAAGCTTTAAAAACTCCTCCAAATCGGAGTTTTGCTTTAGATACTCGTAGCCGATCGGGCTATCTGTTAGTACGACGTCGATTTTGCCCGCTTTTAGCGACAAAATCGCAGCCGCTACGGTCTCTGCAGGCACGGATAGGTCGCCGCAGATAGATTTAGCCGCGCTCTCTTGCAGTGTGCCTATTTGCGCGCTTATTTTTTTGAGATGCATATTGGTCGCATTTACGTCGGTACCTTTTTTGCGGATGAAAAGATTATCCGAAAAATAATAAGGCTTCGTAAAATCGACCGATTTTCTTCTCTCCTCAGTCGCGCTCATACCGCTTAGCGCGGCGTCTATCTTGCCCGTTTTTAGTGCGGGGATTAGCCCGTCAAAGCTCATATTTTGTATGTCAAATTTGACGCCGATTTTCTTACCGACGGCCTCTATCATATCGATTTCAAAGCCTACGATTTTGTTGTGCTCGTCGATGTACTCAAACGGCGGATAGTCCGCGCTCGAGCCTACTTTTATCGTTTGTTGTGCCGCTACGGGGGCTGCCTCGTTTTTTACTGTGGCATCTTTGCTCTCGCTAGAGCTTTGACCGCAGCCTGAAAGCATCAAAGCGGCGGCTACAAAAACGAAAAGTTTTTTAAATTTGCCGGCGGACAAAGCCGCAACGATGTTTTGTGACATTTTGACCTCCTTTTAGTGGTTTAAAATTTTACCTAGAAAATCCTGCAAACGCTGATTGCTAGGGTTTTCAAATACGTTTTTAGGTGTGTCATCCACGGCTATTTTACCGCCATGCATGAAAAATATCCTATTTGCCACGTTTTTAGCAAAGCCCATCTCGTGCGTGACGACTAGCATCGTGATACCCTTTGCGGCGACGTCTTTCATGATGTCTAGCACCTCACCGATCATCTCTGGATCTAGCGCGCTGGTCGGCTCGTCAAAGAGTATGACCTCGGGATTCATCGCTAGGCTTCTAGCGATCGCTATACGCTGCTTTTGACCGCCCGAGAGCTTGTGCGGGAAGGCGTATTTTTTATCGCTTAGACCCACGCTTTTTAGTAGCTCGTCGGCTCTTTTTTCCGCGCTTTCTTTATCTAAAATTCCCGCTTTTATCGGAGCTAGGGTTAAATTTTGCAAGACGTTTTTATTTGCAAAAAGGTTAAAGTGCTGAAAAACCATGCTCACTTTTTGGCGGATTTTGTTTATATCCGTTTTTTTGTCCGTTATATCCTCGCCGTTTATCTTGATGTGCCCGCCGCTTGGCTCCTCTAGGCGGTTTATGCAGCGCAAAAACGTGCTCTTGCCGCCGCCGCTAGGGCCTATGATAGCGATGATTTCGCCTTGCTTGATATCTACGCTGATATCGTCTAAGACGCGCAAATCGCCGTAATTTTTACTCAAATTTCTAATCTCAATCATGGCGATTTAGCCTCCTCTCTAAAATTTTAACCAAAAACGTAAAGAACTTCACGCTGACGTAGTAAACTATACCCGTGAAAATCACGGGCTCGGGACTATAAAATACCGCTTGTAGGCTTTTGCTTTGCATCGTGATGTCGATGACGCTGATGTAGCCTACGACTGACGTCTCTTTAAATAGCGAGATAAATTCGTTCGCAAGCGCAGGTAGGATGTTTTTAGTTGCCTGCGGGAACACCACTTCGCGCATCGAGATGTAGTAGTTTAGACCCATTGCCCTTGCGGCTTCCATTTGCCCTTTATCGACGCTATTTATGCCGCTACGCACGATCTCTGCGACGTATGCTGAGCTGTTTAGCCCAAGCGCGATCAAAGCGACGTAAAAGTTATCGCTCCAGGTTGCGAAAATCACGACCGAAAATATAAGAAGCTGCAAAATAATCGGCGTTCCGCGTAGGATATCTACGTATTCGTCGATGAGAAAGCTTAAAATTTTGATATTTAAAAATTTTAAAAACGCCAAAATAAAGCCCAAGGTCACGCCGATGGCAGTGCCGCCGATAGTGCGCCCCAGTGTCACGCCGTAGCTTTTAAGGTAGGCTAGACGTTGCGCCTCGTTTAACTCCGTCGGATAAAAATAGTAAACGCCCGCGGAGACGATGAGGACGAAAAATAGCGCCCTGAAAAATTTTTCGTTTAGCATTTCTTAAACCTTAAAAGCGTAATGAGGCTTAATAATACGAAAAAAAATATAAATTTAACCTTTTTTACGCGAAAAAATTATCTTTTAAACAAATTTATCATATTATCGTAACTTAAATTTAAAAAACGAGGGAAATTTAATGGATTACGCTCGCTATATCGCCATCGCGCTGTATTTTGGATTTTTGCTTTTCGTGGGGCGATATGCTTATAACAAAAACGCCAATATGGGCGAGTACCTGCTCGATAACCGCCGTCTAGGGCCGGTCGTAACCGCGCTAAGCGCCGGAGCTAGCGATATGAGCGGCTGGATGCTGCTTGGCGTGCCGGGCGCGCTATATGCCACGGGGCTTGCTACGATTTGGATGGTTTTGGGGCTCGTTATAGGAGCGTATTGCAACTACCTGTTTTTAGCAAAGCGCCTGCGCGTTTATACCGAGGTTGCCAGCGACAGCATCACGATCCCCGATTTTTTACAAAATCGCTTCAAGGACGAGACTAAAATTTTACGCATAGTCTCAGGGCTTTTGATTTTGATATTTTTCACGCTATATGTGAGCAGCGGGATAATAGCGGGCGGTAAGAGCTTTGAGAGTTTTTTTGGCCTTGATTTTAAATTCGGCGCGATCTTTACGCTGGCTATCGTCGTTTTTTACACGTTTTTCGGCGGATTTCGAGCGGTTTGCATCACGGACGCGTTTCAGGGTATGCTGATGTTTTTGGTGCTCGTCGCCGTGCCGGTAGTCGCGTTTTGTAATCTAAATTTACCGGACGGTGCTACCTTTTGGAATGAGGTGGCAAAATACGGCAAAAACCATCTAAACGTCTTTTACAACCAGACTTTTTTAAGCATCTTAGGACTCATAGCGTGGGGGCTTGGATATTTCGGACAGCCGCACATCATAGTTAGATTTATGGCGATACGAAGCTCAAAAGAGCTAGCCCAAGCGCGCCGCATCGGTATCGGCTGGATGGCGATAGGCTTAGCCGGAGCGATGATGAGCGGGCTTATCGGCTTTGTGTATTACAGCGAGTTAAATTTACCTATAGCAGACCCTGAGAAGGTCTTTTTGCAGCTTGGCGAGACGCTGTTTCATCCGTTTTTCGTGGGTATTATTATCTCAGCCGTGCTTTCAGCCATTATGAGTACGATATCTAGCCAACTTTTAGTTAGCGCAAGCTCGGTGACGCAGGACTTCGTGTTTGCCTTTTATAAAAAAGAAATCTCGCAAAAAGCTCAGGTTGCAGCCGGCAGATATGCCGTCGTGGCCGTCGCGCTGGTGGCTACCGCACTTGCTTTTAGCTTTAACGAAAGCGTGCTAAACGTCGTGGGATACGCGTGGGCGGGTTTTGGCGCGAGCTTTGGACCGGTGCTGCTTTTTAGCCTTTACTGGCGCAGGATGAGCGCGCTAGCGGCGCTTCTGGGCATGATAACGGGTGGGGCGACGGTGATCGCGTGGATAGCGCTCGGGCTAAATTCTTACGTTTACGAGATACTGCCGGGTTTTGCGGTCTCTTGCGTCGTGATTTATCTAACCAGCCTCTACGGCGACGCGATAGACAAGATGAGCAACGAGCCAAACTCGGCCACCGTGCAGGACGAATTTGAAAAAATGAAAACGAGGCTGTAAGTGCAAAGTAGCGTAAAGTGCGGCAACTGCGGCGCCGAAGTCGATGTAAATTTGGCTCTAAAAACCGAGCTTGAGCTTGAAATGAAGCAAAAAATGGCGGCGGCTAGGCGAGAATTTGATAAAGAGATCGAAACTAAAAGGGCTGAATACAAGGCGCATTTGGACGCTTTAAGCGCGAAGGAAAAAGAATTCGACGCTAAATTTGCCGCAGCCATAAACGCTAAAAAAACCGAGCTTGAAAACGAAATAAAAGCAAAACTCGAGGGCGAAAATTTAAACATAGTAAATGCCCTAAAAACCGAGCTTGAAGCAAAGTCAAAGCAGATAAACGAGCTAAATTTAAAGACGCTTGAGATAGAAAAGCTAAAGCGTGAAAAGAGTGAGTTTGAAAGCGCGCTGATGGCTAAAACCGAGGCTGAGCTAAGCAAACGCCTAAACGAGGAAAAAGAGCGGCTGGGCAAGGCTCTAGCCGAGCAAAACGAGCTAAAATTTAAGCAAAAAGACGAGCAGTTAGAAGCGCTAAAAAAGCAGCTAAACGAGGCGCAAAGGCGCATAGAGCAGGGTAGCGAGCAGCTGCAAGGCGAGACGCAAGAGCTCGCTATCGAGGCGTGGCTACGCGAGAAGTTCGTATTTGACACCATAGATGAGGTCAAAAAGGGCGCAAACGGCGCGGACGTGATGCAGATCGTAAATACCCGCGAGGTGCAAAACTGCGGCAAAATCTACTACGAGAGCAAACGCACGAAAAATTTTTCAAACGAATGGATAGAAAAATTTAAGGCCGATATGCGCGCCTCGGGCGCTGACGTCGGGGTGCTAGTTAGCGAGGCTCGCCCAAAGGAACTAGAGCGCATGGGGCTGGTTGACGGCGTATGGGTGTGCAACTACGAGGAGTTTAAGGCGCTTTGCTTCGTGCTAAGGCAGGGCGTCGTGGAGCTAAATTTTGCCAGGAACTCCGCGCAAAACCGCTCAAACAAGATGGAGATGCTCTACTCGTATCTCGTCAGCAACGAGTTTAAGATGCGCATCGAGGCTATCGTGGAGGGTTTTTCTGCGATGAGCGAGGAGCTGGAGCGCGAGAAAAACGCGATGAAACGCATCTGGAAGAGCCGCGAAAAACAGATCGAAAAGGTGCGCGACAACGCGATCGAGATGTTTGGCTCGATAAAGGGGATCGCAGGAAATGCGATAGGGGAGATAAGGACGCTGGAGCTGGGGTTTGATTCGGGCGAGGAGTAATTTTTTATAAATGATGGATTTTAGGCTTTAAAATTTGAAATCCGCTTCGGTTACGTATTTCATAAATTTACGTAATACCTATAAACAATGAGGCACAGTATTTATACCTAAAGATGTTCCTAGTAGAGCGGTCTTAATTGTTGTTTTCATTTTTTATTCTTTTAAAGTTAAATTTTTTATTCGTTTTGTCATATAAAAATACCATTAAAATAAATAAAAATGGATATATAAAAACATCAAATTTAAAGCCACCATAAACAAACATATCAATGAAATCAGAAAAGAATTTGGCGCAAGTTGGCATATAAAATAAAACAAAACTTATACTTCTAATTGCAAAAACAAAAAATAATATTGTTGTTATAAATAAAAAATATAAAAAATACTCTTTTGCATATATGTATATAATCATCATAAAATAGCCTGAAAGAATTATCATAAGATGTGGCATTAAGTCTATTTTTGAGATATTAATTTGTTTTGGAGTGCTGTTTTTGTCTATGAAAATATAAAGAATAAACAATGGCAATGATATTTTAATAATCAAATAAGCTAAATTATATACAAACAAATCAAATCTATTTGCGATATTAATATTGAGACAATAAAACAAACAAAGTAAAATGATAAGAATTTTATACTTACTAAAATTCATTAAGTTTTTTAAAACTACGCCACGTCTAATAGCAATAAATCCAAGTTCTTTACTTTGGATCTCTGTAAATAACCAAAATAAAATAGTTTTCATAATTACATAACCCCCTGTCTTTTAGTCACTGTTTGTATTTGGGCCACCAGCTGATTTAGATGTCTTAAATTTCCGCTGCCTTGCGAATTTGTCTGACTGGTTTGCTCTCAATTCAGATTATATCATTTTTATATTTTTGAAGAGATGGTGTCTGCATTAAAATATATATCGGTCACCTTTTGTTATTTATCTTTGCTTTCAGTGTAATTTCCTTCAAACATTACGTTATTGCTGTTGTCTGAGTCGTTATTTATTGTTTAAAGTTTTTGTATCTGCGGGCTTTAAACTTTTTAGCTCATTTTCTTGGGGTATGCCGCCGCCTTCACAGCGCTCGCAAATCGCGCTCACATCATCCCCGAAACACGTTCGTTTTAAATAGACCCGAGTGATGGCGAAAATGAGCAACGCCTTTAGCTTTTTACTTTGGTGCGCCGCCTTGCTGGCTGTTTTAGGGTGCTTGCCGCGCCACGTCGTCGATTTTTAAAATTTAGCTCGCATCGACATAGATTTTGTACTTGCCGCAGTGGGTGCAACGAAACAGATAGCCCGCCATATCGCCTCCTGCGACGAGGTAATCACGCACGTCCTCTACTGCAAATTCCCCGCGCAAGGCGTAGTCTGCAAGCACCTTCTCTGCTATGCCCAAATCCTGCAGTTCCTTCGTGCCTACGTCGCCCAAAAACTCGCAGTAGTCGTCGCAGCAAGCAAGCCAATGCTCCCCTTGCCAGCTAAAATATCCGGGCGTCCTTTTAAATAGCTCCTCGGTTTTAGCCTGTGAGTCCGAAGTGCTAGGCGGCAGAGGGTCGGCGTCCTGTATGAAGCTGGCGTCAAATTTAGCCGCAGCCGCACCGCTAGCGATGCAGTGCGGACAGAGGTAGTTCACGTCCTCCATGCTGTAAACGCTACCGCAATAATACACGTCAGTCGCCTGCTTGCAGCACTCGCAAACCACGTTCACATCGTCCTTGAACACGCCTGTTTTGAAGGGATCCGGGTGGTAGCGAAAATGAGGCAGGCTTTTTAGCTTTTTGCTTTGGCGCGCGGCTTCGCTCGCGGTTTTGGGGCGCTTTATCGCTCCCGCATCGCCGTTTTGCGCATACTGCTTTAGATAGCCGAGCTTTTTGAGTTGCCTTTTATCCTTCGGATCGCAAATTTTGGCTAAAAGCTCGCAAGCGCTCTTTTTAAGCCCCAGCAACTCATAAACGTCCACGAGCACGAGCTTTGCCTCTTTTTCATCGCATTTTTCGAGCTCGTCTTTGAATTTATACAGCGCCAAAATGCTCGCCGCGCCGCCGTCCGAGTCCCAAAACGCCTTTTGAAGCGCGATATATTTTTCTCTAAGCTTATCCATTTTCTCCCCTCAAATTTGCGGTCGCGGGTGGGATTATCCTTTAAATTTTACCGAGCGGACCTGCTGTTTTTGGATCAAATTTTACTCAGCGCAGATCGCTTTGAGCTTTGCAAGATCTAAAATCAAGCTATGCGAAAACGCGTCTATCACGACTCCGGCGTATTTGCCTTCAGTGCCATCTAACATCGCGGCGTAGTCCTTTAGGCGCAGGTTTATCGTCTCCTGCTCGGCATCGTTTCGCCATCTCATCATCTCGGCCCTACTGGAAAATGCCGGAAAGTAGCTAAGTCCGCTCTCCTCGTCTTCAAGCAAGACAAACTTGATATTTGAGCCCTCTTCTTCATAAGCTGCGCTACCGTCTGGTTTTGCTAAGGCTTGGTTTATGAGTACGGGAGCCAAGAACTCTGTCTTTTTTAGCGCCGCGATTAGCGCCTTTTGGCTCTGCTCGCCGCCGTCTAGTAAAAATGCGTCTATGAAATCGCTTAAATTTTCGTTCATCTCTCGCCTTGGATTAAATTTGGCGTATTATACATTTTTGCGTTTTTAAATCAAAATTTAGCAGTAAATAAGCTTTGCGTTGCTATAATCACAACCTCACTTCAGCTAGCGGGTTCATAGCTCAGTTGGTTAGAGCATCCGGCTCATAACCGGATGGTCCCAGGTTCGAGTCCTGGTGAACCCACCACTTCAATTTATCTTTATCAAATACTTTAAAGTACATCGTCTTATTATATTATAAGTTTGTTCGGTACATATAAAACATTTGTAGGTTTGTGCTTGCACGATCGGGGCAGGCTGTCAAAAAACGTCGCCAATAAAGTGACCTAACAACAAATGCGGTTAATATTTAAAAACTTCAAATTCTATTTGGGATTTGATTGAAAATTATTTTAATCCAAATTCACGTATGTATTTAGTAAAGTTTTTATGTTTAAATTTTAAATTTAACCAACCTATACGTCGGATCAAACCTAAACGCAAGCAAATTTTGCAAAATCCCAAAAAGGCACATAAAAGTAACGAAGCTGCTGCCGCCGTAACTATAAAAAGGCAGCGGAATGCCCACCACGGGCGCAAAACCGATCGTCATCATGATATTTATACTCACGTAGATAAAGATAAGTATCCCGATCCCTGACGCCATCGTTTGGGTGAAATAATCGTCCTTTAGTCCGTAGTTTAAGCTGAGCAGATGAGCTATCAGCGCGCCGTAAAAGCTAAGTAGCGCGAGCCCTCCGTAAAATCCGTATCGCTCGATCGTGTACGCGAAAATAAAATCGCTAGTCGAAATCGGTAAAAATTTAAAATGCGTCTGCGTCGCCTCGTCTTTTGGCTTGCCTTTTAGTCCGCCGCTACCGATAGCGATGATACTCTGGCGCACGTGATAGTTGGACTCTTCGCTTAAAAAATCGGTAATGCGCTTTTTTTGATAGTCGTGCAAATTTTCGTAGATCACGGGCGCAGAGAGCAAAACCCCGGCAAATATCACGACCCAAATTTTTTTATTTACTCCGATGATAAAAAGCACGGCGTAGCCCACGATGAGCAGTATCAGCGCGGTGCCTAGATCAGGCTCTTTTAAAATCAGCACGAAAGGCAAAAGGATATAAAGACTAAGGCGTAAAAAGTCCTTGAGTCCGTAGCCGTTTTCTTCGGGCGGGCGCTGTTTGATGAGGTAGCCTAGCATCAAAAGAAGTGCCGGTTTCATGATTTCAGAGGGCTGAAGCGTAAAGTGGATAAAAGGAAACTCGAGCCATCTTTTTGCGCCCAGTTTACTGGTGCCAAACAAATCTACGCTAATAAGCAACACGATGCAAATCCAGTAAAATAGCGGTATGAGCCAGGCGATCTTGCGAATGGGGAGCAAAAAGAAAAATAAAAACGCCGCCAGTCCTACGCCAAAATACACAAGCTGCTTGCCGGCTAGGATAGAATTTGCCTCAGAAACCAAAATGTATGATAAAATAATAATAGGAAGTATCAAAAACGGCTGAACGAAGTCAAAATGGGTTAAAATTCGCCTATCGAGTCTTATCAAATTTTTGCCTTTTTTTGGGCGATTATAGCATTTTAAAGGAAACAAATCTAAAAATGACGGAAAAAGAGATCAAAATTTGCGAGAGCGCGCGGGCGAGGGCGGACGCATTTTTGGCGGCCGAGCTAAACGTCGCTAGAAATCAAGCGCTAAATTTGATAAAAAGCGGGCTGGTTAGCCTAAACGGCAAGCCGCTAACTAAGCCCTCGGCGAAGCTAAATTTAGGCGACGTTTTGAGGATCAAATTTGAGCAAAGCAAGCAAAATGCGGCTAAATTTGAGGCGGAATTTGAAGTACCGATCATTTACGAGGACGAGGATTTGCTCGTGCTAAATAAGCCCGCAAATTTAGTCGTCCATCCCGCTCCCAGCGTCAAGGAGCCCACTCTTGTAGACTGGCTCGGGGCAAAGGGGTTTTTGCTATCTGATTTAAGCGGACAAAATAGGGCTGGTATCGTGCACAGGCTGGATAAAGGCACTAGCGGAGCTATCGTCGTAGCCAAAAACAACGCCGCTCACGCCGCGCTTTCAAGCCAGCTAAGCGATAAAAGCATGGGGCGCATATATCTAGCGCTAACAGATCTGCCGCTCAAGCAAAACTGCATCGTCTGGCGAGCTATCGGACGAAACCCCGCCAACCGCCTAAAAAAGGCGATCGTTCCAGACGGCCGCGCGGCAAAAAGCGCCTTTGCGAATCTGCTTTTTAGCGAATCCGGCGGCCCCGTGCAGGGTAAAAACGCGGGCGTAAATTTGATCGCGGCAAAGCTTTTTACGGGCAGAACTCATCAGATAAGAGTGCATCTAGCCAGCCTAAACCGCCATATTTTGGGCGATGCTTTATACGGTTTTAAGAGCGAAAAGGATAAAATCGGCCGAGTAATGCTTCACGCCTACGGGCTGTATTTCACGCATCCGCGCACGGGCGAACAAATGAGCTTTGTAGCACCCGTCTGGGATGATTTTAGTGAAATTTTACTTAGCAAATTTAGCAAGGAGAATATAGATGAAAAGATTGATTTTATGGGGCTTAGCGAGCTCTTTAGCCATTGTGATGAGTGGATGCGTATCCTCTAGCGGGCCTGCGCAAGTAAATCCGAATTTGCCGACCGTCCAGAGCCTAAAAACCATCAGCGATATGACCGAAGTTGGCTTTGAGTGGACTCCGACTCCGACATCAAACGTCGCGGGCTACTATCTATACCGCTCAAATCCAAACGAAAATAACGGCAAAATGAAGGTCGTAGCCGACATAAAAGACCGCTTTGCCAGCCACTACGTGGATGCAAATTTAGCTCCCGAGACAACATATACCTACGAGATGAGAACGTACAACGCGAGCAAGCAAATTTCAGGCCCTGGTATGATGGTTAGCGCCACTACTAAGGCGCTTATGGACTCCGTGCCTTTTGTTAGAGCGCTTACGAATTTACCCGAGCGCGTGAAACTCATCTGGAGACCGCATCCAGACCTTCGCGTGGCGTCTTACGTCGTCGAAAAAGCCGATATAAATAAAGAAAACTGGAGACAAATCGCTGAGGTAAAAGGCAGACTAAACGCCGAATATATCGATGACGACGTGAAGCCTGGCAGAAGCTATAAATATAGAGTTTTCGTAAAAACTACTAGCGGCACGATATCAAAACCAAGCGAGATCGTGGACTCCACGACAAAGCAGCTACCAAGCGAGGTCGTAAATGCGCAAGCTACTCAAAACGTGCCTAAAAAGATCATCTTAACGTGGGACAGCGTGGCTAGCGACGACTTTGGTTACTATAAAATTTATAGCGCATCAAGCAAATTTATGCCATACACCTATCTCGTGAAAACCACGTCTAATAGCTATGAGGATCTCATAAACGAAAACGGAGCTACTAGGTACTATAAAATCACCATCGTCGATAAAGACGGCCTAGAGTCTAAAAAGCCTAGCGAGCCTATCATCGGTATGACGCTAGGAGCTATCGACGCGCCGGTCGTATCCTCTATCGTGGCCGACAGCACGGCGGTTAAGCTCACGTGGAATGCCTCTGATAAGGCTAGAAGCTTTACCGTTATAAGAGACGGCGGTGGAAGCGAGCAGAAATTTACAAATATAACGGGCAACGAATTTGTCGATAATAGCGTTGCTTACGGGCAAAAATATAGCTACAAAGTTATCGCCGTAGATGAATACGGCATTAGCTCCGACGCTTCTCAAAAAGCCGAGATAGCCGTCGAATAATGCCCAATTTTATAGCTAAAAACGTAAATTTTACTCCAAAAGAGTGCGGCGAGATAAGCTTTTTGTGGGAGGCTCACGGCAGGCAAGGCGTTAGCCTTATTTATACAAAAAGCTCTAGCGAGGAGTTTTTTATCACGCTAAAAAAGCGCGAAAACGACTGGGTCGTAAAAGGCGAAAAGCTAACGAAGCCTGCAAAAATAGGGCTTTTGCAAAATGCTTTGGTGAAATTTAAAGAGCTTTATTGCGATCAAATTTTAAGTGAAGCTATCGCGGTAAAAAACACGCGCTTAACGCAAAAAGACTCGGCGATCTTTGATGTGAGCGAGCTGCTGGAAAATTTAAAACAGAGCGAATTTGAAAGTAAATTTATCGAGATCGGATTTGGTTCGGGCAGGCATTTGCTATTTCAGGCGGAAAACAACCCAAACACGCTAGTTATCGGCATCGAGGTCTATAAGCCCTCGCTCGAGCAGGTTGCAAAGCTGGCAAAAGCTCGAAATCTAAACAACGTCATGCTCGTAAACTGCGACGCGAGGTTGCTTTTATCGCTTGTGGAGTCAAATTTTATAGATAAGATTTTTTTGCATTTTCCCGTGCCTTGGGGCGACGCTCCTCATAGGCGCGTGGCGTCGGCTAAATTTGCCCTGGAGTGCGAGCGAACTCTAAAAGTAGGCGGCAAATTTGAGCTGCGAACCGATAGCCGCGAGTATGCGGACTTTACTTTGACTCAAATTTTAAATTTGAGCGACGCCGACGTGCAAATTTATAAAAACCGCGATCTAAAAGTAAGTAGCAAATATGAAGACCGCTGGAAAAGGCACCAAAAAGATATTTACGACGTTGTCTTTACCTGCGAAAAGCAAAGCGAACCAAGAGCTGATCAGGGCGAGCTAAAATTTGAAAATGGCTACGACGCGAGCAAGGTCGCGGCTAAATTTAGCAACCAAACAATAAAAGAGGATGATTTTTTCTTGCATTTGGAAGAAAAATACGAAAAAGACGGCGAAATTTTGATTCGCGCGGCGTTTGGCGCATTTAACGCGCCCGAGCACTGCTATGTTTTGCTCGGCGAAAAAAGCGCGGGATATTTTATAAAAAAGCCGCTTGTTACGGCTGAAAATTTAAAGGCGCATCTTGCGTTGAAGGAGTATTTGGCGGATGCAAAAAATAATTAGCGCAAGCGGGCTTTGCCTAGGATACGAGGGCTGCGAAAAGCTCATAACGGACGCGAAATTTGACATTTACGCCAATGATTTCGTTTTTATCACCGGGCAAAGTGGCAGCGGCAAATCGACGCTTTTAAAATCTTTTTATGGCGAGATAAAGCCAAGCGCAGGCTCCCTAAACGTCTGCCTAACCGATATGATGAATCTAGGCGGGCAAAATCTGGATAAACTAAGGCAGCGCATCGGCGTGGTCTTTCAAAACTACCGCCTAATAAGTGAATGGAATATCGAAAAAAACGTGATGCTGCCGCTGATGATAAAAGGTCTTAGCGCTAACATTTGTAAAAATCAGGCGACCAAGCTCTTAAAGCACGTAAATTTGCTCCACAGAGCGCACAAATATCCAAACGAGCTTAGCGGCGGCGAACAGCAGCGAGCTGCGATGGCTAGGGCGCTCGCGCATAATCCAAATTTACTACTTTGCGACGAGCCGACGGGTAGCCTTGATGAATACTCAAGCGACGTTATCTGGGGACTTTTGCGCTCGGCTAAGGAGTTTTTGGGTACTTGCATCGTGGTCGTCACGCACAAAGTACCAAGCTCGCTAAGAGTACCCTACAGACATCTTGCTATAGAAAATGGACGCCTATATGAAATTCTTTAAAAACCACTTAAGCACTATAATTCCGCTTATGGCGCTACTCGTGGGCATTCAGTTTATATTGCTAGTCGGGCGAGTGGTGGACGAGTATGAGTCCGTGATGAATAAAGACTACAACATCATTATCGTGAGTCAAAACGAGCTAAACGTTACTGACGTAAAGCCGCTCGTTCATACGTTTGAATCTCTTGAGCCGCTTAGTTCAAAGCCCGTACTAGAGAAGCTCTCTAAAGATATTTCATCAAAAAATATCGCCGTTTTGCAAAATGCGTTGCCTAAATTTTACTCGCTAAAGCTAAATGCCTTTCCAAGCACCCAATATATGCAAGAGATAAAGGATAAAATTTCAAAGATTAACGGCGTGAGCAGGGTTGAGACATTTTCAAAAACGCACGATAAAATTTATAAAATCATACAGCTGATTAAAAATATTTCGGCGATATTTTCGGGGCTAATCGGGTTAATCGGGCTTATGCTCATCGCAAAACAGATGCGAATTTGGCTATACGAGCACAAGGAGCGCATCGAGATAATGACGCTACTGGGCGCTCCGTCGTGGCTAAAATCTGGCGCGCTATACAAAACTGCGCTGTTTGATTCGTTTATAGCGACCGTTTTGGTGGCGGTTTTTTACATTATCTTGCCGGATTTGCAGCCCGTTAAAGAGGTTGCTGCGGATCTAAATATAAATTTGCCAGCGATTGATCTACTTTACGAGGGCGGAGTACTGCTAGGCGTTTCGCTTGTGATTAGTTTTTTGGCCGTTTATCTCGTAACCAGAAAAGCAACGGCGATATGAGAAAAATTTACGTTTTGCTGGCCGCCATGATTTGCTTAAACGCAAGCACGGGCGAAAAGATAAAAAATCAAACGACCTATCTCGAGTCCTCAAAAGAGCTCGAAAAGCAGCTAAACAAAAAGCTCGACGACCTGGCCGGCGACATACTCGGCGGCGAAAAAAGCGTCAAGCAAACCGACGACAAGATGAAAGAGCTCATCGTCCAAATAGCGCAGCTGGAAAATAGCGCAAAAAGCGCTAGCGGCGAGCTTGACGAGCTAGTAAAGCAAAACAAAGACCTAACGCAAAGTCAAAAAAATATCCAAAAAAGTATCGTGCGTATCATCTCGGACGAGTTTTCTTTCGATCTCATAATGCCAAAAGAGTACGAGGAGGGCGTGGATAGCATCATTGCGACCGAGATCTTAAGCAAGCTAAACTCGGTGCTAAAGGATGATTTTAACGAGCTAGCCAAGCAGTACGAAAGTACGCAAAATTTGATAAAAACCCAAAACGACAAGATAGACGGCATAAAGTCAAATTTAAAAACCTTTAAATTTAAGCAAGCCGAGCTAGTTTCCCTGCAGGACAAGCAGATGAAAACGCTGGCAAATTTAAAGCGGGATAAGGAAATTTATCAAAAGCAACTCTCGCGCTTACAAGCTCAACAAGACGAGATCAGAAAGACTCTAGAAGAGCTAAAAATCGTCGCCAAAAGAGAGAGCGAGGAGGCTAAAAAGGCTCTAGCTGCACAAAAAGCGGCTGAGGCTAAAGCTCAAAAAAATAAGAAAGATAAAAAAGGCGAGGCCGCCGCAAGCGCGTCTGAGGGCGACGTGAAACAGTTTGGCTCAAGCTATCAAACGAGTCTTGTTAAAAAATACAGCGGTGAAAAGACTATCGCGCCGCTTGACGGCTTTACGGTTAAACAAAAATTCGGCAACTATGTAGATCCCATCTATAACATCAAAATTTTTAACGAATCGGTCGTGCTTAGCGCAAATTCGGCCGACGCAAAGGTAAAAAGCGTCTTTAACGGCAAAGTGGTCTTTGCTAAAGAAACTGCGATGCTAGATAAAGTAGTCATCATCGAAAATCCAAACGGCATCCATACGATCTACGCGCACCTTAGCCAGATCGCCCCTACCGTAAAAGTGGGCGCAAAAGTACAAAAAGGCTACGTAATCGGCCGCGTGCAGCGTGATCTGACCTTTGAAGTTACGCAGAAAAACTACCACATAGACCCCCTCGAGCTAATCAGCCTAAAATAGCACCTGCGCGCCGAGATTAGCAAAATTTAAAGCAAATTTAGCTAAAATCCGAAAATTTAAGGAGATGAAAAATGGAGCGAAAAAAGCGAATTTTAGTTAAATTTTCAGGCGAGGCGTTAGCTGGAGACAGCGGCTTTGGCATAGATAACGCTGTGCTTAAATTTATCGCAAAACAGATCAAAGAACTAGTCGAAAACGGTATCCAGGTGGGCATCGTTATCGGCGGAGGCAACATCATACGCGGCGTTAGCGCGGCTAGAGACGGCATCATAAAGCGCACCAGCGGCGACCATATGGGTATGCTAGCTACCGTGATAAACTCCATCGCGATGAGAGAGGCACTAGAGAGCGTAGGTCTAGACGTGCGCGTACAAAGCGCGATAAAGATGGAGGCTATCTGTGAAACCTTCATCGTCGGACGCGCGAACAGACACCTTGAAAAAGGTCGCGTCGTGATCTTTGCCGCGGGAACTGGAAATCCATTTTTCACCACCGATACGGCGGCTACCTTACGCGCTATCGAGATCGGTTCGGATATGATAATCAAAGCTACGAAAGTAGACGGCGTTTACGATAAAGACCCGCATAAATTTGAAAACGCGACGTTGCTAAAAGAGCTAAACTACGAGCTTGCTATGAGTGACGATATCAAAGTGATGGACGATACGGCAATTGCGCTAGCTAAGGATAATTCGCTACCGATCTTGGTGTGCAATATGTTTAAAGATGGAAACCTGCTCAAAATCATACAAGGCGACGAGAGTGCGTTTTGCTCTATCGTAAGAAATTAAATTTAAGGAGAATAAATGAGATCTGAAGAAGTAGCGGCAAAGGCTCTAAAACTAGTCGGAGACGATAGATATAAGCTAGCTCTAGTCGTAGCAAAAAGAGCCGAGGCCCTAGCCGGCGGCGCAAAAAGCTTGCTTGATATCGATGTTACTAAGATGAAATTTGCCGATATCGCCCTACGCGAGATAGCTGAGGGCAAGATAGCTTTAGAGGGCATAGTTGAAGCAGCTAAATAGCGGATTTTTACTAGAACAATTAATCGACGATATAACCGCTTGCAAGGACGTCGCTCAGGCGAGACAGCTGCTTAGCGTACTCATAAATTTTACGCCGAATTTAGAGCGCGCGATCGAGTGCTGCGTTATCTCGCATGCAGGGCAATTTAGAAAAAGCGGCGAACCGTACGCGATACACCCTATCCTAGTGGCCTGCATCGTGGCGCACATGGGCGGAGACGAGGATATGATTATCGCTGCCTTGCTTCATGATGTGGTTGAGGATACGGATAGGTCGATAGAGAGCGTGCGAGAAGACTTTGGCGAAGAGGTCGCAAAGCTGGTTGAGGGACTAACCAAAATCGTAGCCATCAGAGAGGACAAACTTGCTAGCTCTGAGTCAAACGAGCGTTTGGCAGCGTCTGCGATGACGTTTCGCAAGATGCTGCTCATCTCCATCGAGGACGTGAGAGTGCTCGTGGTAAAGCTTTGCGATAGGCTACACAACATGCTCACTCTGCAAGCTTTGCGTCCTGAAAAGCAAAAACGAATCGCCGAAGAGACGTTGATGGTTTATGCTCCGATCGCGCATAGGCTAGGCATTTCGTCGATTAAAAACGTGCTTGATGATCTTAGCTTTAAGTATGCTTTGCCAGAAGAGTACAAAAAAATCGACGACTACTTAACCGAGCACAAACAGCAGCTCGTACTAAAGCTAAACGCGTTTACCGATAAAATTTTTCAAATTTTACTTAAAAACGGCTTTAGCGAAAACGATTTTGAGATACAAAAACGTATCAAACATCACTACTCGATTTACTTAAAAATGCAGCGAAAAGGTATCTCGATCGAAGAGGTGCTAGATCTGTTAGCTGCGCGCGTACTTGTTAAAGAACCTCAGGATTGCTATTTGGTGCTTGGAAATTTACATATAAATTTTAACCCTTTAATCTCGCGCTTCAAAGACTACGTCGCGCTTCCGAAGCAAAACGGCTATCAGACGATACACACTACGATATTTGATAACAAAAGCATCTTTGAGGTTCAAATTCGCACCTTTGATATGCATAAAACTGCAGAGTACGGCGTCGCAGCGCACTGGAAATATAAAAGCGGCGGCTTTTTAAACCCAAAGCTTGACTGGCTAAGCGACATCAGCGGCATAGAAAACGGCATAGAGGAAGCAAGCGAAAACCCTGAGGAGCTCTACGAATACGCAAAAGATAGCCTCTACGTCGAAGACGTCGCGGTTTATTCGCCAAAGGGCGACATATTCACGCTTCCGCGCGGCGCAACGGCGCTTGACTACGCTTACGAGATACACACGCACGTAGGCTTGTACGCTAAAGAAGCCTACGTAAACCGCGTACGAGTACCGTTGCTAACGGAGCTAAAAAACGGCGATATCGTTAGCATCGTAACCGGCGATGAGCCAAAATACCGCTGCTCGTGGCTAGGTAGCGTAAAAACGGGCAAGGCTAGAGCTACGATCCGCTCGTATTGCAAGCAAAAGATAAGAGATATAAACAACATGGTCGCGATCGAAATTTTAAGCGGTATCTTTGCAGTACCTTCAACAACCATCGAGCAGTGGCTAGAGACTGAAAATTTGACCAAGAAAATTTTTAGAGCGGCGTTTGATTCGGTTTACCTGCAGGATGTGGTAAACGCGCTAAAAAAATACGTAAAAAGAGACCGTCCGTTTGCTATCGCGATGACGGACAAATACAATGTCAAAAAGCAAAAATTTGAAAACATCGTGATCTACTCGAACCACAAGATAAACAGCATCGAGTTTGATTATTGCTGTAATCCAAAGCGCGGCGACGATATTGTGGGCTTTAGAAACTATCACCATGTCACTGTTCACCACAAGCTTTGCGAGCGATTTATGAAGCTAGCCGAAGAAAAAAACGAGATGATTTTCGTCAAATGGACGCGAGTCGCTCCTCATAGATTTAAGATCATCTTAAGCCTCGAAAATAGACGCGGGTCGTTAGCTGAGTTTTTGACGTATATGGCGAAAATGCAAGTCGATCTCGTAACTATTAGCCTTACCGAAACTAGAGAGGCGACGGCGGACTTTTTTGAGCTAACGATCGAGCTTGGCGAAAATTTGAACGTAAACGAGATAAAAGAGCGACTAAGAGATCGCTACAAGATCATAGATTTCGTGTCGCTTGACGACGCATACGGACATTAATAAATTTAGGAGAGAAAATGGGCGAAAATTTGAGCAAAATAATGAGCGAGATAAAAAAAGGCGTCGCCGAGATGATAGACGAGGAGCGCATAGAAAATTTAGTAAAAAACTACTACGAAAAAGGCGAAAATTTCTACGTTAAAGCAGGTTTTGATCCGACGGCTCCGGATTTGCACCTAGGACACTCCGTGGTGCTTCAAAAGATGGCCTTTTTACAAAAGCACGGCGCGATAGTGCAGTTTTTAATAGGTGATTTCACCGGGCAAATCGGCGATCCTAGCGGCAAATCGGCGACTAGAAAAAAGCTTGATGCAAACACCGTTAAGAAAAACGCCAAAACCTACGAGGAGCAGGTGTTTAAAATTTTAGATCCGAGCAAAACGCGCATAATGTTTAACTCAAAATGGTGTAACGAGCTGGGGGCTGCCGGTATCGTGGAGCTAACTAGCACCTTTCCCGTTGCTAGGATGCTTGAGCGCGACGACTTTGAAAAGCGTCTAAACGCCGGCAGTCCGATATCTATCAGTGAGTTTTTGTACCCGCTTTTGCAGGGTTACGATAGCGTCGCGATGAAATGCGATATTGAAATGGGCGGTACGGATCAGAAATTTAACCTTCTGATGGGGCGAACCTTGCAGCGAGTTTATAACGTCGGTAAAGAACAAGCCGTCATCATGATGCCGCTTTTAGAGGGGCTTGACGGCGTAAATAAAATGAGCAAGAGCCTAGGAAACTATATCGGCGTGACCGACGCGCCAAATGATATGTTTGCTAAAACGCTAAGTATCAGCGACGAGCTTATGTGGCGCTGGTACGAGCTTTTGAGCGAAAAAAATACAGAGGAAATCGCAAATTTAAAAGCGGACGTAGCTAGCGGCAAAGCTCACCCAAAAGCCGTAAAAGAGGCTCTCGCGCTAGAAATTACGGCTAGATATAACGGCGAAGCGGCGGCGAAAGAGGGAAAGGCTGAATTTGACCGCGTACATTCGCAAAATTTGATCCCGACCGAGATGGATGAGTTTGAGCTCTCGGCTCCTGTTTGGATCGCGCAGGCGCTCACTCACTGCGGACTATGCGCTAGCAGCTCTCAGGCGCGCAGAGATATCGCGGCAAACGCCGTCAGTCTAAATCAAGAAAAGATTGCTGACGAGCAGCTAAAGCTGGGCGCTGGCGAATACGTCTTGCAGGTCGGCAAGCGTAAATTTGCAAAACTAAAGGTAACCTGATGCAACCCGTAAAAATCGGAAAATACGATATAAAATACCCGATAATCCAAGGCGGAATGGGGCTTGGTATCAGTTGGGATAGGCTCGCCGGAAACGTCAGCCTAGAAGGCGGCCTGGGCGTCATAAGCTCGGTAGGAACAGGCTACTACGAAGGGCGAAAATATATCACCAAAGAGCTAAACGCCAAGCCGTACGGCAGCGGAAATTTCTACTCGCGAGAGGGGCTAAAAGCCGTCATCGACAACGCGCGTAAAATTTGCGGCGACAAGCCTCTTGGTGTAAATATTTTATACGCCAGCAACGACTACGAGCGCATCGTAAAAGACGCCTGCGACCACGGCATAAACGTGATCATCACGGGTGCGGGCTTGCCTACGAATTTGCCCGAATTTACGGTCGGTTTTCCGGATGTCGCTTTGGTGCCTATCATATCGTCGGCAAAGGCGCTAAAAATCATCTGCAAACGCTGGCAAGGACGCTACGGTAGGCTTCCGGACGCCGTGGTGCTTGAAGGACCTCTTAGCGGCGGTCATCAGGGCTTTACCTACGAGCAGTGCCTAGATCCCGCGTATAGCTTAGAAAATTTAATCCCGCAAGTAGCGGCCGAGATCAAAGAGTGGGGGGATATTCCGCTATTTGCCGCAGGCGGCATCTGGGATAAAAGCGATATCGATAGGGTGATTAGCCTAGGCGCAAACGGCGTACAGATGGGTACTCGCTTTATCGGCACTCACGAGTGCGACGCCTCGGAGGAATTTAAGCAAGTACTTTTAAACTGCAAAAAAGAGGACATCGAGCTAATCAAAAGCCCCGTAGGCTATCCGGCTCGCGGCGTAAGGACGAATTTGCTAAATTTAGTGGATAAACGTCAAGGACCCAAAATCAGCTGCGTAAGCAACTGCGTAAGCCCATGCCAGCGCGGCAAGGAAGCTAAAGAAGTCGGCTACTGTATCGCAGACCGTCTTTACGACGCATTTGCGGGACGAAAGGACACGGGACTGTTTTTCACCGGCGCAAACGGCTACAAGCTAAACGAGATAATAAGCGTGAAAGAACTATTTGAAAAACTGATAAATGGCGAAGATAGTTAAATTATTTTTAATACTTCTATTTTTTTTGAATAGCGCGGTTTGCGCAAGCGCTTTATCGAGTTTAGATAAATTCGATAAAAATTTTGATAGCGCAGCCAATAAAGAAAAGATCGCAATGCATCAAGAGCTAAGGACTCTTTACGTAAAATCCATAATGGAAAATAACGTAAATTTAAGAGTCCAAAGCCTAACTAGACTTATAAAAAGTTCAAAAGCCCTAGGGCTAGATACCAAACCGTATGAAAAAGAGCTCGCGAGCATACCGCAGTCTACAAAGCCAAGCGAAGAAAAACCAAAACAAGAAATAAAGCAGGTCAAAAAAGAACAACAAAAACAAGAGCCAAAGCAAAAAGAAGTAAAACTGAGCCAGCTATCCTCGGCTCCGCTGGCCGCCCAAAATGCCAAAACCGTCAAAAATCAAACTTTGCAGCTTCTAGAAGCTTTGGATAACGACGGAAATTTCGAGCTAAAATTTAGCCGCCAGTTAAACGGTAACGATATCAAAAAAACCGACCTAAATCAAAAAGGGTCTTATAAGACGATATATGAATTTAAAGGAATTTGGAGTGGCGGAAAACTGCAAAGATTTAAGAACTACCTGGTGGATGAGATCCGCATAAGTCAGTTTGACGAAAAAACCGTTAGGGTGGTATTCGTAAGTCAATTCGAGCCAAATTTAAAACTTAGAGTCGATAATCAGTCTTTAATTTTCTCAAAGGCTAAGCCCACGCAAAGCCAAAATTTAACGAGTCAAAACAGTAAACAAAAAAATCATCAACCGTCTATCAAGAAAGAGCTCCCCAAAATCGCTGCAAATTCGAAATCTGAAATAACTCAAATACAACAGCAAAAAGCAACTCAACATCAAGCTCAAAATCAAAAGCTCGCTCAGCAAAAGCAAGAAAAAGTTGCCGCGCAGACCAAGACGGATGCTAAAAGTACCCAAAGCACCACCGAAAAGGATGAGCAAGAAATTGTGCTGGCGCCCGTAAAAACGACAAGCACTAAAAAAATCACAAGCGCTAAAGGTAAGGTTGTCGTCCTTGACGCAGGACACGGCGGCGATGATCCGGGGGCTATAAACGGATCGATAAAAGAAAAAAATATCGTGCTAAGTATCGCCCAAAAGGCCGGCAAGGAGCTGCAAGGACGCGGCTACAAGGTGTATTACACTCGTAGTAAGGATAAATTTATCAACCTTCGTGATCGCACGAAATACGCCAACGACAAGGCCGCTGACCTCTTTATCTCCATCCACGCAAACGCCGCGCCGAGCAAAACCAAGGCAGCGACTATGCGTGGCATAGAGACGTTTTTCCTCTCGCCGGCTCGCTCTGAGCGTAGCAAAAACGCCGTTGCCCTGGAAAACAAATCCGACATCGAGGAGATGAACTATTTTTCTAAGCAGACATTTTTAAATTTCCTTAACCGCGAGAAAATCATCGCCTCAAACAAGCTCGCCATCGACGTTCAGCGCGAAGTTTTAGCGCAAGCAAAATCAGTGAGCTCAAAGGCCTCCGACGGCGGCGTTCGCGAGGCGCCTTTTTGGGTGCTAGTGGGCGCGCTGATGCCTGCAGTGCTGCTTGAGGTCGGCTACATCACTCACCCTAGTGAAGGCGATCTTATAAATAACTCAAAATACCAAGACGCCCTAGCCAAGGGGCTCGCAGACGGCATAGACGTCTATTTTTCAAACCAGCAATGAAAAGCGCGCGAGTCGTTTTAAAGGGCGGCATCCCGTTTAATCCCGAATTTGACGACATTTACTTTAACGCAGACGATCCCATAGGGCAAAGCGAGTATGTATTTAACTCCATTTTTGATGAAATTTGGAGTAAAAAGAGCGAATTTAACGTGCTTGAAACGGGATTTGGCGCGGGGCTAAATTTCCTCTGCGCCTTTAAAAGATTTAAAAACTCGGATAAATTTTTAAATTTCGTTAGTATCGAAAAAACGCCGATCGCCACAGATGATCTGGCTAAAATTTATGCGAATTTTAGCGAGCTAGCGGACGTTTCGGGCGAGCTTTTGGATGCCTATCCTCCGCTTATTCGCGGATTTCATAGGCTAAATTTGGCTCCAAACGTCACGCTTACACTGTGTTTTGGCGACGTGGCCGAGGTTTTGGACGAGCTTAGTTTTAATGCGGATGCCGTTTTTATGGATGGTTTTGCACCTGCTAAAAACGAAGCGATGTGGAGCGAGTGGGTTTGCGCTAAAATCGCAAATTTATGCGCTTTGGGTGCTAGCGTTTGCACGTATTCGGCCTCGGGCGCGCTAAAAAGAGCCCTGCAAAATAGCGGCTTTGAGGTAAATTTGCTAAAAGGCTACGGCAAAAAGCGAGAGATGCTGCGAGCTAAATTTGTAGGCGAACGGCAAGCTGAGAATGAAATTTGGTTTAGCAGATTTGATCCTGCCGCCACGATCGCTCCAAAGACGGCGCTAGTGATCGGCGGCGGCGTGGCAGGCTGCGTTTGCGCGTTTAGGTTGCGCGAGCGCGGCTTAGATGTCACGACCGCCGAAAAGCGCGGCGACATCGCGCTAAACGGCTCTGGAAATCACTGTGGTATTTTAATGCCGCTTATCACGAAGCCAACCGTAAATTTAGGCCGCATGCATATGAACGCGTTTTTGCAGGCGGCTCGCTTTTATGAGCGAAATTTGGGTGCTGAGGAGATAGAGTTTTGCGGTGCGACGGACTATGCGTATGAGCAAAAGACGCTGGAGCGCTTTTATGAGTGGCGCGAATTTGACGCGGATAACGGCGTTTTTGAGCTAAAATTTGATAACGAGCCTTACGCTAGCGCGTTTATTTTTAAGGGCGCAAAAGCTCGCCCTAGAAAGATGTGCAAGGCGGCAAGCGCAGGCATAAAAACGCTTTTAAACTGCGAATTTACGGGCTTTGAGACGCTTGATGGCGGCGCGGTTAGGGCGCACTTTAAGGACGGGCAAACCATCGACGCCGACGTACTCGTACTTGCTATCGGTAGCGAGAGTATGGAGCTCTTTGCGGACTACGACATCAGGCTTAGCTCCGTTCGTGGCCAGGTCACGCATATCGAGCCGGCCGTTTGGACGCCTGCGCCTTTTAGCGCCAAAGGCTATGTCTGCCCGCCTGCCGAGGGCGTGCAGGTTATCGGCGCGACTTACGATAGAAATCTTTTTTTGGACGAGCCGCGCTCTAGCGACGACGAGAAAAATTTAGCCGACATTGCCGAGTTTTTGGATGGTAAATTTGCTAAAAGCGAGCGGTTAAATTTAAGCGGCATACATGATCTAAATTGTGCTATCAGCCGAGACGGCGACACTGAAAATGCGGATCGCTTGGAGGGAAACAAGGGCGGCGTAAATTTAAGCAAAAGTGTGGGTTTACCGGCTGAAACCGCGGATGACCCCGCACAGACCAATAGTGCGTCAAATTTGACTGCATCCGAAAATCTCTCAAACGACACGATAAAAACTCCGCAAAACATCAGAATAATCGGTTCGAAAGTGGGCTACCGTAGCTATAGCGGCGACCGTTTTCCGCTCATCGGGCGGCTTTATGACGAGGATTTTTATAAAGATACCTACAAGTCGCTGCTTTGGACGAAAGGCAAGTCTAATCCACACCCAAAATACGTGCCAAACGTCTACGTTAGCACCGCTCACGGCTCACGCGGGCTTTGTACGGCCGTGCTTGGAGCCGAGCTCATCTGCGACCTTGTTTTTGACCGTCCGCTTTGTATAGAAAAATCGCTTTTTGACGAGCTTCATTTGGCGAGATTTCTCGTTAGGAAACTCAAAAAAGGGCTAAAGTAGGCATAAAGTTGGATTTTAAAGTTTGATTTTACGTTGTTTATTTTTGCGTCAAATTCGGCATAAATTTGAGGCAGCGGCTGGTACTGATCAAATTTTATTTTTTATAAATTTAGCC
The DNA here is from genome assembly GCA_963516105.1 of uncultured Campylobacter sp. Lineage (GTDB taxonomy): Bacteria > Campylobacterota > Campylobacteria > Campylobacterales > Campylobacteraceae > Campylobacter_A. The sequence goes on from CAUPZP010000002.1 coordinate 140,178, forward strand.
GTTCTAGTTAAAGTAGCATGAGTGCCGTTTGTTGGCGCAGATTAAAATTGTTAAGGGTAGAAAAATGCGCATTGCGGCGCAAAAAGCATAGTATGGATAAAGCTCAAATTTAGACGAGCGTCAAAGCCAAAACGGCTAAAATAGGCGAAATTCGCCTATTTTTTACCGAAAAAGTCGCCTGCGATCCTAAAGATATCATCTACGATCGAGCCGTCTTTGTTCTGATCCAAAAACTGCGTAAGCATCGACATCATGGAGCCGCTATCTGCAGAGTCTTGCAAATTTGATGCTTTGAGTTGGTTGTTTAGCATGCCCGCAATCATCGGCGCGATCATCGGTAGCAGAGTCTTGATGGAGTCTGCGCTGATGCCTAGCTGCGAGCCCACGTCGCTAGCTAGAGCCCTGCTGTTTTCTTTCGAGCCCGTTAGTACGCCTAGTAGCTCGTTGCCTTCGGCGACGCTGATGTTTTGCGGGGCGCCAGTCATCTCGCCAAGGTTTGAGCGGCGGATCATCTCTAGGAAATTTGACGAATCGGCGTCAGATTTAAAATTCTCGTTCGCTCTTTGCATGAAAATCGGCGCGATCTTAGAAATCACGGCTTCTACGTCGTTTGTGCCCAGTCCGCTTTTTTGCGACATCGCATCTAACATACCGCCGGAGTTGCTCAAAAGCAGCTTTAATATATCCATTTTTATCCTTTTGATTTTTGCGTGAGTTTAAATTTGACCGCCGCTTGTTTGGGTTTAACGAGACGGCGGCCAGACAAGCCTAGCAGCAACTTATTTGTAGTTTTTGATCGCCGCGTCCAGGATCTCTTTTGCGGCGTCGGCGTCTTTAAATTCTTTAACTTTGACCCATTTGTTAGGCTCTAAAATTTTATAAGTTTCAAAGAAATTTTTGATCTTATTTAGAGTGGCCTCAGGCAGGTCTTTATAGCTTTTGATCCCGTCAAATCGCGGATCGATCTTGGTAACCGGTACGGCTAGCAGTTTCTCGTCCATGCCTGCTTCGTCTTCCATCACGAGCACGCCGATGAGACGGCACGGGATGACGCTACCAGCCTGCAGAGGGTATTCGTTTAGCACTAAGATATCGGCAGGATCGCCGTCTGCTGCGAGCGTGTTTGGCACGAAGCCGTAGTTTGCCGGGTAGAACATCGCCGAGTAGAGTACGCGATCGACCACGACCGCGCCGCTATCTTTGTCGATTTCGTATTTGATGTTCGAGCCGTACGGGATCTCGATCACGGCGTTGATTTTGTCTGGGTTTGAGCCTGCTTTGATTTTTGAAACGTCCATTTTTATCCTTTGTAAAGCTCCTATCACGCGGCGTTTTGTAGCAAAACGCTTTGAGATACTTGCATTGAAATTTGAGTAAGAGATTATATAGAATCTCGGCTAAATTTGGAGTAAAACGGAGTTGAAGTAGGCCAAAATTTGGCTGGCATTACGGCGGTAAATTTGATGCTAAAAAGTAAAATTTGTAAATTTTGAGGGAATTAAAATTTAGGGGAAATTTAAGGCGGCGAATCGCCCTAAAATTATTTGATTATTTCGATGCTTTTTGCGTCGATTGAGGTTTTCGTAAAGTCCTTATCAATCTTGCCGTAGATGCGCACGGGCGTATTTTCATCGACGGTTACGCCTCTCCAGTCCTTGTTGTCGATCTCGACTTCGATAGTGTCGCCGTTTTTATCGACGAACTGATAATGCTCAGGGCGAAACTCGGAGACGATCTTGCCCTCAAGCACGACGCGAGCGTCATCCGGTAGCGTTAGGGCTTGCTTTACAGTGCTTGCGCTCATGGTGCCTTTGCCGACGAAGCCGCCTTGATTTGCCGCGCTTTGCGCGCTTGAGCCGGTAAATCCGCCTGCTGCGAACATCGCACTAGCAAGAGCTGCAGATAAAACTATTTTTTTAAACATTACGTATCCTTTAAATTTGATGTGATTTTTGTGAAATCATAGGGAGGATTTTAATGATATTTCGTGAATTTTTTGTTAATTTGGATTTATGGAAAGCTTAAATTTAGAGCCTATTTTGAGGCTCTAAAATGGTATTTATAGGCTATTTACGAGAGCTTTGACATCGGCTACGATAGGCTCGATCGCACGCTCGCCGTTTACGACGTGGAGTAGGCCTTTTTCTTTGTAAAATTTACGTATCGCCTCGATCGGCTCCAAATAAACCTTCATGCGGTTGTTGAAAACCTCGTTGTTGTCGTCGGCTCCGCGCGCTCGTCCGAGCACTCTTTCGCGTGCGACGGCTTCGCTAACGTCCACTTCGATCACGCCTTTTAGCGCGATCTCGTTTTGCGCGGCTAGCACCTTGTCTAGCTCGGTCATTTGCTCGACGCTGCGCGGGTAACCGTCGATGATGACGTTTGATTTTTCCGAGCTTTTGATAGCCGAAATGATCGCGTTTACGACGACGTCAAGCGGGACTAGGTTGCCTTTTGAGATGAAACCGTCGATTAGTTTGCCTAGCTCTGAGCCGCTGGCAACCTCTGCTCGGAGTAGATCGCCTGTTGAGAAGTGCGCAAATTTGGCGTCCTCTTGCGCGATTAGCGATGCGTCGGTGGTTTTGCCGGAGCCTGGAGCGCCGATGATTAAAAATAGTTTTTTCATAAATTTTCCTTTTGTAGCCTTATCTTTTGAGTGCTTTTTGTGGAGCTAGTAAAATTTTGGCTCGATGAACTATATGTTCTATCTGCGCCAAAATTTTACGTCGCAACCCCAAAAATCATCTCAAAATACTTCGGCTTCTTTTTGTATCAAATTTTACCAATGCGTAAATCGAAGTATCGTGAGGCGGATTTAAATGTTGTGCAGAAAATTTTGGGCAAGGCTAGACGTATAGTCTGCCGCCGCCTCAAAATTTCAAACTCATTTAAAGACGCTCGCGAGACGATATTTATTTTTCTTTTTCTCGCAGCCTTAACCCTAGCTCCCTTAACTGCTCCGCGCTAGCTTCGCTAGGCGCCTTGGTTAGCGGGCACTGGGCGCGCTGAGTCTTAGGGAAGGCGATGACGTCGCGGATCGAGCTGGTTTTGTTTACTAGCATATTTAGCCTATCAAAGCCGATCGCGATACCGCCGTGCGGAGGCGCGCCAAAGCTTAACGCGTCGAGCAAGAAGCCAAATTTCTCGCGTTGCTCGGCCTCGTCGATACCAAGTAGCTTAAACACCTTTTGCTGAACGTCGTTTTTGTGGATTCTCACGCTGCCGCCGCCAAGCTCATAGCCGTTAAGCACGACGTCGTGAGCGACCGATAGGATGTCCTCTAGATCAGGCTCGTCAATGTTTTTAGGCATAGTAAACGGATGGTGCATAGCTGAGTAGCTGCCGTCGTCGTTTTGCTCAAACATCGGGAAGTCAAGCACCCATAAAAACTCCATTTTGTTTTGGTCGATGATGCCCATTTGCTCGGCGAGGAAAATCCTAAATCGTCCCATGTAGTCAAGTACGACTTTTTTCTTGCCGGCACCGAAAAACACGACGTCGCCGACTTTTAGCTCGCAGCGAGCTACGATCTCGTCAAGGTCGCTTTGCTCGAAAAATTTGCAAAGCGGTCCTTTTAGTCCGTCCTCTTTCATCTGGAAGTAGCCAAGGCCCTGAGCGCCGAATTTGCGGACAAATTCCTCAAAACGGTTCATCTCGCGCTTGCTAAAGATATTATCGCCGTTTGGCACTTTTAGCGCTTTGATGCGGTTTTTCTTAGGTTCGGTTGCGATTTTGCTAAAGATTTCATTGCTAGAGCGCGCGAAAATGTCGATAACATCGATCATCTTTAGATTGTAGCGCAAGTCGGGCTTGTCGCTGCCGTAGCTCTCGGTCGCCTCTTTGTAGCTCATGCGGCGGAAAGGGATTTGTATATCGTATCCGCAGGCGGCAAATACGTCTTTTAGCATATTTTCGGCCATATTTAGGATATCTTCTTGCTCGATGAAGCTCATCTCGATATCTATCTGCGTAAATTCCGGCTGTCTATCGGCGCGCAAGTCCTCATCGCGGAAGCATTTTGCGATCTGGAAGTATTTATCAAAGCCGGAGCACATCAAAAGCTGTTTGAAAAGCTGTGGGCTTTGCGGCAGGGCATAAAACTGGCCCGGATATACGCGGCTAGGCACTAGATAGTCTCTCGCGCCCTCAGGCGTAGCGCGCGTTAAAATCGGCGTTTCAAACTCGATAAAGCCCATTTTATCTAGGCTGTTTCTAGCTGCGATCGCCGCTTTTGAGCGCATTTTAAAGATATTTTGAAGCTTCTCGTTTCTAAGGTCTAAAAATCTATATTTTAGCCTGATGTCCTCGTTTACGCTCTCGTCGCCGATGACGAAAGGTAGCGCCTCGCTCGGGTTTTCGACGATCACTTCGCTAGCGATTACTTCGATCTCGCCCGTTTTTAGGCGTGGATTTACCAGGCCTTCGCCGCGAGCGCGGACTTTGCCTTTTATCCTTAGTACGTACTCGTCGCGAATGTGCGACGCGGCCTCGTGAGAGCTCTTACTATCTGCCGGATCGCAGACGATCTGGATCAGTCCCGTGCGATCGCGCAGGTCCAAAAATATAACGCCGCCGTGGTCGCGGTAGGTATTTACCCAGCCGCAAAGCGTAACTTCTTTGCCTATGTCGGCACTGCTTAAATCAGTGCAGTAATGGCTACGCATTTTCACTCCTTTTGCTGTTTTTAACGCGCCAATTATACTAGAAATTTGCTTGCTCCCAGCTTTTTTAAAACAAAATGTGATAAAATCCGCCCTATGAAAAAAGAGAATTTATTGCTTCCTTCCAAGATAAAAACGGTTGGATTAGTCGCGAAAATCAACGGGGACGCGGTCAAAAACGCGCGAATTTTACGCGAAATTTTAGCCAGGTACGGCGTTCAAATTTTGTTTGAAAATGCGGCGGCTAAACATTTAAATTTAAAAGAGGGCTCAAATTTACAAGGATTTGATGTGCGCGAGCTGGCGCAGGAGTGCGACTTTTTGATTTCGCTCGGAGGCGACGGCACGATCATCTCGCTTTGTAGAAATGCGGCCGAGATTTCGCCATTTGTGCTAGGCATTCACGCGGGTAGGCTGGGATTTTTAACAGATATCACGATGAATGAATGCGAGAAATTTTTCGCCGAGTTTTTCGAGGGTAAATTTGAGGTCGAGACCCCTTTTATGCTTGACGTTTTTTTGCACAAAAAAAGCGGCGAAATTTTACGCAAAATCGCATTTAACGATGCTGTAATCGTGGGCGAAAAGGTTGGTTCCATGACGCACGTGGAGGCCTTTTGGAACGAAAAATACTTTAACGCGTATTTTGGCGACGGCGTCATCGTCTCTACGCCCGTTGGATCAACCGGATACAACATGAGCGCTGGCGGAGCGATAACCTATCCTTTGAGCGAGGTGTTTTTGGTGACGCCCGTTTGCTCGCACTCGCTCACGCAGCGCCCGGTCGTGCTTCCACGCGGATTTGAGATCAAATTTAAAACCGCGAGCGCGGCGGTGCTGGTTATCGACGGGCAGGAGCGGTATAAAATGGGCGAGCTTGAGAGCGTGAGCATGACGCTAAGCGCGAACACGGCGCGGCTAATCCGCCATGTCGGGAGAGATTATTTTCAAATTTTAAAAGAAAAGCTGCATTGGGGTTATAATGATTGAACGGATTTTGATAAAGCAAAATTTGAGTTTTGAAAACGTCGAGTTAAATTTCGGGCGCGGACTTAGCGTCTTTACGGGCGTGAGTGGCGCGGGCAAATCAGTCCTGATGGGCTCGATAATGGCGGTTTTGGGACTAAAAGATAGCGAAGCGAAGCTGATCGAGGCCGACGTATCGCATAAATTTGACCTTGAGGAATTTGGCCTTGAGAGCGAGGAGATAAATACCTTTAAACTATTTCGCGACAAAACGACGCGGTATTTTATAAACTTGCAAGCCGTTTCTAAAAAAAATCTAGCCAGCATCGCCAAAGAGCACGTAAAATACCTATCCGCAAAGGAAATAAACGAATTTGAAAATGAGAGATTTTTAAATTTGCTAGATAGTTTGCAGGCGAAAAAAGACGCTAAATTTAACGAAATTTTGAGCGAATTTAGGCTCAAATTTGACGAATTTAGCCAAATTTCTCACGAGCTAAAAAAAATAATCGACGAAGAAAAAAGAGTGGAGGAGCTAAAAGAATTCGCCTCCTTTGAAATCGATAAAATAGAAAGCGTGAGTCCGAAAATCGGCGAATTTGACGAGCTAATGGAGCTAAAAAAGCGCCTAAGCAAAAAGGATAAAATTTTAGAAGCATGGAATAGGGCGGAGCAAATTTTTAATTTCGAGCAATCCGTAGTGGACGCGCTAAACATCAGCGACGTCGATAGCAGCTTCTTTGAGGAAGCTATGAACGAGCTGCGAGTAGCGCGCGAAAATCTAAACATGGACGAGCTAGAAGACGTGGATATCGAGGGCGTGCTAGACCGTATCGAGGCGATAAACTCGCTCGTGCGTCGCTATGGCGGTGAGGAGGAGGCCTTGGAGACGCTAAAAACGCGCAAGGCGGAGCTAGCAAGATACGAAAACATAAGCTTTGAAAAAAGCGAGCTGGAGCGTAAATTTAAGCAAAATGAAACCGCAATAAACGCGCTGGCAGACAAAATCAGTCAGGCTCGCGCGGCAAATTTAAAAGAGCTTGAGTCGCTCATAAATTCGTTTTTAAAAGAGCTTTATATGAGCGAGATTTCATTAAAGATAAATAGCAAAACCCTAGACGCCGCAGGTAGGGATGAGGTAAATTTGAGCCTAAACGACACGGCGCTAAAAAATCTAAGCTCGGGCGAGCTAAACCGCTTAAGGCTAGCATTTATCGCGAGCGAAAGTAAGATCACGGGAGGCGGCGAGGGCGTCATAATCCTAGATGAAATAGACGCGAATCTAAGCGGAAAAGAAGCGATGAGTATCGCAAACGTGCTGCTAAATTTGGCCAAATTTTATCAAATTTTTGCTATCTCGCATCAGCCGCAGCTAAGCTCTAAGGCTGATTCGCATTTTCTAGTCGAAAAGTGCGGCGAAACCTCGAACGTAAGGGAGCTAAAGGGTGATGAGCGCGTAAGCGAGCTGGCTAGAATGATAAGCGGCGAACGTATAACTGAGGAAGCGATAAATTTTGCTCGCCAGCTTTTGGTTGTTTAAGTTTGGCTTAAAATTTAGGTTGAAAAAAGAAAAGTAATGGTATATTCTCGAAAATTTTTAAATGGGTGTTTATGGAAAAAAGTAAAATTTTAATAGTAGAAGACAACAAAGCCTTAGCAAAACTAATAGCTAAAAAGATGGAAGATAACGTAGAAATGGATGTTGACGTAGCGCATAGTTTTGCGCAGGCTCAAGTATTTCTAAACACTTCAAAAGACTATTTTATTGCGCTGCTTGATTTAAATTTACCTGATGCTCCAAACGGCGAAATCGTGGACTACGTCATATCAAAAGGATTGCCTAGCATCGTATTGACGGGCAGCATGGATGACGCCACTAGAGAGAGTTTTATCCATAAAGATATCGTGGACTACGTCTATAAGGGCAATATGGACGATATAAATTATATATTTCAGATCATAAATCGCCTAAGCAAAAATAGGCAATATAAAGTAATGGTTGTCGAGGACTCGGCTCCCTTTAGAAATAGTCTTAAAAAAATCCTAACTAGCCTTCAGTTTCATGTATTTACCGCTGCTCACGGTGAGGAGGCGATGAGTTATTTTGCGGACAATCCCGATATTAGGCTTGTCGTTTGCGACTATAGGATGCCGGTAAAAGACGGCCTTGAGGTACTAAAAGAGATAAGGGCTACGGGCGATAAAAATCAAATCGGCGTTTTAATGATGACGAGTCCGAGCGAAAACGTAAACGGCGCGATATTTTTGAAAAACGGTGCGAATGATTTTATTGCAAAACCTTTTGTAAAAGAGGAGCTTATCTGTAGGGTAAACAATCTAATCGAGGCGATGGAAAATATAAATCAAATCGCTGATTTTGCTAATAAAGACTTCCTAACCGGCGTTTATAATAGAAGATATTTTTATGACGATATGAACGAATACGTAGCTTATGCCGAAGAGCGCGCCGAGCCTTATGCGGTGGCGATGCTAGATATCGATCACTTTAAAGAGATAAATGACGCCTGCGGCCACGATAGCGGCGATAGAGTGCTAAAAACGCTAGCTAAAAAACTAATCGACGAGACCAAAAATGGCGATTTGATAGCAAGATTTGGCGGTGAAGAATTTTGCATCGTGCTAAAAAACGTCTCAAATGAGGAGGCGGTTAAATTTTTCGTAAATTTAAGGGCAAACATCGCAAGCTGTAATGTTCAGCTAAAAAAAGAGCAGAAAAATTTTACTGTTTCTATCGGAGTGGCTTTTAGTAGGAGCGATTATAAGCTAGATGAGCTTTTGGAGCTTGCCGACGAGGCTCTTTATAGAGCAAAAGAAAACGGGCGAAATAGGGTAGAAATAGCCTGATGATAATAGACACTCACTGTCATCTTGATGATAAAAGCTTTGATAGCGACCTAGCAAAAGTTATCGCAAGTGCCCGAGAAAACGGTATCGGTGGAGTACTGATACCGGGTGCTGATATTAATGATTTACCAAAAGCGGCTAAAATAACTCGCGAATTTGAAAATGTATTTTTTGCCGTCGGAGTTCATCCGTATGATAAGGATGGATTTGACAAGGACGTGCTTTATAAATTTGCAAAAGACGAAAAGTGCGTTGCCGTAGGCGAGTGCGGGCTTGATTACTTCCGATTGCCCAAAGACGAAAACGAAAAAGAGCTTGAAAAAGCGGAACAAAAGCGCGTATTTAGAGCGCAGCTTGATATGGCGGCAGAGTTAAATTTGCCGGTTATTTTGCATATTAGAGATGCAAACGAAGATAGTTTTAATATCTTAAAAGAGTATGCAAGTAGATTAGTCGGAGCGGTTTTGCACTGTTATAACGCTTCGCCTTTGCTTCTAGAGCTTGCAAAGATGGGCGAGTTTTACTTTGGTATCGGCGGGGTTTTGACGTTTAAGAACGCAAAAAATTTGGTTCAAATTTTGCCACAAATTCCGCGAGATAGGCTGCTACTTGAAACAGATGCGCCGTATCTGGCGCCTGAGCCCTTTAGAGGGCGTAGAAACGAGCCTGCTTTTACGCGATTGGTCGCGACGAAGATGGCTGAGATTTTAAATTTAAAAGAAGAAGAGGTAATGGAAATAACAACGAAAAATGCAAAGAAAATCTTTACGAAATTTAACACGTAATCAAGGAGAAAAATGAAAATCTTTAGAGTAATAATACTGTGTCTAGCATGTACGGGGTGGCTTTTTGCGACCGTGGCTAGCAGTGACGCAGAGCAAACCCAAAAGATGATATTAAAAGAATTTGACATAGATGCTAAATTTTTACAAAGCTCTCACTACGCTTCTATAAAAAATTCCATTAAAGATAGTAAAAGAAAAGAGTTTATAGATACCGTAAAAGGCGGTTATAAACATATCCCGATGCTTCAAAAGATTATAAAAGACTCAGGTGTACCGGAGTCGTTTTTGTATCTTGCTATGACGGAGTCCGGTTTTTCAAATCACATAGTTTCTAGCAAAAAAGCCATCGGAATTTGGCAGTTTATGGAGTCTACGGCAAAACTTTACGGTCTTAGAGTCGATAAATACACCGACGAGCGAAAAGACCCGATAGCGGCTACCGTTGCAGCTACAAAATATCTACAGAGTCTAAAAAACGACTTTGGTAAGTGGTATCTAGCGATGATGGCTTACAACTGCGGCGACACTAGATTAAGGGAAGGTATTAAAAAAGCCGGAACTACCGATCTGGCAATATTGCTAGATGATAAAAAAAGCTATATCCCAAAAGAAACTAAAAATTTCGTCAAGAAAATTTTAGTCATTGCGCATATAGCAAAAGAGCAGGAAAATTTGCTGGCTAAGACGCAGGCCTTAAGCGGAACGAAAGGTATAGAGCTATCAAAGATAGACGTCCCCGGTGGTACAACGCTAATGGAGGTAGGAGACAGCATAGGTCTTAGTCTAAAAAAGATGAAGGAGTACAATATGCATCTAAAATTCGTCTATACTCCGCCTACGGAAAAACCTTATTATCTTTATATTCCATTAAACAAAAAGAAAATGTTTAGCGATAATTTCGAAGTAGCGCAAAATAGAAAATTTGAAATTTATACTGCCAAAGAGAACGATACGCTACTAACTATAGCGGAAAAAACCGGTGTAAATCATAAGATCATAAAAGAATACAACGGACTTGCTTCAAACGAGATCAAGCCTAGTCAAAAGCTAGTTATCCCAAGTGAGCAAAACGTAAACTATCTAGCCGAGTATATGGTAAAAAGCGGCGATACGCTCGGAGAAGTTTCACAGAAATTTGATGTAGCGCTTGAGGATTTAAAAGAAGCCAATACTCTTATGAGCTCAAACAGCTCGATTGGAGCCAAACTTGCCGCAACCGAGTAGGGCTAAATTTATATTTTTTAGTCTATTTTTCATATTTTTTATGAGCGGCTGTTCGTTCTTGACCTCGCCTTCCGGCGGTATTACCGCTAGCGGCGGCTCAAAGAAGAGCGGCAAAATAAATAGTTCAAAAGGTGTGCATGAGGCTACTATGCGCCCGTATACCATAAACGGAAAAACCTATTATCCGACCGTAGTCAAGGTCGGTGATAGGGCTAGCGGTATAGCCAGTTGGTATGGTCCGGATTTTCACGGCAAAAAAACGTCAAACGGCGAGACTTACGATATGCACGCTATGACGGCGGCGCATAAGACTCTGCCGATGAACACTATGGTGCGCGTGACGAATATAAAAAACGGTAAAAACATCATCGTGCGTATAAACGACCGAGGCCCTTTCGTGGCAGGTCGCGTGATAGATTTGTCAAAAACTGGCGCGGTTAAGCTTGATGTATTTAACGCCGGCACAGCCCCCGTTTTACTAGAGGTCGTTGGCTTTAACGGCAACGTCGGCGGAGCTGTTGTAGCATCCTCTCAGCCTAGCTCAAAACAACCTAGCGGCTCGCTAAAAACGAGCACTCAAACTAAAGCGCAACCGCAACAACAGTCTTTTGTCGGCGGTATTTTTATGGTGCAAATCGGCGCATTTAAAAATTTAAGTGGCGCAAACGCTCATAAACGGCAGCACGCTGGACAATACGGCAACGGTGCCTATGATACTGTTATAAAGTCGTATGATCTTGACGGCGGTAAAATTTACAGGGTATTTATAAGCGGCTTTAGAAGCGAAGAGGAAGCAAAAGACTTCATAAGCGCAGGGCATATCTCGGGCGCATTTTTCGTGAGGGAATAAGATGCAAAGAAAGACAAAAGAGACGGATATCAGCCTAGAGCTTGAAATTTACGGCAGTGGCAAATCCGAGATAAGCACTGGCATAGGATTTTTTGACCACATGCTTGAGGCCTTTTGTAAGCACGCGCTTTTTGATATGAAGCTTGTCTGCAAGGGTGATTTGCACGTGGATTTTCATCACAGCGTTGAGGACGTGGGTATCGTTATTGGGCTAGCTTTGCGCGAGAAAATTTATCCGCTTAGCGGCGTGGAGAGATTTGGTGAGGCGACGGTGGTGATGGACGAGGCGGCGGTAAACTGCGCTCTTGATCTTTCAAATCGCCCGTTTTTGGTCTACGAAAGCATAAGCGATGGCAAAGTCGGCGAATTCGACATAGAGCTAGCGAATGAGTTTTTCCAGGCTCTAGCATTTAACGCTGCAATCACGCTACATATCGCTAAAATCCGCGGACGAAACTCTCATCATATTTTGGAGGCCAGTTTTAAAGCCTGTGCCGTCGCGCTAAGAAGAGCTCTAGCTAAAAACGCTAGAGTCGGCGTGCCTAGCACGAAAGGCGTGCTATGATAGAGATTATATTTTTAGACGTCGACGGGTGCCTAACCGACGGCAAGATCGTTTATAGCCCAAACGGCGACGAGCTTAAATTTTTTGACGTCAAGGACGGATACGCTATCGAGAGCTGGCTAAAGCTCGGTAAAAAAGTCGCGATCATCACTGGCAGAAGCTCGCCTATCGTCGAAAAAAGGGCGCAGGATCTAAAGATAACGCACGTCTATCAAGGCGTTAGCGATAAGCTTGAAGTCGCGAAACAGATACTAGAATTTGAAGGGTTGGGGTTTGAAAACGCTGCAGCAATAGGCGACGATTACAACGACTACAAGCTGTTAAAAAGCGTCGGATGGAGCTTTAAGCCAAAAAACGCGATCAAAGAGCTTGAAGTAAGAACGAGGCTCAACTATAAAGGCGGCAACGGCGCAGTGCGCGAGATGATAGAGATACTTATCCGTAGCGAGAGCCTAATGCAAGAGTGGGCTAAGCGTTGGTTATAAGGATTTTTTACCTAGTCGTCAGCGTTTTTAGCGTGGCGATGGTTTATTTGGCGATTGAGGAGCCTTACTATAGCGAGCTCTTAAAGGGCGGCGAAGTAAGTGCAAACATGCAGATGAACACAGTCACTGACTACGAGATGAATGCTACTGTAGTAAATGCTAGATATGAAGCCGATACTTGGAATAGATACTCTGAATTTGACGAATTTATAAAATTTAGAGCGGAAATTTTTAAAGATAACAAAGAGCATAACGTGAGCTCCGATAAAGCGTTTTATAACGGCGGTCGAATTATACTTAAGGGTAACGCGCGCTATGCAAATAATGAAAATTTGACCTTTTTATCAGAAGAGGTCATTTATAGTACCGCAACAAAAGTAGCTACTACGCAAACGCCTTTTACGCTAACGAAAAACGAAGATAAAATAGTCGGCAAAGCCTTGGTTTATGACTTTGAGTTAAAAAAAGCTTATATCAAAAAGGCCTTTGCTTTAATAGAGCAAGATAGAAAAAGATAGGACGGAAAATGATAAATTTTGGTTTTAAAAAAGTGGCTTTAGTTTTGGCACTTAGCGCTTTGCCGCTATTGGCGGAGCAAGTAGAGATCACAGCAGACGAGTTTTATGCCGACGAAGGCAAGCAAATAAGCGAATTTAAAGGCAATGTAAATATTAAAAAAGGCAAGGATACGCTCACTGCAAATTTGGTAGTGATATATTTCGACAAAAAGCGAAATCCGCTAAAATACGTCGCTTCCGGCAACGCCAAATTTAGAGTATTTATCAAAAATAAAACATACGACGGCAGCGGTAGCGAGCTTGTTTACGAGCCTGCGCCAAATTTATATACGATAAACGGCAACGGCTTTTTGCACGAGATAGAGACTGATAAAAAAGTCTACGGCGAAAAGATCACGGTCAATCAAAATAGTGGCACATATAACGTAAACAGCGGCAAAAAAGAGCCGGTTAAATTTATATTCCAAGTCGAGGACAAAAAGTGATCCGCGTTTTAAACGCAAAATTTCTTATCTCGGCACCCGACATTTCGCTAGCTCCGCCTGCAAATTCGAGCGAAGTAGCGTTTCTGGGGCGCTCAAACGTGGGCAAAAGCAGCCTCATAAACGCTCTCGTAAATCAAAAAGGCCTGGCCAAGAGTAGCTCGACGCCGGGCAAAACCCGCCTCATAAATTTTTTCGAGGTTGAGTATGCGCGCGGCATAAAAAACGAGCAGGGCGAGCCAAGCGAGGAGAGGGCAAATTTGACCTTCGTTGATCTACCTGGTTTTGGGTACGCCAAAGTTGCCAAAAGCATGCACGCGCAGTGGAGAAAAAACCTCGACGAGTACCTAAAATTTAGAGCCAACATCAAGCTTTTCGTGCATCTCATCGACTCGCGCCAGTTTGATATGCGGATAGATAAAGACGTAAACGACTATTTGCAAAGCTTCCTGCGCCCAGATCAAAAGATTTTAAACTTCCTCACCAAATCAGACAAGCTAAATCAAAGCCAAAAAAGCGCGGTTTTAAAGGTCTATCCGGGCGCGCATTTCGTTTCGGCGCTTAAAAAAACAGGCGTAGAAAAGGCAAACGAGCTTATATATCTAAACGCACTGGGGCTGTAATGAAATCAAAAAGCCGCAGGCAAATTTTGGCATTTTTACCATCAAATTTTCTAACTAAATTTACAAATTTAAGCGCCGCCAAGGCCAAATTTATAAATTTAGCTAAAAACATATAACAATGCGAACGAGTGCGGCGATGCGAAGACTGGGCGCAGAGAAGCGATTTTTAAAGCAGCTTGCTTGGGTTGCTTTTTTGGTATTTTATCAGAGTATAACGACCGTATTTACGTATCTGCCGCCTCTTATCGGGATATTTTTTACCTATATGATTATGCTAACCTTGCAGAAGCAAAAGACGCTCAGGGAGTTTGGCAAGGAGTGGTATTTTTGTCTATTTTACCTTACTTTTGCCGAGCAGGCACACGGATTTGCGCTGTTTTCAGCTGTGATCGCGTTTATGCTTTTTTATCATTTTATGTCCGACTGGCTCATCGTTACGCTAAAATCAAGGGAGCTTTTGGTGGCGGGATTCGTCGCTAGCGGCTACGTTTGGACCTGCGCGACGAGCTCTTTTATCTCATACGCAGCAAATTTGCCTATACTCAAATTTGACTACGAGTACCTGATCTACGTCGGCGTGGAGTCTATTTTGGCGGTGATTTTGTTTAGGGGGCGCTTATGAGGATGCGCATAGTCTTTGGCATCATATTTAGCGTCTGGGTGCTCTTGCTGGTGCGAGTTTATTATTTAAGCGTCAAGTCAAATGACTTTTACGAGGAGATCGCCGAACAAAATGCGGTAAAAACGCAGTACCTAGCCCCTGTGCGCGGACTTATTTTAGATGCCAAGGGGCGTCCTATGGCGGTAAATCGCCTCGGTTTTTCCGTCGCACTAAAGCCGCATCTAAACGGCAAAAAAGCGGAGATTTTAGACGCCGAGCTTGCAAATTTGCAAAATTTATTCGAGGATTTAAACGTCACGAAGCTAAAGCGCGAATACGTCAAGGCCGACTCGCCTTATAATCAAGACTTTATTCAGATTATCGATTTTATGGACTACGATAAGATGATACCGCGCATCGCCGAGCTCTCGTTGCGAGAAAATTTGGAGGTCAAACCGGCCTCCAAGCGCCACTATCCATACAATAACCTTGCCTCTCATATCATCGGCTACGTCGGCCGCGCAAATCAGCAAGACGTCGAGTCCGATCCTGTCGCAAAGCTAACCAATCACACGGGCAGAAGCGGCACGGAGCGTTTTTATAACTCCGTCTTGCAGGGTCAAGAGGGCGTGCGAAAGGTAAAAGTAAACGCGCTAAATCAGGAGGTCGAGGAGATCTCGGTGAGCTATCCGCAAAGCTCGGACATCTCGCTCACGATCGACCTTGAGATGCAAAAATACATAGAGGAAATTTTCGGCGATAACGCGGGCGTTATCATCGTGATGGACGTGAGAGACGGCTCGATACTGGCTGCCGGTAGCTTCCCCGAGTATGATTTAAACCCGTTTGTTACGGGGTTATCGCAGGCTAAGTGGGACGAACTCGTAAAAAGTATCGATCATCCATTCACAAACAAGCTCGTAAACGGTCTTTATCCGCCGGGCTCGGTTATAAAAATGGGCGTAGCGATGGCGTTTTTAGATACCGGTAAGATGAACCGCTCCGACGGATATTTTTGCTCGGGCTCATTTGAGCTTGGAGGGCGAAATTTTCGTTGCTGGAACGTCTATGGGCACGGCTTTATAGATATGAACTCGGCCATCCGTGAGAGCTGCGACGATTATTTTTATAAGGGCAGCTTAAAAGTCGGTATAGAAGCTATCTCGCCGGTTTTAGAGCGGCTGGGTTTCGGGCAAAAAAGCGGCGTGGATCTGCCAAATGAATTTGTCGGTATCGTGCCTGGGCGCGAGTGGAAGATGCAAAAGTATGCTCAGCCGTGGTATCAGGGCGAGACGCTCATTACCTCGATCGGACAGGGCAACTTCCTCGTGACGCCGATGCAGGTGGCGCGATATACAGGTATACTAGCGACGGGGAAAAATATCGTCCCTCATTTTTTACGTAGCGTAAACGGCGAGGAGGTTAAATTTGAGCCTACCGACGATATCCTCACGCCGTTTGAGAAAAAGCAGCTACCGTACGTCCAAAGAGCGATGTACGAGGTCGTAAATCACAAAAAAGGCACAGCGCATAAGTATTTTAAAGAGGCGAAACTCACGTTAGCGGCAAAAACTGGTACCGCGCAGGTCGTGGGTATCTCGCAGGCCGAGAAAAAGCGTATGAAAGAAGAGGACATGGAGTATCTGCGTCGCTCGCACGCATGGGTCACGACTTATGGACCTTACGAGGAGCCTAGATATGCCGTTACCGTTATCATAGAGCACGGCGGACACGGCGGTCTGGCTGCCGGACCTCTCACGGCTAAAATCTTTAATAAGCTACTAGAAATGGGCTATATCGATAAAAAATATGAAATCACTTCGATAGCAGATACCGAAGCTGCGCAAAAGAAGAAAAATTAAAATTCCGCGTTTAAATTCGGCGTTAAATGACGTCAAATTTGATCAAATTTCTAAAATTCTCGCGGATTAGTCGCGAAATCGGCAAGCCGAATTTATCCCTCAAACATCTCCGAAAGCTCGTTTGTAGCGATATTTACGATTTTATTGTTTGCGTCTAGTTCGATCAGATTTTGGGTTTTAAATTTTGCCAAAATCCTCGAAAATGTCTCTGGCGTGATGTTTAGGATGGAGGCTATTTTGATGTGTTTTAGCTCGTTAAAAAGATCGGCGTGATTAACGAGAAATCTCGCGACCTTGGCCTCGGAGTTTAGCACGAGCTCTTGATGTATTAGCTCGCTTGCGATTTTTAGCTTTTGCGAGAGCGATTTGATGATTTGCAGCGATACGCGCGGGTTTGATAAAAACTCGGCGTAAAATTTATCGTAGTCGATTTTTAGCACCTCGCCACCAGTTAAAAATATCGCCGTCGCCGGAAATTTGATATTTTCAAAGTTGGCAAGCTCCGCTACGAAGCTAATCCCGTTAAACTGATGCATAAAAATTTCTTTGCCTTTGGGGCCGATTTTATAGAGCTTGAGCGAGCCTTTTATGAGGAGGTGGAGCCACTTTGACTCCTCGCCCTCCATAAATAAAAACTCGCCCTTTTTATACTTTTTTAGGATGCTGATATCTTCTAGCCTTTTTAGCTCGGCCTCGTTTAGCTCCTGAAAAAACGGGATTTGCTCTAGCATTTGCTTTTCTTATTTATTTTTTAAAAGATCTCTGATCTCGGTTAGAAGCGCGACGTCTTCAGGTATCGGTGCAGGCTCTTCAGTTTTTGGTTCCTCGGCTTTTGGTTTTTTGAGCGAATTTATAGCCTTAACCACGCAGAAAATACAAAATGCGATAATCGTAAAATCGACCATCGTTTGTATAAACGAGCCGTAGTTTACGGTTACGGCAGCCGTATCGCCGACTGCGTCTTTTAGCGTAAATTTTAAATCCGTAAAATTTACGCCGCCCGTTAGTACGCCTACGATTGGCATGATAACGTCACCCACTAGCGAGCTAACGATCTTGCCAAAGGCGCCTCCGATCACGACGCCCACAGCCATATCGATGACGTTACCGCGCATCGCGAATTCTTTAAATTCCTTAACGAAACTCATGTTTTTCCTTTGCATTTTAAAATTAGATATCAATTATATTTATTTTAGCTTCACAAAAGATAAAAAAGCCAAGTTAAATGCTTAAAATGCTATAATCGCCCCTAAAAATCAATAAGGAAGCAAAAATGTATCGTTTTGCGCCGTCGCCGACAGGCGATATGCATCTGGGAAATTTGAGGGTTGCGATCCTAAACTACGTCTGTTCGCTCCAGGATAAAAGCGGCTTTATCATCCGCATCGAGGATACCGACAAAGAGCGCAATATCCCCGGAAAAGATAAGGAAATTTTAGAAATTTTAGGGCTTTTTGGTATCAAATGGGACACGCTTTACTATCAAAGTAAAAATTTGAAATTTCACCGCGAGTTTGCGGCAAAGCTTTTGATAGATAAAAAGGCGTTTTCGTGCTTTTGCACCGAAAGCGAGCTGGAGGCTAAAAAAGAAGCCGCCAAGGCTAGGGGCGAAGCCTACCGCTACGACGGGACATGCGAGCACCTAAGCGACAACGAAGTGCTAAACAATCAAAAACCTTTCGTCGTGCGTATGAAAAAACCGCTAAGCACGATGAAATTTAAAGACGCGATAAAGGGCGAGATCGGCTTCGAGCCTGAAAACGTCGATAGTTTCGTCATTATGCGGGCTGATTTTACGCCGACTTATAACTTCGCCTGCGCGGTCGATGATATGCTAGAGGGCGTTACTTTTGTCATCCGTGGCGAGGATCACGTCAGCAACACGCCAAAACAAGACCTCATCCGCGAGGGCCTAGGCTACACGCAAAAGATAAACTACGCTCACCTGCCTATTATCCTCAATGTCGAGGGCAAAAAAATGAGCAAACGCGAGAACGAAAGCAGCGTAAAATGGCTACTATCACAAGGCTTTATGCCCGAAGCCATCGCAAACTACATCGTCTCGTTAGGCTACAAGGCGCCAGTTGAAATCTTTACGATAGAAGAAGCCGCGCAGTGGTTTGATATCTCGAAGGTTTCGGCCTCTCCGGCCAAATTTGACGTCAAACAGCTTGAGCACATCAACCGCGAGCACATAAAAAGAGCAAGTGATGCAAGACTAGCCGCGCTAATGGGTATAAAGCCAGAATTTGCCGCTATAGCTAGATTTTACACGCAAGAAAGTAGCCTGCTAACCGAGATAAAAACTAAGGTTGATGCGATTTTTGCGACCAAATTTATCCCAGACGAGTTTAAGGCGGGTTGCGAGGCGATAAAAGCCGCTGTAAATTCGCTAAATTTGAGCGAATTTGATGAATTTAACGAGCTAAAAAAAGCCCTAATGGATGCGACCGGGCTAAAAGGAAAAGGCTTTTTTATGCCGCTTAGGATTTTACTCACGGGTGCCGAACACGGCCCCGAGCTTAGCGAGCTATATCCGCTCATCAAACCGTATCTAAAGGAAATTTTACGATGATATTTTCGGTATTTTTAGAAGCAGTCGGCAGTATCCTGCATATCGTTATCAGCGCCTACACGTGGATCATCATAGGCGCGGCGATCATAAGCTGGGTGCGCCCCGATCCCTATAACCCTATCGTGCAGCTGCTCTACCGCCTCACCGAGCCCGTCTATGCCGCTATCCGCCGCGTGATACCGACGGTTTTTGGCGGGATCGATCTAGCACCGATGATCGTGCTTTTGGCGCTTCAGTTTATAGATAGATTTTTCGTAAGGCTTATGTTTGCGTACGCTACTTAAATTTATCCTGCCCACGATTTTTGCGGCGGCGGCATTTGGCGGAGTTAAGAGTTTTGAGGAGATAAAAGACGAGCCTAAGGGGCTTGCTAAGGATTACTACTTTTACCGTCTTTTAACCGAAGGCGACTACACCAAGGAGCAGGCGCAAATTTTAAACAAAGACGTCTTTCGCCGAGCGGGCGTACTAGCAAAGAAACTGGCTGAGATTTTGCCGCCAAAAAAGGTCAAAGGAAGCTGTGATAGCGTGGGTGTGAAAAATATTCTAGACGCCAACGTAATCTGCCAAAAACAGCGCCTCAGAGTGTCTTTTATGATGAAGCTAAAAAAGGAGACGAGACAAAAGCTGGCGGATAAATTTAAAGACTCCGATCCGCTTCTTTACCGCCGCTTGAGCTCGCTAAACGAAAAGCATCCAGAGGACGAATTTGCGAAATTTAACGATACGGATGCGTTTTTGGTTTATTTTAACCAGTCCTCGCATAAGGATAAATTTGACAAGATATTTGACGCAAATTTTATAAATTTGCTTGCTACCAAAAAAGAGTTTCACGTTCTAGCAAATGATTTGATAATCGATAAAAAATCGGCCAAATTTAGGCAAAATTTTCTCGCGATAAAAGAAACCGAGCTTGCGGGCAAGGATGCCTTTATGCTCGGCATAAACGCGGTTTTATTAAATTCTCCAAAAGACGCGATGAGGTTTTTTGCTAGAGCCGAGGCGGCATTTGATAGGCAGGACCGCAAGGATAACGCCGTATTTTGGCTGTATCTACTAAGTAAAAATACAATCTATCTTGATAAGCTAAATCAAAGCCGCGACGTAAATATCTATACGCTTTATGCAAACGAACTAACGGGCGCAAGTCCGGCCGCAAATATCGTCTCGCCGACGCCTACGAAAGAAAAGGTAGCTGACTACGATATAAAAGACCCGTTTTTGTGGCAAAAGACGTTTAAAATGATAAAAGAGATGAGTGCCGAGGATGCTGCAAAGCACTCCGAGACTTTTAACACCAAGGAGACGCTAGGTCAGTATGCCTACCTGATGGAAAAGGCAAGCGGCTACAAGGATAGCTACTTCGTCATGCCGTTTGTTGACGAGCTAGAGGATATAAATGCGACTAGAAAGGCGCTACTTTACGCGATCGGCAGGCAAGAAAGCCGCTTTATCCCGGCTGTTATCTCAACCTCTTACGCGCTTGGTATGATGCAGTTTATGCCGTTTTTGGCTAACCATATAGGCAAAAAAGAGCTCGCGATCCCAAATTTTGATCAGGACGATATGTTTGATCCGCGTCTTGCGTTAAAATTTGCGGACCACCACTTAAATTATTTGGAGAAATACCTCTACCATCCGCTTTTTGTCGCTTACGCATATAACGGCGGTATCGGCTTTACTAAAAGGATGCTTCAGCGAGGCGACCTTTTTAACGAAGGAAAATACGAGCCGTTTTTATCCATGGAGCTAGTACCCTTCGCCGAGAGCCGCGACTACGGCAAAAAGGTACTCGCAAACTATGTTATCTACCTAAGGCTTCTCCGTTCCAGTACATCGATTTCGACACTTTTTGAAAGCTCAAAGAAACCTGCTTTGACGGATAAATTTCGAAATTAATATTGATTTTATCGCTTTTGACCTCTGGAGTGCTGACCTCGAAATACTGAGCCCACGGCACTTCAAAGCTCACTTTTTCTAAAAGCGGATCGTTGGCGGCTAGGCGTCTAACCAAGATGCCTCGCTGCGAGCCGTTTGCGATAAAGCTCTCATCTAAAATTTTAGCTTCTTTGGGATGTACGGCTACGACGAATTTCTCTCTTTTTTGTTCATCGATTAGCTCGCTATAGATCGGGTTTAGATAAGTCGCGACGATTAGGATATTCGTCTTGGCATCTATGATTTCAGATTTGCTAGTGTAGGCTAAAAGCTCGTTTTTTAACGGTTCGTGGATATATTTTTTATCCGCACATCCGACTAGCGCCAAAATAAAACTTAAAAAAAATACGCTCTTTTTCATTTTAATACCTCTTTAAATTTGGTGCTATTTTAGATAAATTTTGCTTTTAAAAAGCCTAAATTTGCTATAATCCGCGTAAATTTCAAAAATTCGGAGAAAAATGAAAAAAGCGGCGATGGCGTTTTCAGGACCTTCAAATAGCGGCAAAACTACGCTTATTTTAAAGGTCGCCAAAAAATTTATCGATGACGGACTAAAAGTCGTGATCATCAAGCACGATCCGGGTGACAAAGCCAGATTTGACGTCGAGGGCAAGGATAGCTACAAATTTAGCCAAATAGGCGCCGAGGTCGCGGTCATGAGTCCGACGCGCACGACCTTTTTCTCGCAGGAGAGCAAGAGCGTGGACGACGTCGTGGCGATGGCTGGCGAGTTTGATTTGCTATTGGTCGAGGGCTTAAAGACTCTGCCGCTGCCGCGCATCAGCGTGTTTAAGGACGAGATAAACGAGGATTATCTTAGCTTTTCAAACGCGATCGCAAGCTATAAAAGAGACTACGTCATAGATAAGCCAAACTTCGATCTAGACGACACGCAGGCCATCTGCGAGTGGATACTAAAAAACGCAAAGGTGTTAAAATGAATGAAATTTTCGAAACGATTAAAAAGATCGCCGTAAAAATCGGCGAAGAGATAAAGTACGCAGATCTAGGTTACACCGACCACGCCAACGCCACGGGCGACACGCAGCTAAAGCTAGACGTGAGAAGCGACGATATCATCACGGCCGAGTTTGCAAATTTAGCCTGCGTAAAAGCGCTCGTTAGCGAAGAAAAAGAGGACATGCTGGCACTAAACGAGAGTGCGAAATTTATCGTCGCCTACGATCCGTTAGACGGCTCTAGCCTAGTGGACGTAAATTTTTCTATCGGCTCGATTTTTGGCATTTACGAAAACGAGCTAACGCCGCAAAATCTAAAAGCCGCCGCATATGTCGTTTACGGCCCGCGCCTAGAGCTCGTGCTTTGCGAGGAGGCGACGGCTCCCGCGCTTTATCGCCTGGGCAGGGACGGCGAGTTTAAATTTATCAAAAATCTAGCGCTCGCGCAAAAAGGCAAGCTAAACGCCACGGGTGCTACGCAAAAGGGCTGGAGCGAAACTCACGCTAAATTTATCCGCGAGCTGTTTTTGCAGGGATATCGCCTCAGATACTCGGGCGCCATGGTGAGCGACCTGCATCAAATTTTACTAAAAGGCGGCGGGCTGTTTAGCTATCCTGCCACGAGCGACGCGCCAAAGGGCAAGCTAAGGGCGCTATTTGAGGTGCTGCCGTTTGCATTTATCTACGAGCGCGCGGGCGGGGCGACTAGCGACGGATACTCGGCGACGCTTTTTGATATGAAAGTGGAAAAAATCCACCAAACCACGCCTTGCTTTTTTGGCTCCAAAGACGAGATAAATTTACTGCATAAATTTTACGGAAGCACGAAATGAGCGAGCACGCAGCGGACGCAACTCAAAAAGACGAATTTGAGCTGGAGCTTGATCGCCAAAGAGAAATTTTACAAGCCTGTCAGCGCGAAAAAGGGCTAAGCTCGTGCTTTGCCTGCGAGGCGATGTTTGAGTGTAAAACCCGCAAAAACTACGTAGATGCCGTATATAGCTCGATGTCTAAAGGCGACGGCGGCGGATTTGATTTTTAAATTTAAAAAGGAAAGATATGAACACGACTTATATTACGACTCCGATTTATTACGTAAATGACGTGCCGCACATCGGACACGCCTACACGACCGTGATCGCGGACACGATGGCGAGATTTGCGAGGCTAAAGGGCGATGATACGTACTTTATGACCGGCACCGACGAGCACGGGCAAAAGATCGAGCAAGCCGCCGCAAAAAAGGGCTACACGCCGCAAGTCTACGCCGATGAGATAAGCGCTAAATTTAGGGAGCTGTGGGATAAATTTGAGATCAGCTACGATCATTTTATCCGCACGACCGACGACTATCACAAGCTTACCGCGCAAAACGCATTTCTTAAAATGTATCAAAAAGGCGACATCTACAAGGGCGAGTACGAGGGGTACTACTGCGTTAGCTGTGAGAGCTTTTTTACGCAGACGCAGCTTTTAGAGGACGAGAGGTGTCCGGACTGCGGCAGGCCGACAAATTTGGTGAAAGAGGAGAGCTATTTTTTCAAACTATCAAAATACCAAGACGCGCTGCTAAAGTGGTACGAAGAGAACGAGGACTGTATCGTGCCACGCGGCAAGAAAAACGAGGTCGTGAGCTTCGTAAAAGGCGGCCTGCGCGATCTCTCGATCACTCGCACGAGCTTTGAGTGGGGCATCAAGCTACCCGCGAGCCTAAACGAGCCAAGGCACGTGATGTACGTCTGGCTGGACGCGCTCATAAACTATCTCAGCACGCTTGGCTACACGCGCGGCGATGATAAGATGAACTACTGGAAGGGCGCGACGCATATCGTAGGTAAGGATATTTTACGCTTTCACGCGGTGTACTGGCCGGCGTTTTTGATGAGCCTTGATCTGCCGCTGCCTCGCTGCATCGCCGCTCACGGCTGGTGGACGAGAGACGGCGAAAAGATGAGTAAAAGCAAAGGCAACGTCATCAACCCAAGCGAGGTCGCAGACGCGTACGGGCTGGAAAATTTCCGCTACTTTATGCTACGCGAAGTGCCGTTTGGGCAGGACGGAGACTTTTCGCAAAAAGCTATGATAGAGCGCATAAACTCCGAGCTTAGCAACGATCTGGGCAATCTTTTAAGCCGTATAGTGGGTATGAGTGAAAAGTACTCGGATTTTGAGATAAAGGGCGAAAATTTACGCAAATTTTACGGCGAGGTTTTGGATAGCGGTAACGAATACCTGCAAAGCTCTATCAAAAATTTAGAGTGTTTTGCTACGAACCGCTACCTTGAGGAGCTCTTTAAGGCGCTAACGCTCGCAAACGCGTCGATAGCTAAATTTGAGCCGTGGAACCTGATGAAAAACGGCAAAAAAGACGAAGCAAACGCACTCGTGTCGCTGTGCGCGAATCTGCTGGCTCGAGTAGCCGTACTGCTAAGCCCTGCGATGCCAAGAACCTGCGAAAAGATCGCCCAGACGCTAGGTTTTGAGATCTCGACCGCAACTTATGAAAAAATCATCCTAAACAACGAAATTTTGGACTTTAAAGCGCAAAAAACGCAGCCGCTTTTCCCAAAAATCGAAAAAGAACTAATGGCTACTGGGGTGCCAAGCGTGAGCGAACCTGCCAAAACCGCCGCTGCGCCGCAAGAAAAATCGGACGCCAAGATAAAAATCGACGACTTTAAAAAATGCGTCATAAAAGTAGGCACCGTGCTTGAGTGCTCAAATATCGAAGGCAGCGAGAAGCTGCTCAAATTTAAGATCGATCTAGGCGAAGAGCAGCCGCGTCAAATTTTATCTGGCATAGCCAAATTTTATGCTCCGGCGGACCTCGTCGGCAAGCAGGTCTGCGTGCTAGCAAACCTAAAGCCCGCTAAAATTTTCGGTCACATATCAGAGGGTATGATCCTTAGCGCAGAGGACGGATCGCTGTGCCTCATCGCGCCGATGGTTGCGATCAAAAACGGATCAGAAATAGGCTAAAACGGCGTGAATATCGAAAACTTAAGGCGCCTCATCAACGGCGAAGCGCTAAATAAACCGAGCGTCAGCGCCGTGGAGGGCTTTGCGTTTGAGAGTAAAAACGTGCGTCAGGGCTACGCCTACATCGGGCTTGGCGCAGGCGCGGACGAGATAGCTGCGGCGGTCGCAAACGGCGCCTATGCCGTACTCGTCGAGCAAAGATGCGAGGTCATCGATCCTGAAGTCGCTTTTATCAAGGTTGATAGCCTGAGTGCCGCGCTGATGCGGCTAATGCGCTTTGAGGCTAGCTACAAAAATCTCAAATTTTGCTCCGTTAATCCCGTACAAAAGGCCTTGCTCGCGCGCATGAGTCTGAGTAAAAACGCCGAGGGCAACGCAGCTAGCTTGCTACCAGAGGATGCGACGCGACTTTTTATAAAGATAATGAAAGCGGGAGTGGGGGATCTGTTTTTTACAGACGATCTAAAAATTTTATCCAAGATCGCGCCGCTATACGACACCGTTTTTAGCGACGTAGACGCGGTTTGCGCGCAGGGCGGATCTGTTTTTGCCTCTAGCGTCGTTTGCGATGGCGTTTATTATCCAAACTTAAATTTCCCAAAAGTTTTCACGCACTATCTGTGCGGGCTCTTAAAGTATCTGATCCGCGCGGGCTTTTCTTTTAAGCTTGGCGATACGCGAAATTTGGGGCATTTTGAGCCCGTTTTCATAAATAAAAATTTTCGCGTCGTGCCTTTTGGCGCGAGCTCTCAGGCTTTTATCACAGAGAGTGACGATGAGCTTTTTGATATGGAGGCGGCGTTTTTAGAGCGAAATTTTAGCGGCGGCATCGAGATATGCGTGCCTGAGGACTTTGCTGGAAGCGCGGCGGCTACGATGAGATTTAAGGAGCTTGCCGAGCTAAAAAATCTTTCAAATTTTCACTACGCACTCGTTAAATGCCAAAAAGAGGAGCTTGAAGCGATGCTAAATTTGAGCTCGCCAGAGCCCGATTTGTTTGGCGAAATTTTATAATAATCTTAAATTTAGCGCGAGCTTGGCGGCTTTATCTACTGCAAATTTGACTCAATCCTTAAAATCATACGTTTTATAGTCTCAAATTTGCCGCTAAATTTGACGGATAAAAATACTTAATCCAAATTCCTACAAAGCGTGCCGTGGGCTTTGGCGTATGTGGTTAGCGTAACTACGCAAACGCGAGTGCATTTGCAATAAAATGTTTTATTTTGGCTGATCTTGAAGCAAACGCCCGTCGCGCAAAATCCGCAAAACCGCCGCCGCGATCAAATTTGCTAAACAAAAAACAGCGGTAGAACGGCGGGCGCGTTTTGGCGGATAAATTTGATTTTGAGCTAAATTTGCTGGCAGAGATGCACGCGGTCAAATTTTATTTCAGATTTACGTACTTTATCCTATCTTTTTCGCCCGCGAGCTCAAATCCTCGCAGTCTCAGGCGGCAGCTGTCGCATTCGCCGCAGGCCTCGTCCTCGCGCTCGTAGCAGCTCCAGGTTAGCTCCAGCGGCGAGCCGGCCTCGAGCGACTTTCGCACGATTTCAGCCTTGCTTAAATTTACCAGCGGCGTGACGATTTGTAGGCTAAAGTCCCTTGATGTTCCGGCATTTACGGCGCTTTCTATCTTGGCGATGAAGTCCGCCGTGCAGTCGGGGTAGCCCGAGCCGTCCTCCTCGACGATGCCGATATATAGCGCCTGCGCGCCTTCTTTTTCGGCTAGCGCGGCGGCGATAGAGATAAAGATACCGTTGCGAAACGGTACGTAGGTGCTAGGAGTGTCAGGCTTGGCGCCGTCTTTGCGGATGGCGAGGCTCTCGTCGGTTAGCGCGTTGCCGCCGATGCTTGCTATAAAACTAGCGTCTAAATTTACCTTTTTTAGCACGCCGATACGCTCGCAGATCCGCTCAAACGCTAGTTTTTCCCGCTTCATCGTACGCTGTCCGTAGTCAAAATGTAGCGCGATGATCTCGTAGCCTGCGCGCTTGGCGAGGACGACACAGAGGGTGCTGTCCATGCCGCCGCTCATTATGCAAACCGCTTTTTTCACTCTTTCTCCTTTTTTCGGCTTGTTTTTTGAGCGCTTTTTGCGGATTTTGTTAAAATTTGACTCGATAGGCTACATGCCTTATCTTCGTCAAATTTTAACTTCAAAACCCCAAAAATCATCTCAAAATACTTCGCCTTGATTTCTTATATTCAAATTTTACTCGCCGAGACCCGCACCCTGAAAATGCTAAATTTTGTCTCTAAAAAATTTTTAAAATTTTACGACCGAAAAGCTTTCGCCTCCAAATTTCGTGCCAAGCATTAGCGAAGCCGAAATTTGGTAGGTAACCGCTTTGAGAGAGTGAAATTTTAAAAATTTGAGCATTAGTGTTTTTAAAATTTTATACAAAGCGAGTCAAATTTGACGCCGATGCCGTTTTTAGCAAATTTGGCTTTATTAAATTTGACCAAAATTTTCGCTAAAATCATACTCAAATTTTACTAAAGGAAAGCCAAAAATGATACTTTGCGAGGACGATTATCCGAGGATTTTGGATCAAATTTGCAACTATTTGACCGCGGGTGAGGTGGAGCTAAGCTTTGTTGACGCCGAGGAGATGAAGGAGATAAACGTCCGCCAGCGCGGTATCTACGAGACTACGGACGTGCTGAGTTTTCCGCTTGAGATGCAGCTGCACGCGCCGCTTGGCTGTATCGTGATAAACACTGAGCTAGTCGCTGCCAAAGCCGCCGAGCTGGGTCACTGCGAGGATGACGAGACGGCGCTTCTTTTCACACACGGGCTACTTCACGTGCTGGGCTACGATCACGAAAACGACGCGGGCGAGATGAGGGCCAAAGAGTGCGAGGTGATCGAGAAATTTAGCCTCCCAAAAAGCCTCATCGTGCGAACGGAGGATGCGGGCGAAGAATAGGCAAAATCTCGGTAGCTTCGTAAAGGTGCGGGCTATGCTGAGCGTAAAGTGGCTATCGGCGGTAAAATTTAAAATACACCGCTAAATTTAGCCCGCAAATCGTACATTGTTTAAAATTTACAAACTAAAATGCAAGCTCCGCGCGAGTCAAATTTGCCCCGAGCAAGCGATCAAATTTTCCCGCCCGCCTATGCCGAGCTTGCCACGCAAAAAGACGTTTCTGGCACACGCTTCGCCGCCGCGTTTAATTTTCCTCAAATTTGCCGCGCGCAGTGGTTAGATATTTAATAATTTTGGCTAAATTTACGAAATGTTTTATGTTCTATCGTCTTTAATTATTATTTTTATGAATTACGTTTCTTATCGCGGACTTTTCGCCGATGCCGCGCTCAGGCCGCTTGCCACGCATAAAAGGGTGCTTGGGCTGTTTTTCCTGACGCTTGCCATGGGCGGCGTCGCGCTGGCTTTTTCGCTGCGGTTTAACTTTTTGGGACCTAACCTTCGCATCGCCTGTTCGCTGATGTTGGCGCTGACGTTTATTATCTTTTCGTTCGTGCTTTTTACGAACGTTGTCGCGCTCGCCGTCCGTCCCGTAACCAAGCGCGCGTTTAGCGAGAGCAGGCGTAAATTTTTGCGCCTTTATCTCGACGTCACGATACTTATCTTGGCGTTTAGCTACTTTTTTAGAGGTATCTTTAACGCCGTAAAATTGCCCGAAGTAAAAGCGCAGGATATCGAGCTAAAGGGGCTAAAGGGCGAGCTAAAGATCGCGGTTTTAACTGATATCCATCTGGGAGATTTTTTGGGAGCGGACTTTGCGCGGGCGGTAACTAGACGCGTAAACGAGCTTGACGCCGACGCGGTCGCGATCGTGGGCGACATCGCCGATGTGAAGCCGCACCGTTTGGCCGAGTTTATCGCGCCATTTAACGAGCTAAAGAGTAAATACGGCACCTTTTACGTGCCGGGCAACCACGAGTACTATAACGGCATCGAGGGCACGCTAAAAGCGATCCGCGAGACGACGAATTTTAAAATTTTAGGCAACGAAAATGCGCGCGTGGGCGGGGTAAATTTAGCTGGCGTTTATGATATCATCGGCTTTAGATTTAAAGCGTACGAGCCAGATCTAGTCGCCGCTCTGGGCGGTCGCGACGTAAATTTGCCTATTGTTTTGCTCGCTCATCAGCCTAAGTTTTTAAAATACATGGATGAAAGCGTGCCCGTGGATCTGGTCGTGAGCGGACACACGCACGGCGGGCAGATTTTCCCGTTTTCGCTGCTAGTAAGGCTCGATCAAAAATACGTCGCCGGGCTATACCGCGCGAACAAAAAAACGCAAATTTACGTTAGCCGAGGCGCTGGATTTTGGGGGCCGCCGGTGCGCGTGATGGCGCCTAGCGAGATTTCGTTATTAAGACTAAAAGGAGAGGTATGAGGGGACTTATTTCTAGGATATTCGGGTTTGTGGCGGCGGTTAGATTTCCGAGGGTTTTGCAAACATTTATCAATGAAAAATACGTAAGCGGCTTTAAAATCGACATGAGCGAGTTTAAAGAGCCAAAGGAGTACGAGAGCCTCACGGCGCTTTTTACCCGCGAGCTTCAGCGTCCGCGAAATTTCGATGTTTCGCCGCAGGCTTTTATCAGTCCTAGCGACGGCACGTGCCTAGAGCGCGGAGTGAGCAAGGAGCTAAAAGCAATCAGCGTCAAGGGGCACGAGTACGGTATCGCAGAGCTTCTGGGCGACAGTATGGACCGCAGCGAGCGAGACGCCGAGCTAGAGTACGTAAATATCTACCTCAGCCCGCGCGACTATCACCGCTACCACGCGCCTTGCGATATGAGGATATTGTCCGCACTCTATGTGCCTGGCGAGCTATACAGCGTGGCCGTTAGCGCGCTGCTAAAGGTGCCAAATCTTTATGCCAAAAACGAGCGCGTGGTGCTAAAATGCGAGCTTGGAAGCGGCAAAAAGATGTGGCTGGTCTTTGTCGGCGCGCTAAACGTGGGCAAGATGAAATTTGACTTTGACGCGCGCATACAGACTAACGCCTGCGCCGGCAATGTCGCGCTATACGAATACGAAAATTTAAGCGCGAAAAAGGGCGAGCAGCTGGGGATGTTTGAACTGGGCTCTACGATCCTCATCCTTAGCGAGCAGGGCGCGGTCAAATTTGAACTTGCGGCCGAGCAAAAGCTAAAATACGGCGACAAAATAGGAACTATCAACTAAGGAGGCGTGATGGGAACGCAACTAGTCGAACAAAACGAGCTAAAAGAAACGCTAGAACTAAAAGAGCGCATCGAAAACAACACCGTCGTCGAACTCTGGGAAAACAGCGAGGACTACGAGCGCCTAGCTAACGCGACGCGCAAGACTATGCGCTACATCAACGACGAACAGATAAAGAGCTTTGCCGATGCGCTAAATCAAACGAACGAAAAGATCTTAAATTTAACCTTCGAGGGCGTGAAAAAGCATCACGAAAAGAAATTTGAGCAGATCAGAAAAAAGCAAAAACTCTACGTCGCTTCAGCCTTTGCCGTCGGCGTTTTAGTCAGCGCTCTTTGCTTCTGGGCGGCGTTTAGGATCTTTGCAGGCTAGATTTGTTTTGGGGCTCGGCGGCTTGCGATGCTTGCGTGTTGGAGGGGGGGGGTATTTTGCTCGGTTTTAGCTTGGCAAATTTGACTTTTAAATCATGCGACTGCTTGCGGCTTGGATGTAAAGACTAAAATTTGATACTTTGATTTTCGGATTTACTTGGGTATTTGGCTTTAAATTTGAGCATGGAGGCTTTTAAATTTGCGTATAGTTGCGAGTTTGGAGTCAAATTTGATTTCGGGCAGCGGCTGTAAATTTGATATTTTTTCTGCGGCGACTATCAAGCTAGCCTCAACTTTTTATTCGGCGGGTTGAACCGCTTTTTTATTTATAAAATGCGTTATAAGTTTATAAAATTTGCATCTCAAATTTAGCCGCCGACTTATGTATCTGCGCAAAAAGCTAAATTTTGATTTTTCTTGTGGCGTGGCGGATTATTTGCTGCGTGTTTTTGTTTTGCGAGCTTTGCCAGCGCATGAGCAACTCCTTTGCGGCGGCGAAATTTACCTTTAGATAGTCCGCGACGTTGTTTGCGACCGAGCGCTGCACGAAGCGCACATTGTCCTCTTTTAGTATCTCCAGCACTGCAAAAACGGGGCGCGGATCGCTGATGAAAAGCTCCAGCTTGCTAGCCCACGGCAGCTTTGGTCGTAGGCCCTCCGACGCTAGCCTGCGTAGGTGGAAATTTGACGAGCGCGCCCACTGCGTCATGGTTTTTAGCGAGTCTTGCGGGTATTTTTTGATAAAGGCGCGCACCGCATACTCGCCTGTGCCGCGCTTCGTGATTTCCTTAATCGCATTCATCGAGGTCTCAAAGTCGTCTAGGCCGTAAATTTCGACGTATTTTGCCAGCGGCAAAGTCCAGTAAAAATGCTTAAACATGCCAGTTTCGTTCGGGTTTTCTTCGCCTAAAATAGCGACCAAAATCTCCGCTGCGCGCTTAAAATCCAGCGGCAAAAGTTCATTTAGCACGTTTGCGTGCGCTAAAATCCTTTGCGAATAGCCGAAATTTGGCGTGCTTTCAGCGATTTGCCCGCAGTAACTCTGCGCGTCAAATTTGGGATAAATAGCCTTTATCTTTTGCGATAAAATTTGCGCCAAATTTTCTCCGAAATATGCAGCCAGTCCGCCGTTTTCCATGTTTTTCCTTTGGGTAGTTTTGCTTAAGCCTTTAGCGAGCGAGTACGAAGCGCAAAATTTAACGCCGAATATCAAAAAAGCGGCGGCGTCAAATTTACAGCCGTTACGCTCGTCAAATTTGACCGCCCGCGCAAGCAAAGCATCAAATTTATCGCAGTTTACGGGCTAAATTTTAAAATTAGTCCGCAAAAATGCCGTTAAATTTAGCAAAAACTAAAAATAACGCCCGAAAGTAAATTTATTTACACTCGACTTGCGGCAGCTGCGCTAAAAATATCGGCATTTTTTGCTTGATTAGCGTGTGAAATTTGCTTCTATCGGCGATATTTAGAAACTTTAGCGCGTAGTGCGTTACTCTAAGCCCGCAGTTAAGGCTCTTGACGTGGATTAGATTGATCTCATAATTGTCAAAATCAGGGTTGCCCGCGATCGGATAGTAGATCGTGTAAGCTTGATACTCTTTATCGTTTATAGACTTAAAATCATACTCCGCTTTGCCAAACTGCCCGCTTTTTAGCGCGGTTACAAAGGCCTTTTGGTATTCGTTTATATCGGCGTTTTCATCGACGGTAACGCTCACTAGCTTAGTCCATTTAAAGCCCACTTTTTCATTCGGTAGATAATACTCGGCCGTTCTTGCGTTTTTTTGCTTTAAGACGAATTTTTCGCCGTCTATGGCTACCTCGTTTGGCAGATTTACGCTATCTAGCGCGCTTTTTGGTAGCTCTATCTGCGTAGTTCTAGGTTGGGTGCAGCCGCCTAAAAACAGACAAACGGCCGCAACGGTGGCAAATGAAACTTTTTTAAAACTCATGTTTTTCTCCTTTATTAGTTGATTTTTTAAACTCCATGCACTTTTTAGCTAGCCCCGCCTCGCACTCTTTTTCGTGCAACTTTTGCGCCTTTTGGCGTAGCGCGGCGGCTTGTTTTTTGTCGCTGCGCTCAAGATGGCGCGCTAGATTTAGGCACCCACGCGCATCGTCCGCCTCGCAAGCCTCGCTAAAAAGGCTCACAGCCTCGCTGGCGTCGGCTTTTACCACTTCGTCTACGCCTTTTTCGTAGATCGTGCCTAGATTCGCGCAGGCCGGTTTTAGCCCGTTGTAGCAGGCGATCCCGTAAAAGTTAAAGGCTTTTGGGATATCTTGCGGCACGTCTACGCCCTCAAAATACGCCTCGGCTAGGCTCTCGCAGGCATCTAGTCGCCAAAGTAGGCAGGCTTTTTCAAAAAGCTCCAGTGCGCGAGAAACGTCCTTTTTTACGCTGCGTCCATGAAATAACATATCGCCAAGCTCGGCGCAAGAAGCTCCAAAGCCGCCTTCGCAGGCCTTATCGTGAAATTTGACCGCCAGCTCGCTATCTTGCCGCGCTCCACCTAGCCCCTTTGCGTAGAGCTCTCCTAGTGCTGCGCAGCCGTTTGCTACGCCCCTATCGCACGACTCTTTGCCCAGTTCGTAGGCCGCCTCAAACTGCCCGCTTTGATACTGCGCCCAGCTGCCGTATAGCTCGTCCAGACGCTCGCTGCCGCCGCATTTGTAGGCATCGGTGGTGCAGGCTTTGTCGTAGTAGGATCTAGCAGCCTTGATATCCTGCGCAAAACCCGCCTCGCCGTCCTCGTAAAGCCTACCCAAAGCCTCGCACGCTTCGTAAATTTTACCCTCGCAGGCAAGCGAGTAAAATTTGAGCGCGTTTTTTGAGTTTTTTGCGGCTTCGTCGTTTTCGCTCGCCCAGCCGTCCGCGTACATGCCGCCTAGGTAGTAGCAAACTACCGCGTATCCGCACTCGCAGGCTTTTACGTAGAGGCTTAGCGCCTTGCTTTCATCTGCTGTGGCACCGACGCCTGCTTCGTAAATTTGAGCTAGATTATAGCAGCTTAAACCAAATCCTTTTTCGCAGGCTAGCTCAAAAATCGCGGTGGCTTTGGCGTGTTCGCCGCTGTTTTGGTAGAGCGAGGCTAGGCTGTCGCAGCCTGCTAATTCGCCCGCATCGCAGGCTTTTTCATAAAATTTGGCGGCTTTTACGTCATCTTGCTCTACGCCTTTGCCGCTTTGATATAAAAACCCAAGCCTTACGCATCCGCGCGCTTCGCCTGCTTTGCACGCTTTTAGCCAAATTTTAGCCGCTTTTTGCTCATCGCCCGCGTCGTAGGCTGTTTGACCTTCGTCCGTCAAATTTGCGAGAGCTAAATTTAGCGCAAAAAGTAACAGTAAGACCAGTTTTATCATTGCGCTCCTTTGTTAAATTTTACTTATTTTGTTTTTCAAATTTGACCTATTTTGCCTCTTTGTAGAGCTTGCATACAACTTTATCGATAGGTTATAGCGTCTGGGCGCACTGCCTAAGCGGTGCGACGATGTGCTAAAACTACGCAATCTTGGTGCCCTTTGAAAATTATTTGGGTGTGGAGTAAATTTGGCGCGGTTACGCAAATGGCTATGATCTTTTTCAATTTTTTCCTTAAATTTAGTGCGAGCCAAATTTAAGCAGCAAAACCGCTCCGAGCTGAATTTAACCGTGCTTTTAAAGACTAAAATTTTATGGTGCAGTTACTAGAGTAGCCAAAACGCCGATGCAAAAATTTATCTTGCCCGTGCTTAGGTTTGTAAGCTGCGCGGCATAAAACAGATGGCGGTCAAATTTAGCCAAAAACCGCTCGGCTATAAAGCCAAATTTGACCGATTTTGCGACTTAGACGTTAAATCTAAAATGCATCACGTCGCCGTCTTGCACGACGTAGTCCTTGCCCTCTAGGC
Organism: uncultured Campylobacter sp.; assembly: GCA_963516105.1. Taxonomy (GTDB): domain Bacteria; phylum Campylobacterota; class Campylobacteria; order Campylobacterales; family Campylobacteraceae; genus Campylobacter_A. The sequence continues at coordinate 174,546 of CAUPZP010000002.1, forward strand.
GCATTTTGCCCGCCTCTTTGGCCGGATTTTCGCCGCCGCACGCGATGTAGTCCTCGTAGCCGATGACTTCGGCTCTGATGAAGCCCCGCTCAAAGTCGTTGTGGATGACGCTGGCGGCTTTTGGCGCTTTCCAGCCTTTTACGATCGTCCACGCGCGCACCTCGACGACGCCCGCGGTAAAATAGCTGATCAAATTTAGCTTTGCAAACGCCGTTTTGATGATCTTTTCTAGGCCGCTCTCGTTCGTGCCTAGCGAACTTAAAAACTCATGCGCCTCTTCGTCGCTAAGTCCCACGAGCTCCTCTTCGATCTTGGCGCAAAGCTTGATAACCTCGTGCCCCGAGCGCGCGGCAAACTCGCGAAGCGCCTGCACGTATTTGTTATCCTGCGCGATGCTGTCTTCACCCACATTTGCGCCGTAGACGACCTCTTTTGCGCTGAGTAGCCTTAGCTCTTTGTTTAAATTTATAAACGCTTCCTCGTCCTTGCCGCCGAAGCTGCTCGCGCTTTTGCCGTCGTTTAGGTGGGCTAGCAGCGAGTTTGCCGTCTCTAGCGCTTCTTTCGCGCCTTTTGCGTTTGCTTTGGCTTCGCGGGCTAGGCGCTCGATTTTTTTGTTTAGCTGCTCGATGTCGGCGAGGATGAGCTCGGTCTCGATGATCTCGACGTCTCGCACGGGATCGACGCCGCCCTCTACGTGCGTGATGTTTTCGTCCTCAAAGCAGCGCACGATGTGCAAAATCACCTCGGTCTCGCGGATGTTTGAGAGAAATTTATTTCCCAGCCCCTCGCCCGTGCTTGCGCCCTTTACGAGTCCTGCGATATCGACGAATTCGATAGTGGAGTATTGGATTTTATTTGGATTTACGATTTTGGCTAGCTCGCCTAGGCGCTTATCGGGCACCGGCACGACGGCTTTATTCGGCTCGATCGTGCAGAACGGATAGTTCGCGCTCTCGGCGTTTTGCGCCTTCGTTAGCGCGTTAAATGTGGTTGATTTGCCGACGTTTGGCAAACCCACGATACCTACTGCTAGTCCCATTACAGCTCCTTTGCCATAGCGCATAGATAATAAAGATTCATTCGCACGCCAGCTCCCGTCGCGCCCGCTTGGTTATATCCCCAGGCTTTTTCGGTATATGCGGGGCCTGCGATATCTTGATGTATCCACTTGTCTTTAAATTCGTCTTTTATAAATTTATCGAGGAAAAGCCCTGCCGTGATCGCGCCGCCGTAACGGCTAGAGCCTGTGTTGCTGACGTCTGCGATCTGGCTTTTGATTAGCTCGCGCAAATGAGGGTTAAACTCTAAAATCGTATTTAGCTCGCCGCTCTTTGCAACTTTTGCTTTAAATTCGGCCTTTAGCTCCTCGTTGTTGCCCATTATGCCGCTTGTGTATTCGCCAAGGCCCACCACGCAAGCACCAGTTAGCGTCGCCATGTCGATTAGCACGTCTGGTTTAAAATCCTGCGCGTAGCTAAGGCAGTCTGCTAGTACTAAACGGCCCTCGGCGTCGGTGTTTCGCACCTCGATGCTAACGCCGCTACGAGAGATTAGCACGTCGTCTGGTTTATAGGCGTTGCCGCCGATCATATTTTCAGTCGCGCCTAAAATAGCGTGAATTTCAAACGGCAAATTTAGCTTGGCCGCGCCTTTAATTATACCCATTGCAGCAGCCGCACCGCTTTTATCGGCTTTCATCGTTAGCATATAATCAGCCGGCTTTAAGCTAAGCCCGCCGCTATCGTACGTAAGCCCCTTGCCGACGAAGATTACGCGTTTTTTCGCGTCTTTTGGCTTGTAGATAAGGTGGATGAGGCGAGGCGGATGGACGCTGGCTCTGTTTACGGCCAAAAATGCGTTCATCTTTTCTTTTTCGAGGAATTTCTCGTCGTAAATTTTGCAGCTTAAATTTGGATAGTTTTTAGCTAAATTTTGCGCCTCTTCGGCCATTTTTTGCGGAGTGTAGATTTCGGGGATTTCGTTTACGATATCTTTGGTGAAATTTGTCGCAGAGGCGATTATCTCGCCGTGAGCAAAGCCATCCTTTGCGTCGTTTTCGCGGACTTCCTTGTCGTTATACTCCTCAGAGCTAAAAATAATATCTTTTAGCGCGTATTTTTCTTTTTTTTCTTTGTATTTGTTAAATTCGTAAGCACCCAGCAAAAAGCCCTCGGTTAGAGCTTGAAAGCTCATTTTCTGGCAGCCTGCGAGATACGAGGCTAGTTTAATGCTTTTGACGTTTAGCGATTTTACCGCATTGTAGGCCTTTGCCGCAGCTATGCGAAGCTCGTCGTAGTCAAGCTTGCCAAGCGGAACGTAGATCCTGCTGCTTTCTAGTAGAAGCAAGACGCTCTCGCCCTTGTAGTTGGCAAATTTAAACGCCTTTTCGTCTTTTATAAATTTATGTTTTAAGTTTTTATCTACGACGAAAATCAGCTCCAAATCGGCCTTGATTTCGTTTAGTTTTTTATTAGTGAGTTGAAACTGCACTTCTGTGTCTCCTATCGTTTAAAATTTTATTTTCTATGCGCCTAAAGCCGTAGAGCAAAATGCCCAAAAATAGCGCTACTACCGGCACGGCGACGTACCAGTGCTCTTTTGCTTTGTGCAGTATATCAAGTATGTGCTCGCCGAGGATCCATGCGGGGATTATCGTGATCGCTGCCCAGCACCAAGCGCTTATTAGATTTATGAGCGCATATTTTTTCGCGCTGTATCCTGTTAAGCCTATGGTCATCGGTATTATGACGCGAAAGCCGTACATATAGCGCTGTATAAAGATGATCGGCCAACCGTATTTTTTTAGCATTATGTGCGCGATGGCGAATTTACGGCGCTGCGTGTGAAGTTTTTTAGCTATGTATTTTTTGTTATAGCGGCCTAGATAAAAGTAAATTTGATCCCCAACAAAGCCGCCCAGACCTGCTACGAATATGGCCGGCGCGATATGCATATGCGTTTGATGAGAGAGGATTCCCGCCATTATGAGCGCCATTTCGCCTTCCATTATGCACCAGACGAAAAGTATGATGTAGCCGTACTCGATGAGTAGTTTTGTAAAAAATTCTTCCATCATAGCTCCAAAATGCTGTAAATTTTAGTTAGCGGGCGTAAATTTGCGCTACCGCCGAGCTCCTTTAAATCTATCAAAAAGCAAGCCTCTACGCAAACGGCGTTTGTTTGATTGATTAGCTCTACGCTAGCCTTGGCCGTGCCTCCCGTAGCGATTAGATCGTCGATTAAAAGCACTTTTGCGCCCGCTTTCTCGCCGAATGCGTCGATGTGGATTTGTACCTCGTCCACGCCGTATTCTAGGCTGTATTTTTGCGAGATCGTGATGTAGGGTAGTTTTTTAGGCTTTCTAATCGGCACGAAAGGCAGCCTCAACCTAGCTGCCAAGGCTGCTGCGAATATAAATCCGCGCGACTCGATGCCGGCTATAAAATCGATATCGGCGTCCTCGTATCTGGCAACTAGATGATCCATTAAAAAATTAAACGCCTCTTTGTTATTTAGCAGCGTCGTGATGTCGCGAAATACTATGCCCGGTTTTGGAAAATCGTTTATGCAGCGGATGGAATTTAATAAAAATTCCTTCCCCGCTTTGTCTAGTTCTTTCATTTCTTGCCTTTAAATTTGATTTATAGTAGCGCTTCGATTTTGCCCTCTAGCTCGCGGATGCGCTGGCGGAGTTTGTCGTTTTCTAAGCGGTACTGCGAGTTTCTGGTTCGAAGGGCGTTGGCATCGTTTTTGACTTTATTTAGCTCGTCGGTGAGGATATCGATGTTGCCAAGACCACGCTGTAGTTGGACTTGCAACTTGCGGATGACGACTTCGGTATCTTGCAGATTGTTTTTCATAAAATCGCGCGTTGCACGCTCTTTTTTAAGCAAGGTTTTAAAGTAAAACACCATAACGGTGAGGTAGATACAAATGCATATCAAAATGGTAAGTACGAGCCAATCAGTCATTTCTTGCCTCCTAGCTTTTTCACGCGCCTTTCGTGTCTGCCACCGGCAAATTCGGTAGCGAAAAAGGCCTTTATCATATCAACGGCTACGGCGTCACCGATTGTTCTAGCACCCATGGCTAGTACATTTGCGTCGTTGTGCTCGCGCGCTAGTTTTGCCGTGGTGATGTCGTGACAAAGCGCGCAACGAACGTGCGCATGGCGGTTGGCCGCGATACTGATGCCGATACCAGTGCCGCAGATTAGCACGCCGTATTCGTTATCGCCGCGTAAATTTTGCGCCATAAACTCGGCAAAATCGGGATAATCGACGCTATCTTTGCTATGCGTTCCTAGGTCGCATACGCTAAAACCTTCGTTTTTTAAAAGCTCGCAAATTTGCGCCTTAAGATCAAAGCCCGCGTGGTCGCTCGCGATAAAAATTTTGTCTATTTTCATGAAATTTCCATAAGCTAAAAAATGCTTAATTATAGCAAAAAAGCATTAAAGTAAAATTTCGCCGCGAGCCTTTAGGAGCGAAATTTGGGCTAAATTTTAAAATTTACCGTTTACAAAAACATCCTCATGATCGCCACGGCATATCGTATCGGCTCGAAAAAATAATCCTTTAGCGGCGAGATCACGATGATAACTAGCGCGATAAAGCCGTATCTTTGCATGCTGTTTAGCCAGTTTGCCGCGCCGTGAAGCCCAAAAATGCGTAAAAGATACTCAAGCGCCTTTGAGCCGTCAAGAGGCGGGATGGGGTAGAGGTTAAAGAGGGCCAGAACTAAATTTACGGCTACTAGCATAAATACAAACTCCGCTACCGCGCCGTCAAAAAAGCCGTCAAAACCTATAAATTTAAACGCGCAAAACGCTAGCGCAAAAAGAGCAAGGTTGTATGCGATACCCGCAAGCGCGACGATGATAGCGGCCTTGTAGCCGCCGTTATAAAGCACCGTGCGTAAATTTATGGGTACGGGTTTAGCCCAGCCAAACGTCACTCCCGTGCTAAGATACATGAGTGCCGGCACGACGATAGTTCCTAGCGGATCGACGTGTTTTATGGGATTTATGCTGAGCCGCCCCAAATTTTTGGCGGTTAGGTCGCCAAATTTAAACGCCGCGTATCCGTGCGCGATCTCATGTCCGACGACGGAGATAACGAGCACTGCGACTAGGATCGCAACCTGTGCGAAGTCGATGCTATCAAGGTTCATTCGATCTTGTTTCCGTCGTTTTTAGCTTCGGCTCTGGCGGCGTCTAGCAGCTCAGGCGAGTTTTGTATAAAGTCCACGCTCTTGCCGACTCTGTTCCATCTGATTTTGTATTCGTCGTCCCAGCTAAAGTACACAAACCAAGGCTTGCCGACGATATTTTTGTATGCCACGGGGCCCCAAAAACGGCTGTCGTTTGAGTGGTCGCGGTTATCGCCGATCATAAAAAACTCGCCTTCAGGGACCTGAAAGTAAAATGCGTTAAACGGATAGTTGCCCACGCTGGGTAGCTCGTTTACGATAACCGGTTGCATGGCGAATTTGCTCGAGTTTAGGTAGTTTACGGCTAGTTCAAATAAATTTACTTTCTCGTCGTAGTGTATGCCGCCGAATTTATAAGGCTCTTTGACGAAAAGCTTGCCGCCGAATTTAACGATATCTTTTTCGTCGAAATTTGCTTTTATAAACTCCTCGCCCTCGTGCGGGTGCAAAAATAGCGCTTTTTCGGTAAATATCACTTCATCGCCGCCGACTGCGAAATTTCGCTTGACGTAGTGGATCTTTTCATCGTGTGGATAGCGAAAAACCACGATATCGCCGCGCTGCGGTTTGGCTCCCTCGATGAGGTGGCCGTTACCGTTAAAATCGGGCAAAATCTTGACCTCTATCCACGGAATGCGCGGGGTCGAGATGCCGTAGCTAAATTTTTTAACGAAAAGATGATCGCCGACTAAAAGCGTGTCCTTCATCGAACCTGAGGGTATCACGAAGGCCTGCGCGACAAAGAAAATCACGAGCAAGACGATGATAACCGTGCCCGTCCAGCTGTTTGAAAAATCTAAAAATTTATTAAACGCTTTTTTCAAAATTTATGCCTTTTTTGCGCGGTTTTTGGCCGATTTTATGGTGTTTGAGAGCAGCATCGCGATAGTCATCGGTCCTACTCCGCCTGGAACGGGCGTAATGAACGAGCATTTTGGCGCTACCTCGTCAAATTTGACGTCGCCTTTTAGCTTGCCGTCGTCCATGCGGTTTATGCCTACGTCGATTACTACCGCGCCGTCTTTTACCATATCGGCCGTTACGAAATCGGCTCTACCGATAGCGGCTACGAGGATGTCGGCGTCCGCGCAAATTTCTTTTAAATTTCGCGTTTTGCTATGCGTCACGGTTACGGTCGCATTGGCTTTTAGCAGTAGATTTGCCATCGGTTTGCCTACTATGTTGCTACGTCCGATCACGACGGCGTTTTTGCCCTCTAAATTTATATCGTATGCTTTAAAAATTTCCATTATGCCTAGCGGCGTGCACGGCACGAATCCGTCAAGCCCGCTAGCTAGCTTGCCGACGTTTATCGCGGCAAAGCCGTCCACGTCTTTTTCGGGGCTAATGGTTTCTAAAATTTTATTCGTATCTATATGCTTTGGTAGCGGCAGCTGAACCAGGATGCCGTCGATGCCGTCGTCTAAATTTAGCACGTCTATTAGCGCGATTAGCTCGCTTTGCGTCGTAGACTCTGGCAAGCGGTGCATTACGCTTTTTATCTCGCAGGCTATGCAGGCTTTTTCTTTTGCCGCGACGTAGGTTTGGCTGGCTTTATCCTCGCCGACCAGTATCACTGCAAGCGCCGGCTCTATGCCTTGATTTTTCAAATTTAACGCTTCGTTTTTTACTCTTTCTTTTACTTGCGCGCTTACGTTTTTGCCGTCTAATATCGTCATTTTCGTCCTTTATTACTTTTTAATCGCAAAGATTGTATGATAGCTAATTTTAGATTAAATTTACGAAAAAGCGAAAGAATTTATGAAAATTTGGTTGATTTTTTGGTTGCTTTGCGGTGCGGCGTTTGCGAGCGATTTTATCACGAAAAACGAATACGCAAAGATGCTCTATCAAAACCCGCGCGGCATCGGCTGCGACAAGTGTCACGGCAGCGGCGGCGAAGGCTCGCTCATATCAAAATATAGACATTTTGATAAAAAAACCAAGCAGGTCATCGACGACGAGCTAAGAGCGCCCAGGATAAACAATCTTGATTTTGAGACGTTTAAAGAGGGTGTACTAAGCGCTAGAAGCGTGATGCCTAGCTACTTTCTAACTGACGAAGAGATAAATTTGCTTTACGAATACGTTATAAATTTCAACAAGGATAAAAAATGACTAACAAAGAAGCTTTCGGGCTGGCTAAAAAATACATCCAGGGCGGCGTAGATTCGCCCGTTCGCGCGTTTGGCAGCGTAGGCGGCGAGCCGTTTGTGGTGGACCGCGGCGAGGGCGCGTATCTAGTCGATATCGAGGGAAACCGCTATCTAGACTTCATCCAGAGCTGGGGACCGCTCATTTTTGGACACTGCGATCCCGACATCGAGAGTGCGGTGATAGCGACGGCTAAAAAGGGACTAAGCTTTGGCGCTCCGTCAAATTTGGAAACCAAGCTAGCAAAGCTAATCTGCGACGAGTTTAAAAACGTAGAAAAGGTGCGTTTCGTAAGCTCGGGTACAGAGGCCACGATGAGTGCGATCCGCGTGGCGCGCGGCTTTAGCGGTAAGGACGGACTGATAAAATTTGAAGGTTGCTATCACGGGCACAGCGACGCGCTTTTGGTAAAAGCAGGCAGTGGTGCTACGACCTACGGCAATGCTTCAAGCGGCGGAGTACCGGCAGACGTGGTGAAAAACACCTATCTGGCGCGTTACAACGATATAGCTAGCGTACGGGCGATATTTGAGGCAAATCCGGGCAAAATCGGCGCGCTGATCATCGAGCCGATCGCTGGAAATATGGGGCTCGTACCTGCTGATAACGAGTTTTTAAGCGGACTTAGACGCCTTTGCGACGAAAACGGCGCGGTGCTGATATTTGACGAGGTTATGAGCGGATTTCGCGCGAGTAGGCACGGATCGTTCGAATTTAACGGCATCGAGGCTGATCTCGTGACCTTTGGTAAGGTTATCGGCGGAGGCTGCCCGGTGGCGGCATTTGGCGGAAAGGCGGCGATCATGGACTGCCTGAGCCCCGAAGGTGCTGTATATCAGGCAGGCACGCTAAGCGGCAATCCCGTAGCTATGGCCGCTGGCATCGCAAGCCTGAGTAAAATTTTCGCCGATCATGATCTTTATGACCGCCTAAATAAGCTAGCCGTACTGTTTGCTTATGGGCTAAAAAGCGTCGCCACAAAGCACGGCATCGCTCTGCAAACGACGGTGCGAGGCTCGATGTTTGGCTTTTTCTTTACCGCAAGTGAGGTTAAAAACTACGACGACGCGCTAAAAAGCGACGTCAAACTTTACGCCAAATTTCACGCCAAAATGCTTAAAAAGGGCGTCTATCTAGCGCCTAGCCAGTTTGAGACGGGCTTCATCTGCGACGCGATGAGCGAAGAGGATATCAAATTTGCGATTAAGGCCGCGGACGAGAGCTTTGCGGAGATAGTCGCGCAGACGGCTGGCGAAAACGAAGAAATGCGCGAGGTAAAAGCAAGGATCGCCGATCTAGAAGAGCGTCTAAAAGAGGCCAGAAAAGAGCGCGAAGCGATACAAGAGCGCATGAAAAACAGCTGGGGATTTGCCTAATGGCGAAGATAAATTTGGGCGAGATCGTAAAAGGCGCCGAGCAGCTAAGCCTTGGCATCTCTATCGTCGTAGCGATTCTTATCGGCTCGGGCGCTGGGTACTGGATCATGAAAGAAACGGGCTGGACGTGGACGCTGTTTGCGGGCGTAGCCGTGGGTATCGCAGCAGCCGCGCTAAACGTCAAAAAGGCCTACGACGCGCAGATAAAAAGCCTTGAGCAGCTAAAAGACGAGAGTAAATTTAAACCCGCAAAGGACGAGGACGATGAGTGAATTTTAAGCTCATTGCCGTTTACGGCGCGTTTGAGGCTTTGTTGTTGCTAAGCTCTGCGGTATTTGGCCGCGCGTGGTTTTACAGCTCGCAGGTCGCGTTTGCGGGCTCGCTTTTGGTGCTGTCCGCGACCTTTAGAGCCTATAAAAAACGCGTGCAAAACGGCGTACAAGACTACGACGCCTGCGCGGACGACGACATAGACGAGTGGGGCGAAAATCGCGAGGAGTTTCCTGATCGCCCGGCGGAGGCTAAATTTGACGGGCATGACCCGCACCGCGAAGATGCTAAGCGCCCAGACGCGTCAAATTTGGAGGATTACGCAAAAGTGGACGCGCAGCTAAATTTAAAAGACGAAAACGAGCGGGTTAAATTTGACGAGCAAAATTTAAACGACGCAAGCCAAAGCGGCCGGTCAAATTTAAGCCTGGCAAACGAATCAAATTTGAGCAAATCAAATCAAAACAGCGAAACTAAGCCCTCAAAAAAGCAAAATTTCGCGCGTAATTTAAAGCAAAATTCGCCCAACTACCTTACCGCTTTCGTACCTTTTCGGCTGATCGCGTATGCGGTTTTAGTCGTCGGATTTTTAGCGCTAAAAAGGCAAGACAACCTTGATATCGCCGCGTTTTTGATCGCGCTTGCGGCGATGCCTGCGGGCGCTTTGATATACGGAGTAAAAAGCAATGAGAAATAGCTCGATAATAACGATCAGATCGATGTTTGCGCTATTTGTGGGGATGGCGTTTTTGTTTGTAGGAAACGGCCTCATCATCAGCTCTGCGGGCGTCGAGCTAAAAAAAATGGGCGCGGGCGAGCTGGAGACGGGATTTGTTATCGCGGTGTTTTTCGTCGGAGCTATGGCGGCTACGATATTTTCGCATAAAATCGTCTCAAAAGTCGGCCACATTAGAAGCTTTGGGATCTTTGCGTCGCTTTTTGGTATCGCGGCTATGTTTCACGATCTTAGCCAAAATCTCTATTTTTGGGCCTTTTTACGCGGATGCCTCGGCTTTTGCTACTACTCGATCTTGATGATAATCGAAAGCTGGCTCAACGCGCGCGCTAGAAACGAAGTGCGCTCGCGAGTGTTGGCCTTTTACGAGGTTACGTTTTACGTATGTTTTGGGCTGGGTATCCTCGTGCTATCGCTAAATTTATCCACTTCTCACGTGTTTTTGCTTAGCGCGGCGCTTATCTTGTTTTCGAGTATTCCTTTAAATTTGATCCGCATCAAAGAGCCGCCGATCCCTGAAAAAAAGAGCGTCTCGATCCCGAAGGTCTTTGCGCTCGTGCCTTTGGCGCTCATCACCAGCATCGTAGCGGGCATCCTCATAAACGGCTTTTTTACGATGGGCAGCGTTTATGTTTTACTCCAGGGATACGGCGCGGTCGAGGTTTCGTTTTTTATGACGATAGCGATGGCGGGCGGCTTTATCGCGCACTCTTTTATCGGCAGCGTCTCTGATAAATTCGGCCGCCGTCCCGCGATAATGTGCTGCGCGGGCGTGTCGCTATTTGCGGCTATTTGTTTTTTGGCGATTAAGCCCTCTATCTACGCGCAGTACGTTTTGTCGTTTTTTCTAGGCTCGGGCGCCTTTTGTCTCTACGCGTTATCGCTTGCTCGTGCCAACGACGTTTTAAAACACAAAAATCAAGGCATCGAAGTAGGGCGCGCCGTACTTTTTAGCTACTCTTTTGGCTCACTTCTTTCGTCCGTGATAATGGGTGCTAGCATGCAAATTTTAGGCTTTGACGGCTTTATGTGGGTTTACGTGGCACTGCTTGCGTTTCTCATCGCGTTTTGCTTCACGCAAAAAACCGTTCCGCTTGAAAGCAGAAGCGACTTTGAGCACAGCCCCGGCACGATGGCAAATAGCTAATGAAAATCTCAAATTTGACGATATAGCCGTATGGAATCAGTAAGTAACTCAGTAAGCTCGCAAATCGCGACCCAGGCCGCAGTCAGCGGCGCTCTGCCTAAAACGGGCGGCGTAGGCGGCGCAAACGCCGGACAGACGGGTCAGGCGGGCGAAACCAAAAATCTTTTTAAAAATCAGCCCGCGCCTGCACAAAATTTGGACTCCGAGGCCGCAGATAATGCCGTAAAGGATCTAGGTAAGCTCGTAAATAAGCTTTTAAACGAGCTAAAATCAAGCCCGACTCAGGCCAAAGAGCTCGCCGCGCAGGCAAAAAATCTCCAGCTCTCGCCAAATCTCGCAAAAGATATGAAAAGCCTCGCGGCTCTTGCCGAAAACGAGCCCGATCTAAAGGAATTTGCGCTTAAATTAAAAGAGTTTTTAAAGCCCGTCGCCGATTTAAAAAACGCGCCGCTAAACGAGCAGATAAAAAACTCGGGCATCATGCTGGAGGCAAATTTAAAAGACGCGCTAAACGGCAAATTTAACCTACCCAGCGCGATAAATAAGCTGTTTGGCGATATAAAAAATCTCTCCAATCAGCAGCTTTTAGAGCAAATTTCAACACTTGCTAAAGACGACAGCCTAAGCACGAACGAGAGCTTTGCGAGGCTTGATCAAATTTTACAAAACGCTAAAACCGCAGCCAAAGATACTATGGCTAGCTCGCCTTTTAAACAGCTTTTTGAGATCGCGGATAAATTAGAAAACGCGGCTAAATTTATGGATAAACAAGCAAACGCGATGAGCGGTAGCGGCCTAAGCCTAAACGAAAAAACATTAAACAACGAGCTGAATAAAATCTCGCAGCTGCTGGCAAATACTGGCGAAAAAATGCAAAATTTAAACAGCGAAAAACTAAGTCAAAACAGAGGCTTTTCTCTAAATTTCGCCGAGCTAAAAAGCGCGCTAAAAGAGCTAACGGACGAGCTTGGCGCACTTGCGGGATCACAGGATAAATTTAACGACTTTGCGCAAAAAATCGTCCGAGACGGCTCAGAGGGAAGCGAGGGAGCGACGCTGCAAGACAAGCTGCAAAATGCGGCTAGAAAGCTAAATTTCGCCCTGCAAATCGCCGATAAAGCGGGCTTTGAAGCAAAAAATAGCCTAGATGAAGTCGGCAAGCTAATCAAACAGCAAAACATCGCTCGCGGCGAGCTTGGCGCAGTGACGCCAAAAAGCGCCGAAGAGACGGCAAAGGTGCTGCAAAACGACGTAAAAAGCGCGCTTTTAAGCATGCAGTCAAAGTCTCCCGACGCTAGCCCCGTAAAAGACGCCGCCTCAAAACTACTCGCTCAAATCGAGATGCATCAGTTAGCCTCAGCGGTCGCGGGCGGTGTGCAGACCTATCTGCCATACGTCTGGGAGGGCGTAGAGGGCGGAAATATCAGGTTTAAGCAGGGCAAAAAGCAAAAACACTACGCGCAAATCGATCTAAATTTTCAAAATTTCGGGCAAATCAATATCATGGTGGCGCTTAGCGAAAATAAATACATCGACCTAGCAATCGCGACGCAAAAAGAGGAGTTTAAGGAGCTAATTTTAAGCGGTGCGAAGGAGCTAAAAAGGGCTATCGGCGAGCAGGGGCTGATAGTGTCGAATTTTAGCCTAAAAACCATGCCAAAGCTGCGTCTTAGCGGCGTTTACGGCGGCCTGGATAAGCTTGATATGGGCTTTGATAAAAAGGCGTAAATTTGGCGAAAGTACAAAAAACTAAAAAGGCCGTGGCTCTTGGCTACAACCGCCAAAAGGATAACGCTCCAAAGGTGCTGGCGACTGGTTCTGGCGAAGTGGCGAAAAATATCATAAATCTAGCCAAATCTCACGACATCCCGATCAAAGAGGACGCCGATCTAATCGAGGTTCTAAGCAAAGTCGATCTAAACGAGGAAGTCCCGCCAAATCTCTATAAAGCGGTCGCCGAAATCTTTAGCTTTTTATATCAAATGACGAATAAAAAATAGGACGCCTGCATCAAAAGAGGGGCGAGAGCAGGCCGTTTTCAAGCGTAAATTTGGATGAGAATTAGGTAATTTAAATGAAAAAGATGGTTGGAATAATACTAATTTTAGCCTTGCCTTTGTTGATCTTATTTTCGGCCCTAGTTTTTGCTAGCGGTAATGCGTCAAAAGGCGCAAACTACCCAAAATACGTACTAGAAAAGGCGGTAACTCACGATAAAAAAGAGCCTCATCCAAAAAAGATAAAACCGTCAATCATAAAGTAAAATTTGACGGAAATTTCGCGTCTAAATGTTGCAACTAAAGCAAATACGATAAAATGCATTTTATGCGGTCAAATTTGAGTACAAGCACAGCAAGGCGTGCATAAAATGAATGCCAGTCAAATTTGAGCAAGATATGTTCTGTGTAAAGCCGCGACTTAGACCGCCGATGCCTCGGTAAAATTTAACCAATTTCGCGCCGTTTCGGCAACCTCCAAAATCTCACTCAAATTTGACCGCAGCGTTTAGTTAGTGTAAAATTATTTGCATTATTTTATGTATTTTTGCTTTATAGCTAAATTTAATATAAATAAAGATAAAATAGCCGTAAAATTAACTCAAAAAACGGAATAAATTTGAAACAAAAATTGGTCTTAGTCGGCGCCTCGACGGGCGGTCCGGGACATTTAAAAAGGCTTTTTAAGGGGCTTGAGCTAAACGGTGCCAGCGTCGTTATCGCGCAGCATATGAGCCTAGCGTTTATACCTAGTTTTATCTCGCAGTTTGACAAGGAGTGCGCGGCAGAGGTGGTTATGCTGGGCGCGCCCGTGCAGCTAAAAAGCGCGATATATATCTGCGAGAAAAACTCCGAGATAACCTCCGCTAGCCCCCTAACGGCCGGCATGTGTTCACCCATGAAAGAGACCACGTATAACCCAAACGTGGACGTACTTTTTCACTCCGGCGTGCAGGCTTGTAAATTTGCCGACGTCATGGCGATACTGCTAACGGGCATCGGCGACGACGGCGCGCGCGGGCTAAACGAGCTATATAAAGCCGGCGCTAAATGTATCGCCGAAAGCGAGGAGAGCGCGATCGTCTACGGCATGCCAAAACGCGCCAAAGAAATCAATGCAAATTTAAAGTCGCTACCCATCGGCGGTATAAGAGCGGAATTAGAAAGGTTTTTACATGCTTGAAAATGCAAATTTGACGCCCGCTCCTAGCGATGCGGCGGGGCTAAATAAATTCGTCGAAGTCATCAAAAATATGTGCGGCGTGGATCTGGAGTCCAAAAAGGACATGATAAAGCAGCGCCTAATAAATTTCTGCCAAGCAAACCAAATCCCGAGCTTTGAAGCCCTAAGTTCAAAAGTCCTCGTAGACCGCTTTATGAGGCAAGAAATCGTAAATTTGATCACCACGAATGAGACTTATTTTTACAGAGAGTTGCCGCAGCTACAAGCCGCGATCTACTACGCCAGAGAGGAGCTTGATAGTGTGCGGATACTGTGCGCGCCGTCCTCGACGGGCGATGAGGCGTACTCGCTAGGTATGCTAGCGCACTCAAATTTGCTCGACGTAAACCGCGTCAGCATAGTGGGTATCGACATAAACTCCGAGGCTATCGATAGCTGTAAAAAGGGCGTTTATAACGAGCGCTCGCTGCACCGTCTAAACGACAATCAAAAAAATATCTACTTTACAAAACGCGACGGCAAGTACGAAATCAGACGCGAGATGCTACCTAGATGCGAATTTAGCGTGGCAAATATCTTTGACGACGCGATCTTTAAGCTCGGTAAATTTGACATCATTTTCTCTCGAAATATGATGATTTATTTTAACGAGGAATTTAAGCTAAAAACGGTTGAGCGCTTTCATAAAATTTTGAGCGATCACGGCAGACTATATGTCGGACACGCCGACCTAGTGCCGTTTACGACGCTTTATAAAAAGCATATTTCAAACGGAACGACTTATTACGCTAAGGCCTGAGTGAGATAAATTTGAGATCAAATTTTGGCTCAAATTTGTTTAAATTTGACGTGAGCGGATGGCTGCGTTTTTGACGCGGACGGTAAATTTGCTGGGTCAAATTTGATTAAATTTGCCGCTTGCCAAACCCCTGCCGTAAAATCAAATTTATGCTAGCTCGTCTCTGTAAATTTTACGCACGAATATCCAATAAATCGCTCCCGCAAAAAACATACAGCCTATTAGAGCCGTGATCAGCGAGAGGCTAAACCCTAGCTCAAAAAGCAGCCCTATACCGCTAGAAATCACCGCCGCGACGCCTAGATAAACCATATCGTTATAGGCGATGATACGGCCGTAGTACGCCGGATCGCACTTTTGCTGGATGAGTGTGTAGGTATAGCTCCAAAGCGTCGAGGTAAAAAATCCCGCGCAAAAAATCCCGATAAATCCGATATAAAAGTTAAACTGCAGCGTGCTCCACGCAATGACGCCAAGGCCGTGCCCGACATAGATATAGACTAGGTTGGAGTTTGAGACAAATTTGCTAAGCACGAGCGGGCCGACGATGAGGGCGACGGCGCGACAGGCGTTTATGTAGCCGATGATGAGCGATGCCGAGAGCAGGCCCGCATACGGATAGTCCGCTAGTAGCGCCACGAGCGCGTCGTAGCTAGTCACGCCTACAACCGCGTGTAGCATGATGAGGTGTGCGATGAGAGGGTTTTGTTTTACGTATTTTAGGCCGTTTTTTAGCATCTCGCGGACTTTTTCGCCGCCTTTTTTGGCTCGCACGGCGATGTCCGTTTTAAGTAGGACGATGAGCGCCACGCCGTAAAGAGCGCAGTCTAGCAAAAAGGCGCTTTTTATCCCGAAAAAATGGATGTAAATGCCAGCTAACCCCATGCCTGCGGTGTATGAAAACGCCCAGATGAGCGAGTGGATCTCGTTTGCGGTTTTTAGCTCGTCTTTGTTTAAAATTTTAGGAAAAAGGCTCATCTCGACCTGAAAATACGTTCCGCCGGCCCCGACTCTGATAAATATTATCGCAAAAAGCAGCCACATCAATGAAAGCTTGTCGATAAAAACGAGCATAAAAACCGTCACCATCTCCACGACCGTGAGCGCTATGAGCATAGGTTTTGGGCTAAATTTATCCACCACGATACCGCTAAAAGGCGATAGCAGCACGCCCGGCACGAAAGCTAACGCAGCTGCTGCCGTGATAGCCCAAACGGGCGCGTCAAGCTCGATAAGTAGCGTGAAAATGCCCGTGTGCGAGAACCAAACGCCAAAATAGCAAATCAGCTGTATAAGCGAGAGGCGCGCAAAAACGGGTTGCGTTTTTAGTAGGTCGATAAATTTATTCATTTTGGCTTCGGGTCAAATTTGAGCGCTAAATTTGCTGCTTAGTTGGCTTCTAGCTTTTTGTAGATGCGCTCCTGGGCGAAATTTTCTTTGATAAAGCTGTTTTGGTTGCTTATCTGGCGCAGCGTATCTCCGTTAATCTCGAAATTTAGCTTTTCGCGGTATTGATTCGTCACTCTTAGGGTGTTGCCCTCTATCTCGTATTTGCCCGTTTGTAGCTCTCTTTGCGCGATCTTTTTTTGATAAACGGTGTCGATTTTAAACGTACCGTCCGCGTTTAGTGTTAGCGTGCTTTTTGAGTTTTCGCTACATCCGTCGCAAAACACCTTAGCCTCGTAAGCGCCGATCAAATTTTCCTTATCTACCTCGGCGCCGCACGTTTCAAAAACCTCAGTGCCGCCGCATTTTTTGTTATTTACGGCGCTTCCGCCGGTCGCACAGCCTGCAAATATCATCGCAGCCGCGGCTAAAAATAAAATATTTTTCATGATTTATCCTTAAAATTTTGGCTAATTATACTAAAAAATTTCCGCTAAAATGGCGAAATTTTAGCAAAAAGCGGCTAAAATTATGAAAAATATTTTAAGGAGTAGTCATGGAAGAGAGCATCCCGTTTATCGTATTTGCCGTGGTCGTGCTGGCCTTTGCGGTTTTATTTTTAAAAGCCGGTATCAAGATTATCTCGCAGTCTGATATTTACATCGTCGAGCGTTTGGGTAAATTTCACAAGGTGCTTGACGGCGGATTTCACATCATCATCCCCTTTGTCGATCAGATCCGCGCCGTGATCACCGTTAGAGAGCAGCTAGTAGATATCACGAAGCAGCAAGTCATCACCAAAGATAACGTAAATATCAGCGTCGACGGCATCGTGTTTTTAAAGGTCGTAGACGGCAAAATGGCCCTATATAACGTCGATAGCTATAAGCGCGCGATCGCAAATTTAGCCATGACGACGCTGCGCGGCGAGATAGGCGCGATGAATCTTGATGATACGCTTAGCTCGCGCGACCGCCTAAACTCCGCGCTACAAAGAGCGCTCGGAGACGCCGCCGACAACTGGGGCGTAAAGATCATGCGCGTTGAGATCTCGGAGATTTCCGTGCCGCACGGCATCGAAGAGGCGATGAATCTACAAATGAAGGCCGAGCGCGAAAAACGCGCGATCGAGCTAAAAGCGCAGGCTGAAAAAGAGGCGCTCATCCGCAACGCCGAGGCGCTAAAACAAGAAAAAGTATTGCAAGCCGAAGCTATCGAGCGTATGGCCGATGCGAAAAAATACGAGCAAATCGCGCTAGCGACGGCCCAAAAAGAGGCGATGGATATGATAAACGAAAGCATGGCTCAAAACGCCAAGGCCGCCGAGTTCCTGCTCGCGCGCGACCGCGTAGGAGCCTTTAACGAGCTAGCTAAAAACGGCTCGAAAGATAAAATTTTAGTCCCTTATGAAGCGACCGAGCTTATCGGCTCTTTAAGTGTTTTAAAAGACTTTTTAGGCGCTAGGGCGGCGAAATGATACCCGCATATTTGATGCTAGCCGCTGGCGTCGGATTAGTCATGCTCGAGTTTATGCTCGGTAGCTTTTTCGTGCTATTTTTCGGGCTTGGATTTTTAGCGGTCGGAGTTTTGGGATTTTTTATCGATATCGCTTGGGAGTATCAAATTTTACTCATCGCTATCGTCTCATTAGTCCTGCTTTTTGCGCTCAGAAAGCCGTTAAAGGCCAAATTTAACCAGCACGAAAGCGAAGTCAAAGACGACTTTTTAAACGAGAGCGGCGAGGGCGAGATCAGAGAGGGTATGGTCTATTTTAAAGGCACTTTGTGGCGCTACGACGGAAATTTATCCGAGGGCGCAAAGGTGCGCGTGCGCGGCACTAAAGGCAATAAAGTCGTTTTAGAGCAAGATTAAATTTGGCTTTTAGGGCGGCTTAATGCTTTAATTTAAGTCGCCTTTTGCTGCTCAAATTTAAAAGATATCGATGAAGCTTGCTGTAGATCGTGCTATGCGGGAAATAAGGCTAAAGTCGTAGGGGTTTTGTTTGAAAACTTTAGCGACGAAAAGCCGCTCAAAATCATCTCAAAAATAGTAGACGTCGTAGCGCCCTATGAGAGCGGAAGCTTTTATAAAAGGGAGCTGCCGTGTATCGTCTCGCTTTTGCAGGATTTGGATGTGCGGGATATCTCGCTCATCGTGATCGACGGTTTCGTTTATCTTGACGACGATGGCAGATACGGTCTGAGCGGGCATTTATACGAGCGTTTTGAGCGCAGAGTGCAGGTCGTGAGCGTAGCCAAATCGCCTTTTAAAGGCAGCTGCAAGCTCGTAAGAGAAATTTGCGGAGGCGAGAGCAAGAGGCCGCTTTTTGTTAGCGCGGTCGGTACCGACCTAGACGAAGCGGAGCGGCTCGTAAAGGGGATGAGCGGCGAGTTTAGGTTGCCTAGCTTGCTTAAAATTTTGGACGACGAGACTAAAAGCGATTTTTAACTACTTTGCGGTGAAATTTGAGCTTGATTTTGATGTTGCTAGCTGGCCTAAATTTGAGGAGAAATGCGATCAAATTTGACCTTGACCGCATTTAAATTTTAGTGTTTGTGATGAGGGCAGGCGTGCGCTTTGTCGCTTGCGTTGCTTTTTCCGTGATGGGCGCACTCTTTATGTTGCGCGCACCCGTGCGCTTTCTCGTCGCATTTTGGGCACGGCTTTGATTTGGCGCTCTCGCCGCTACAGCCGAGATTTTTGTCCGCTCCGTGATTTCCGTGATGAGGGCACTCTTTCATCGCGCCGTGAGCCTGTGCACAGCTAGCGTTTGTCATGCCGTGATGAGGGCAACTTGCATCTTTTATCTGCGTAGCGTGGCGATACTCTTGCGCGTTTTGCTCGGCAGGAGCTGGTTTGTTTGCCGCACAGCCTGCAAAAAACAGCGCCGCAATCGCAGCTAAAACTAAATTTTTCATCTTTTCTCCTTTGATAAAATGTCTCTGGATTTTATCAAATTTAAGCTTTATAAATCGGGTTAAATTTGAGCGGGCGGCAAAATGGGTTAAATTTAAAGGCCGCGGCAAATTTGACTCCGGGCTTTATGCAATCGAGCATCTGTGACGGTGCGGAGCGTCGCAGCTAGCTTTAGCTCGAGAGTGTCTTAAAATCATTTCTTTCACTTTTTGTATGCCGTAATATAGTATCCGCAAGACGTCAAAAAACGTGAATTTATCAAAGATAAAAGCGTTTTTCGCTAAACTCGCGTAAAAAAATTAAAGGAAAAATTTGACTAGACTAAGCGTAGACGAGGCGGTAAATTTGATAGAAAATGCCGATCTAAACGAGCTTGGAGCGATGGCTCTAGCGCGCAAACGCGAGCTGCATCCAGACGGCGTCACGACCTTTATCGTGGATAGAAATATCAACTACACGAACGCGTGCTGGGTGGACTGTAAATTTTGCGCGTTTTACCGCGATCACAAGGACGAGGAGGCCTATGTGCTCGGCTTTGACGAGATCGGGCAAAAGATCGAGGAGCTCATCGCTATCGGCGGAACGCAAATTTTGTTTCAAGGCGGCGTACATCCGAAGCTAAAAATCGAGTGGTACGAGGATCTCGTGGAGTTTATAGCAAAAAAATATCCAAGCATCACGATTCACGGATTTTCCGCAGTCGAGATCGACTATATCGCTAGGATCTCGCGTATCAGCACGAGGGAGGTGCTACGTAGGCTGCGAGAAAAAGGACTCTACTCGATGCCAGGAGCCGGAGCCGAGATACTCAGCGACCGCGTCCGCGACGTGATCGCGCCTAAAAAATGCGACGTAGAAACTTGGCTGCGCATCCACCGCGAGGCGCATGAGGAGGGGATAAAGACGACGGCTACGATGATGTTTGGTACGGTAGAAACCACGCGCGAGATCGTGGAACACTGGGAGCATATCAGGAGCTTGCAGGATGAGACTGGCGGCTTTAGAGCGTTTATATTGTGGAGCTTTCAGGGGCTAAACACGCGCCTAGCCGCCGAGCATCCCGAGATCAAAAAGCAAAGCTCGAACCGTTATCTACGCCTGCTTGCGGTCTCTAGGCTGTTTTTAGACAACGTACCGAACATCCAAAGTAGCTGGGTCACGCAGGGCAGCTACATCGGGCAGCTGGCGTTGCTGTTTGGCGCAAACGACCTAGGCAGCACTATGATGGAGGAAAACGTCGTCAAGGCCGCGGGCGCTAGCTACCGTATGAATCAAGACGAGATGATACGCCTCATCAAAGACATCGGCGAAAAACCCGCCAAACGCAATACCAATTATGATATTTTAGAAAGGTTTTATTGATGAAAATCATAAATTTAAAAGCCGCAAATTTACAAATCCCTACCGTTTACGAGGCTAGCAAAACCTTGCCAGCGGTGAGCCTAAAGCTTATTTTCAAGGTTGCCGGAACTTGCGCGGAGGAGAAGGCCGGACTTGCTAAATTCGTCGCTAAAATTTTCGACGAAGGCACGCTAAGCAAGGGCGCGGCGGGCTTTGCCAAAGAGCTTGAAACGCGCGCGATTAGCCTTTACGCGAGTGCTGGATTTGAGACCTTTGCGTTTGAGCTAAACTGCCTAAAGGAGCACTTTTCTTTTGCGCTTGCTAAGCTAAAAGAGCTTTTAGAGGAGCCCAATTTAAGCCAAAAAAGCTTTGAAAAGGTGCGAACTTTGACGCTGGGCGAGATATCTGGCAACGAGAGCGACTACGACTATCTGGCTAGAGTCGCGCTAAACGGGCTGCTGTATCCTGTTACGAATCTAGCAAGACCTAGCATCGGCACGAAGCAAAGCGTGGAGAGCATCACGCTAGAGGACGTTAAAAATTTCATCGCTAGCAAGCTTGACCTGGCAAATTTATTCGTAGTGCTAGGCGGCGAAGTGACGCCTGAGGAGCTAAATTTAGACGAGATTTTAAGCTCGCTAAAGGCGGGCGAGCCGCGCGAGCTAAAGCTTCTTAAAGCCGATGAAAAATGTGGCCAAAAGTCCATAATCAAGCCTAGCGAGCAAGCCTATATCTACTTTGGCGCGCCTTTTGACGTTTCCCGTGAAGAGCGCTATAAAGCCAAGATCGCGACGTTTATTTTGGGTGAGGGCGGCTTTGGCAGTAGGCTGATGGAGGAGATCCGCGTGA
The DNA here is from genome assembly GCA_963516105.1 of uncultured Campylobacter sp. Taxonomy (GTDB): domain Bacteria; phylum Campylobacterota; class Campylobacteria; order Campylobacterales; family Campylobacteraceae; genus Campylobacter_A. Next base: position 195,911 of record CAUPZP010000002.1, read on the forward strand.
AGCGCGGGCTGGCGTATTCGGCGTATGCTAGGAGTGAATTTGCGCTCAGCTACTCGCAAATTTGGGGCTATCTACAAACCAAAAACGAGAGCAGGAGCGAGGCGGTCGCGGTCGTGAAAGACGAATTTGCGAAATTCGTCAAAAACGGCGTGAAGGCAGGCGAACTAGCGCAGGCTAAAAGATTTTTGCTTGGCTCTCAGCCTCTACGCCAGGAGACGCTTTTTAACCGCTTAAACATCGCTCAGAGCGAGTTTTATAACGGCTTTAAACTAGGAAATTTTAAAGACGAGCTAGAAAAAATCTCAAAGCTAAAGCTTGCCGAGCTAAACGCGTTTATTGCAGAACACGCGGAGATAGAAAAGCTCAGTTTTGCCGTGCTTTACAATGAAATTTGATGAAAAAGATAGAATCAATCTAAAAAAAATCGGCGTAACCACTCTGCTCGACCTCGCGCTTAAGCTTCCTAAAAGCTTTGAGGATACGAGCCTAGCCGCCGCACCAAAAGACGGGCACGTGAGCGTCGCCGTGGAGATAAAAAACGCGTACCGTCAGGGTGGGATGCTACACGCCGTGTGCTGGTGCGAGGCGTGGGAGCAAAGCGTGAAGATCGTGATTTTTAACGCCAAGCCTTGGCATCACGGCGCTTTTAAGGTCGGCAAAAGCGTATTTGTAAGCGGCAAATGCGCCTACGCCTATGGCTCGTGGCAGTTAACAAATCCAAAAATCGTCACGAAAATAAACGAAATCATACCCAAATACAAACTCTCTCTCAGAGACGATTCGTTTAAAAATTTGATCCAAAAATACGTAAATTTGCCAAATTTGATCGAGGCGGGACTCACGCCTAGAGAGGCCGAGTTTTTGCTAGATCTGCACCGAGGTGACGAAAAAAGCACCCGGATACTAGAGGCTCTCGTACGAGAAAAAACGGGCGAAGATGTGCTAAAATTCGTAGAAATTTATAACTACCTAAAAAAGCTAAATGCCAAAAAAACGCATTTTAAAGCGCCTAAAATCAAGCTTTTTGATATCTCGGAGTGGCTTAAAAATTTGCCGTTTGCGCCGACTTCCGACCAGCTAAACGCTATCGCTGATCTGCGTGCGGACTTTAGCGGCGAGGAGGCGGTGCGCCGCGTCGTGATGGGCGATGTCGGCAGCGGCAAGACTCTCGTGATGCTAGCCGCCGCGCTTAGCGTATATCCCCAGCCTGCGCTCATCATGGCGCCCACATCGATACTGGCCGAGCAAATTTACGCCGAGTCGGCGCGCTTGCTGCCGGATTTTATGCGAGTTTTGCTTGTTAAAAGCGGCGATAAGCCCGAATTTGACGGCGTAAACCTCATCATCGGCACGCACGTTTTGCTGTATCAAAGCTTGCCGGCTGCACCGCTTGTTATGATAGACGAGCAGCACCGTTTCGGGTCGAATCAACGCGAGAAGATCAACGCTCTAGCTAGCGTGGAGCTTGGGCGAGACCCGCAGCTTGATGAAGCGGACGGCGAATTTGACGGTAAATTTAAGGAGGACGAGCAGTCAAATTTGACTGAAATCTCGCTCCAAAACCGGCAAACAAAAACTGCGGATGAAACTAGGGCTCACGTCGTGCAGTTTTCGGCAACGCCAATCCCACGCACGCTAAGCATGATACAAAGCAGCTTCGCGGAATTTAGTTTCCTGCGGCAGATGCCATTTGAAAAACACATCCACACGCAAATTTTACAAAGTGCGGACTTTGGCGAGCTGCTGACGCATATCAAAGCGCAAATCGCCAAAGGCAAGCAAGTTGCCGTGATATATCCGCTGGTTGAGAGTAGCGAAAACTCGAACTATCAGGGGCTAGAGGAAGCGCAGGGGTTTTGGCGGGCAAATTTTGCAAATGTCTACGTCACGCACGGTAAGGACAAAGAAAAAGAGCAGGTGCTGCGCGAATTTCGCGAGCGCGGAGACGTGCTACTCTCGACGACGGTTGTTGAGGTCGGCATCTCGCTGCCACGGCTTAGCACGATCGTAATCGTTGGCGCAGAAAGGCTAGGACTAGCGAGTCTACATCAGCTGCGCGGACGAGTAGGGCGAAACGGCGGGAGCGGATTTTGCTTTTTGTTCACAAAGCTCAAAAATCCGCCGTCGCGCCTGAGGGAGTTTTGCGAGACGCTGGACGGCTTTAAGATCGCCGAGATAGATCTCAAAAATCGCCAAAGCGGCGACATCCTAAATGGCGCGTTTCAACACGGTGCGACGTTTGAATACTATGAGTATGAAGAAGATATCACGCAGGCGGCGAAGGATAGGCTTGGTCTGTATAAAATGTAAAATTTAGCTTGATTTTATGATCGCGGTTGTAAAATCGCCCATAGTAAAAACTAAAAGAGAGTAAAAATGAGTAAATTTAGCAAAGCCTTTAAGTATGAAAAATACGTCTACAAGCGACTGTTTCGGCAAGAAGAGCTTTTACTATGTTAGAACTGGTCGTTGTTATCGTTGTCATAGGTATTTTTGGCTATGGCGGCTTTGCCTAGATTAGAGCAAGATCATATAGGTTCGGCTGTTGACGATATCATGGCTGCAGTAAGAAGAACTCAGCTGCTGGCGATGCAAGACAGTAAAGTAGATCCGACAACGAACTCAGGTAGCCCAACGTGGCATACGGGACGATGGACTATCGAAATAGCCGGCGATCGCTATACTATAACAAATAGAAGCACTGGAGAAAGAATATTTGGGGTATTAGACAGAAGATATGGAATAACTAACTGCTGCAGACATCAACTGTCCTGTTGTTTACGCACCAGATCCTATTCATCTTATAGGTTTTGACGAGTTCGGGCGCATCTTAGACGCAAGAAATGCAATAAGAGGCTATGGAAACGATGCGATCAATAGCTCTTTTTATCAAGTGCCTTGTACTATTACGGTTGAAACACGAAATAAAAAAGCCACTATAACCGTAGCCCCAACTACCGGCAATATGACCGTGGTTTATCAATAATTTTCTCAGGTCTGATAAACGAGAATGCCTTTGATATCATTAAATGGGAATAAATAAATTTGAGCCACAAGAAAACTATGAGTATAAAGTATAGCCAAATCGAACTTGAGTAGATTTTGGCTACAACACGTTTTGCCACTTATAAGACCTGCTATCTTTTTTAGTAAAATATGATAGAAAGTTTTTTGTATTTTTACTGTTATTATATCCAAACTCTATTTCTTGTGTATGCACCCTCCTCAGATAGGGCGGAGTCTTTTGTTTATATCCTTGCTTTGTGAGGTTTACATGGCTCAATCTGGTACCAAAGATAGTAAAGTTGCCCGATTCTGCAAGCCTATCTTTTGGGTTATTTGTTCATTTTATTCGCTTTTTGATAAAAATTATTTTAAAAAACCCACTAAGGCTTATAAGCAAAACCGTAATACACGCTCACTTTAATTCAGGCACATTCTTTATTTACCACTCATTCCTATCCGTCTTTTTAAAAATAGTATCTTCTGTTTTGGAATTTTAAAAAGATTCTTAACTTGTTCAGGTTTCAGTTTTGTAGGCCAAAGCGGAGTTTACTTATAAGGCCTGCTATCAGGCAGAAATAAGGAGGCTAGCAAGATCCTCTGGTTGAAATTTTTTAAATAAAACAAGAGATAAGAATTTCTTATTTTAACATAATATTATTATAACAAAAAGAGTAAATTTAAAATTCATCTCATTGTTTGAAATTTTCTTATAAGAAATAGAAGGTAGCTTAAATTTCTTCTCGATAAGTTTTGGTATTAGTGTATTAGCTTATTCGCCTAGTAATTCGTTTGCCTTAAGCTCTTTTATATAAATATTATTAAGGTAACCTATTTTGCTACTAGTAAAGTCTACGACTTTTTGTTTGTCGTGATGTTGTTTAAATTTTTCCACTCCGGCACAATCGTTAGTGTCTTTCGTACACCTTGTAAAACTTTTAATGATTCCTTTAAAATGGATAAACATATTTCGGGGTATTGATCTTTAAAAAAATGTGCTATACCCTTAGTATGGTTATTGCTGTTGGAAGTGCCAACACGCTTTAACCCTAGCAGTTTTTCTTTTTTTTGCAACCACTAGCGGACTATTTGGTAAAATTTTTAAACTTTTTTATTTATAGTTAAAGCATTGTCGTTATTAAATCTAACAATCTGTATATTTAAAAACTCTAAATACTCAAGCACAAAATCATAAGATATTCTATTCTTTTATTTTAAGAAAATTTTATGTTCTAAATTTGCCAAGAAGGTTTCAGTTGCCTTTTGCTCTTGGTCGGCAGCGTAGAGTATTTGATCTCTATATAATGCGAGCCTTTGAGTATCTAAGCTTTGCGGCATCTATCGTGTCTATTGCTCGATTAATGTTTGACAAAACTGTCATGTTTAAAGTTTTGTCGTTATTGCCTTCATAATTAGGCTTTAAACTCTAATATTTGCTTGAACCTTTGAATGCTTCTCCTCTTGAATCTTGAGATTAATGTCTACGATAATTCTCTCTTTCTTTTTATCGTCCAACCTTTGTGTATTGGCAAGCATTTGGCTTAGCCCGTAAATAGTGCAATCTGCCAGCCAATACCTATTTGGATGCCTGGACACCTTCCTATCAGTTTGCCCACAGTATATTTATATATTTAGCGGTGTGCATCTTGCCTCTATTTGATTTGGGGATCGGTAAAGTATCTTCGGGATGTGAACTTCCGCACTATAAATAAAGTCATCAAGCTGATGATTTGAAAAATTGCAGCACAAATACTCTCTAGTCACCTCTTGAAGTTTACCTTTCTTGAAGCTTAACCACTACCACTCCTTGTAGTAGGTAAATGCTAGCGTGCAATCTTAATATTCTCACATAAATTTATTTATTAATCATCTGGTCAATAAATTTATTGTCTTTATTTTGCTTGACTACAAGGCGTACTGGTAAAATTGCCTGATTAAAATTTCCAAGGAATTTACATAGCCTTCCTATATTTCCGAACAAGAGAAATTTTTACTCTACTGTTTTGCTGTTCATCATGGACTTACGGATATAGCCCGACATACTTAGATTTATATTTTAGTTTTAATTAAGTGCAAAGTTGAAATATACAGGTACGATTTTTGACTTTATTTTGACTATTCCTTTATTTTCTCTAGCTCTTCCATACAAATTTCTTTGAATTTTTCTTGACCGCTTGTGGTCAAAGTCTTTTTAGGTGTTCTCTTGTAGGCTTCATTTTGGTTTTTGAGTAAAATTGTATAGGCTTTTGAATCATAGCTTATATGCTTCACTTGCAGAATTTATACGTCATTGAGTTTAGCAGATATGAGTATTTTAAGGCTGTAAAATAAAGCTCGTTTGGTGTTTGATGGTTTTATTTTGTGTTTTTGTTTAAAACAGTGATTGATTGACTCGTTTTTGGATTAAGTTTTTGCCCCAATCTATGGTGTATGTTAATAATATATTTAAAATATCTACTATTTTGTTTCATCTGTTTTGCAAAAATCTGTTAAACTAGATGATTGGTGTAAATATTGTAAGTGCGTTGGATACTATCTTTAGAATTCGAATAATAGTATATGATAGTTTTTTATTTTACTAACAAAAAGGGCATTAATAAATTTGCCAAATTCGATGCTGTGATTGAGTTTTATGGCTTTCGCGAGGCTTGCCAATATTCGTCACTATGTACTCTCTGATGAGGATATGCTTGCTTCTAGCATTTCTGACCTGGCTTTGGTAAAAAAACTTTTACGCCCTACTTGTAAACTTTTATGCATAAGCCGTTTGCGGCGTAAAGGCACCACAAACCTTCCCTATCCTGCTATCACCGGCAAAGACGTTCAGCATAAAATTCTTTATATAATCTCCTGAAATTTTAAATTATTTCGGATATCGTGCGAAATCTAACATGCTATGGAAGGGTTTGCCTCGTAAGAAATCGTAGCGCGCTTCATTGCTACATATGTGATGATTAGATGCCTGTTGAATTCATATTTATTTGTAAGCTATATTTAAGTAAGGTTACGCAAAAAATTTCTCGACTAAAATTTGACACTGAATAAAAAAATTAAAAATTAGTAGAGTTTATTGTGCTATATAGGAGATAGATTGGTGACCCTTACGAGAATCGAACTCGTGTTACCAACGTGAGAGGCTGGTGT
>CAUPZP010000003.1:0-194221 GCA_963516105.1 uncultured Campylobacter sp.
CCATTTTAAACTCTTTAGGTTTATACCCCGTGCTTAGCATTAGTTCTGCCATTTGGGGTAGATTTCTATTTACTACGTAGAAAAACGGGTCTGATTTATACCTGGTGCTCGACTCTACGCATTGGGGATCGTTTAAGTCCGTTTCAAACTCTCCTTGCTCGTATTTGTATCGTATTGTTATATTAACATCGCCGTTTATGATTATGGATTCAAATCTGGAAGAATCATAGTATCTGTTTGTATAAATATGCGGCGATACATACTCCACCTCTTCAAATTTAACCCCCTTTTTCCAGTAGAATCTTAGCTGTATCAACAGAGTTTAACATAATGGCATAAGCCATAGGAGATAGACCGAATCTATCTTTAGCCCTGATACCCGCCCCTAAATTTAATAAAGCATTAAAGGTATTTACGTCGTTTCTAAAGCAGCTTCATCAGCGGGGTTCTTTTATCTCTCATCTCTACGTCGGCGGTTAGGTTGTTGTCTTTTATAAATTTAACTACGAAGTCGGTATCTTTTCTATCAAGAGCGGCTCTTAGGGGTACTAGCGTAGCGTTTTTCTCTTTATCGCAAACGATATCGGACGAACCGAATCCAAACGCCTCTATCTCCTCTTGCGTTACGTATTTGGCTAGCTCGGAGTTTGGATCTATCTTAGTATCGGGAGTGACGGTAAAACCCGTAGATATAGAGCCTAATCCAAATTTATCGAATTTAACTCCTAAAAAAGAAAGGTAAAAGAGGATAGCGGCAAAGGCTGCGAGGGTGAATATAGATTTAAAAAAGCTTTGCAAATTTGATCCTTTTGCTCATTACTAAATTTACGAAATATTAGCCAAAGGGCGGTTAAATTTGAGTGAAATTGGAAGGGAAATTTGGAAAATGCGGGGGGGGGGATTGGCGAGCTACCTCAGCCGTTTTCGGCGCGTTTTTGAAATTTTATAGATTTTCGAGCTTGCATTTTGGCTAAAATTTTGATCCACGATCTCGTCCGCCGCCGCTTTCGCCCAGACTTCGTCGAAATTTTGCCCGTTTAAATTTGCACTGCTGGAGTAGAGCCAGTCAAATTTACGTAAAAACTCCTCGTGAGCGCATTCTTTCACGACGCGCACGGCGGTGCCGTTCGGGTACAAAAACGTCGTTTTCCTCGCGCGGCGCACTAAATTTTTAAATTTAGCCGGCACGCGAGCGAGATTTTTTAACTCGCTAAATTTCGCCGTCGTTATGAGGCAGGGTTTGTCCTCCGCTCGGCGTTTGAGCGCGTTTATCTCGCGAAAATCCTTACTCAAAAATCCAGCCGTCGTATCGGTCTGCGCTAAATAGATCATCTCTCCTCCAAATTTACGCCCTTTTCCTATCTTTAGCCAGCAAAAATATGCACGAGATAATGAGCGTAAAGCCCGCAAAATCAAGAAACACGAACTCCGTCCCCAGCCAAAAATAGGCAAACGCCGCGGCGCTAACGGGCTCGATGCACGCGATCATACTCGCCCTGCTTGCGCCTATTATCTTTAGCCCCGTCATATAAAAGCTAAACGCACATATCGTGCCCAAAATCACCACCGCCGCAAGCGCCGCAAAGCCGTCCGCATCGCTCACGCCGCCAAGCTGCCAAACCCGCGTGTAAAGCGCGAGCGCGCCGCCGCCGATGACCATACCCCAGCCTAAATTTAACGCGACGGGGTATTTTTGATTTAGCTTCGTGGGAATGAGGCTATAAATCACGACGCCAAGGGCGCTAACGAGACACCAAACCAGCGCCTCCGCACTGATAACTAGCGAGCCCAGATCGCCGTGAGTGGCGAGCAGCACGACGCCCAGCACCGCGAAAATGAGCGCGATGAGCTCGACTTTTTTGGGCGCGCGCCGCTCTAAAAAACAGACGACGGCGAGGATGAGCGCGGGAGCGGAGTACTGGATCACGGTCGCGACGGCGGCGTTTGAGAGCTCGACACCGCAAAAGTACGAATACTGCGTCATCATAAGCCCAAAAAAGGCGTAGATAAGCAGCTGCGGCAGCAGAGCGCGATCTTTTAGCGGTGCGAGGGCTTCGCGCGGCGAACGCGCTAAATAGTACGCTACCATCGCAAGCCCGGCGAGGCCTAGGCGGTAGGGCACGAGCCAGTCGGCGCTGACGCCTTTTTGCGTGAACAGATACTGCCCGCAAACACTGCTAAATCCCCATAATACGCCGCCAAGAAGCGTGATGAAAACGCCGAAAAATTCGCTCTGTGATCTCATTTGCCGCCTTAAATTTAAAGCCAAAGTATACAAGCTTATGCTTAAGCTGGGGTTAAATTTGGGCGAGGGCTGGCGGGGCGAAGCTAAATTTTGATTAAGCCGTGTTAAACGATGAAAACTATAAAATTTAAAAACAAAAGGGAGAAAATTTGAGCTAAACGACTTTTACGGTTGTATTTTTCTGCGCTTGCGTGCTGTTTTTATCGGCGGTCGGATACTTTGCTTTCGGCGTTTTGGCGAAATTTTATGCCTTTATCAAATTTGCCGTCCGGCTTTGCCTGCAAGACCCTAAATTTAGCCTCGCCATATTTGCGCCCGCGTTCATTTTGACGCTTTACATCACGCTGATTTCGCAAAATTTGATTTTTGATTTTACTTGGAGTGCCTCGGCAAATGTTTTCGGCGGACCAGCTTCCGGGTTGCTTTTAGATGTGCTACTTTTTGCATTTTCACTGATTGCAAGGCTAGAAGAGCGATATTTTTACGTTTTTTCGTTTCGTTTGGCGCTTTTGGAACTGCTTTGTGGGCTTATCACGGCGATAATTTCGAGGGATATTTTTAGCATTTACGTCCCGTGTGCAGAGATTTTACTCGTATTTTGCCTATGTTTTGATTTTTTGTGCCTAAGCGCGGCGAAAGCAAGTGCAAAGCTGCTAGAAGAGTTAAGCGCGAAAAAGGATTTAAGCGAGTCAGAAAAACTCGCTAAAGAGTCGCTAGAGCAGCTTGCAAACTCGCCAAACAAGGAAGAAGCGTTACTAAAAGCAAACCTCATCCGCATAAAACTAAAGCAAATACGCCGCTCGGCTTAAATTTACGAATTTAACCGTTTAAATTTAGCGTTTCACGCGTCAAATTTGAGCTAAATTTGCACCAGTTTTTAGCATAGGCGAGCGCAGTCAAATTTAACTTCATCCCAAACAAGCTTTGCTAAAAAATGCAAAAGCTCAAATTTGAGTCAAATTTAACCGCGTAAATTTAGCCTCACTCGCCGACCAGATACTCCTGCAAGCTTTTGACTTCGAGCGCGCTGCCGTCTTGCACGCTTTTTAGCGATTTAGCCGCCGCTAGAGCCGCCGACATCGTCGTGAAATACGGAATCTTAAATCGCATGATATTTTGCCTGATTTTCTTGCCGTCCTCGCTGTTTGACTTGCTGTCGCTGGTGTTGATTACAAGCGCGATGTCGCCGTTTTTGAGCCTATCCTCGACGTTTGGGCGGCCTTCGCTGATCTTATAGACGAACTCGCTCTCTACTCCCGCTTCGTTTAAAAATTTATACGTTCCGCCAGTGGCGATGATTTTAAAGCCGAGATTTATAAGCTCGCGCGCCAAATTTGCGGCGTATTTTTTGTCCGCGTCGGCAAGAGTTAAAAAGACTAGCCCGCTTGTCGGCAGCGAGTTGCTCGCGGCGATCTGGCTTTTGGCAAAGCTTTTGGCAAAGCCCTCGGAGATACCCATGACCTCGCCCGTGCTTTTCATCTCAGGCCCCAGAATCAGATCCGCGCCAGAGAGTTTGTTAAAAGGAAAGACCGCTTCTTTTACGCAGACGTGATTTTTCACGCGAGGCTTGAGTATGCCGCGCTCCTCGTAAACCGCGCCGTAGTTGTCGTAAAATTTAAGCGCCTCGCGCAAATCTCCCTGCCACATCACGCGCGTAGCGACCTTTGCCATCGGCACGCCCGTCGCCTTGCTCACAAACGGCACGGTGCGGCTAGCGCGCGGGTTTACCTCGATCATAAAAAGTTCATTCTCGTAGATGGCAAACTGGATATTCATTAGCCCAACGACGCCTAAATTTAGCGCGATGTCGCGGGTTTGGTTTTCTACCTTTTCGATCATCTGCGCGGTCAAATTTAGCGGAGGCAGTATGCACGCGCTGTCGCCGCTGTGGATGCCCGCCTCCTCGATGTGCTGCATCACCGCGCCGATATAAACATCCTTACCGTCGCTGATCGCGTCTACATCGAGCTCCACGGCGTCTTGTAAAAATTTATCGATTAGCACGGGCGAGTGGTTGCTAACTTTGACCGCTTCGCTCATATATAGGCGTAGTTCCTCATCGCTATGCACTCGTCTCATCGCGCGGCCGCCTAGCACGTAGCTAGGGCGTACGAGCACCGGATAGCCGATGGCGGCGGCCTTTTCTAGCGCCTCTTTTTCGCTTGTCGCAGTGTCGTTTCTCGGCTGTTTGACGCCTATTTTAGAGATAAATTCGCTAAATTTCTTTCTATCTTCGGCGACGTCAATCGTGCGCGCGCTGGTGCCGATGATTTTCGCGCCCGCTATGCTTAGGCGTTTGGCGAATTTTAGCGGCGTCTGACCGCCGAAATGCACGATCACGCCATCGGGGTTCTCGTGCTCGATCACAGCTCTAACGTGCTCGAAATCGATCGGCTCAAAGTACAAAATATCGCTCGTATCGTAGTCGGTACTGACGGTTTCGGGGTTGCAGTTGTACATTATGGTTTTGATGCCCATATCGCGTAGCGCGTAGCTGGCGTGCACGCAACAGTAGTCAAACTCTATGCCCTGGCCTATGCGGTTTGGGCCGCCGCCGATGATCATCACTTTTTTCTCTTTTTGCGCCGAATTTGAGCTCAAATTTGACTCCGCGAAATTTGACGAAAGATGCGGTAGCTTCGTGATATTCGTCGTCGAGTAAAGATACGGCGTGAGCGCCTTAAACTCGCCCGCGCAGGTATCAACTTCGTTGTATTCGAGGTTTATGCCCATTTTCTCGCGAGCAAAATATATATCGTTTTGACCCAGATCTAGGTTGTCTTTTAAATTTATCAGATGCGCGATCATCTTGTCCGAAAAGCCCATCGTTTTAGCTTCGCGAAGTAGCGGCTCGTCGTTTAGGATGTCCATGTCGATACGCTCTTCAAATTTAACAATCTGCCAAATTTGATCCAAAAACCACGGATCGATCTTGCTCATCTCGTGCACTTCGGCTACGCTGAGCCCGTCGCGAAACGCCTGCGCGACGTATAAAATGCGGCTTTCGTTCGCGTTTCTAAGGCCGTAAATTAGCGCGTTTTTCTCCAAATTTATGAAGTTAAATCCATAGTAATCCTTTTCCATCGAGCAAAGCGCCTTTTGGATACTTTCCTTAAACGTCCTTCCGATCGCCATCACCTCGCCCACGCTCTTCATCGCGGTGCCTAGATACGGGTTCGCGCCCGGAAATTTCTCAAACGTAAAGCGCGGGATCTTAGTCACGATGTAGTCGATAACCGGCTCAAAGCTAGCAGGCGTGCCCGTGATATCGTTTTTGATCTCATCCAGGCTAAAGCCCACCGCTAGTAGTGTCGCGACCTTGGCGATCGGGTAGCCCGTGGCCTTTGAGGCGAGTGCGGAGCTGCGGCTCACGCGCGGATTCATCTCGATCACGATCATGCGGCCGGTTTTTGGATTTATAGCAAACTGCACGTTGCTGCCGCCCGTATCCACGCCGATCTCGCGTAAAATTTTAAAACTCGCGTCGCGCATCGCCTGATACTCTTTGTCAGTTAGCGTAAGAGCGGGCGCAACCGTGATAGAGTCGCCCGTATGCACGCCCATCGGATCAAAATTTTCGATCGAGCAGACGATGATACAGTTGTCGTTGCGGTCACGGATGACCTCCATCTCGTACTCTTTCCAACCTAGCAAGCTTTCCTCGACCAAAATTTCATGTATCGGGCTGGCGTCTAGGCCGGTTTGAGCTAGTTCTTTAAATTCGTCGATATTATACGCCACGCCGCTGCCTGCGCCGCCTAGGGTATAGCTAGCGCGAATAATGAGCGGAAAGCCGATATTTGCGGCTGCGGCTAGCGCCTCGTCCATGTCGTAGGCGTACTGGCTTTGCGGCAGGTCCATGCCGATCTTTTGCATCGCCTTTTTAAACTCCTGCCTGTCCTCGCCCTTTTTGATCGCTTGTGGATTCGCGCCTAGAAATTTGACGCTGCCTAGCATGTCCGCCTCATATAGCTGCATAGCGACGTTTAACGCGACCTGACCGCCCATCGTAGGCAGTATGGCATCGACTTTTTCTTTATCTATGATGCGCTTGATGCTCTCTTTGGTTATCGGCTCGACGTAGGTAGCGTCGGCGAAATCGGGATCAGTCATAATGGTAGCCGGGTTTGAGTTTATGAGTACGACGCGGTAGCCAAGCTGCTTTAGCGTCTTTGCAGCTTGTGTGCCGCTGTAGTCGAATTCGCACGCTTGGCCTATGATGATAGGGCCGCTGCCGATGAGTAAAACGGTGTTGATGTCGGTTCTTTTTGGCATTATTTTTCCTTTGTTACGACGTATAGATACGAGGGGATGGTTATGCTTACATATGGCTTTACGGCCGCGCTTTTATATAGGCTCTCTTGGATCACGCCCGTGACCTTGCCCACTGAAATCCCGCTGAAAAATATCCCATCAAGTCCGCTCGTGACGACCTCGTCGCCCTCCTTTGGGCTGAGCCACTGGGGGATAAATTTCACCGTTATTCCGTCTTTGCTCCCGTGCGCTATGCCCGGGATCTTTTCCTCGCCGATTGAAACGGCGAATATGCTTTTTGGATCGTTTTGCAGCAAGGCCATTGGATTTCCGTCTTTGCTCACGACGATGCCAGCACTCTTGCCTTGATAAATGAGTCCGTAAATTTTAGTCTCGTCGTAGCCGCCGAATTTATCCAGCCAGACCTTGTCGTAGTCGCTGATATTTACGTAGCTAAGAGCCCGTACGAGCTGGACTCTAGGCTCGTAGGTGGTCGAGTTTTTATCGACCAAAATTTCATTTAGCTCCTTTGCAAAGCTTGAAAGCAGAGCTGCCGATTTTTCTAGTTCGGCGTTTTGAGCGCGAAGCTGTTTTATCTCCTCGCGTTGCCTAAAATGGTCGTTTACGCTGTCTTTTACAAATTTGACCGCGTCGTCGTAGGCTGCGACTACGCGGCTATTTAAATTCACGACATAGCCGGAGATCAGCGCACCTCTATCAAGCGAAAAAAATACCAGCGCGCCGATAAGAGCGACGAATAAAATTTTACTCTTCATTTACGAGTTGTTGTAAAAATTTAATCTCCTCAAGAGCCTTACCGGTGCCTCTGGCCACGGCTAGCAACGGATCGTCAGCAACGAAAACTGGAAGTTTTACGATATCGCTTAAGTACTTATCAAGTCCGCGGATCAGCGCTCCGCCTCCGGTTAGCACGATACCGTTTTCTACGATATCTCCGGCAAGATCGGGCGGCATCATCTCAAGCACGGTTTTTAGGGCGTCGGCGATCTCTTTTAGCGGTTCGCGCATAGCCTCGCGCACGTCTTCGCTCGTTAGCTCCACGCGGCTCAGTAGACCGCTGATTTGGTCGCGACCTTTTACTACGATGCTAAGCTCCTCAGGCAGCTGGATCGCCGAACCGACGGAGATTTTGATATCCTCGCCCGCACGCTCGCCGATTAGGAGGTTGTACTTTTCCTTTATATAGTTTACGATACTCATATCGATTTTATCGCCCGCGGTGCGGATAGATTTGCTGATAACTAGACCGCCAAGAGATACTACGCCAATCTCGGTCGTACCGCCGCCGATATCGACGACTAGGTTTCCTTGCGGTTCGCGCACGGGTAAATTTGCCCCGATAGCCGCAGCCATAGGCTCCTCTATCAAAAATACCTCTCTAGCTCCCGCGCTTAGCGCACTCTCGCGCACAGCTTTACGCTCGACTTGAGTTAGTCCGTAAGGTACTGAGATGATGATGCGAGGGCGTAGGAAGCTCTTTCTGCGGTGAGTTTTTTCGATGAAATATCGGATCATCTTTTCCGTCATATCAAAATCCGCGATAACACCGTCTCTCATCGGGCGGATTGCTTCGATATCGCCGGGAGTTTTACCAACCATCTCTTTTGCTTCGTGGCCGACGGCTAATATTTTTTGCTTGCCGTATTTTTCGCGTTGTACCGCGACGACGCTGGGCTCGTTTATGATGATACCCTTATCTTTTACCAAAACTAGCGTATTTGCCGTGCCCAGGTCGATTCCCATATCGCTTGAAAAAAATCCTATTAGTTGGTCTAAAATCATCTGTGTCCTTATGCGCTTATTTTATTGTTTTTTACGAAAATCGGCTTTTCTTTGCCGTTTACGACCTCTTTGGTGATCACCACGTCGTAGCCTGCAAGCTCCGGCAGTTCGTACATTATATCTGTCATCACCTCTTCCATTATGCTTCGTAGCCCTCTGGCTCCCGTTTTTCGCTCAATGGCTAGCCTCGCGATCTCTTTTAGAGCTTCATCGTCAAATTTCAAATTTGCCCTATCTATCGCAAAAAGCTTTTGGTATTGCTTCAAGATCGCGTTTTTAGGCTCGGTTAAAATTCGCACCATATCGTCTTCGGTAATTTTATTTAACGTAGCGACCACGTGAAGCCTGCCGATGAGCTCGGGGATTAGTCCAAAATGCACCAAATCGTCGCTCTCTAGCACGTCTAGCAAATTTTCCTTGTCGTCTTTAGAGCGTTTATCTTGACCAAATCCCAGCACGTTTTTACCGATCCTTCGCTCGATGATGTCGGCCAGGCCGTCAAACGCGCCGCCGCAGACAAAGAGGATGTTTGAAGTGTCTATCTGGATAAATTCCTGATTAGGGTGCTTTCTGCCGCCTTTTGGAGGGATATTTACGAGGCTACCCTCAATGATTTTTAAAAGCGCCTGCTGCACGCCCTCGCCGCTCACGTCGCGCGTGATCGAGCGGTTTTCGCTCATTCTGGCGATTTTATCTATCTCATCGACGAAAACTATGCCTTGCTCGGCGCGCTTTACGTCGCCGTCTGCGGCTTGTAAAAGGCGAGTTAGGATATTTTCCACGTCTTCGCCGACGTAGCCGGCCTCCGTTAGACTAGTCGCATCGCAGATAGCGATAGGCACGTCTAAAAATTTAGCCAGAGTCTGCGCCATCAGCGTCTTGCCACTACCGGTAGGACCGACTAGCAAGATATTTGATTTTGATATCTCCGTATCGTCCTCGATCTCGCCTTTTCTAAAAATTCTTTTGTAGTGATTATAAACGCCGACGCTAAAGACCTTTTTTGCTTTATCTTGACCGATGACGTAGTTATCTAGCACCGCCTTTAGCTCTTTTGGCGTCAAATTTTGATAGCCTCTAGTTCGCTCTTCTTTTTCTTGCTCGCGGCTCTCCTCGCCGTAAAGCACCTTGTAAGCGGCGGTGATGCAGTGCTCGCATATAAACGAAATCCCGTCTATATCGGCTAGCAACCTCCTCTGGGCAGACTCTACCTCGCCGCAAAAATTACATTTTCTCGCCATTATTCTCTTCCTTTTGCTAATGGGATACCGCGCTTAGTGCTTAGGATAAATTCGCACATTTTTCGCACCTGTTCGTTCGCTACGCTCTCTAAAAGCTCGCTAGCCGCGGCTTTTAGATCCCCGCTTTTTCTAAATAAAAATTTATACGCTCTGTTTATCTCTTCGACCGCGTCTTTATCAAACCTTCGTCTGATACCGACCAAATTTAAGCTTCTGATATAGGCTCGGTTGCCTTCAGCCAGGCAAAACGGCACGACGTCCTGAGATAGCGCGCTAGCGCCCGCGATCATGCAGCTCTCGCCGACTCTCACGAACTGATGTATCGGCGTCATACCGCCAACGACGCTGTAGTCGCCTAGCTCAACGTGACCCGCTAGAGTCGCGTTGTTTGCCAGGATGACGTTATTTCCGACGACGCAGTCGTGCGCGACGTGGCAGTAGGCCATGATAAACGCGTTATCGCCGATGCGCGTGATCCCGTCGCCTTTGTGCGTGCCCGAGTTTATCGTGCAAAACTCGCGGATCGTCGCGTTTTTGCCAATACGAACGCCAGTGTTTTCCTCGGCGCGGTAGCTCACGTCCTGCGGGATGTCGCCCACGATGGCATAGCTGTAAATTTTACCGCCATCGCCGATATGCGTGTCGCCCACGATCCTAGCGCCTTGTTTTACGAGTACGCCGTCGCCTAACACTGCGTCTTTGCTGACGTAGGCATAGGCCTCGATCGTTACGTCCTCGCCGATCTTAGCGCCGTCCTCGACGACGGCTTGCGGATGGATATTTCTCATTTTGGCTCGCTTATTTATCTACGATCATAGCTTTTAGCTCTGCCTCGCACGCTAGCGTGCCGTCTACGTAGGCTTCGCCTTTTAGTACCCAGATGTTGCCTTTGTGTTTTAGCACTCCTAGGCGGTACTCGAGCCTGTCGCCCGGGCGTATCGGATGGCGAAATTTCGCTCCATCGATGCTCATAAAATAAACGACTTTATTTTCGATGCCCGCTTGATGCTCGTCGCTCATGCTCTTAAACGCGAGTACGCCGCCGGCCTGCGCCATGCCCTCGATGATCATCACGCCCGGATATATCGGGTGACCAGGGAAGTGCCCCTGAAACACGGGCTCGCCGATCGTGACGTTTTTGTACGCGACGATGTGTTTAGCGGGCTCTAGCTCGGTCACTCGGTCGATGAGCAGAAACGGATACCTATGCGGGAGTATTTTTTGGATTTCAACGATGTCGATCACTTTAAACCTTGTGAGTAAAATTTAAAGCCGATTTTAGCCAAATTTTGCTAAGAAAAAGATTATTGATTTAGTCGGGGGCAAATTTAACGGCTAAATTTTCGCGCCCGCCTTTTATCTCGAGCGCATTAAATTTAGCTCAAATTTGCGTTACCAAAACCTCGCGACTATCGTTATAAAGCTCGTCTTTAGCGTAGATTTCGTATCTGCCCGCGCGAATTTCATCCAGTACGATTATTGGATTTTGGCTAAATTCTCCGCACAGCTCGCGGCGGATTTCCAGCTCGCGAGGTACCGCGATAGGCCGGCGGCAAAGTTCGTTTACGCTAGCGAATTTTTCGCCCGAGAGCTCGTTAAATTTGGCCAAATTTAACAGCATCACGCCGTCTCGCAGCTCGTCGCAAATTTGTGCCGCCTCGCTCACGCTAAATTTGACGTTTTCGCGCTTAAAATGCGAGTAAAGTAGAAAATATGACGGCACGACCGAGCCGCCAAATTTGACGTAGGCGCGCAGCAGGCGGTAGTTTAGAAAATACTTGCGCGACAGATGAAATTTCACGCCAGCAGCCTCGCACTCGCACACCTTTTCGTAGAGCTCCAGACGCTCCTCGATGCCTCCTGGCATCACTCGTCCGCCCACCTCGCTCATCAGCTCGCTAAGCGGCAGTTTTTGCGCCTCGCGCTGCTTGCTAAGCCCGAAAATACAGCCGCAGTAGTTTTGGTGATAGAGTTTATCTTTTTTAGCGAGCTCAAACTGCGCGTTCGTGCCGCCGCCCGCGCGGTAGTCCACGGCAAAGGCTTCAAGGCCGTATTCGCCCGCAGCCCTATTTAGCGCGGATTCTAGCTGCGAGAAGTCCTTTTTCGGGCTCATCAGTAGCGTCGTAGTGATAGATTTTTCGCCTAGCTCGAGCGCCTTTTGGGCCGAATTTCCCACGCGAAAATCAAAGCAATACGCACAGCGCTTACCCTTTTCGGGCTCGTTTTCAAGGCCTTTTGCGCCCTCTAGCCAGCTTTCATATTCGTATTCGCCGCAGATGAGCTCGATACCTAGCTTTTCGCAGCTTCTTTTTACGTCGCGAAACCTCATCAAAAACTCGCTGTACGGATGGATGTTGGGGTCGTAGAAATAGCCGATGAGACGCTCGTGCGGACGGTCGGCGCGTAATCTTTGCAAAAAATAGTGGCTGTCGACCGAGCAGCAAATATGAACTAACATTATAATTCCCCATAAACGACGGATTTTAGAATAAATTTTTCTATACCCGCCGCAGTCACGGACGACCAGTCCGCTCCTTTGCGGGCAAGAAAAATTTATTTAAACTACGCCTATTTTGTCTTGAATAATTTTTGCCGATTTTACTAAATTTAACTGCAAATTTCATTAAAGCTAGCGGCTTAAATTTAAAAACGCGCAGCGTACTAAATTTTGACTAAACCAAATTTAGCGCCGTCAAGATACAGGTATCGGTGCGTAAAATTTCGAGTTAAATTTGCAAATTTGAGCGTAAAAAGTCAAGGCGAAGTATTTTATAGAAACATTTTGCTTCGCAAAAACGCTACGCTTGTTTTGAGATGGATTTGAATGTTGTGCAGAAATTTTAAGTCAAGGCTAGACAAGCAGTCTGCCGTAGACTTAAAATTTCAAACTCATTCAAAGACGCTCAAAAGACGAGCCGCAAATCAGAATCAATCACTCAAAAATTCTGTTATTTTCTCTTCACACTCCTCGACGCTGCCGCTAAATTTACTCTCAAACTGCGATCTGTTAAACGTCCGCTGACGCTTGGCCAGCTGCGCTGTATGCGTACAGATGAGCTCCTCCAGCTCGGCCTGGGTTTTGATCTCGCCTTGCAAAAACTCGCCGCACTCTTTTAGACCGACCGAGTTTAGCGGCTTTGGTCGCTGCGGATACCGTGCAAACAGCTCGCGCGCTTCGCTCAGCAAACCCTGCTCGAACATCGCCCTAGTGCGCTCTTTGATGCGCGCTCTTAGCTCGTCCCTATCCCAGCTAAGCTCGAAAATCGCCAAATTTGACACAACGGGGGCTAGGGTATTTTCGCGAAGATACGAGCTCACGGCCTCGCCACGCCCGCTAGAGCGCAAAAACGAGTGGATATCAAACCACTTTTGCAAGCGGTAGGTGTCGTTTGCGCTAAATTTGGCGGCAAACTCTGGATCGAGGCTTGAAACGAGCTCGTAAATTTGAGCGTTGCTTAGACCGCTTTCTACGCGCTCAAATTTAGGCGTAAGTCCCGATAGAAGCGCCTTTAGATAAAATCCGCTACCGCCCGTTATAAATAAATTTTTGCCGTTTTTTTGCGCAAATTCGCGAGCCGTTTTATAAACCTCAAAAAACATCCCGACGTCAAAATGCTCGTCCGGCATCAGCAAATTTACCCCAAAATGCGGCACCGAGGCTAGCTCGTCCGCGGTCGGCTTGGCACTGGCGACGTAGATAAATTTATAAACGCAAAGCGAATCAAGACTTAAAATCACTCCGTTAAATTCGCTCGCAAGCTTTAGTGCGAGCGCCGTTTTTCCGCTAGCAGTGGTGCCGATGATGGCGAGTTCTTTCATAAAAATGCCTTAAAATTCGTGAATCTGCTCAAATTTTATCACAATTTACGCTTTTATAAGATAAAATAAAGCAAAAATTTCAGGAAGATTATGCAAAAATTTATAAATATTTTAAAAGATATTAACGAACTGATCGTCTTTAAGCACTCGGTTTTCGCGCTACCTTTTATCTTTACCGCGATGATAACGGCGAGCGCGCAGGTAAACGGCGCGGCTTGGTTTGGCTGGAAGCTGCTTATTTTAGGCGTTCTTTGCGCGGTTTCGGCGCGAAATTTCGCGATGGCGTTTAACCGCTACAAGGACGAGGACATCGACAAGCTAAACCCGCGCACGGCAAATCGCCCAAGCGTCGACGGGCGTATTGGCAAGACGAATCTGCAAATTTTTATCGCAGCAAATGCCGCCATCTTCGTGCTAGTCGCCTATCTCGTAAACGAGCTTGCGTTTTGGCTGAGCTTTCCGATCCTAGCCGTGCTTGGCGGATATTCGCTTTTTAAGCGTTTTAGCGAGCTAGCGCACTTAGTCCTGGGCCTCTCGCTAGGCCTTGCGCCGATAGCCGGAGCCGTAGCAGTCACCGGCGAGATACCGCTTTTTAGCGTGCTGCTCTGCCTTGGCGTGATGTTTTGGGTGGCGGGATTTGACCTGCTTTATTCGCTTCAGGACATCAAATTTGACCGCGAGCACGGGCTTTTTAGCATACCTAGCGTTTACGGCGAAAAGGCTACGATGTTTATCTCGGCGATCTTTCACGCTACGGCCGTGATCTTTTGGCTGCTTTTTGCGTGGGCGGGAGGGCTCGGCGCGGCGGCATATGCGGGCATTTTGCTCTGCGGGGGTATCTTGGTGGCCGAACACCGCATCGTTAGGCGAGATTTTAGCAAGATCGACCGTGCGTTTTTCACGCTAAACGGCTATCTGGGCATACTTTTTTTCGTTTTCGTTTGGGCTAGCTTATGAGACTGGTTCCGGCAAATTTAGACATAGTTTTTGAGGAAGTGGGCGAGCGCGAAAGCGAGTTTTTGCGCGAATTCGACAAGCTAAGCGGCAACGAGGACGATCCGCTGGGGGCGTGGATAAAGCGTGCCAAAGCAAAGGGCGACACGAAAGAAAGCGATCAGGTGATACTGACGCTACTAGTCGAGCTTCACCGCAAATTTGACGAACTAAACGCCTACATAAAAAACGAGAAATTTGTAAAACTCGAGCTTGCTCAATCTAGCGCGCTAGACGGGATAAATTTTGAAAATTTTAGGATAAAAGAGGCTAAATTTAAAGAAGGCGAGGGCTACTACGGACGCATTTTTATGCCTATTTTCCCAAAGCGAGACGTGGCGATATTTTTTGAAGCGCTAGATGAAAAAACCGCCAAAATCACACGCATAAACGAGAGTGACGAGAGCGACTACAACGGCTACGTGACAGCCAGAGAGCGCGCTATGATAAGAGAACTAAAGGAGATGAACGATGGGTAACGATTTGATAATATTTGTTATTTTTGGGCTGATTTTGACGGTGCTTTTCGTGCTGGTTTTTATAAAAGATCTAGAAGCTTCGAGGAAATTTTCAAGATACGAAAAAGCGATCGAAAGCCTGATACAAGAGCTTCACGCGGTAAAAAAACAGGTTGCGAATTTAGATCGAAGCGAACCGGCCGAATTTGACGCGGCGCAGCTAGAAAGCAGTCTCGAACAGCGTCTAAACGAAAAAATAAATCAAAAAATAACTCCGATAATAAACACCCTCCAAGGCATCGAAAGCTCGATAGATAGCTTCCAAAGCCAACAACAAGATAGGCTATTTACGCTTGAAGAGCGCACAAAAAGCATTAGCAAAATCTCCGCTCCAAACGGAGAGGACGACGAAAAGCGCATAGTGCAGATGTATAGCGAAGGCAAAAGCGTCGAAAGCATCGCAAAAGAGCTGTGCGTAGGCGTCGGCAAGGTCGAGCTGACGCTAAAACTGCGGGAGCTGATTTAGTGTTAAAACGCTGGCGCGAAATATAAAAAAATAACATTATTTTCATACGCGAATTTTAAAAAATTTTAAAGCTTAACTTCCTATAATGCCTTTTAACCAAATCAAAAACGATTCTTTTTGATAAAATTAAGGGCGAAAAATGTTAATAGACGGACACGGAAGAACTGTTGATTATCTGCGTATTTCTGTCACGCAAAGATGTAACTTTAGATGCAAATACTGCATGCCTAAAACTCCGTTTAGCTGGGAACCGAGGGAAAATTTACTGAGCTTTGAGGAGCTGTTTTTATTTGTCAAAGTCTGCCTAGACGAAGGCGTAAAAAAGATCCGTATCACGGGCGGCGAACCGCTACTGCGCAAGGACTTGGACAAATTTATCGCGATGATAAACGAGCACAGCCCTGATGTCGATCTAGCCATCACGACAAACGGCTTTATGCTAAAACACTACGCAAAAGCCCTAAAAAACGCGGGTTTAAAGCGCATAAATATGTCGCTTGACAGCTTAAATCCCAAAAAAGCCAAATTTATCGCGCAAAAAAGCGTCCTGCACGAGGTTTTAGCGGGCCTTGACGCGGCGCTTGAAGACGGACTAAAAGTCAAGCTAAACACCGTCGCGCTAAGAGGCGTAAACGACGACGAGATCGTATCTTTGCTAGAGTTTGCACGCTCTATGGGCTGTCAAATTCGCTATATCGAATACATGGAAAATGTTCACGCAAATGACGAGCTAAAAGGCATGAAATCGGCTGAAATTTTGGACGTCATCGCGCAAAAATATCGTTTTACTGCGGCTGAAAAGATCCCGACGGGTCCAGCCAGCATATACCGACTGGAGGACGGCTACACCTTTGGCGTCATCGACCCGCATAAACACGACTTTTGTGAGAGCTGTAACCGCATCCGCCTCACGGCCGAGGGACATCTCATTCCGTGCCTATATTTTGAGGATGCGATGAGTATAAAAGATGCCGTTAGAAAGGGCGATATCGCGGGCGCTAGCGAGATATTGCGTCAAGTGTTGCAAAACAAGCCCAAAGAAAACAAGTGGGCGATCGGCGCTCAAAATGAGACCTCAAGCCGCGCCTTTTACCAAACAGGCGGCTGAAATTAGGGCTAGATTTACGCCAAATTTGACGTAAAATCCGCCTAACTCCATAAAACCACCCTTCAAATTTTGCTATAATCGCCCAAAATTTAAAAGGCGAAATTTGAGTTTAAACCTGGTCGAGAGTTTTTTGAGTATCCAAGGCGAAGGCGCGAGCAGCGGCCGTCTGGCGATTTTTTTGCGATTTGCGGGCTGCAACCTAAACTGCGCGGGCTTTGGCGTGCGCGCCGTTTCGCCCAAAACCGGCGAAATGCTAACTGGCTGCGACACGATTCGTGCGGTTTTTACGGGGCATTTTTCATATCAAAAAATCTCTCATGCCGACGAACTTATAAAAATCACTCAAAATTTGAGCGCAAATTTGCGCCGCAAACCTATCGTCGTCATCACGGGCGGCGAACCGCTACTGCATCACAAAAACCCAATTTTGCTAGATTTTTTAAATTTTGCGGTCAGCGAGGGCTACGAGCCGCATTTTGAGACGAACGGCACGATAGAGGTCGATTTTGGCAAATTTGAAATTTATAAAAAGTGCCGCTTTGCCGTCAGCGTCAAACTTGAAAATAGCGGCGAAAGTGAGGCTAGGCGCATAAATCCCGCCGCACTAAAAGCCATAAAACAAAACGCCGCTGGCAGTTTTTATAAATTCGTCCTTGATAAAAAAAGCGTAGAAAACGGCTCGGCGATAGCGCAAATTTCGCGTATTTTAGAGCTTTGCGACGCGGAAGTTTTTTGTATGCCGCAAGGTTATGATAAAATAAGCCTTGAGCAAAACGCCGTAGCCGTCGCGCAGTTTGCGATCAAGCACGGCTTTAACTACTCCGATCGCCTGCATATCAGGCTTTGGGGCGCGAAAGAAGGGGTTTAAGGCGTAAATTTAGGCGGCCTTACCCGCATCTTTACGGTGCAAAAGGTAAAATTTAATAAACGGAGCTAAGATGATAATAAGAAAAATGTTTAAATTTGAAAACGCTCACATCGTTAGATTTTGTAGCTCAAAACGCTGCAAAACCAGTATCCACGGGCACTCTTACAGGTCTGAAATTTTACTTGAGTCAAATTTTCTCGATAACGCGGGGATGGTGTATGACTTTGGTCTGATGAAGCGTGACATCGGCTGCATCATCGATAGCTTCGATCACTGCACGACGATATTTAGCGGAGATAGTGCCGAGTACAAAAACGACCTCAAAAAGCACTCTGCGCGCTGGATCGAGATCCCGCTAAATCCCTCTGCAGAGCAGTTTTGCAGGATATTTTTCGTGATGATCGATAGGCTTTTGAAAACCACGCAGATGCAAAACGGAGAGCGCGAAGTGAAGCTCCATAGCGTCATCGTCCACGAGACAGACACGGGCTATGCGCAGTGCTTTAGAGAGGATGCGTATAACGCCAAAATGGGCGAGGTAAATTTAAACGAGATCGTCTTTTCTGAGGGCGTGAGAGCCGAGTGGGAGGACGCGGAGCTGTTTGAGAAAATCAAGCTAGGCAAAAAAATAGTAAATCCAAAGGAGGTCTAGCGCAAATGAGGAAAATTTTTGCGATTTTGACGCTGGCGGCGCTGTTTTTTAGCGGTTGCGACGAGAAAAAGGAGCCCGCGTCGCTGGATCTTGGCGGCACGGTACCTAGCGACGTACCTATCGCGCAAAGCGACGCAAACGTGAGTATCGACGAAAATATGCCGCCTGAGCCGGTGCCTGAAAAATGAAATTTAACGAACACCTATCAGAGCTCTACGAGCTAGCGCGCCCTATCCACATCGGGCTTGCTTTTACGCTTTTAGCGCTCGTCGCGGCTCATTTTTGTTTGATAAATTTCGGTGTAAATTCGCCTGCCTACGCTAAGCGTATCAGGCTATTTTTGCCCACATACTACGCGTTTTTGGCTGCGATGATGCTTACGGGGCTACTTTTGATGAGCGTTTTTTACTTTTATCCGAGCTTCAAAGCTCTCGTGATGATCGCGGTTTGGGCGCTGCTTATCGGGCTTGGGGCGACGGAGTTTAAACAGCTAAAAAAGGCGATGAAAACTAAAAATTTTACCGATTTTAGAGCCAAAATGCGCCTAAAAATTGCGGCTGATTTTGTTTTGATACTCATTGCAAGCGGGGTGAGATGAAATTTTTATATTCAAAAGAGGCCAAAAACGAGCAAATAAGGCTCGAGGGCGAGGCGTTTTTGCACCTGAAGGCGCGGCGCGCAAAACTTGGCGAGCGCATCGACGTGCGAAATTTGACCGACGGACAAAACCACATCTATGAAATCATAAATTTGGACAAAAGGGGCGCGGAGCTAAATTTGATATTTTCGCACGACGTGGAGGCGCGGAATAGCGATCTGACGCTAGCCTGGGCCGTCGTCGATCCAAAAACGATCGAAAAAACCTTGCCAAGCCTAAACGAAATGGGCGTAGCTAAAACCATCTTTTTTTACGGCGAGTTTTCGCAAAAAAACTTTAAACTAGATTTTTCGCGCTTGGAGCGTATCTTGATAAGCTCGTGCGAGCAGTGCGGACGAAACGATTTAATGAAATTTGAAATTTACAAAAGCCTGGACGAGCTAGTCAAATTTTATCCAAACGTCGCTCTTATCGACTTTGATGGAGGAAATTTAGACGGTTACGCCGGTAATGAAATTTTAGCGATCGGGCCCGAAGGTGGATTTAGCCAGAGCGAGCGAGAAGCAGTCGCTAAAAAATACGGGCTAAGAGCAAAAAATATTTTGCGCTCGCAAACGGCAATTTTAGGCATAGCGGCTAAAATTTTGATTTAAATTTGATTTTTTACAAAGTTTTTTGTATAATCTCGCCTTACTTTAAATGAAAATTAAAAAATCAGACGATAAAAGGACAAAAAATGAAAAAAGAAATTCATCCGGAATTTGTTGAGTGCAAAGTAACTTGCGCTTGCGGAAACACATTCACGACAAAGTCTAACAAAAGCGAGATCAGAGTGGACATCTGCTCAGAGTGCCATCCGTTTTTCACGGGCAGCGAAAAGATCGTAGATAGCGCAGGCCGCGTCGATAAATTTAAGAAAAAATACAATATGAAATAACGCTTTGCTTTATTTCGTTCCTACGCCGATAGGAAATTTAAGCGATATCTCGCTTCGCGCTTTGAGCGTTTTACGCGAATGCGAGATACTCTTTTGCGAAGATACCAGAATCGCAAAATCCCTCATAAACCTGCTAAACACGCGTTTTGACGCAAATATAAATATCCAAAAATTTATCCCGCTACACACGCATAACGAAGATGAAATTTTATCTAAAATCGAGCTT
Source organism: uncultured Campylobacter sp. (assembly GCA_963516105.1). GTDB lineage: Bacteria > Campylobacterota > Campylobacteria > Campylobacterales > Campylobacteraceae > Campylobacter_A. The sequence continues at coordinate 19,729 of CAUPZP010000003.1, forward strand.
GAAATTTTTGATAAAAACGTAGCCTTTTTAAGCGATGCAGGCATGCCGGGCATCAGCGATCCGGGAGCCGCGCTCGTAAATTTTGCTATAAAAAACGGTATCGCGTATGAAGTATTAAGCGGCTCAAATGCCGCACTCTTAGCCGTCGTCGCTAGCGGACTTTGCGAGAAAGAATTTTGCTTTTTAGGATTTTTACCAAACAACGGCAAAGAGCGAGCCGCAGCTATCCAAAATGCTCTAAATTCGCTTTTCCCAGCAGTCATTTACGAAAGTCCCAAACGCATACTTTCGCTCATCTTAGACTTTGCCAAACTTGAGCCGGATAGAGAAATCTTTGCCATAAAAGAAGCAACAAAGAAATTTGAAACCAAATTTAGAGCCACGGCAAGCGAACTCGCGCAAAAGCTACAAGAGGCAAATTTAAGCGGCGAGTGGTGCGTCGTCGTGCAGAAAAATCCAAATTTTACCTTTGAGAAAATCACTCAAAACGATATTTTGGAACTTGAAATTTCACCCAAAGCCAAGTCTAAACTGCTAGCCAAAATCACAGGTCGAAACGCCAAAGAAATTTACTCCGAACTCACGCGCTAAAACTTACTCGCAGACTCAAACAAACAGCGAATTCATCTGAAAATTTAGCTAAATTTTACCGATTTTTAGCTATTATCAGGCGATGATAATATACGGAAAACAGCTATTTTTGCACATCATAAAAAACTACAAAAAAAGCGTCAAAACGGTCTATCTCGCCAAAGAGTGCGACAAGGCGCTATTTTCACAGATCGTAGGCGTCGGCGCGCCGATAAAGCGCGTGGATAATCAAAAAGCCCAAGCTCTCGCACACGGCGGCAATCACCAAGGCTTTTTAGCCGAAGTCGAGGAGTTTGAGTTTAAAAGTATCGACGAGATAAAAAAACAAAATTTTATAGCAGTTTTATACGGACTTAACGACGTGGGAAACATCGGAGCCATCGTCCGAACAGCACATGCGCTGGGCTGCGACGGTATCGTCGTCGTCGCTAAAAATTTGGCGATGGAAGGCGTACTGCGAGCTAGTAGTGGGGCGGCCTATGAGGCAAATATCGCTCTTGTAGAAGACGGTCTTAGCTTGCTGAACGAACTAAAACAGGTCGGTTTTAAAATTTACGCCACGGCAAGCGGCGGCAAAAACGCTCACGAGGTCAAATTTAACCAAAAAGTCGCGCTCGTGATGGGCAGTGAAGGCGAAGGCTTACACAAAAAAGTCCTCGCCAAAAGCGACGAAATAGTAGGAATAAAAATGAAAAACGACTGGGACAGCCTAAACGTCTCGGCTGCGTTTGCCATACTTTGCGATAGGATTATAAATGAATGACATAAGTTTGCTAAAAGAATTAGGGCTTAGCGAGGTCGCCAGAAGAACGCACATCGAGGCAGAATATCTAGGTTACATCGCCGATAAAAATTTTGAAAAGTTGGCACGTTTTAACGTCAAGGGTTTTGTTAAAATTCTGGAGCGCGAGCTTGATATCGACTTTACGTCGTGGATGCGAGAATACGAGACGTTCATGGCCGAGCACGAGAGCGAGTTAAAGCACAAAACCATAACCATATCGCCTAAAATTCCGGCCTATACCGCAAACGATAAATCGTCTTACGGCGGTATGCTGGGCGGCATCATCGCTATTTGCGCGATCGGCACTTTAATTTACTTTTTCGAGCCCCAAAAATACATCGGCGACCTCTCGAGTTTCTTTGAGGACAAAAACAAAAGCGTGACTTACTCCGATACAAACGTAGTGCAACAGGCGACTAAAAATTTAGACTCCATCAAAGACGCAAATATCACGATAAGTGTCTCCTCTGCCCCTAAACAAGAAGACGAGATAAATAAAATCGAAGCGAACGCTTCAAATTTTGCCGTTACCCAAGTAGAGCAACCCTTGCCAGAGTTTAACGTGACGGTTTCTACAAGCACACAATCAAAACCCGCAGAGCAAAACGTAAGTCAAAATTTGCAAAGCGAGCAAGTTTCAAATTTGACCGACGAAAATGCATCCACCGCAGTCCAAGTAACGCCTAAAAGCGGCGATGTATACCAACTAAACGGACTAAGCGAGATAAAAGTCGTTCCGCGCAGAAAAGTTTGGCTCGGCGTGATAAATTTGGACGACAATAAAAAGAAATCTCAAAATGCCTCAAGTGCCGTTTCCATCGAAATAGGCAAAAAACAACTCATCGTCACAGGACACGGAGAGATAAATTTAGAAATCGGCGATCAAAATATCAAATTTAGCGGCGATAATCCAAAGCGCTTTTTGGTCGAAAAAGATAAAGTTACGCCGCTCACATACGACGAATTCGTAGCTCTAAATAAGGGCAAATCGTGGTAAAAAAGCTTTTACTTTTGACTGCTAGCGCGGCCTTTTGCTTTGCGGCTAGCGTGGTGGATATAGCAGGCGGCCTGCTCGGTCAAAATAGCGCAAAAGCGACTCAGCTCTTTGGCGACGGATCGGCATATCTAAACGCAAACGGCAAGCCCGACATCGCTAAAATTTCAAACGTTTTAAAGTCAAATTCGCTCCTGCGCCTATCCTATAAGCAAAACGTCAAGGTAAATATCAAATTTATCTCGCGTCAAAACAACCCGCTACTAATCATGAAAATCGCAAAAGACGCTCTCAACGGCCTTGGATACAACAATATCCTAACGAGCGAATTTTCTAACGCCGGCGGTGCGCTTTGGGGCGTGACGATCGACACCAAATTTATCCCAGATCCAGGCTCGCTCTACGCTGCCTTTAAAGAAAGCGGCACCGAGATAACGGGCATAAATAGACCCAGCGAGCTATCCTACGAGTACGTTATAGACGCGTCAAATTCCTCTATAAATCAAACTCCGGTGCAGTTTTCGCAAGAAGTTCAACTCTCAAAGCCGCTTGAGCCCTATCTCATCGACGTTAGCGGCGCAAAAGTCGCCACCATAGGCGCAGACGGGGAGGATCGCTGGTCGGCGATCGTAAGAATTTTTGATAAAAATTTAAATTTGCTCGAGGAAAAACGAAGCGACAAGGCTATAAATAGTCTGAAAGTTTCCTTCCCGCAAAACGCAAAATATCTGATGATCGACGATGCGGTCAGCCTAGAAAATATCAAACGAGGGCTCAAAATCTACCTAGAATAAGGAAAAATTTATGTTTGACGAGATTAGATTTAATACGATTGAAAGGCTTCCAAACTACGTATTTGCCGAGGTAAACGCCATAAAAATGGCCGCGCGCCGAGCGGGCGAAGATATCATTGACTTTTCGATGGGAAACCCGGAGGGTCGCACGCCTCAGCACATCGTCGATAAACTCTGCGAAAGCGCGCAAAAAGACAAAACCCACGGCTACTCGGCGAGCGCTGGCATCTACAAACTTCGCCTAGCCATCTGCAACTGGTACAAGCGCAAATACGGCGTAAATTTAGACCCCGATACCGAGGCCGTCGCCGTTATGGGCAGCAAAGAGGGCTTTGTACATCTAGCCCAAGCGATAGTAAATCCTGGCGACGTCGCCGTAGTGCCCGATCCCGCATACCCGATTCACACGCAGGCGTTTTTATTTGCCGGCGGTAGCGTGGCAAAGATGCCGCTAAAATACAACGACAAATTTGAGCTTGACGAAAACAAATTTTTCGAAGACCTGCTTCACACGATCCGCTCAAGCTCTCCGAAACCTAAATACGTCGTCGTAAATTTCCCGCACAACCCGACGACAGTAACCGTGCAAAAGAGCTTCTACGAGCGGCTAGTGGCGATGAGTAAACAAGAGCGCTTTTACGTGATCTCAGATATCGCCTACGCGGACCTCACGTTTGACGGCTACAAGACGCCAAGCATATTTGAGGTTGAGGGCGCAAAAGACGTTGCCGTCGAGTGCTACACGCTATCAAAAAGCTACAATATGGCGGGCTGGCGCGTCGGATTTTTATGCGGAAACAAGCGCCTTTGCGCAGCTCTTAAAAAGATAAAATCATGGGTCGATTACGGCATGTTTACCCCGATCCAAGTCTCCGCCACAGTTGCACTAGACGGCGATCAAAGCTGCGTCGAGGATATCCGTCAAATTTACGAAAAACGCCGCGACGTGATGCTAGAAGCCTTTGCCGGCGCAGGCTGGGAGATGCATAAGCCAAGCTCGAGTATGTTTATCTGGGCAAAAATCCCGCCGCAAGTCGGAAATATCGGCAGCCTCGAGTTTTCTAAACAGCTGCTTACCAAAGCTAGCGTCGCGGTGAGCCCGGGTATCGGCTTTGGCGAGGGCGGCAACGACTACGTGCGCCTTGCCCTCATCGAAAATGAAAACCGTATCCGCCAAGCGGCGCGAAACATCAAAAAATATCTGAAAGAATTTGCATGAATATAGCCATTTTAGGCGTCGGCACGGTCGGAGAAGCCGTAGCTAAAATTTTACTCCAAAACAAAAAACTAATCGCGGCAAGATGCGGCGAAGAGATAGTTCCGGTCATCGGCGTCGTTAGAAATTTAAACAAAAAAAGAGACGTCGCCATCCCGCTCACGGACGATATAGATAGCGTCATAAAGCGCGACGATATTGACGTTTTCGTCGAGCTCATGGGCGGCGTCGAGGAGCCGTTTAGGGTCGTCAGTCAAATTTTAGAGCGCAAAAAAGCCGTCGTAACGGCAAACAAAGCGCTACTAGCCTATCACCGCTACGCCTTGCAAAATTTGGCGCAAAATACGCCGTTTGGCTTCGAGGCTAGCGTCGCCGGCGGCATACCTATCATCAGAGCCCTTCGCGAGGGCCTTAGCGCAAATCACATCCTAAGCATCAACGGGATTTTAAACGGCACGAGCAACTACATCCTAACCTCGATGATGAGCAAAGGCTCAAATTTTGCGGACGCGCTAAAAAAAGCCCAGGAGCTAGGCTACGCCGAGGCCGATCCGACCTTTGACGTCGGCGGCTTTGACGCGGCGCACAAGCTACTGATACTAGCCAGCATCGCATACGGCGTGCACGGCAACCCCGAAGACATCCTGATAGAGGGCATCGAAGGTATCACGCCCGAGGATATCTTTTTTGCTAACGATTTCGAGTACGTCATCAAACTGCTCGCCATCGCCAAAAAAACCGGCGACAAGGTCGAGCTGCGAGTACATCCAGCACTCGTACCAAAAGATAAAATGATAGCTAAAACAGACGGCGTGACAAATGCCGTGAGCGTAGTGGGCGACGCAGTCGGCGAGACGATGTTCTACGGTCCGGGCGCTGGTGGTCCTGCGACGGCGAGCTCGGTCATCAGCGACCTCATCGACATCGCCAGAGACGGCAAATCCCCGATGCTAGGCTACAAGGCGCCGTTTGAGTTAAATGCGCTAGAGCTTTTAGATCCGAGCGAAATTCGTACGAAGTATTATTTTAGACTCAGGGTCGAGGACAAGGTCGGCGTGCTGGCTAAAATCACGAATTTAATGAGCGAAAACAACCTCTCTATCGATAGCTTGCTGCAAAAACCAAAAGACGAGAGTCCGTATGCGACGCTATTTTTCACGACGCACACGAGCGTGGAAAAGGACGTGAGGCGCACTATGGAAATTTTGCAAGAGCAAGAGTTCGTAAAAGAAAAGCCTTTTATGATGAGGATAGAAGAGTAAAATTTGGGGCTTAGAGCGTATCTTTTCGGCAAAAGCTCCGAGGATCTGGCTTGCGAGTTTTTGCTAAAAAACGGCTGCGAGATACTCGCTAGAAATTTTAGCTCCAAATTTGGTGAGATCGACGTCATCGCTAAAAAAGACGGCATTTTGCGCTTCGTTGAAATCAAAGCTACGCAGGGCGACTACGAGGCAGAGTATCGCCTCACGCCCACTAAATTTAATAAAATTTTAAAAACTATCGATTTTTATCTGCTGCAAAACGGCGCAAATGCCGATTTTCAGGTCGATTTGATCGCGATAAAAAAGAGCGAGATAAAGTGGATAGAAAATATTAGTTTATAAAAATTCTTATTTAGCAAAAATTTAAATACTTTCGTGTATAATTACAACTATCTTTAAAAAGGAGAATAAAATGGGAAAATACATAGAACTAACAACTGCGAATTTCGACGTCGCTAAAGAGGGCGTCGCGCTAGTAGATTTTTGGGCGCCTTGGTGCGGACCTTGCCGTATGCTTGCTCCGGTTATCGACGAGCTAGCTGAGGAGTTTGAGGGCAAAGCTAAAATTTGCAAAGTAAACACCGACGAAGTGCAAGATCTAGCCGTAGAATTTGGCATCCGCTCGATCCCTACGCTTCTATTTTTCAAGAATGGCGAAGTCGTAGAGCAAATGGTCGGCGCACAATCAAAACAAGCCATCGCCGATAAGATAAATTCGCTTCTTTAATGGTTTTTAGACGAGGAGGAAGCCTGCTTCCTCTCACCTCCGTTTTTGCGTCTTTTATCGGTGCAGCGCTGGTAGCAGGCGTATTTGCTTACAATAATTACAGATTTTCGCAGTATAAATTCGTAAATTTTAGCGAGCTGGTTTTTTACGAGCAGGCTCAAATTTTTGCGCCGCAGGACGATAAATTTTTACTCGTGGTTTTTAGCTCCAACCAATCAGATTGGAAGGAAATTTTAAAAACTTCAAGCAAGGATTTAAAAATCGTCGCCGTGGATTTACTCCAAAAACGCGCGCCTAGCGAGGGAAATATAAATTTCGTCGCGTCGGATATAAATACGATTTTAAAGCTGATGCATGTCCTAAATATCACGTCTCTGCCCGCTAGCGTGGAGCTAAAGGCGCAAAAGGGCGGCGTTTATAAACAAGATTCGAAAATAAATAAAATTTAAAAGGAAGAAAATATGTTAGATTTAGCAATCATCGGAGGCGGTCCTGCAGGACTTAGCGCGGGACTTTACGCCACTCGCGGCGGACTCAAAAACGTCGTAATGTTTGAAAAAGGCATGCCAGGCGGCCAGATAACGGGCAGCTCTGAGATAGAAAACTATCCCGGCCAAAAGGCTCCCGGCGAGAGCGGTATCGACTTCATGAGCACGTGGGTCGCTCAGTGCACGCATTTTGGACTAAAGCACGAGATGGCGGGCGTTGAGCGAGTTATGAAAAACGCCGACGGTAGCTTCACGGTCAAGCTTGAAGGCGGCAAAGAAGAGCACGCCAAAGCAGTCATCGTAGCCACCGGCTCAACTCCGCGCCGCGCGGGCTTTGCGGGCGAGGACGAGTTTTTTGGTAGAGGCGTGAGCACGTGCGCGACTTGCGACGGATTTTTCTATAAAAACAAAGAGGTCGCGGTTCTAGGCGGCGGCGACACGGCGATCGAGGAGGCCTTGTATCTAGCCAACATCTGCTCGCGCGTCTACATCATCCACCGCAGAGACGAGTTTCGCGCAGCGCCCGTCACGCTAGAAAAGGCTCGCGCTAACGCTAAAATCGAGTTCATCACAAGCGCCACGATAAAGCAAGCTTACGGCGACAAGGCAGGCCTCGCGGGTCTAATCATAAACACAAAAGAGGGCGAGCGCGATCTAAAAGTACCTGGCGTTTTCGTATTTGTCGGACTTAACGTAAACAACGACGTCCTCCGCCAAGAAAACGGCGAATTCGTATGCAAAACCGAGGATGGCGGCCAAGTAAGCGTCGATCTAAAGATGCAAACTAGCGTGCCTGGACTATTTGCCGCGGGCGACATCAGAAAAGATGCGCCAAAACAAGTCATCGTAGCCGCAGGAGACGGCGCAGTAGCGGCCCTTAGCGCGCTTAGCTATATCGAGAGCCTACACTAAGATTTCTCAAATTTAGCCGAGCTTTTCGGCTAAATTCCCTCTTTTTACTTCAAATTTTTCCAAATTTACCGAGTTTTGCCTTATCCTTTCAAATTTAGTCAAATTTGCCTTGATTTATTTTTCCTGCTTTTTCAGATTTTGCCCCCAAATTTCACTCAAATTTAACCGCCCTTTGGCTAAGATTTCGCAAATTTAACGAAGCAAAAGGATCAAATTTGCACGCCTTGCTAAAAATATTTAAAACCGTTTTATATGCCGCGCTGTTTTTAGGACTTTATCTTTTGGCGGATAAGTACGGACTGTTTGCTAAATTTGTCAATTAAATTTATCGACTCGGCTTTGCCAAATAAATTTTGAGTCGAGAGTTGGATGTTAATTTTAATCGTCTGTTTGTGGCGAGCATAATATTTTTATTTTACTCTCCTTTAAAGTAATTTTTAAATCTCGCATCAAAATTTAATAACACGTATCCTATATTTAAATCCATTTTTGGAAAAGTGTTCATGACTAGAGAAATTCTTTTATCATCGCATATATACTTTCCGCTATACCCGCCAGCACTATAATCGGTTAACCTCTTAAACATAAAGTACCTCTGTTGAAAAGCAATAGTTTCATTTGTTTTATTGTCTATGATTCTCATTGTGTCCGAGTGAAAGTATTTAGAAGCGAACCGATTTAAATTTACCTTGTCATATAGGACGGCATAGTTCATCTTAGGCATCTTGTCTTTCGTGGTTATGATTTTATTCGAGTCGATTATTTTTATGATTCTAGCTCTGATATCATCATAGTGCGACGTCTTATCTCCTGGCTCTTGCTTGACCTCTTGCACTATTTTGTCGTATTCCTTTTGATTTTTCTCGTAATGATATATAGCCACGCTCCCACTTGGCAAATTTAAAGCCAAAGTCTTTAGATGAATACCGTCAAGGTAGTTGTTCATCATAGTTTCTATATCTTGCTCGTTAAAGCCGTTAAAAACATTATCCTCAAAATAAATACTCTGCGGATACTCTACCGTCTCCTTTATAAAAGCCTTTGGAGCGGTAGCGCAGTAATACGCCCCGAGTATGTTGGTGATGATGATGTCGTAAGTAGGGATTAGAAATAGCGCGGCCGCTACTATGCCTCTGATCCAAATTTTATTAGCGTATTTTACGGTGATGACCATAACTATGGCGCTAATTGCCAAACAAGGAATAACGTAAAAAAGTAAGATTATCATACCCATAGCGTATCCTTTTTAGTTGTCGGCAAAACGGAGACGGTACGTTTTTGCCTCGTGCCTAAAATATGTGGGTCAATAAAACCCGCAACTGTTTTAAATTTAACCGCTTTGCATCTTTTGCAAATCATCGATAGAATAATAATGTCGTAAGGCTTAAGGCGGAGTTAAATTTGAGCTTCGGCAAGCGCTAGTAGTCAAATTTGACGCTTGTTTTACGAATTATAATATCGCAAATTTAACCTCGCAAGTTATTTTTTGTGATAAATTTGCTCCAAATTCGAACCTAAATTCAAAATAAAATTTAACCGCGCCAAAGCTGCCCGTACATTTACCGCAAAAGTAATCGGTCGTCAAATTCACTCATTTTATAAAATAAAACTAAAATTTCAAATCTAATTTAGATATTTTAAAAACAAATTTCGGTAATATTGCGCTAGACAAAAATTTTATCCGAAAGGAGCTGTTATGAGCGGTATTGCTCTCATCGTCTGCTTCGTCGTCGCGGTCGCTATTATGATCGTGCTGATTTCTAAGTTCGGGGTTCACCCCTTTATAGCGATCATGCTCGTCTCGCTCGCTCTAGCCATCGTCGCGGGCATCGACCTGGTCAAGGTTCCCGCGATCATCGGAGAAGGGTTTAGCGGGATATTTAAAAGCATAGGCATCGTCATCATCCTGGGCGCGCTCATCGGTATGGCGCTGGAAAAGACGGGCGCGGCGCTAAAGCTGGCCGATATAGTCGTGCGCTGCGTAGGCGACAAGCGCCCCGAGCTAGCTATGCTCATCATGGGCTGGATCGTGGGTATCCCGGTCTTTTGCGATAGCGGATTCGTCGTACTCGATCCGATCCGCCGAGCGATAAAGGAAAAAATCGGCGCCAACCCCGTAGCCATGGCGGTCGCGCTCTCTTGCGGCCTATACACATCGCACGTATTTATACCGCCGACGCCGGGCCCGATAGCAGCCGCCGGACTCGTGGGCGTGGGCCACAACCTGCTGCTAGTCATCGCCGTGGGTGCGGTTGTTTCGATACCGGTTCTCATCGCGGGCTATCTTTTCGCTAAAACCATCGGCGCAAAAGTGAGCCTAAAAGAGGATCTAGTCGAAGTGGGCAAAAGCTACGACGAGATCATCAAAGAGCACGGCAAGCTGCCTTGCGCGTTTTTGAGCTTGGCGCCGATTTTTATGCCGATTTTGCTGATGGCGCTGGGTTCGGTCGTCTCGATACTAAAGCTAAAAGGCTCGTTTGCAAATTTCGTTTTATTTTTGGGCAATCCGATCATCGCACTTGGCGTGGGTGTGCTATTTGCTGTTATATTGCTGGCTAAAACGGGCAAGCTTGGTGAATTTAACCTCATGACCAACGAAACGCTAAAGATCGTCGGACCGATCCTCTTTATCACGGCTGCGGGCGGCGTGCTAGGCAACGTCATCGCTAAGGCGGGCTTTGTCGAGTTTATGAAGGCAAACGCCCACCTCATCGGCACTGTGGGCATATTTTTCCCGTTTGTTATCTCGGCTATCATCAAGACCGCTCAGGGTAGCTCGACCGTGGCGCTTACGACGACGGCCTCTATCATGGGGCTTTTCACCGATAGCGGCTCGATGATGAGCGCGCTGGGGCTCACGAGCGAGATGGGCGCGGTGCTAACGGTAATGGCGATCGCTGCGGGCGCGATGACGGTTTCGCATGCTAACGATAGCTACTTCTGGGTCGTTACGAACTTTAGCAAGATGTCGCCGGAGCAGGGCTACAAGACCCAGACGATGCTTACTTTTATAATGGGTATCGTTGGTATGGCGACGGTTTGGGTTGCGTCGCTGATTTTATTGTAAATAAATTTGAGTGCGGTTTTGGCGTGACGAGACCGCACTCTTTACGGTAGTAACGGTAAATTTTCAAATTTGTCCGCCTAGACCCGCGTCTTGAAAATGACAAATTTGATTTGGTTAAATTTAGCATTGCGCGCTAAGCTTTTTTGTTAAGGGGAGGGGGTTTGAATTACGCTCTACTTGTAGCTCTCAAAGAGAGTGCAAGCACAAGGCGAGACAAAGCTGAAGCAAAAGAGCTCCCTTCCTATTTAACGATCCCCCAACCCCTACGACGTGAGAGGTTGCTGCACTGCGTGCAGGTTTATGTGGCGCTATCGCGCGGCACGTTTTTAAATTTACAATGAAGCCAAATTTGGCTCGCGATTTAAAACTAAATTTGATAAAATCTGACCGTAAAATTTAGGGTGAAGTATTTTGAGATGATTTTTGGGGTTTCGCAGATAAAATTTAGCATAGGCTGGACTTCTGCTTGCAGTTGCGAGTGCAACGAAGCAAAAATAGTCCGCCAAACTAAATTTTAGCCAGCTCCGCAAAAAGCGCTCAAAAGACAAGCCTTGCCAAAAAGGAAAACATGATGAAAATACTAGTAGCAATCGACTCTTTCAAAGGCTCCCTCAGTTCCCTTGAGGCCGGCAATGCCGTAAAAGAGGGCATCGAGGCCTTAGGGAGCGAAGTGGACGAAGTGGTAGTAAAGCCCATCGCAGACGGCGGCGAGGGTAGCGTGGTGGCGCTAGCGGACGCGCTAGAGGGCGAGTTTATCGACGTCATCGTGCAAAATCCTCTCGGCGAAAAGATCCCCGCCAGATACGCGCTAGCAGGTGAGCTGGGCATCCTCGAGATGGCGTCTTCCAGCGGCCTCATGCTGGTGGAAAAAGAGCGCCGAAACCCGATGAAAACTAGCACCTACGGCTTTGGGCAGATGATTTTGCATGCTATTAGCAAGGGTGCGCGTAAATTTATCGTGGGTATCGGCGGCAGCGCTACGAACGACGCGGGCACGGGTATGCTAAGCGCGCTTGGATACGAGTTTTTTGACGAAAACGGCGAGTTGCTCGAGGGCAAAGGCGAAAACCTCATAAAAATCACAAAAATCTCAAACAAAAACGTGGCGCCCGAGCTGCAAGAGTGCGAATTTCTAGTTGCTTGCGACGTGGATAATCCTCTGTTTGGCAAAAACGGCGCGGCCTATGTTTACGGCCCGCAAAAGGGCGCGGACGAGCAGATGGTAAAGGACCTGGATGCAGGGCTCATTAGCTTTGCGAGTGCGACTAGCGAGCACTTTTCGAGCGAATTTTGGAACTTTAAGGGCGCGGGCGCGGCAGGCGGGCTAGGGTACGGGTTTGTTAGCTACCTAAATGCCAAACTAAAGCCCGGCATCGACATTATCATGGAGGAGATCCGCCTCGAAGAGGACGTAAAAAACGCTGATCTAGTCATCACCGGCGAGGGGCGACTGGACTTTCAAAGCTCGATGGGCAAGACCCCGACCGGAGTGGCGAAGATCGCCAAAAAATACGGCAAACCGATCATCGCGCTAGCAGGCAGCGTGGCGCCGTGCGCGGGCGGCTGTAACGAAAACGGCATCGACGCGTTTTTTAGCGTATTAAACGAGCCTGTGAGTCTAGAGGAGGCGATGGATAAGCAAACCGCGATGCGCAACCTCAAAATGACTGCCCAGCAGGCATTGAGGCTATATTTGCTAGGGCGCAAGGGGTAAATTTGCGTTTTGATGTGGCGACGGAGCCAGCGAATTTATCGGTTTGCTGGCTTGGTCGTGCTTGATCGCTCGGTGTGATGTGCAAGCCCGAGCGGATGTTTTTTGCTATAAATTCGTCTTTTGGTGCGGCTGTTTCGCTAGTTTTTCAAATTTGACATCGCGCTTTGACGCGTCAAATTTTAGCTCAAGTTTTTGCTGTTCAGGTTTTTGTGCCGTACGGGTTATCAAATTTACAAAAACTTAGAACTCAAAAACAAGACAAAGCCTGAAAAAACGGGCTTTAACCAGACTTATTTTTCCTTCGCTTCGATCTCGATTTCTAGCCCTACTTTGTCCGATAGTGTGATCTCGGAGGTGTCTAGCCCGATCTCAAAGAGCTTGCGTTTAGTTTCGCCCTCTAGGCTAAAGCCGATTTTTTCCTTGCCGTTTTTATCCGCCGTAAAACCGCCAAGCTCGAATTTTAGCACCACGGGCTTAGTGACGCCATGCATCGTGAGCGTGCCCACGACCTTGCCTTCAGTGTCGCTTTCTTTCTCAAATTTGACCATTTTGTAGGTGATTTTGTCAAATTTAGCCGCGTTGAAAAAATCCGCGCTTCGCAGGTGTTCGTCGCGCTTGTCGTTTTGCGTATTTACCGAGGCGGTTTCGATAGTAGCCTCTAGTGCTTTTAGCTCCTTGGCGTCCTTGTCGTAGTCGATCACGGCGTCAAATTTGCCGAAATTTCCGCTGACTTTTGAGATGCTTAGGTGTTTGATCTTAAAGCCGATGTTGCTGTGCGCCGGGTCGATCTCGTAGACTGCGGCGTTTGCGAAGCTCGCTGCTAGGGCTACCGCTAGCGAAAATTTGATGAGTTTTTTCATTTTTTCTCCTTGTGATTTAGGTTTGAAAGTGTATTTTAAAAAAGTAAATATATAACTTTTTCGCAATATTTTGAGAAAAATTTGAATTACTTTTTGTCGCCAGCAATAGCACGGAACAATAATCAGGCTAAATTTAACCCCAAATTTCCCCGATAAAAAACAGCGCCGACATCGTAAACGTGCAGAGCGCGACGACCTTTAGCTGTCCGTCGAAGTCGCGACATTCCCGAACTTTTAAGACGAAAAATAGGTGCCAAATAAGCGGTGCAAAGCTAATTACGTAGAGCAGTCTCACGCCCGTGTCGCCGCGCAAAAGCGAGTGGCAAAGCATTAATCCCGTCCCGCCGGCGATTAGCGCATAGTGATAGAGCTTGGCTGCACGCAGTCCGATACGCACGGGGATCGTGCGTTTGCCCTTGATCGCGTCGTTTTGGATGTCGCGCATGTTATTTAGATTTAGCACCGCCGTGCTTAGCATCCCGCACGCGCACGCAGGCAACAGTAGCGCCGCATCGAGCAAGCGCGCGTATAAAAAGTACGAACCCAGCACGCTCAAAAGTCCAAAAAACAAAAACACAAAAACGTCGCCAAGCCCCTTATATCCGTATGCGCCGGCTCCCACGGTGTAGCGGATCGCAGCAAATATCGACGCGCCGCCTAGCGCCAAAAACAGTAGCACGAGATAAAACCGCTCGCCAAACGCCAAACCGCTTAGCGCGAGGCTGCAAAGCGCAGAAAGCAGCGCCGTAACGACTATGACGCGCTTCATCTCGGCAGCGCTCATCTGTCCCGTTTGGATCGCGCGGCGCGGCCCCAGCCTGCCATCGTCGTCGGTGCCCTTCACTGCGTCGCCGTAGTCGTTAGCGTAGTCGCTGAGCACCTGAAACAACAGCGTCGTAAGCAGCGCCAGTGCGAAAATATCCGCTCTAAATACGCCCGCGCCGTATGCTGCGCCGCTGCCGAGCAGTACGCCCGAGACACTAAGAGGTAGCGATCTAAGGCGAGCAGATGCGTAAAGAGCCTTTGCGGTTATCATTTTTTACCTTTTGTTGTTAAATTTATACGCCGAATTTACGGTAAATTTGAGCTCAAATTTAGCACCCAAATGCAAAAAATAATATAAATTTGAGCTGGTTTGCAAGTGAAATTTGTAAATTTGGAGTTAAAATTTGACGGTAGTTGTCGCCAAATTTAGAGTTTTGAAATCAGCCAAATTTGCCGCAAAAGCTAGCGCAAAGGCCTAGCTTTCCAGCATAAATTTATCAAATTCCAGCCATTTCTCGCCAAAACTCAAGCGCCATATCATCGCCTGCTTGGACGAATTTAGCGATTTCTTCCGCGCTTGGCACGCCATTTTTGCTCAGTCGTGCGATATTGATGCTTCCAAGTGCTCTAAAAAATCTCTCAAAATCGCTCGCAACGCGCCTGCCGCAAAGCTCTTTGTCTCCAAGTAGCCACGCATAAATCGCGCCGTCCGCGCAATCAAGCAAAAAAATCCACGGATCGCCGACAGCAAAAACTATCAAATTTACAGGACGCGTATCGCCGTGCCACCATTTGCCGCCGTATTCGTCGGTGCTATTTAGCCGCACTAGCTCGCTAGCGTAGTCGCCGCCGGTGCCAAATCGTACGTTGCAAACTTCAAATTCGCCAAGGTCAAATTTGCAAATTAGCCGCGAAAGCGCAAGCGGAAATTTGACGCCTAGAGCCTCTTGCGCATTTTCTAGCGCCCGCGTGGACGCGCTGGCGTCGCTTTGAGCTAGCAGCCTCATGCCCGTTATGTCCTCTTGCTCCAGAGGCAGGCATATCTCGTCTAGCTCGCGAGCGATCTCGTCTAGCTTTAAAAACATATTTTTCTCCGCTCTTAGTTTATCTGAGATTTTTTGTTTCGGTTTTTATGATTTTGTCGTTTTCGCCGTAAAATTTCGTAGTCGCCGCGCCAGCTTTTGCGTCGGTTACGACCTCTTTTACGAGCTCGCCTTTTTCGTTAAATTCTTTTTGTATTTTAACCGCTTCGCTAAGCGGCTTGCCGATCGTTTGGCGCTGGTCTATCACGCTTTTTAGCTCGCCGCTCGGGTAGAAAAACTCAAAATACGCAGACTCGCCGCCTATCTGGTATGCGCGGCTGTGCAGGCGACCGCTCTCGTCGTACTTTTCAAAAGTCGTTTCTTTTTTGCCCGTTCGGACGCTGGTAAATTCTTTATACGACGGCTTGCCGTCTCTGCGGTATTCTGTTATGTTGTTTTCGACGAAAAAGCCTAAATTTGCGTCGAAGCGTTTGGTTTTTCGGTATAGTTTTAGAGCCTCGCCTGCGTCAAAAAGTTCTAGTAGCTCCTTTTCTAGTCCGCCCCACAGGCATCTCTCGGCCGTGAACGCAGGCGCGTCTCGGTGCTCTTTTGAGTAGACCTCTAGCAGCACCCAGCGCTCGTTTTTGCGGACGACGAACGAGATTTTTAGCTTTGTGGAGGGGTCGTCCGGGATCTTGCGCTTGTACTTCTCGTCCGCTTCGTCGATGACGTAGCGATTTAACTGTGCGCCGCTCGCGTCTAGCTAGGTGACGTAGAGTCGGTTGCGTATTTTGCCGCTCGCGTCCTTTTCGCCGTTGCGCAGGTCGTACTTAAAAATATCTCATAAGTTGCGATTAGCTCGTCTTTTTGCTGCTCGGGCGCGTATTTGCCGCCTGCTTGCAGCGAGGTTGCGCAGGTAAAAATGATAAAAAGCTTTAATAGATTTTTCATCGAACTCCCTAAATTTGATGAATTTCGCGCTCGTGCTAGGGCGGCGATTTTTGACTGAGACTTGGCGCAAATTTAAAGGAAAGCGTCGCGTTTGTAATTTTTCAAATTTACTCTCGTGCTTTGCTATACGTATTGTCCGCTCGTCAAATTTGCCGCGCTTGTCGGTTCGGGCAAATTTGACTTTCGTTTATGTCGTTTTTGCTGAGATTTTGCCTTGTTGCCGCCGCCCGAATGCGACAAGCTTTTATTTTAAAATCGCAAAGCCGATGCCGACCTTATCGGTGTGGCGGTTGTAGTCGATGAGGCTCTCGCCATATCCCGTAAAGTACTTCACGTAGCCGTATACGCCGCTCTTGCCAAACGGAAATAGCCATCCAAGCTCGCCCGCGCCGCGGTTGGTTTTGTCAAAATGCAGGTTGTTGCGCACCATCGCCGTAAAGATATGGCCGCGGTAAGGCAGAGCGAAATTTATATCCATGTTGCCGAGGTATTTTTCGATGTCCGGGTTGTCGTCGCTGCCTTTGCTTTCCGGTATGCGCGCCCACGCTCGCGGGATCACGACTAGACTACCGGCGTAAAGCTTAGCCTCGAGATAGACGCGGTTCCATGAGCGCGACTTCTCACCGCCCTGGCCGTTACTCTCGTGCAAAAGTCCCGCGCGTAGGTAATCAAGACTCGGCAGCGCCTCAAATCTCATCGGGACAGTCACGAAAATCTCCGGGCGGTAGTTGGTCTCGCGAAACGGCGTAGAGCTCTTAGCCGTCTGCCACCACGAGCTTTGCGAGTAGCCTGCAGAGATCGTTTCATTCATGTCAAATACGTCGTAAAAAAGCGGCTTTTGCAGGCTGATTTGAAAAGCGGTCTCAAATCGGCGTCTACCCTCGACGTCGTTAAATGCGTAGGTTGCAGGCAAAAGGTAGTTTAGGTGGTGCATTTTTAGGCCCAAAATTTCATCCACGTCGTATGCCTCGCCGCTTTCAAATTTGGCTCCCGGGCGCTCTTTAGAGGCGATCTTTTGTTCCTCCACGGGCGCGTCGGCTACGCTATCTGACGGCGCGATCACGGAGCGTTCCATAGCGGCAGTTTCGCCGTCCTCGTCCGTAAATATCGCCTTTTTAGCCGCTAGTTTATAAAGCTGAAGGGCTCTTGTTTTGTCGCCTTCGTACTCGAGCTTTGCGGCGGCTTCGTAGAGGCGCTTGGCTTCGTCTTTGGCGGTCGGCTCGGTCAAATTTTCAGTCTCATTTTCAGGCTGGCCGGCTAAATTTTGCTTCGCCGTTGCAGACTCGCCGGCTGCTGCGAAATTTAACAAAACCGCCAGTAAAACGATAATTTTTTTCATATTTTTCCTTCTTTTAAGGCTTGTTCATAATCTGCCTGATAGTTGATGTTAAAAAACTCGTCAGCGTTTGCGAATTTTACGATCTTGCAGCGGCAACGGTCGCGCAAAAGCCCGATCTTGTGCTCGCCCGCGGCAAAAAGCTCGCCCGCCGCGTTCGCTAAATCCCCGCTAAAAAACCCGCAAAGCGAGTGCGTATGCGACTCGTCTGCGGCGATGACCATGTCGTATTCGCCAGCAAATTTATATAGTTCGCGCACGCACTCTTCGCTAACGAACGGCATATCGGCGGGAACGATAAAGACACTTTCGTTTGGGAAGTTCTTAAGGATACTGTAAAGCGCCAGCATCGGAGAAAAGGCTGGTTCGCTCAAATTTGACGTATCTTGCGCGGAAATTTGAGCTGAGCTTTTTGGCACACTCTCTTTGTCGCTCGCCTCGGTCAAATTTGACCGCGAGATATCCTCTGCGTCGGCGTCTTTGATGAGCGGCAGGGGTGGGTTAAATTTTTCAAATTTAGAGCTAACGAATACGCGCTCGAAAATCCGCCCGAATTTATGCGCTCCGTAGTGCGTGAGCGTCGCAAATCCGCCAAAAGGTAGCAGTGTTTTGTCGCGGCCCATTCGCGAGCTTTTGCCGCCGGCAAGGATGACGCATGTTTTCATTTTTTTCCTTAATTTAAGTGCGGTATAATAGCATAAATTTGTTTTAAGCGAGCGGTTAAAGTCGTTGCAGCTATTTTTCGCTGATGATTTTTCTCACCGCTAAAGCAGCTAAATTTAGCCCAAAACACGCCGTTACGCCCATAAAACTGCCCAGCTTTACACACCTTGGCAACTCGGTCGAAAACACGACGTCAAATTTGCCTTTAAAGCCCGCTTTTTTAAGCTCGGTGCGTATTTTTTTAGCAAACGGATCGTTGCAGGTTTGCCAGACGGAGGCGACCTTGATCTGCGTCGGGTCGATGCGCTTTGCGCCGCCCATCGAGCTGATGAGTTTTTCGTGCGTTTTTAGCGCGAGCGCGATCTTGGCGGGTACGTCGTCGATAGCGTCGATCACGAGATCAAAGGGCGAGAAATCAAAATTTGCGATAAACTCTGGCGTCATAAGTTCTTGCAGCGCCGTTACGCACTCGTATCTTTTGGCAAATTCTCCCACTTTAACGGCTCCGACCGCCTCGCTGTAAATTTGACGGTTTTGATTGGTTATATCAAAAATATCCTTGTCGATGACGGTGATTTTACCCACGCCGGAGCGAGCCAGCGCGTCTGCGCAAATGCCGCCAACGCCGCCAACGCCGCAGATTAGGACGTTTGCGTTTTGAAGCTTTTTAAAATCATCGCCAAACAGCCAGCGAGACCTCGTAAACCGGTCGTTTTGATCCAAAATTTCCTCGCTCAAATTTGATCCTTTAGCGCAGTTTTTAGGCTCTGCAAGCTCGCATGCGCGGTCATATCGAGCATGATCGGAGTGAGCGAGGCAAAACTATCGCTAAGCACGCTTATGTCGGACTCGCCGTTTTGCTCGTAGTCTAAATTTGACGGCTGTCCGAGCCAGTAGTACTCGACGCCACGTGGGTTGCGGTGGAGCATTGCGTGCGTGGCGTAGCTGCGTCTGCCTGCGGGAACTATGCGGTAGCCTCTAAATTCGCGGGCGGAGACGGCGGGGATATTTACGTTTAAAAACTGGCGCGGCGGCAGTGATATTTCGCCCTCTAGTACGCGCGGAACGATAAATTTGACGGCTTGCTGCGCGAGCGAAAAGCCTAGTTTTTCTATGCTGTCGTTTTTATAAAACTGCGAAAACGCGATGCTAGGCACGCCCTGCAAAACGCCCTCCATAGCCGCTCCGCACGTACCGGAGTAAGTGATGTCCTCGCCCACGTTTGCGCCGTGGTTTATGCCGCTGATTACGAGGTCGGGTAGTTTTTTATAAAGCGCATGAAGCGCTAAATAGACGCAGTCTGCGGGCGTGGCGTCGTCGAGTTTGTAAAAGTCGTCGTCAAGCTTGATAAAGCGAAGTGGTCTAGTGAGCGTCAGCGAATGCGCGCAGGCTGATTTTTCGGTGCTTGGAGCGACGATCGTAACGCGGATATCAGGCAGCTCCCTCAGTGCGCTAGCTAAAGCGTGCAGGCCGCTAGCCTCGAATCCGTCGTCGTTTGTGATTAAAATTTCTTTCAAATTTATTCCTTTTTATCACGATTAGCTCAAATTTGACGAGCCCATAGCTTTCAAATTTTTAAAGAAAAGATTTTAGCACAGCTTTTATTATTTAAATTTAAAGTTTTAGGCCATATTGGATATTGTTTACTTTATGTTTTAGTCTTTAAAATTTATTCTAATTTAAGATAGTAAATATACTATATTATATAATACCGAAATAGATTGAAACCAATCATAATAAACTGATAACAACTACTGTTATATTTACATAGTATAAAAATAAGCTTTAGATTTAATTTTAATTATATTAGGAAAATAAATGAGAATTTAAGCGAACTAATAATAAAATACTGGCTTATAAATAAAGTTAAGTTTTATTTAAATTTATAATGGAGGTTAGAAAGCCCGTCATGGAAAACACGAAGAAAAAAGCATCCATCTGGGTCATTCTTTTGTTGCTATCGTTTGGAGTGGTTATCGGTCACGGACTATACACTTTTTACTATGCCAAGGGATTTTCATACTTTAGTCCGGATCCTGCAGCCTGTAAAAACTGTCACGTGATGAATCAAGTCTACGAAAGCTGGTCAAGAGGCGGACACCAAAACGTCGCTACCTGTAACGACTGCCATTTGCCGCATGATTTTATAGGATACTGGATTATGAAGGCTCAAAGTGGCCTAGGGCACGCGTATGCCGTTACTTTTAAAGATAATCCTTATGCATTTACCGCAAACGAAAAAACAAAAAGAGTCGTTCAGGAAAACTGCATGGACTGCCACAAAGAGTACGTTTCAAACGTTATCGACCCGCGCGCAATAGGAACCGCAAAACCGTTTGACAAAAATCTCAAAGAGCATCAAGGCAACTCCAACGAGCCTTTAAGATGCATATCTTGCCACCGCGAAGCGGGACATGCGCATAACTTTTAAAATTTAACAGGAGGATAAAATGAAAAACAAAGTGTTGTATGTAGCTACTTTCTTAGTGGCTGTCGTACTCGGTGCGGCTATGTTCGCGCTTTTTACGGATATCGGCGCTAAAAAAGCCGAAGAAAAGATGTATCCGCTAATGCTCAATAAAGTGAGCGAACTTGAGCCTGATTTTGAAAAATGGGGCGCAAATTTCCCAAATCAGCTCGATGCTTACAAAAAAATGGAGCATAAAAGCGACGCAAATCCAAAAGGAAGCGAATTTATAGAAACGGCTTTCGGCGGCGATTTACCTTATAGCAAGATTATTCGCTGGCCTGCGGCTACAGTGTTTTGGAACGGCTATGCATTCGGCGTAGATTACAGCAAACCTAGAACTCACTACTACTCTCAGATAGATCAGATCGAAACCAAAAGAAACGATAAAGAGTATCTAAACGCTCACGGGCTTCCTGCATTTAAGGGTCAGCCAGGATATTGCGTCAATTGCCACACCGGATATTTAACCGCGCTTCAAGTTGATGGCGATTATAACCTAACTGCCGATCCTACGCCTGCTGCAACTAAGCCTATGCCGTTTTTCGACGTAATGCCTAAAGAGGAAGGCGAAAAGAGAAAAGCCGCGTGGACGAAGATGAACTCTATTCCGTATTTTGACGTCATGAAAAAGATCGCGGCTAAACACGGCGAGAGTATCCACGGCTCGCACTTAGGTAGCACCTGTGCAGACTGCCACTCGCCAGATGATATGAGTCTAAGAGTTACAAGACCCGCATTCGTAAACGCAATGGTCGCTAGAGGCTACCAAGCCGACGCAAAAAGCGGTATAAAGGCCACCAGACAAGAGATGAGAAGCTATGTTTGTATGCAGTGCCACGTAGAATACTATCCTGCAGGCAAAGAATCCGTTTTAACCTTCCCTTGGAATTTCTGGAAGAAAGACGAGCCGTTTAAGATCGAGAATTTCGACCAATACTATGACGATCAGTTAGCCAAAGAGGACGGGTTTAAATTTGACTACATCCACAAAGATACCGGCGCTAAAATCATCAAGATGCAGCACTCAGAAGCTGAGCTAAGCTCAACCGGTATCCACGGAAGAAGCGGCGTAACGTGCGCAGACTGCCACATGCCGTATAAACGCGCCGGAGCTCAAAAGATCACCGAGCATGAAATTTTAACTCCGCTTGCCGATATAAACGCGGCTTGCAAAACTTGCCACCCGCAAAGCGAACAAGTGCTAAAAGATAGAATTTCATTCGTACAAAATCGCCACGCTTACGAGCTAAGAAACTGCGAAAACGCGCTACTTTCTTTGATCCAAGACATAAAAACGGCCAGAGCCGAGCTAGCTAAGCATGAGAAATTTGCTTCGATCGCCGATGAAAAAGAGAGAAAAGAAGCTATCAGTAAGGCTCTTGAAAAGACTCTTTACTTGCACCGCAAAACTCACATCCGCTGGGACTTCGCATTTAGCGAAAACAGCTACGGCTTCCACGGAGACGAAGAGTCGGCTAGGATCCTAGGTCAATGTAAAGAATTTGCTCGCCAAGGACAAACCGAGCTAGTTAACGAGCTTGCGCCTTACGGCATCAGCATCAAGCTAACTCAAGAGGCTACCCCGGTTCCTGCGCCTGCTTCTTTAGGACATAAATATCCTATCGGCGTAGCGCCTACCGAAGCTATGAAAAAAGCCGACGAAGACGTTAAGAACCTAAATTTTAAATAAACCCCAAAACCCAAGGCCTGCGGGCTTTGGGTTTTTTAAATTTACGCATTTACCTTTCAAATTTTAAAATCCGAATTTTTCTTATAAATTTAAATTTTATTGTTTATTTAGCCGTTTTAGGCGATAATCTTCATCAAATTTAAAGGAGAAAATATGCTTAAAAAATTTATTTTTGCTACTCTTGCGGCGAGTCTGGTTTTTGGTGCGCAGGATCTTGCGATCAAGGCAAAACCTTCGTCGAATTTTGAGCAAAGCGCAGAAGAGGAATACGATGAATCGCAAGTGCGCGTAGATGAGTGCATGCAAAAAGATAGCTCGACTGCAGGCATGATTCAGTGCATAGACGCCGAATTTGCTATCCAAGATAAACTCCTAAACCAAAATTACAAAAAAGCCATGAGCGTACTAAATGACGAAAATAAAAAGAAACTAAAAGACATCCAGCGTAAATGGATAGCCTATAAAGAGGCCAAGTGCCCGTTTGTGCCACCTATGGGTACGCTTTATGCCGTAACGGCCGCCGATTGTTACCTGCAGATGACTAAGGAGCGCGCCAGAGAGCTTGCAAACTTAGCCGAGGACTTTGAGGGCAATCAGTGAAGCTGCTCGTTTCTTGTTTAGAGGCCTCTGCAAATTTGCACTTCGAGCAGGTTTTAGAGCATCTGCCAAAGTACGAATTAAAAGGCATTTTTGACGAAAAATTCGGTGAACCTTTTATGCGAAGCTTGGAGTTTTCCGCGATGGGTTTCGTGGAGGTTTTGCCGCTTTATTTTAAGGCAAAAAGAGCTATAAAAGAGATGACGCGCCTAGCTGCGCAGTGCGACGCCGTGCTACTCATTGATAGCCCCGCCTTTAACCTTCCGCTAGCTAAAGCGATCAAAGAAGCCGGCATCAAAACGCCCGTGACCTACTACATCTTGCCACAGGTGTGGGCGTGGAAGGCTGGACGCGTTGCAAAAGTTGAGGCGTACTGCGATCATTTGGCTTCGATTTTGCCGTTTGACGGGATGTACTACAACCGCTCGCACTACGTCGGACACCCACTGCTTGACGAGTTGCGAGTACGAAAAAACGAGCTTTTGCAAAGCGGTAAGATCGCTTTTATGCCCGGATCCCGCCGTGCTGAAATTTCGCGCTTGATGCCGATTTTTCGCGAGGTGGCAAGCCAGATAAAAGACAAAGAAAAGCTGCTCGTCGTGCCGCCGTTTTTGGCAAACGATATGCAAATTTACGGCGACGTGAGCGACTTTAGCGTGGTTACGGACGCGCCGCGCGCGCTTTTGCAAAGCGAGTTTGCATTTATTTGCTCGGGTACAGCGACGCTGCAGGCCGCGCTCGTGGGCACGCCGTTCGTACTAGCCTATAAAGCCAAAGCCATCGACATAATAATCGCGCGGATGTTTGTAAAACTGCGCCACATCGGGCTTGCAAATATCATGTTTGATTTTATGGGCGAAGCGGCGCTACACGAGGAGCTACTACAAGAGGAAGTAACGCCGAGCAATCTCATAAAAGCCTACGAGAGCTGCGATAAAGAGAAATTTATCAAAGGCTGCGAGAAGCTACGAAAGTACCTAAAACACGGCTCTGCGGCTAGCGTAGCGCAAATTTTAATAACGAATAAAGGATAAAAAATGACCGAACCGATGACGCTTTTCGGATATGAAAAAATCACGAACGAATTAAAAAATCTAAAGACCGTCGAGCGCCCCAATATCGTCGAGGAGATTGACATCGCGCGCAGTCACGGCGATCTAAAAGAAAATGCCGAATATCACGCCGCGCGCGAAAAGCAGGCGTTTATCGAGAGCCGTATCGCCGAGCTTAGCGACATAGTAAGCCGCGCCAAGGTAATCGATCCCACCGAATATGAGCACGATAAGGTAAAATTTGGCTCCACGGTCGTCATCATGGACGTAGAAACAGAGCTGGAAAAGACCTATACGCTAGTTGGCACGCCTGAGAGCAACCTAGAGCGCGGTCTCATCTCGATAAACTCGCCTCTAGCCAAACAGCTAATCGGCAAGAGCGAGGGCGACGAGGTGGCGCTAAATTTGCCAAACGGCAGAAGCGACGTAGAAATAGTATCCGTTAGCTATAAACCGATCAAATTTTAGAGCCGATGAACGCGTTTAAAACCGTTAAATTTACGAGCTCGGCCGGTAAATTTGAGCCGTCAAATTTAACTATGGCGTTTGCTAAATTTAAAATCCATAGCCGCAAATTTGGCGCCGCAAAAAGTAAAATTTGATGCCTGAGCAAATCGTCGTAAAAAGCGGCGCGATCTTTATCGCCGACTCGCACGAAAACGAAAATCGCGAAAATTTCTGGCATTTTTTATGCGCGTTAAAAAACGGCGAGATAAAGACGCCGCAGCTGTTCTTGATGGGCGATATGTTTGATTTTTTGGCTAGCGAGTGCGAGTTTTTCGTCAAATTTTACGAGCGATACATCCGCGCGATCGACGAGCTGGGCGAGAAAATGGAAATTTACTATTTCGAAGGAAATCACGATTTTAACCTCGCGCCTCTGTTTAAAAACGTCAAAGCCTATCCGATCGGCGCTCAGCCGGTTAAATTTGCCTCTGAGTGCGACCAGAGCGTGCTTATCGCGCACGGAGATATATTTTTGCCTTTCGTTGCAAAATACGCTTTGAGATTTTTACGCGTTAAAATTTTTTTAAAAACGATGAATTTTTTCGATAAATTTCTAAATTTTAGGCTCTCGAAACAAATTTTAAATAAGCTTAAACGAAAAATTTTAGATTATAAAATACCGAATTTTAAGAATTTAGTCGAGGCAAAAATGCGCCGATATAACGCATTTTACGAGGCTGACATCGTCATCGAGGGGCACTATCACCAGGGCGAACAATACACGATAGGTAAACAAAAATATATAAATATTCCATCTTTTGCATGCGAGCAAAGCTATTTTGTAGTAGAATACGACCAAAATATCAAGTTTGCTCGAAAGAGCGTAAAGGTTTAAAATGCTTAACAACGGCACATTAAAAACCGGTTCAAATGAGATGGAGCTTGTTGATTTTCGTATCTTTAAGCAGTCGGGAGACAATGTATATGAGGGCATATACGGCGTCAACGTCGCTAAAGTGCGCGAGATCATCAAGATGCCAAATTTAACCGAGCTTCCCGGAGTACCCGAGTATATCGAGGGGATTTTTGATCTGCGCGGCGTCGTGATACCTGTCATAAATTTAGCCAAATGGATGCAGATAAACGAGCCTAAGGGTGGAGCTATCAAGCCTCGCGTTATTATCGCCGAATTTAGCGGTATATTGATAGGCTTTATCGTCCACGAGGCAAAGCGAATCAGGCGCATAAGCTGGGCGGACATCGAGGCGGCGACTTTTGCCTCAAATGCTGGAACGCTAGATAAAGGCAAGATAACAGGCGTAACTCGCATCGAAAACGACGAAGTTTTGCTCATACTAGACCTTGAAAGCGTCGTCGAAGAGCTTGGTATCTATAGTCCGAAAATGGAAGTAGAGATTGATCAAAGTAAGCTTTTGAGCGGTTTAGCACTAGTGCTAGACGATAGCTCGACGGCAAGAAAACTAGTAAAAGATATGCTAGAAAAAATGGGACTAAAAGTAGTCGAAGCAAAAGACGGCGTAGAGGGGCTTGCTAGGATGGAGGATCTTTACGAGATGTACGGCGATAAGTTAAATAACTTTTTAAGAGTGATTTTGAGCGATATCGAGATGCCTCAGATGGACGGATACCGCTTTGCATCGACGATAAAAGACGATCCGAGATATACGGGAATTCCTATCATATTTAACTCTTCTTTAAGCAACGACTATAGCGAAGCTCAAAGCAGAGAGGCCGGAGCCGCAGCATATCTAACCAAATTTGACGCATCGCTATTTTATAACGAAGTGCTTCGCGTGATCGAAGCGCACAAGAAATAAGGGGGAAAATCATGGATGATATGAGAGAAATAATGGAAGACTTCCTAGTTGAAGCCTTCGAACTAGTAGAACAAATAGACCATGACCTCATAGAACTCGAGTCAAATCCTGAAGATTTAGAGCTTTTAAATAGAATTTTCCGCGTTGCGCATACGGTCAAGGGGTCATCGAGCTTTTTAAATTTCGATATTCTTACTAAGCTTACGCACCATATGGAAGACGTACTAAACAAAGCCCGCCGAAATGAACTAAAGATAACTCCGGATATCATGGACGTGGTGCTAGAGTCCGTAGATATGATGAAGGGGCTACTGCACGGTATCAGAGATAGCGGTAACGATACGGACGTAGGCATAGAGATAGAAGATATCTGCAAAAGACTAACCGCGATATCTGAAGGCGAAGCTCCGAGCGCAGCCGCTAGCGAGCCTGCTCCCGCGGCGCCAGAGCCTGTGGTAGAGACGCCGAAAGAGCCTGAGCCCGAACCCGTTAGCGATGAGAATTTATCAAATTTAAGCGACGACGAAGTCGAAGCCGAGATAGAAAGACTACTAAAAGTAAGAAAGGCTGAAGATCAGGCAAGACGGGCCCAAAAAGCAGCAGCAGGCGAAGCGCCAAAACCTGCCGCACCGGCTGCGCCGCAAGCTCCAGCTCCCTCAAATTCTGCACCGGCTCCAAAGCCCGCTCCAGCAAAGCCCGCCAACAAAAAAGAGGACAAAAAAGTACCCGCTCCATCAAGCGGAGCTAGCGCGGACGAGCAGACTATACGCGTCGAGGTTAAGCGCCTAGATCACCTGATGAACCTGATCGGCGAGCTGGTGCTTGGCAAAAACAGATTGCTCAAAATTTACGACGACGTTGAGGAGAGATATGAGGGCGAGAAATTCCTTGAGGAGCTAAATCAAGTAGTATCCAGCCTAAGCCTAGTGACTACCGACATACAGCTAGCCGTTATGAAAACGAGGATGCTGCCTATTGCAAAGGTATTTAATAAATTTCCTCGTATGATCCGCGATCTAAGCCGCGAGCTAAATAAACAAATCGACCTTGAAATCACGGGCGAGGAGACGGAGCTAGATAAATCTATCGTCGAGCAAATCGGCGATCCGCTCGTGCATATGATAAGAAACTCGTGCGACCACGGCATCGAGGACAGTGCTACCAGACTAGCCGCCGGCAAGCCGGAAAAAGGCACCATCCAGCTAAAAGCCTACAATGAAGGTAACCATATCGTAGTCGAGATCACCGACGACGGTAAGGGACTAGATGCCGATATGCTAAAGGCACGCTCGATAGAAAAGGGCATCATCACCGAGCGCGAAGCCGACGCGATGAGCGATAAAGAGGCGTTTGGGCTTATATTTAAGCCTGGATTTTCGACTGCTGCGAAGGTAACTAACGTAAGTGGCCGCGGCGTGGGAATGGACGTCGTAAAGACTAATATCGAAAAGCTAAACGGCATAATCGATATCGAAAGCGAAGTGGGCAAGGGCACGACGATGAAGCTAAAGATTCCGCTTACGCTAGCTATCATACAGTCGCTTTTAGTAGGCGCGCAGGAGGAGTTTTTCGCTATCCCTCTAGCAAGCGTCTTAGAGACCGTACGTGTACCGATCGACGATATCTACACTATCGACGGCAAAAACGTGCTTAGACTACGCGACGAGGTGCTGTCGCTGGTTAAGCTATCTGATATCTTCGGCGTCAAGCAGGTCTTTGACGGTGGCGATCAGACATACGTGGTCGTTATCGGCGTAGCGGAAGCAAAGCTAGGCATCATCGTAGATAGCCTCGTAGGACAAGAAGAGATCGTCATAAAATCAATGGGCGATTATCTGCAAAATATCCCTGGAATCGCCGGTGCAACGATAAGAGGCGACGGTCGCGTAACGCTCATCATCGACGTAGGTATGATGATGGAAATGGCAAAAGATATAAAAGTAGACATAAAAGCCAGCATGGAATCCTCAAAAAGCGTCAAAGAAAAACCTAGCGATTATAAAGTGCTAATCGTAGACGACTCGAAGATGGATAGAACCATAATGCAAAAATCGCTAGCCCCTCTTGGCGTAACGGTGATCGAGGCTACCAACGGAGTCGAGGCTCTAACTATCGTAAAATCTGGCGAACATGCGCTTGATGCGATGCTAATCGATATCGAAATGCCGCGAATGGACGGCTACACGCTAGCGGGCGAAATTCGCAAGTACTCAAAATATAGAAATTTGCCGCTTATTGCAGTAACCTCAAGGACGTCAAAGACCGACAGGCTAAGAGGCGTGGAGGTAGGAATGACTGAGTACATCACCAAGCCGTATTCGTCCGAGTACCTTGAAAACGTAGTTAGAAAAAATATCAAACTAATAGGATAGAACATGAACGACAAACTAAATCAGGTTCTAAAAAGACAAAAAAGACAGGTGATAGACCCGAACGAAAAAGAGCGCGAGGAGATCGTCCAGCTAGTCGGCTTTATCGTTGGCGACGAGGAGTATGCGATACCTATTTTAAATATCCAAGAGATAATTAAACCGATCGAATACACTCGCGTGCCTAGCGTGCCTGAGTATGTTTTGGGCGTATTTAACCTGCGCGGTAGCGTCATCCCGCTAATTGACTTGAGAAAGAAATTTTCTCTAAACGCCGCAAAACCAAGCCCAAGCACGAGGTATATTGTGATGAAAGAGGGTGATAACGTCGCGGGATTTGTGATCGATAGGCTAACGGAGGCCATCAGAATACAGCAAAACAGGATCGATCCGCCGCCTGAAACGCTTTTAAAAGATAAAGGCATGATTTACGGTATCGGCAAAAGAGATAACAATATCCTTACGATTTTAAAAGTCGAAACGTTGCTAAAGCGCGATTTCTAGGATCAAATTTGATAAAGCTTTGCGTATTTGATTTTGATTCGACGCTGATGGACGGCGAGACGATAGATTTTCTAGCCGCGGCAAAGGGCGTTGGCGATGAGGTTAGCGAAATAACTGCAAAAGCGATGGCGGGCGAGCTTGATTTTTTCGAGAGCTTGACGCGCCGAGTTTCGCTTTTAAAGGGGCTTGAACTCGCTAAAGTAGATCAAATTTGCTCAAATTTACCACTCATGCCCGGAGCCGCCGAGTTGATCGCACATCTAAAAAGCAAAGGCATCAAGGTCGTTGTTTTTAGTGGCGGATTTCACTCAGGCACAGATAGAGCGCAAGAGAAGCTCAAATTTGACGCTAGCTTTGCAAATATTCTGCATCACAAAGACGGCGTCCTAACTGGGCTTGTGGGCGGCGAGATGATGTTTGGCTTTTCAAAGGGCGCGATGCTTGCAAATTTACAAAATTTGCTTGGAATCTCAAAAGAGCAGACGATGAGCGTGGGCGACGGCGCCAACGACTTATCTATGTTTGAGCATTCAAATTTGAAAATCGCGTTTTGCGCGAAGCAAATTTTAAGGCAAGCGGCAACTTGTTGCGTAGATAAAAAAGATTTGCGCGAGATCATAAATTTGATATAAAAAGGCGAGAAAAATGTTTAATAATGATATAAATTTTTCGTTGTGGTGTGACTTTATCGAGCGCGACTTTTTGCAAGACGAGTTTGAAAATTTAGTCCAAATCGGCGCGATCAACGGCGTGACTTCAAATCCATCCATCTTTAAAGCCGCGTTTTTGTCAGACTCCTACAAAGACGTCATCGGCCAAATGGGCAAAAAATATCCAAAGGCGCTTTACGAGGCGCTCGCGGTGCAAGATATAAAGATAGCCGCAACCAAGCTTTTGAGGCACTACGCAAACGGCGACGACGGATTTGTTAGTATCGAGGTCGATCCTAGCTTTTGCGATAACGCTGCAGCTACGGTGGATGAGGGCGCTAGACTGCACGCAGAGATCGGCATGCCAAACGTCATGATCAAAATCCCTGCGACAAAAGCGGGCTTTGAAGCTATGAGCGCATTAACCGCGCGCGGTATCGCAGTAAATGCGACGCTGATTTTCTCGCCTGAGCAGGCCATAGCGTGTTTGGACGCTTTTGAAGAGGGCGTGAAGGCTTATGAGAAGAAATTTCCGCTAACGCCGCTGCCAAAAAGCGTGATTAGCATTTTTGTTAGCAGATTTGATCGCTTACTAGATGAAAAAATGCGCGAAAACTCGCTGCCGACGGGACAAATCGGCATAATGAACGCGACTAAAATTTACAAAATCATAGAAAATAAAAACTTACCTACGACGCGCGCGCTGTTTGCTAGCACGGGCGTAAAAGGCGATGAGCTGGCAAAGGATTATTACGTAAAAGAACTAATGTATCAAAATGCGGTAAATACGGCTCCGCTTGATACTATCAAGGCCTTTATTGCGAGCAAAAACGAACCAAAAACAGCTGTTAGCGACGATAGTATAGAGAAATTTTTCGGCGTGGTAAAAAGGGCCTATATAGACATGGAGAAGGTTTATAAAGACTTGCTAAACGACGGCTTAAAGCAGTTTGTGACGGCATTTGAAGATATAATGAAAGCACTTAAATGAAGCCTTTGAGATTTACTTCGTCGCAGCAAGAAGATGCAAAGGACTACGAGCCTATCGGTTCTAGTATTAAATTTGACACTCAAGACGACGAACTTGAGCGTATTATAAATCTAAGAGCGAATGCGGTAAAAAACGATATACAAAAAATAAGAGATAAAAATAAAGAAGATTCGCAAGAAGAGCAAGTCATAGAGCTAAAGCCTGAAAAAGATGAGCAGAAGGTCGGCGAAGTTGCAGATAAAAATTTGACCGAGCATGAGCCGGTGTTTAAATTTGGACAAAATTTTGATTTTGAGAACCTGCCTGCGCTCAAACCCATAGACGACGAGCCCGTAAAAATCAAAGAAGCGGCGGAAAGCGTCAAATTTGACGGTTTTATCGAACCATGTGACTTGGAAGCAAAAAAACACGAGCTAAGCGAAAATCTCCAAGCTATCAACGAAGCACTGAGCGAAATAGACGCACTGGACGAGATGCCGCCAAAAAAAGATGAGTTTGACGAGACTGCGAAAACTACGGCGCAAGAGCAGTCGATTTGCGATGAAACGCCGGATATAAAATTTGGCGGAGATAACGTAAGTTTGGATGATTTAGGTATTAAATTTACGCAAGAAGAGGTCGGCATGCAGCAGCACCCTAGCGAAAAGGATCAAATTTTAGACTTTTTTCAAAACGAATTTAGCATAGTTCAAGATGAAGAAAATAAAGATATAGAGGATAAAATCGGCACAATCAATAACGATGACACCAGCGACAAAAACGAGATAAACGCAATCCCTGTGCAGCCGAATTTAAACGTTGGTTTTGGAGACGATCAGCAAAATAAAGAGCAAAAAAATATCGACGAATCCATAAATTTGCGTGAATCGCAAGCGCAAAATTTAGAGCCAAATTTCGCACAAATGCAAACTGCCGCAAATAAAGTTGCAGTGCAAGCGCAAGCTATAAATGATAAGCAAGAAAACCAAACAAATACGTTAAACAAACCTGAAGCGCGACCGGTTAAATACAAGGATAGGGCGACGCTTTTAGCCGAGCTTGGCATCGGTATGGAAGATGAAACTTTCGGGACGCCGATTAGAACCACGGTGCCGCAGAGCGACGAAGAGAACGAAAAAAAAGCCGAAATGAAGGTTATACTGGATGGGTATCTAGCAAAACTTATCGAGCTTGGCGGTAGCGACTTGCACGTAAAATCCAGCAAAGTGGTTCGCGGTAGATTTAACGGCGAGATATTTACGATGGGCGATAAAATTTTAGATTACGACAACTCGATACTACTTGCAAAGGAGATTTTAGGGGCGAATTATTACAATCTTATGAAAAGAAAGAGCGTAGATTTTACATATAAATTAAACGATGACTACCGTTTCCGTTCAAACGTCTTTTTACAGATGGATGGCGTATCTTTCGTATTTAGAACGATCCCGACGAAAATTCCTACGATGTCTGAGCTTTTATTGCCGCCCGTTATTGAAAAGCTTTGCGATAAAGTAAATAGAGGCATCATCCTAGTAACCGGGCCGACCGGTAGCGGTAAAACGACGACGTTAGCTAGTATGATAAACTATCTAAATCACACGAAAAACTACCACATCGTCACTATCGAAGATCCGATCGAGTTTATATATAGCGATGATAAAAGCGTAATAAATCAGCGCGGTATCGGTCAAGACGTTGATAGCTTTGCTGACGCGCTAAGAGCCTCTTTGCGTGAGGACCCGGATGTTATATTTGTGGGCGAGATGAGAGACCTAGAGACTGTTAGAACCGCGATAAACGCTGCGGAAACCGGCCACTTGGTGCTTGCTACTCTTCACACCCTTGATGCTAAAGAAACTATCGGCCGCGTCATAAATATGTTTCCTAAAGAGGAGCAAAACCGCATAAGGATGACCTTTGCCTCGGTTGCGGAGGCTATTATATCTCAGCGCCTTGTCGTGACTACGGCCGGCAAACGCCGCGTCGCTTGCGAAATAATGGTAAAAAACATAAGAATAAGAGATATGATCTTAGAAGATAGAGATAGCGAAATTTACGACGCGATAGAACAAAGTAAAAATACATACGGAATGCAGACCTTTGAGCAGCATTTGCTTGACATGTATACTTCGGGAATTATAACAAAAGAAGAAGCGCTAAAAAGCGCCAGTAGAAGGGAAAACCTCGATATCAAAATCAAGAGTGCCGACCTTGCTAAAAAACGAGCGATGGTTGCCTCTATCGAAGAAGATGCTGATCTCTTAAAAGAATTTCAAAGCGAAGTTATTGCGCTCAAAGATATCAAGTAAGGCGAAATTTATATAAATTTGGGTATCATCGGCTTCTATTTTTCAAGAAAGGAAAACGATGTTAGAAGGTATCGTTAGAGAGAGTATCGGCAAAAAGGCGTCAAAAGCCTTGAGAAGAGATGGTTATCTAATCGCCAACATTTACGGCAAGGGATTAGAGAATGTGCAGGCCGCTTTTAAAATCAACGATTTTATAAAAGAGGTTCGCAAAAAAGAGAGCCTTGCGTTTGACGTAAAAGTAGGCGGAAAAACCTTGAAAGTCGTAGTAGTCGAGTATCAAAAAGACCCTGTGACAAACGCGCTAAAACACGTTGATTTAAAGGTTGCGCTTCCAGGCGTCGTCTCAAAATATATGATCCCGGTTAAACCTTACGGAACTCCTGTGGGTCTAAAAAATAAAGGCGTTTTGATCGTCTCAAAAAGACGCTTAGCCGTAAAATGCACGGCTGAAAATTTGCCGAATTCATTCGATATAGACGTTAGCGGCCTTGATATAGACAACACTGTCCTAGTGCGTGACATAGCCGTTCCTGCGGGCGTAACTATGATCGATGCTGACCGCGTAGCGGTTCTAGGCGTAATAAAAGCTAAATAAGGCTAGCCTTGATACTCATAGTTGGACTGGGGAATCCCGGTCCCGAGTACTCCAAAACAAGACACAATGTCGGCTTTATGCTGATAGATAGACTCAAAAACTCAAATTTTACAGATGTAAGCTCGGCCAAATTTCAAGGCGAGCTATTTAAATTTCAAAATATACTTTTTTTAAAGCCAACGACTTTTATGAACCTAAGCGGACGAAGCGTAAAAGCCGTCGCAGATTTTTACAAGCCTGAGCGCATTATCGTGATTCACGATGACCTTGATCTAAATTTCGGCGTCGTTAAATTTAAAAAGGGCGGCGGAAACGGCGGACACAACGGCCTAAAGTCAATCGACGCGTTAATGGGCGCAGACTACGAGCGCGTACGTATCGGTATCGGTAGAAGCGCGCACAAAGGCGAAAGCGCGGTAACCGGCCACGTGCTTGGCGAATTTAACGCAGATGAAAAAGAGGGATTGGAAAAAATTTTGGACTACTGTAAAAATGCGCTAAATGAACTAATAAAAACCGATATCGACGCCGTTTCGCAAAAATTCTCAACCAAAAAAGGTATTTTGTGAGAGGGTTAAATTTGGTATTTAAGGCTTTTGTTTTTCGTCAAATTTTGGATTTTTTTAAAGTGCTAAAAAGTCTATTAAATTTAAAGCCAAAATTTAAAACTATGCGCCAAATCTTCTTTACAGCAAATTTTATAAATTTACTTGAAAATTTTACTAGCAAATTTATAAAATTTACGAAAAAAACGGTTTTTTCACAGACTCGCCTTTTATCCAGAGCTGTATTTTTATTAAATTTCACTCAAAAAACAGAGCTGTTTAAATTTAGTACTTTTGAGAGCTTCGATCTTGTCCAATGCCCCGCGTACGCAAAATTTGATCTAAAAGAGCTTAAATGAACCTTTATGCGCGTTACGTCGGCTGGCTTTATTTTAAATATTTCATGATTTTATTCATCGCGCTCACGCTTTTTTACGTCGGTATAGATATCCTAACAAACCTAAAGGACATGCCGGCAAGCGCAAACCTAAAGCTGCTTTACTTCGGCCTTACCTCGCTTACGGCGGTAAACTACGTCCTGCCGCTCGCGCTCATTTTTGCGCTGATAACGAGCAAATTTAGCATGATCCGCAGTAACGAGCTAGTTAGTTTTTATGCGCTTGGTATCGATAAAAATCGCCTGATAAAACCGCCTTTTTACATCGCGCTTGCTATCACGTTTATTTACGTCGGGCTAAATTTCACGCCGTTTGCCTACGCTTACGAGTACGGGCGAAATATCGTGAAACTCTCAAATTTATCGCGCACGAGCTCGGATATTTTCTTAAAATTCGAAGGTAAATTTGTCTATGTGGATAGCCTAAATCCCATTAGTGGCGAGGCTAAAGACATGCGGATATTTGACATAAACGGCAGCAACTTGCGCAGCGCTACCTTTGGCGAAAGCGCGAAGTTTATAGACGATGCGTGGCTTTTAAAAAATGCTAAAATTGTAAATTTGCCGCAAAATATTAAGCTTGGCGAAAAGGGGCTTGATATCAAAACGCCAAGCGAGCTAAAAACGCTTGAAAATTTTAAACCAAAAACGATAGAAAGCGCGTCGGCGGAGAGCTCGGCGATCACGATCCCGGATGCGGTGGATTACATTTTGGCATTTAAGGACGAGGGCGTCGGGCTAAATTCGACCAAAACTACGCTTTACAACCTCGCTTTCGCACCGTTTTTCGCGCCTTTTATGGTGCTCATTATTTACTATTTTTTGCCGGTTACAGGACGATTTTTTAATCTCGCCCTAAAAAGCTTTATCTTTACGATCGCCTCGCTTTGCGTTTGGGGCGCGCTTTTTGTGATGATGAGGTTTGCTAGAAACGGCGTCGTCTCGCCCGAAGTCGGCGTGCTTTTACCTATTATTTTACTCGGTGCTTACGCTTTTTAT
Source organism: uncultured Campylobacter sp. (assembly GCA_963516105.1). Classification (GTDB taxonomy): domain Bacteria; phylum Campylobacterota; class Campylobacteria; order Campylobacterales; family Campylobacteraceae; genus Campylobacter_A. The sequence goes on from CAUPZP010000003.1 coordinate 55,310, forward strand.
CTGCGTTTTGGGAGTCGTTAAGAGAGATTTAGGCAAAATTTCTGTAAAATCTAACTATTTTTAAACAAGGTCGGTTATGGATTTTACGAATTTAGCGCAAAAATACGGCACCCCTCTTTACGTTTACGATTTTGACTACATGGCACACCGCTACGAAGCGCTAAAAAACGCGTTTTACGCTAGAAAATCTCTCGTATGCTACGCCGTTAAGGCAAACTCAAATTTAAGCGTTTTAAAATTTTTAGCCGGGCTTGGAACCGGGTTTGACTGCGTGAGCATGGGTGAAGTTAGGCGTGCGCTGCTAGCGGGAGCTAAAAGCTATCAGATCATCTTAAGCGGCGTGGGCAAGCGCGACGACGAGCTTAAATTTGCGCTGGAAAATGAAATCTTGATGATAAATTTAGAAAGCGAAGCCGAGATGAACCGCTTAGAAGCTATCGCAAAGCAGCTCGGCAAGCCTGCTCGCATCAGCATCCGCGTAAATCCAGACATCGACGCCAAGACGCATCCCTACATCTCAACCGGACTAAATGAAAATAAATTCGGCGTAGATCTGCAAACGGCGAAAAAAATGTATCTGCACGCTAAAAACTCACCACATCTAGAGCCTGTTGGCATCCACAGCCACATCGGCTCGCAGATAACCGACATCAAGCCCGTTATCGAAGCGGCAAAGATCGTGGCAAATTTGACTAGAGAGCTAAAAGCCGCGCAAATCGACATCAAATTTTTTGACGTCGGCGGCGGCATAGGCATCGTTTACGGCGACGAGAGTGAGCCTGATCTATACGAATACGCGCAGGGTATTTTGGCAAATTTAAGCGGCCTGAACGTTACGGTAGTTTGCGAGCCGGGACGCTTTATCGTCGGCAACGCGGGGTACTTTATAACTAGCGTGCTTTACGAGAAATTTAATAAAAACAAGCGCTTTGTGATCGTAGACGGCGCGATGAACGACCTTATCCGCCCGAGTCTTTATCAGGCTAGGCATAAAATTTTTGCTCTTAGCGGCGGCAAGACTCTTTGCGAGTGCAAGACCGAGCAGCTTTGGGAGCTCAAATTTAGCCCTTGCGACGTGGTCGGACCGATCTGCGAGAGCGGCGATTTCCTCGCAAAAGACCGAAATTTACCGCCTCTAAACCCAGGCGATCTCGTCGTTATCAAATCAGCAGGTGCATACGGCTTTGCTATGAGCAGCAACTACAACACTCGTGGGCGCGCGGCTGAAGTTGCGGTGAAGGGCGGCGAGGACTTTTTGATAAGGCGCCGCGAGAGCTTTGAGGATATCGTGGTGCTGGAGCGAGAATTTTTAGGCTAGGGAGCGAAAATGCAAAACATAAACGACCTTAGAAACGAGATAGATAAGATCGACGACGAGGTGCTAAGACGCCTAAACGAGCGTATGAATTTCGTGCGAAAGATCGGCGAGCTAAAGCAAACCAGTGGCAGCGCGATCTACCGTCCCGAGCGCGAAAGAGCGATCCTAAACCGCCTCGAGGGGCAGGACTCCGCATTTTTAAACAAAGCTGCGATCGAGGCGATTTATCTTGAAATTTTTGCCGTTAGTAGAAACCTCGAGATGCCAGAAAAAGTTGCCTATTTAGGACCTGAGGGCACCTACACGCACCAAGCCGCAGAGAGTCGTTTCGGCGCGATGAGCGCGTATTTGCCCCTAGCTAGTATCGAGGCGGTTTTTACCAAACTAAAACACAAAGAGGCTAAATACGGCGTCGTGCCGATAGAAAACAACACAGAAGGCGCGGTGGGCGCGACTCTGGACTGTCTAGGGCGGTTTGATAGCGTCAAGGCGGTAGCTGAAATTTACATGGATATCCACCATATTTTTGCGAGCAAGTGCGAAAATTTAAAGGACATCAAGCGCATCTACTCGCACCCGCAAGGCTACAATCAGTGCCGCAAATTTTTAGACGATCACATGCTTTCAGCTGTCGAGTTTATCCCGGCAAAATCAACCGCGCAGGCCGCGCAGCTAGCTAGTAGTGAGCCAAATTCGGCCGCTATCTGCTCTAAGATCGCAGCCAAGCTTTACGGCGTGCCGATATTGTTTGAGACGATCGAGGATAACGCCGCAAACCGCACGAGATTTTTTATCTTAAGCGATTTTAAAAACGAGCGAGCGCAAAAAAATAAAACATCAATCTTGGCAAAGACCGAGCACCGTCCAGGCGGGCTCGTGGAGCTATTACTAGCCTTTAGAGACGAGGGTATAAACATAACCAAACTAGAGAGCCGCCCGATAAAACAGCGCGAATTTAAGGCGAATTTTTATATAGATTTCGAGGGGCACATCGATGACGACAACGTCCAAAAAGCGATACAAAAAGCGATAAGCTACGGCCATGAGATCGCATGGCTAGGAAGCTACGTCGCGTGGGAGGAATGAGATGAAATTTAACGAAAATTTGGCAAATTTAGTGAGCTACGAAGCGGGCAAACCTATCGAGCTTGTCGTACGCGAATACGGTATCGACGCCAAAGACGTCATCAAGCTAGCCAGCAACGAAAACCCGTACGGTACGAGCCCTGTGGTGGTAAAAGCGATCAGCGAAATAGTAAATAAAATGCACCTCTACCCGGACGACAGCTACTTTGAGCTAAAAGCCGCGCTAGCTAGTAAATTTGGTGTGGGCGAAAAATCTATCGTAATAGGCTCCGGAAGCGATCAGATAATAGAATTTGCCGTGCACGCAAAAGCAAACGCAAAGAGGGGAATTTTAACCGCGGGCATAACATTTGCTATGTATGAAATTTACGCTAAAGCAGCGGGCGCAAGAGTCTTTAAAGCCCAGAGCAAAGAGCATGATCTGGGCGAGTTTTTGCAAATTTACAAGGCTAAAAAAGACGAGATCGGCATTATATTTTTGTGCGTGCCAAATAACCCTCTAGGAGGCTGCCTAGATGCCGAAGAAATTTATAAATTTTTAGAGCAAATCGATCCCGACACGCTCGTGGTTATCGACGGCGCGTATCAGGAGTTTGCTAAATTTAAAGACGCGAAAAAAGAGATAAAGCCTAGTGAGCTCATAGCTAAATTTCCAAACGCGATATATCTAGGTACGTTTTCTAAGGCTTACGGTCTTGGCGGTATGCGCGTAGGATACGGCATCGGCGAAGAAAGCGCGATGAGCGAGCTGGGCAAACTAAGAGCGCCTTTTAACATAACGACGCTTAGCCTAAAAGCAGCTATCGAGGCGCTAAAAGACGAAGGGTTCGTAAAAATGACGCTTGAAACAAATTTTAAAGAGATGAAAAAGTATGAAAAATTTGCCGACCTTCACGGCATAAAGCGTCTGCCGAGCTTTACGAATTTTATCGTTTTTGAGCTTGAGCGTCAAAACGCGAGCGAGCTTGCTCAAAATCTGTTAAAAAAAGGTATAATTTTACGTGATCTAAAAGCTTACGGATTAAACGCGGTTCGCATAACGATCGGACTGCCGAGTCAAAACGACGTAGTTTTAAAACAAATTGGGGGAAATTTAAAGTAAATGGATTTCAAAACCGCAATTCAACAAATCGGACAGGTCTATCACAACCTCTCATTAAGGCAGCGCCTAGTCGCCGCGGGCTCGGTCGTGCTCGTGGTCGGTTTTTTAGTGTTTTTGAGCATTCACAAAAGCTCAAACGAAAACTACGACGGCTATAGCGTACTTTTTGAAAACACTTCCGCCGCAGACTCTGCGCTGATAATCCAGCAGCTTGAAAAAGATAAGGTAAAGTATAAAATTTTAAACGAGGGCACGATTTTGGTGCCAAACTCGGACGTTTACCGCGAGAGGATCTCGATCGCGTCGCTTGGGATTTTAAAGGACGGTAAGGTCGGATTTGAGATTTTCGATAAGCAAGAATTTGGTGCGACGGATGCCGAGCAAAAGGTCAAATTTCAGCGTGCTTTAGAGGGCGAGTTAGCTCGCACGATCGAAAGTCTAGCGCCGATAAATAAAGCCATCGTGCGTATCGCGATACCCAAAGAAACGATTTTTACCGAGCGAGCCACGCCGCCAAGCGCCTCTATCGTGTTAAATTTAAAAGACGGGCAGAGCTTAAATTTAAAACAAATCACGGGCATTAAAAATTTAGTCGCCGCAGCGGTGGCAAATTTAAAACCCGAGCAAGTAAAAATCGTAAGTCAAGACGGAGTGCCGCTTGGCGAGGAGGACGGTGAATACGATAGCGATCAGATCACGCAACAAATCCGCTACAAACGCGACGCCGAGCACAATCTCGAAGAAAAAATTATAAACGTCCTATCGCCTATCGTGGGCGGCTCGGATAAGGTCGTAGCCAAAGTAACGATAGACTTTGACTTTGCTAGAAAAGATAGCCAAAGCGAGACCTTTGATCCAAACTCTGTAGCTAGAAGCGAGCAAAACGTCGAAGAAAAACGACAGGGTAGCAAAGAAGCCGAAGTACAAGGCGTGCCTGGGGCCGTGAGCAATATCGGTCCGGTCGAAGGCCTGCAAGACGGTAAAATGAAAGAGCTGTACTCAAAAAGCTCATCTACGACAAACTATGAAATCTCAAAAAAAGTCGAGCGCGTCAAGGATCAGTTTGCTAAGATAAACCGCCTAAGCGCCGCTGTCGTCGTGGATGGAAAATACGAAAATAAAAAAGACGAAAAAGGAAATCCAACTAGCGAAATAGCCTACGTACCGCTTGATAAAGAGCAGTTAGCGCGTATAGACGCTCTTATTCGCCAGTCTATCGGCTTTGATCAAAACAGAGGCGACGAGGTTACTGTTAGTAACTTTGAGTTCCAGCGTCAAGACGGACAGACGCCGGCTAGCAAAGTTCAGTCCTTTTTCGAGCTTTACATAGTGCCGTTTTTGCCTATCTTAAAGTATCTTTTTGTAGCGATCTTACTATATGTATTCTACAAGAAAGTCATTACGCCGTTTATGACCAAAATGCTTGAGGACGTAAAAGAAGAAGAGATCGATCTATCCGAAAACGAGGTTCAGCTTGAGGATAGCGAAGATACGCTGGAGAAATTTCAAGCAGCTAGGAAAAAGGTTGAGGAGCAACTGGGTATCGGAGATAACTTTAACGAGGACGACCTGCGCTACGATGTATTACTAGAAAAGATGAAACTAGTCGTTCAAGATCGCAGCGAAGAGATAGCCGTATTGCTTCAAGATATGATAAAAAACGATTCTGACTTTAGCAACCGTAAGGACTTTTAATGGCAATAAAGCTAAATGAACAACAAAAGATGATTTACGACGACCTTTCGATGCCCGAAAAGGTCGCTATTTTGCTTATTCAGCTAGGCGAAGATGTCACGACTCTGCTTTTTTCGCATATGGAGGTTGACGTCATAACCGAAATTTCGCGCTATATAGCTACCGCAAAGAGTACCGACAAAAGCGTAGCTGCTGCGGTTTTAGAAGAATTTTACGCTCTCATGCAGTCAAATCAGTATATGAGAAGCGGCGGCTTAGAGTACGCGAAAGAAATTTTATACCGCACCTTTGGTCCTGAAGCCGCGCAAAAGATACTCGACAAGCTCGCAAAAAGCATGGAAAACACAAAGAGCTTCGGCTATCTTACTAAGGTCAAGCCTCAGCAGCTTGCAGACTTTATCGTTAACGAACATCCGCAGACTATCGCGCTTATTTTGGCGCATATGGACTCAACCAGCGCGGCCGAGACGCTTTCGTTTTTTAATAACGAGCTTAGAAGCGAGGTCGTCGTGAGAATGGCAAATTTGGGCGACATTAGCCCGTCTATAATCAAACGCGTTTCAACGGTACTAGAGGGCAAACTAGAGAGCCTCACGTCCTACAAGGTCGAAGTCGGCGGCCCGAGAGCCGTGGCGGAGGTGTTAAACCGCCTCGGACAAAAGGCGTCCAAAGCTACGATCGAATATATCGAGGACGTCGACGACAAGCTCGCTACGACGATCAAAGAGCTTATGTTTACCTTTGAGGATATTAACACCCTCAATCAAGCAGCTATCCGCGAAATACTTAAAAACGTCGATAAAAAAGACCTCATGGTCGCTCTAAAAGGCAGCGGCGACGCATTGAGAGATAAATTTCTCTCCAGTATGTCTCAGCGCGCCAGCGACTCGTTTAAAGAAGAAATGCAGTTTTTGGGAGCGGTGCGCGTAAAAGACGTCGAAGAGGCGCAGCGCCGCATAGTAGAGCAGGTTCAGGCCTTAGCGGAGAGCGGGGCGTTCCAAATAGGCGAAAGCGATGAGATGATAGAATGAAAAGTAGCGTAATAACAAATGAGCGCTCAAAAGAGCACTTTATAGAAAACTATCGGTTTAAAATTTTAGGCCAGGAAAAAAGAAGCGAGGATACACACTCGGCCCACGAAAGCGAATCCGGCCGCGCGACCGAGCATAACGAGCGAGCTTTAAACGGCGGGCAGGAGGGCTCAAATTTAGGCGAAGCAAAAGAGCAGGGCGGGCATTTTAAGCCTGAGTCAAGCTTCATCGAGGAGCTGCTAAAGCGTACCGACGAGATGAGCGGCAGTATGATAAAGCTGCAAATGCAAATCGAAAACCAAGAAAACGAATTTGCTAAACGCCTAGAGAGCGAGATCCAGCGCGCTAAAGAGGACGGCATAAAGCAGGGCAGAGACGAGGCGGCGGCTAAATTTGACGAGGAGTTAAGAGCGCTTGAGAGTAGATATCTAGGCTCGATAAATAAGCTAGAGGAGCAGGCGGCTAAATTTGAAAGCCTCATCTCATCTAGCGAGGCGCAGTTACCCGCTACCGCAGTTGATATAGCCAAAGAGGTCGTGAAAAAAGAGATTTCGCTAAATTCGGCAAACATCGCCGCAGCTATCTGCAAAGAGCTTTTTAGCGAGATAAAAGACGCCAAAGAGGTGCAGGTTAAAGTAAATCCGAAAGATTACGAGTTTATCAAAGAAAATTTCTCCGGACAAAACGTCAAAATCTCCGCCGACGAAGCCATCAGCGCGGGCGGAGCGATCGTGCTTAGCGACGCGGGTAACCTCGAGGGCACGATCGAAGCCAGACTAGAAAAAATCAAAAAGATAATAGGACAATGATAGACGTAAAATCTATGAATATGGAGGAGCTTGAAGCGCTTTGCGGAAAGCTCCGTGATAAAATTTTACAAACCGTCAGCGCAAACGGCGGGCATCTGAGCTCAAACATCGGCGCAGTCGAGCTTATCGTCGCGATGCACTATGTTTTCGACGCCGCAAAAGATCCGTTTATATTTGACGTTAGCCACCAAAGCTACGCGCACAAGCTAATCACCGGACGCTGGGATAAATTTGACACGCTTAGAAAATTCGGCGGTATCAGCGGCTACACCAAGCCATCCGAGAGTAAATACGACTACTTTATCGCCGGTCACAGCTCCACCTCGATCTCGCTAGCAGTCGGCGCGTCAAAGGCGATCAAGCTAAAAGGCGAGGATCGCATCCCCGTGGCCTTTATCGGCGACGGCTCGATGAGCGCGGGCATCGCGTACGAGGCGCTAAACGAGCTCGGCGATATCAAAAACCCATGCGTCATCGTCCTAAACGACAACGAAATGAGCATCAGCAAGCCCATAGGCGCCTTTAGCAACTACCTCTCGCAGATGATGGCCGGTCCGTTGTATCAGAAGTTTAAAAGCCGCGTAGAGCGATTTTTGAGCTATATGCCAGACGGCGCCGCATATATGGCGCGCAGGATGGAGGAGGGTATCAGGATCTTTACGCCGGGGATGTTTTTTGAGGAGCTGGGGCTTGAGTATATCGGTCCCGTAAACGGCCACGACGTGAGGGCGCTCATCGAGGCTTTTAGCGTCGCAAAAGGGATGAAAAAGCCCGTCGTCGTGCACGCGCAGACGTTAAAGGGTAAAGGCTACGAAAAGGCCGAGGGGCACCTAGCAAACTGGCACGGCGTTAGCCCCTTTGATCTGCGAAGCGGCGAAGCTATCAAAAAATCAGCTGCCAAATCGGCCACCGCGCTCTTTGCAGAAAATTTGACCCAGCTAGCTAGCGAACATAAAAATATCGTCGGAGTAACTGCCGCGATGCCTACTGGCACGGGTATCGACGCGCTGATGGAGAGATTTCCGGATAGATTTTGGGACGTCGCGATCGCCGAGCAGCACGCCGTCGCCTCGATGGCAGCGATGGCAAAGGAAGGCTTTAAGCCATTTATCGCGATTTATTCGACTTTTTTACAGAGGGCGTTTGATCAGGTCGTGCACGACTGCGCGATCATGAACCTAAACGTCGTCTTTGCGATGGACCGCGCGGGCATCGTCGGCGAGGATGGCGAGACGCATCAAGGCGCCTTTGACGTGAGCTATCTAAATTTGATCCCGAATTTGACGATTTTCGCGCCTCGTTGCGCCGATAGTTTTAGGCTCGCGATGCGCTACGCTTACGCTCACGAGGGGCCTTGCGCTTTTCGCTATCCGCGCGGAGCTTTTGCACTGGCGCAGGGCGAATTTAAGGCGCGAGAGCTTGGGCTTGGTAAAGGCGAGATTTTGGTCGAGGGCGGCGGCGAAGCGGCATTTATCGCTTACGGTAACGCCGTTGGCAAGGCAAATGCTGCGCGCAAAATTTTGCTTGAAAAAACGGACGGCAAATTTGACCCGAGCCTTGTTGATCTAGTGTTTGTTAAGCCGCTTGATGGCAAACTTTTGCAAGAGCTCGCGCGCAAGCATAAAATTTGGTACGTCTTTTCAGATACCGCAAAAAAGGGCGGCGTAGGCGAGATTTTGGCTGCATTTTTGCAGGAGCGGCGCATTTTTGACGTGCGCATCGTTAGCTTTGAGTTTGACGACGCCTTTATCCCGCATGGCGCTACGGCCGACGTCGAGAGGGCTCTGGGCATCGACGCGGCAAGCATTTGCGAGAAAATTTTAGCCAAGTCTGCGGATCAAATTTGAGCAGAAGCGTTTTTCACGCTTTAGTTTTACGAGTTTTCTCGAGAGTATACGGGCACCCCCAAGGCTCAAATTTGGGCTAAATCATCCTTTTGTACTCGCTATTTTTAAATGATGCGGGCAAATTTACTTAAAACATAAGATCAAATTTGGCAGAACACACCAAAACCAAAAAGCAAAATTTGACTTCAAACATCACGCCAAAATTTATAAAAAGTGCAAGTTTAAACCCAAAACCGACACAAATTTTAGTAAATAATAATTTATATTACCAACTATAAAGAAGTTTTAAATAAAATTTTTGTATATTTAGTTAAAAAATATCAGGAAAAATTATGAACTATATGGAACTTCTCAAAAATCACGGGCTCAAAGCCACCCCGCAACGCCTCAGCGTGCTCAAGATCCTCGACCGCCACACGCATCCGACGATCGACGAGCTTTATGAGGAGATCTGCGCCGAAAACCCGTCCGTATCGCTCGCGACAGTGTATAAAAACCTAAATATGCTCAAAGACGAGGGGCTCGTCGTCGAGGTCAATATGCCGAACCAAAAGGCGCGCTACGATATCTTTAGTTACCCGCACATCCACGTCGTGTGCGAGAGCTGCGGACACGTCGAGGACTATAACTTCTGTGAGGCGCTGAGCGAGTACAAGGAAAGCTTGGAGAGAAAGCTCGGAAATTTCATCGAAAAGATGAATGTGCTAGTAACTGTAAAGGACTGCAAAAACTGCCGCCATTAGGCTTTTGGCTCGCTTTTTTGGCGAGCTAAATTTTTCTCTCGTTTATAGCTTTACAATGAATTAAATTCGTGCTTGTGCTGATAAAATTTGCCGCTATTTTTGATCCTGCAAGCGAGCTTTTTGCCAAGAACAAGTTATACTTGCAGGTGCTTAGCGGCGCTAAAACAGCGATCTTTTGCATCTTAACCTGCTTAAATTTATACTAAACCTCACTTCGCGACGCGATTTACCCAGATCAAAAACTCATCGCTTGAGTTCTCGTCGTCTAGATGCGCGGGAGTGACTAGCTCAAGTGCAGTCTGCGGGATCGTCGTTTTAAACGTCTCTATTACCCACTGCTGAAATTTCGCGTTTGGATGCACGATAAAATCCTCGCTGTTTGGCGGCGCGCTAAAATCCTCGTCCCAGCAGATCTCGTCGTATCCGATCGCAAGCAGCCGTAAAAAATCAAGCCCGCTGCGAGCCAAAACGCAGGTCATCGTCGAGCCCGAGCCGGAGCCCATGTGCACGATCTTTGTTTCCCCTGCATCATCCAGCCACAGCGCACACATCGAGCCCTCCGAGCCGCTGCCTGCGAACACGCAAAGCCGCTACTTGATCTCTGCGGCAAGCTCGCGATCCTCGCCGTAAAACCAATACCTTAGCTCCTCGTCGCGATTTTTCGGCTCATCCGTGAAAAAGACGATGTCCGTGCCGCCCTCGCGCTCATCGTCGCTCCAGCTCTGCCGTAGCCGATCCTGCGGGTAGAGATAGCCGCGTCTGCGCCCGCCAACATCGTCATAAAAGCCGTTTGTTTCGATCCACGCATAAAGCGCCTCAAGTTCGCTCGGCACGCACATGCCCTGCGGTAGCGCCTCGCGCAGCTGCGCTAACAATAAATTTTCCACGATCACTCCTTTTGCTAAATTTGCCGCTCAAATTTTACTGCGTTTTGGCTAAATTTACGGATATTTTGTCTGATATTTGCGGCGTTTTGCGCGCCCCGCCGCCGCAAGCGCAAATCGGGCTCTTTAAATTTAGCCTTTTGCTTGTGATATACGAGCCGCAGAAATGAGTGTATTTTGACAGATGGAAATGCGTCAAATTTCACGATCTAAGTTTACTACTACTTTAAGGTCTCTTAGAAATTTTCTGTTTTAATTTATCGCGTTTATGATATACTGGCGATACCGTCATCAAATTTGGTTTTCAGCGTCGCTAAAAGTTAAATTTGCAAATTTTGCCGCCGTTTGATCGGACGGGCGAAATTTCGTCTAAATTCCTAGCTCAGCCCTCACGAGCGCTTCGTTTTGCGGCGTCAAAAAGCCCGCGATATCCTGCCACATGGAGTGAAAGCCGTATCCGCCCTCTATCATCTCGCTGCGCGCGGCATCTAGCCCCGATCAGATCACGCGGTACATCGCCACCACAAGCCCCGTGCGATCGGCTCCGTGATAGTAGTGCACGAGCACGGCGCCCTCCTTTTGGCGCTCGCGAATGGTGCGCAAAACGTCCGCTATTTGCGCGGGCTTACTCCTGGCTTTGAAGCGGCTTGTTCGCGAGCCAAAATTGATCCCCAAACGCCCTTTTATCGCCGCCTCTGCTAAAATGGCGCAGATTTACGATGCTTTTGATGCCAAGTTCGTGCAGCTTCGCGGCGTAGCTTCCGTCAAGCTGAGCGCTGCGAAACAGCAGCTCGTCCACGCGGTAGAAATTTTTCGCTTCGTCGATGAGGGTTGCTTTTTGCGATGAGTTTGTGCCGCGCACTGCGGTATCTGCGTCTTGAAATTTGGCACCTTTTGCGTCCGCGAGATTTAACTCCGCGCCGCTCGTTTTTATAAAATTTATGGAATTCGCTTCTTTCGCAAGCTCAGCATTTACGCCGGTCGCAAAGAAAAATACGACCGCTAGCGCAAGGGTTTTAAATTGCAAATTTCATCCTTTAAATTTGGCTAAATTTTATGATTTTTGTAAAATTTGACGCCAGATTAGTCAAAATACAAAATGGCAAGCGCGCCTAAATTTAGCATAAAATTTAAGCGTCAAACCCGCCAAAATCGCTGCTAAATTTTGCCGCGAGCCAGCAATCCGCACCGCAAAAATCAAAATTTCGTCTCAAAATTTCCCCGTTCCCGCCCTCGGTATCGCTAGATCAGTACGCGGTAGTTACATTGCGTAGTTACATTGCCCTTGTAAATTTACTGAAAATAAATCGTAAAAGGGATGCGCCCGTTTCCGCGAGCGCTGCCATAAACCTGTTTCACAGGTGAGTTTCGTACTCGCCTCTTGCAATACTTACCCGAAATTTTAATTTTCACGAAATTCTTTCAAATTTCGCCGCTAAATTTGACGATTTAGTCGATCAGACCGGTCTGCCAGTTCGCGCCTTGCAGCGTCGTGTCAAGCTGTCTGATCTGCTTTGCTAGCTCATCCACCTGCTTTTGTAGCGCCGCGACATCGACCGTGCTTAAAATTTTAATCTCGCTGCGCGAATAAATTTCCACTTTTTGCGCGGCGACTTGCGCGAAAGCCCGCAGCGCTCCCGCTTTTAGCGTGAGTACGTCGCGTTTGGCGATCAGCTCAGTGAGGCTCTTGCCGTCCGCTTTTGCGGTGCAGTTGGTTAAATTTATCCGAACGATTAGCCGCTCAAGCTCGCTTGTGAGCGCGTCTAGCTCGGCTAGCAGCGCCTTTGGCTCTTCGCTAGGATTCTCGCCCTCCTGCACTTTTGCGTTATCCGCGAGCCTTGATTTTAGCTGCTCGATGCGTTTTTGTATGTCGGCGCGCAGTATCAGCGCCTCGGCTAGTTTCATTTTCGTCCTTTTTAAAATTTATTTGCCGCCGCCAAGCTGTCGATCTTGTCCGTAGTGCGGTGAATACGGGCCGTAGAGCAGGCAGTCTCGGCAATCGGTGCTAAACAAAATCGCGTCCGCGCGCGCCGATAGGTCAAAGCTCGCGTCCGAGACCGAGTCTGCGATCTGTTTAACTAGCGCGGAGACTAGCATGCCGATGAGGTTGCCGCCACCGTCGCCGGAGTCGTTTGCCGCGGTGGCACTTTTTTGCCAGAGTACGGCGCCGGTGTTTAGATTGACTAGAGTCGCCGCTACGCTCACGCGCGTGACGCTGCTAATGAGCATATACGAGGTGCCGTAGTCCGCGACGTTTAGATACAGCGCGGCATCGGCGCCAAATATCTGCTTTAGCTTGTGCGTGGAGACTTGTGCGATCTCCGCCGCGTCGTAGATGCCGTTGTTTTTAAAGGTCTCGTTTACGAGCGCGGGCGAAAATACGTAATACCCCGCCTCGCTAAGCGGATAGAGCGCGTTTGCCAGCACCGCTGCAGAGGCCTTTATCTCGGATGAGTCGCTGGTTGGCATCATGACTACGATCGAGCGAGGCTTGGTCTGTAAAAACGTCGAGTAGTCGTAAATCTCTGGCTGCGAGCCGGCGCACGCGCCCAGAAACAGCACTGCAAACGCGCCAAGGAGCGCCGATTTTATTTTATTTTTCATTTTGGCTTCCTTTTGCGGTTTTGCTCGTTTTGGCAGGCTTTGATTGTTTGTTTTTTACATTTTGCTTGCTCGTTTGCTCGCCTAAATTTGAGCTTTTGTCGTTTGAATTTGACTCGCTCGCTTTTTCCTGCGACTTCGAGCCTAAATTTGCATCTTTAGTGTTTAAATTTGCCGCAGTTTTGACCGCTGCACCTGCCGTTTTGCCGTTTTGATTTAGCAAAAATATTGCGTAGTCGCGCGACTCAGGATAGAGCTCGGCCTCTTTTTCGACGTAGGCTTTAAATTTCGCCCCGTTTCCTTGCGAAAGATAGAGCAGGCCCAGATGCGCGTGCAGTCCCGGCGGGACCTTGGCGGCTCTTTGATAGGCTTTTTGCAGGCTTTCCTCGAGTGCGGCGATCTGTGCGCCCGCGTCGCCCTCTTCGGTTAGATACTCGTAGACCGAGCCCGTGTATGCGCCGTCCCAGTAGTATAGCTGCCTAGGCGAGTCGTCCGCGCAGCCAGATAGTAGCATGGCAGCGGCGGAGGCGAGCGCGAAATTTGCTAGAGTTTTAAAGCGCAAAATTTATCCTTATTTCGCGTTGAAAGCGCCGCTTTCAAGCCCGCGCGTTAGGTTGTTTACGGCCTCGATGATGGCTAGGCTTAGCACCTTGCCGTTTAGCGTAGAATCATACCCAGCGCTTCCGCCAAAGCCCAGTACTTCGCGGTTTGAGAGCTCGTACTCGCCAGCGCCCTGAGTGGAGTAGATCACCTCGGAGTTTTTCACGTCCACGACGTTAAGGTTTACCTTCGCGTAGGCGGTTTGGGTTTTGCCCTTGCCAAGTATCCCAAAAAGCTGATGATCGCCCGTAGTTTTGCGGCCAAACTCCGTCACGTCGCCTGTGATGACGTATCTTGCGCCCTTGATGTTTTGCGCCTCTTTGTTTAGCGCGCTTTCTTCTTTGATGGCGCGCATGTTGCTGCGGTCAAGCACCGAAAAGCGCCCGCTTTGCTGTAAATTTGAGATGAGGATGGTCTGGGCTTGGTTGCCTAGTCTATCCTCGCCGTCTGAAAATACGCCGTTTTGGTATGAGGACTGGTTACTAAAGCGGCCGATCGAGACGGCGATCTTTTGTCCTTGGTAGTTGGTATTTATGGTTTGAACTTTTGGCGTTTCGACTACGCGAGATCGCTCAGTCGCGCAGCCTGTTATTAGCATCGCGGCGCATGCGGCTAGTAAAAATTTTACATTCGTTTTCATATCGCTCCTTTAAATTTTGATTTGCGTTATTATCTTACTATTTTTAGCTTAAAAATTTTTAACCTGCCTAAAAATTTGAGTCGCGGCATCGGCCGGGTAAAATTTGACTATAAAATTTCCGCCTCTTTGCTTGCATTTACCGAGCTTAGAGCGATGCGGTCGCCCGGTTTTAGCTCGCTTATATTTACGGTTTTGCCCTCTTTTTGCACTCGGACGAAATTTGAAATCTGCGCGAAAAAGGACTCTTGCTGCGCGTATGCGGCGTGGGCGAGTTTGAGCGCGTTTTCAAATTTGAGCAGTTTGGTTTGCACGGCGGTGTCTAAAACCTGCCTTAAATTTAGTAAAATTTGCTCCTTGCGAGCGATTTTTTGCGTGAGGCTCGCCTGCGAAAATCTCGCTCTCATCATCGCTAGAGCGTTAAATTTACGCCCCCAAACGCGCATAAAGGCCGCGTCTGCCGCCTCGCTTAGCCTATCTATGCTTTGCATTAGCTCGCCCGTATCGGGCAGTAGCGCAGCCATCGCCGCACTTGGAGTCGGAGCGCGAAAGTCCGCTGCAAAGTCGCTGATGACGTAGTCAATCTCGTGTCCGACGGCTGAGATCACGGGCGTGCGCGCCGCGTAGATCTCGCGGGCTAGATTTTCGTCGTTAAAGCACCACAGATCTTCTCTGCTGCCGCCTCCTCGCGCCAATACGATCGCGTCGGCTCCGCTTGCGTCGGCTCTTTTTAGCGCGCGTATGAGCGAGGCGGGCGCGGTTTCGCCCTGCGTTAGCGAATCAAAAACTATGATTTCAGTCAGCGTCCAGCGCTGCGAAGCGATACGTAGCATGTCTTGCAACGCGGCTGAGGTTTTTGAGGTAATAAGCGCGATTTTGCGCGGAAATTTGGGTAGCGGTTTTTTGCGCGAGACGTCAAAAAGCCCTTCGCTCTCAAGCCGAGATTTTAGCTGTTTAAAGGCAAGCTCGAGCTCGCCCTCGCCGCTTGGGCGTATTAGGGTCGCGATAAACTGATAGCTGCCGCTTGGCGAGTAGAGCGAAATTTTGCCGTAGAGAGCGACTTTCATACCGTCTGCGACGTCAAATTTGAGCTTGGCGGCGTTAAATTTATAAATGACCGCCGAGATCGCGGCCTTTTCGTCTTTTAGCGTGAAGTACCAGTGGCCAGAGCCGTGTTTAACGAGCCGCGAGATCTCGCCCTCTACCTCGACGTAGGAAAACGTCGTCTCAAGCAGCGTTTTAGCCTGCTCGTTTAGCTCGCTGACGCTTAGCACTCACGGGCCTTTTGCGCGATAAAAAGGGTAGAAATATCCATCGAAAAGCTCTTGCAAAGGCGCATTTCAAAGCCCGCGCTAGCGAGTTCGTCCGCAAAGCTTTTTGCGTCTAAAAAGCCCTCGATCGAGCTTGGCAGGTACTCGTAGGCTTCCTGATTTTTGGAGATAAAGCCGCCGATTTTAGGCAAAATTTTACCTAGATAAAAGTCGCGAGCGCCAGTTAAAATCCCGCTTTTTTTACGTTTGGTAAACTCAAGCACCACGACATACCCGCCCATTTTTAGCACTCTGTTAAACTCTCTTAGAGCGGCTTCTCGCTCGACCACGTTTCTGATGCCGTAGCTGATGCTTAGCACGTCCATCGAGCCGCTATCAAGCGTCGTTTGCGTGGCTAGCGCCTCGATAAATTTAAACTCGGGAAATTTTTGCTTGGCGACTGCGAGCATGCCGCTTGAGGGATCGACGCCGATTAGATTTTCGATTTTTACGTTAAATTCGCCCGCCGTCTTTTGCCAAAAGCCCATCATATCGCCCGTGCCGCATGCGATGTCCGCGATATTTACGCTTGAGTCTTTGAAATTTGACAAAACCGTTTTGCACGCGATCTTGCGCCAGCTCACGTCTGCGCCCATGCTTAGCACGCGGTTTGCCAGATCGTAGGTGGGCGCAATGTCGTTAAACATCTGAACTATTTTTTCTTGTTTTTCCATTTTTTCTCTTTAGATATAGTAGATTTTTAAGCTACGCGAAAGCTTTGTAAGGCTTTTTAAAATTTTAGGTTTTGAGCCCAAAATTTCGCTTCGCAGCTCGTAGATTTTTTTGTAAATTTTAGCTTGGAGTTTGTCTATTCGCTTTTGTTCGGCACCGCTTTTTACGTGCTCTAGCAGGCCTAGCCAGATGTCGGCGTCTTGCAGCGAGCCAAAGGTTTCTTGTAAAATTTTGCTCTTTTTAAAGCACTTTTTAGCTGCAGCAAAACCAAAACCGCCGCCAAAAATCTCGCTTAGATACCTTAGCCTTTTTATCTCGATGCGGCACTTGTGAAACTGCGCATTTTCGGTGGTTTCGCTCAAATTTGAGAGAGATTTTTTGAGGCGTAAAATTTGAGCTCGCATAGATTTTGCGGCAAGTTTTTTTATCGGCGCGTCTCCGAGTTCGCCTTTAAAAAAGTCGCTTCCCTCGCGTAAAAACACCTCCCAGTCGCGCAAAATTTCGTTCGCTTCATCGCTTTGTAGCTCGGCCTGGACGCTTTGGGCTAGGGTTTTGCTTAAAATTTCTAGCTCGCTAGCTAGCGACTCAAAGCCTTTTTGGCTTTGCAAAAACTCGCAAAATACGTCTATATCGCGTTTTTGGTTAGTTAGCTCGGCTAGTTTTTTAAAATTTAGCAGAAAATAGCAAGCCGTTTTCCGGTCGAAAACTGGAGTGAAAATTTTAAGCAGCGAGCGCGTTTTGCGTAGATTTACGCGGATCTGATGCAGCGCCTCGGCATCGCCAGAGCTTGCGTACTCGTTTAGGTGTTTGTTTAGCGCCGTAAAAATCTGAAAAAACACCATCCGCATCGCGTCCATCGCGCCGATGTAGCTTGGTAAATTTAGCTCCAGCCCCGGGCTATTTTGTAAAATTTCAATGCTCTTTTGTGCGTCAAATTTGCCCTGCGGCAAGCCAAAAAGTGCTAAATTTTTATTTTTATAGCGCTCATCCTCCGTGACCTCGCTAACTATGTGCGCGGCGATAAACTCAGGCAGGTTAAACTCCGCGGCTTCGCGCTCGCTTACAAACTCGGCCTCAAAAGTAACAAGCCCCTCTAAAGCGCCGTGAAAAATATCGACGTTGCAGGCGGCGCCGTCAAGCCTAAATAAAAATCTCGTCTTTTTTATTGGAGCGGCGACCGCGTTTTTTAGGGCTTTTTTAAAGCTTTTGGCGTCTGTTTCGCTCTCATTTTCCTCACGCGCTAGACCGATGCCGGATTTTTGCGTGATCGTAAAAACGCCCGAAGCCTCGCGAAATCTAATCTCCTCAAGCGGAGTGATTTTGACGTAAATTTGCGTCACCTCTTTTTGCTCGGTGCCGATGTCGCGGGCCTTTAGCTCGCTTATGACGGCGGCGTCACGCAGGATAAATTTACGCTCGATCTCTATCAAATTTCGCTCCTTAATATGAAAAATTGTATCAAAAGGTAGCTTAAAGTGTAAAATTTGCGAGCTTTTGTCGCCGCCCTTGCGACGCGAAATGATTTTTTAACGCAAATAACGCTAAAATCAGCTCAAATTTGAAAGGAGTTTGGATGAATAGAAAGCTAAATTTTAGCGCGGGACCTTCGGCTCTGCCTCTTAGCGTGCTCGAGCGCGCGCAAAACGAGCTCACGGACTATCAGGGCAAGGGCTTTTCGATAATGGAAATCAGCCACCGAAGTAAAATTTACGAAGAGGTGCACTACGGCGCGATGGCGAAGGCACGCGAGCTATACGGCATCGGCGAGGAATTTGACGTGCTATTTTTGCAAGGCGGCGCGCATTTGCAGTTTGCGATGATACCGCTAAATTTAGCCGCCAAAGGCGTCGCACAGTACGCAGATACGGGCGTCTGGACGAGCAAGGCGATCAAAGAGGCCGCAAACGTCGGCGTATCCTACGAAGTGGTCGCCAGCAGCAAGGAAACCTCCTACGACCGCATCCCTGAGGTTAAATTTAGTGATGACGCCGCGTACGGCTACCTCTGCACGAACAACACCATCTACGGCACGCAGTACCGCGAGCTACCTCGCTCCAAAGCTCCGCTAGTCGTCGATGCATCGAGCGATTTTTTCTCGCGGCCGGTTGATTTCAAGGACGTGGGGTTGCTCTACGGCGGCGCGCAAAAAAATGCCGGCCCAAGCGGCGTAACCGTCGTCATCATCCGCAAGGACATGCTCGAGCGAGCCTGCATGGATCGCACTCCGACGATGCTTCGCTATGATACGCACGCCAGCGCCGCGTCGCTATATAACACGCCGCCGACGTTTGGCATATATCTACTAAATTTGACGCTGGGCTGGGTGCAAGAGCAGGGCGGTCTAGCGGGCGTAAACCGGATCAACGAGCAAAAGGCGGCGCTGCTTTACGGCGCGATCGACGGTTCTGGCGGCTTTTACAAAGGTCACGCGCAAAAAGATAGCCGCTCGCTGATGAACGTTAGCTTTACTATCGCAAACCGCGAGCTGGAGGCGGCCTTTATCTCCGAGTCCGAAAGTGCGGGCATGTTGGGCCTAAAAGGACACCGTCACGTAGGCGGTATCAGAGCATCCATCTACAATGCCGTGAGTATCGAAAACGTGCGGACTTTGGCTGAGTTTATGAAAGAATTTGCTAGGAAAAACGGGTAAGTTAGGGTAAATTTGACGGGGCGCGCGAATTTGGATTTGTTTCGGGTAAATTTAAACTCGGGGTTTTAAATTCGGGGCGCGTCAAATTTGGCTTTTTGCTCAAATTTAAGCGGCTTTGGCTTGACGGCGGTCGCTTAAATTTGCTTTGGTTTTACGGCGAGCTGATTTTTAAATTTACCGAGCTAAATTTGGCTTGTGCTCGTCGTTAGGTTTAGAGCGATGCTCAAACGATATGCAGACACCAAAAGACGACTGGAAGCGTAAGATGAGGCGATTTTTTAGTTTGGAGTAAATTAGGCTTGAGTTTTTTGTCAAATTTGCATATAAATTTGCTTTTAGTTGTCGCGCGACTTTTGCCTCTTAAATTTTCTTTTATCAAATTTTGCCGCTCAAATTAGCCCCTAGCAAACGCAAATTTTACAAATAAAATCATCTTTTTATCTCCAAATTTATTTTGCCGTTTGCCTCTGAAAATTTATATTCCAGCCCATCCGAGCGATAGGTTATGCTTTTATTTTCGCAAATTTGCTTCTCGCGAGAGGTTATCTTTTCTAGCATCGGCGGTAGCTCCTTGGCGATCAAAAGCTTGATAGACATCTCCAGGCCGTGCGTTAGCTTTTTGAGAAACCTGCCGTCAAGCTCGCTCTCGTCTTTTATCATATGCAAGGTCGCGTCAAAACCGAGTTTTTGCAGTTCCTCGTAGAGCTGTGCTTTTTCCTCGGGCGGCGCGCAGTGGTCGTTTACGGCGCAGTGGTAGCCGACATAGATAGGCTTTGGATACTCGCTTTGGACTTTCAGATGTGCGGCGTCTAGGGCGTTTCGTATATCTTCGCGCGCCTGTGAGAAATATCGAGGCGAGGATTTATCCAGTAGCGTCCACATCGTTTTGGTAAAGACGTAAATTTTGATATTTTTAAAATATATATCGGTCGAGTATTCGCGAAATTTGAGATAATCTACCTCTTTGCCTAGGCCTATGAGCTCCCAGTTTAGCTTCGCGTAGCTACTGTTGTCGATGAGGCCGTTCACGAGCCACGGCGCAAATTTGGCCGCTAAGGCGTTTATGTATGCGCCGTGCGAACTGCCGACTAGGACAACTGGCAGCTCGTTTATATCGGCCGCGGATTTAAACGGCGGATCTGCCTTGATAAAAAGCGCTGCATTTATCACGTCTTGAGCCTGCATAACGCCGAAATTTTGATATTCGTTTTTGGTCGGTTGCAACGTGACGGATATTTCTAATTTAAAATCGCTCGGCAAACCGCCGCTTGATTTTATATTACCCAAGTAGTCATCTAGCACCGAAAGTTCGCCGTAGCTGATATCGTTTGGGATTTCTATACCGATTTTCGAGCATTTGTTTTTAAGGATGATTTTGTCTAAATCGTTTAAAAAATACTTCGCCCCCGTCTGCGGTCTGCTGCCGATACAGTGGTAGTTTGGACTCGCTACCGCTACCTCAAATTCGCTCGCGACAAACTGCGCTAAGTGCTCTCTATAGTTTTCATTCGCATCTCCGCCAAGCCCAGGCACTATGAAAACTAGGGCTCTAGCTGGCTTTTCGTCGTCGTAGCAGAGCTTAAGCTCAAGTAGCGAATCTCGCTTTATGCCAAGCTCTACATCGTCGCAGGATGGGATCTCGTATGTTTTATTTATTATCATGATTTTGCTGCGGTAGATTTTGTTCTTTTATCTCTAAATTTATCTTGTCGTTCGCTTCAAAAAATTTATATTCTAAATCGTCTGAAACGTAACTTATGCTTTTATCCTCGCAAGGCTGTTTCGGTCGAGCTGTGATTTTAGCCAGCATCGGCGGAAGCTCTTTTGAGATTAGCGTTTTTATCGACATATCTAAACCGTGCGTCAGCGTTTTGATAAATTTACCGTCAAGCTGACTTTCATTTTCTATTATATTTAGAGTAGCGTCGTAGCCTAAATTTTTCAGTTCGTCGTAGAGCCGTTGTTTTTCGCTAGCCGGAGCGTAAAAATCGTCATAAGCGTAATGATAACTCGTGTAAATTTGCTTTTTATAGCCGCTTTGGACTTTGAGGTGTTGCGGCATTAGAATTTCTCTTATGCATTTTCTCGATTTAGAAAAATAAGCCGGCGAAGCCTTGTCTAGCGTCCAATGCGTCTTGTCGAATAAATAAAGCTCGATATTGTGATAGCATTCGCTGGTGTAGCCGCTGTAATATTTCATGTAATCTATCTCTTTGCCAAAGCCGATAAAAGGCCAGTGCGCTAGCGCATAACTGCTGTTATCTATGACGCCGTCTATGAGCCACGGGGCGATTTTGGCGGCCATATGCGATAGATAGCCTCCGTGCGAGCTGCCGATCATGACGACTGGTAGGTCGTTTATGTCGGTTGTGCACTCAAAAGGAGCGTTGGCTTTTACGAAAAGTAGCGCATTGATCAAATCCTGTGCCTGCATAATGCCGAAATTTTGATATTCGTTTTTAGTCGGTTGAAGAGAAATTGATAGTTTAAGCGACAAGTCTTGAGGTGCTGTCTTATCGCGTTTTCTTGCGTCTATTAGATTGTCGATATCAAGCAGGGTTTGCGTATCGATTACGCTTAAATTTTCCGGGAGCTCTATGCCGCACCTGGCGCATTCTTTTTTTAATATCGATCTATCTAAATCGTCAAAAAATATCGTCGCTCCTGTTTGCGGTCTATCTCCGATACAGTGGTAGTTTACGCCTACTACGGCTACACTAAATTCGCTCGCGACAAACTGCGCTAAGTGCTCGCGGTAGTTGCTGTCCGCGTCTCCTCCGTAGCCAGGGATTATAAAAACTATTGACGAGACCGGCTTTTTGGTATCAAAGCAAAGGTTAAACTCTAGCAGGCTTTCGCGCTTTATATTAAGCTCGGTATCGTCGCAGGAGTGGATTTTATACGTTTTTTTAACTACCGTGCCGTTTTGCCATATTTTTGAAACTTGTAGATTGATTTTATCGTTAGATTCAAAAAATTTATACTCTAAATTTTCCGAGATATAGGTTATGCTTTTATCCTCGCAAGGTTGTTTAGGGCGAGTTGCGATCTTGGCTAACATTGGCGGAAGCTCTTTTGAGATCAGCGTTTTTATAGACATGTCAAAGCCGTGGGTTAACGATTTGATAAATTTGCCGTCAAGCTCGCTTTCGTCTTTTATTATTTTTAACGTCGCGTCTATGCCGCATGCGTTAAATTTGCTATAAAGTTCTGATTTATCAGCGATAGGAGCGATATCGTCTCCGGCATAGTGATAGCTTAGATAAATCGGCTTTGGATATTTGCTTTGGGTTTTTACGTGGTCTAAATTTAAAATATAACGTATCTTTTCGTGCGCTGGCATAAATCTCTTATCGGAGCCATCTTTTAAGGTCCAAAGCGTCTTGTCGGAGATGAAAAAATTTATATGTTTAAAAAGCATATCGTTTGATGAGCAGCAGTGATTCATATAGTCAAGCTCCTTACCAAATCCCACGATCCTAAGCGGATATTTGGCATAACTGCTGTTATCGATGACGCCGTCTATGAGCCACGGAGCGATCTTGGCGGCCATATGCGATAGGTAGCCTCCATGCGAGCTGCCGATCATGACGACTGGTAGTTCGTTTAAATTTTTAATCGCTTTAAACGGCGCATTTGCTTTTATAAAAAGTAGGGCGTTTATCAAATCCTGCGCCTGCATGATGCCGAAATTTTGATATTCGTTTTTTATCGGATCAATCGTAAGGGATAAATTTAAAACAAAATCTTTTGGAAATGCTCCGCTATTTTTATTGTTATCTATATAGTTACTAACAGCAGACAAAACGCCGTTTAGCTTATCGAAATTTTTTAGCGAGCTCAGGTCGCCGCCTAGTTGTAGGTTGATCTCTCGGCATTTTTCTCTTAAAATTTCTTGATCAAATTCGTCCATATAGTATCTAGCGCCCGTAACTAATCTGTTGTAAATATGATGATAATCTACATTAATCACGGCTACGTTATATTCCCTCGCCGTAAATTCGGCTAAGTGGTCTCTGTATGCCTTATCGACGTCGCCGCCGCATCCAGGTACTATAAAAACTATGGCGTTAACCGGTTTGTCATCGTCGTAGCATAGTTTAAAGTGTAAATTTGTAAAGCGCTTGACGCCTAGCTCCATGTCGTCGCAAGAGTTGATTTCGTAGATTTTACTGACTACCATTTTTTGCCTTCCGCGGATTTTTGTTATTATACCCCCGCCGAGCTAAATTTAGCTTTTTAGGTATGTAAGCTATACGGCGTATTTATCAAAGATAATGAAAATAGTTGTTTGGGTTTTGAAAATTTGAGCGTATAAATTAAAATATAATTACGAAATTAAAAATTCTTTACGGTTTCGCCGCCGAATTTCAGTAGCGCCGAACCCCACGTAAAGCCGCCACCGAACGCATCTAGTAAAAGCAAATCGCCTTTTTTAAGTCTGCCCGCTTTATATGCGTCGTTCATCGCCATAGGTATAGAGGCTGAGCTTGTGTTGCCGTATTTTCCGACGGTTACGACGCACTGTTCGTTTGTAAAATTTAAGCGTTGCTTGACTGCTTCGATGATGCGTAAATTTGCCTGATGAGGTATAAAAAGATCTATTTTATCGCTTGGAATTTGATTTTTTTCTAGGATATCTACGACGTCTTTGGTTAGCGTCTGGACTGCGATTTTAAAGACCTCGTTGCCCGACATCTTAATAAATTTCTCTTCGCCACCTGGAGTTATGAGCAGGTTTGCGTAGTTGCCGTCGGCTGCAGTGTGAACGTCGATTATTTCGTTTTCTTCGCTAGCGCTTACGACTGCTGCACCCGCTCCGTCGCCAAATAGTATGCAAGTCGTTCTATCGGTCCAATCGACGATCTTACTTAGTTTTTCGGCTCCGATTATCAATACGTTTTTTTTGCTTCCGCTTTCAATTAGTGATTTTGCAAGCTCAAGCAGATAAATAAAACCCGTACATGCCGCACTTATATCAAATGCTGTAATGGCATTTATACCTAAATTTTTAGCGATCTTGCACGCCGTTGAGGGCATACAAAAGTGATCTGGCGAGATGGTCGCGCAAATAATGGCGTCGATATTTTTTGCGGTCAAATTTGCTCTTTCAAGCGCTAACTGTGCTGCTTTCGTGCCAAGATCGCTCGTATTTTCATCCTGTGCTATGCGTCGTTGGCTAATACCTGTACGCTTAACTATCCACTCGTCGTTGGTTTCCACCATTTTTTCAAGATCGAAATTTGTTAAAATTTTAGGTGGAGCGTATGCGGCTATGGATATTAGCGAGGCTTTTGGCATTAAATTTTTCTTTGTAATTTCATTTTGCAAAGTGCGAAAGCTCGTCTTCGATGACTTTATTTATATCGGAGTTTGCGAATTTTAGAGCTTGAAATATCGCGTTTTTGATAGCTTTTGGTGTGCTTTTACCGTGGCTTATTATGACGCAGCCGTTCACGCCAAGTAGCGGTGCACCGCCATATTCGTCGTAATCAACTTGCTGTTTTAATGTTTTAAAAACTTTTTTCATGAGAAGCGAGCCTGCTATAGCGACCGGGGATTTTTTAACATGTTTTTTGATGATTTTAGTTATCGCGTCAGCTACGCCTTCGCTTGTTTTTAGTAGGATATTTCCGACAAATCCATCGCAAATAACGACATCGACACTTCCGTCAAAAACCTGATTTCCTTCTGCGTTGCCTACGAAGCTGTCGAGTTTTGAGATCATTTCAAAGGCTTCTTTAGTCGCCTCGTTGCCCTTACTGCTCTCTTCGCCGTTAGATAAAAGTCCTAGTTTAGGGGATTTTATTTTTAAAATTTCTTTTGCGTAGGCTTCGCCCATTATCGCAAATTGAAATAGATGCTCCGGCCTACAGTCCACGTTTGCGCCGACGTCCAAAACTAGCGTGTTGCCGCCGGTTACGTTTGGCATTAGAGTCGCTATCGCCGGGCGCGAGACATTTTTCAGTCGCCCGACTCGAAGCGTGGCAAGACTCATCGTAGCTCCGCTGTGTCCCGCCGAAACTACGGCCATAGTTTGTTTATTTTTAAGTAGCTCGATAGCCTTAAAAATACTGCTTTCTTTCCGCTTTAACGCATCGGTGGCGCCGTCGCTCATAGAAACGACCTCGTCGGCTTGAATAAATTTTACGTATTGTTTTAAATTTTGCGGAACAAGGCTCTCTAAAATTTTCATATCGCCTACCAAAACGGCTTCAAATTTTACTTCTTTTAAAGCCTCGATCACGCCGCCGATAATAGGTTGCGGACCGAAGTCGCCGCCCATCGCGTCAATGCAAATGCTGGTCATTTGTATTAATACTCTCCGGTAGTTTTATTTACGCGGTGAGGCATTTTCCATGAGCCGTCTTTGTCTTTTACGGGAACGGGAAGCGTTACTTTGTAGTGCGTTCTTCTCTTTGCCGCGCGAGTATGACTTACTCTTCGTTTAGGTACTGCCATTTTATTCTCCTTTATAGATTTTTACATTTTTCGCAATAAAAATAATCGCTCTTAAAAGCTTCTATTTCGCTTGTCAATACTTCTTCTAAATTTACAAAACCGTCGAAAAACTCGACCGCATCGTCGAGATTTTCTTCTTTATCTTTGTAAATTCCGTCGCTTAATATCAAATTTACATCTTCATCAAGCTTTAAATTTATATCTTCGCCGCATCGGTCGCAGTTGTGAGTTATTTCGCCTACGATTCTTCCTTTACAACTAACTAAATTTTGGGTTATTCTTTTTAGTTCGCCGTTGAAAATTACTCCCTCCGAGTTTAGCTCGAACGGCATTTGATTATTTGTGACTTTGGCGAAAGATATTTTCAAAATTTAACCTAAATTTAGCAAATTTCTCTTGTTGCAAAGAAAAATGCGATCTCGTTTTTAGCGTTTTCTAGGCTGTCGCTACCGTGAACGGCGTTTGCGTCGATGCTCTCTGCAAAGTCGGCTCTAATAGTGCCCGATTTTGCTTCTTTTGGGTTTGTTGCGCCCATTAGATCGCGATTTTTGGCTACCGCATCGTCGCCCTCAAGAACCATAACTACGACTGGTCCGCTAACCATAAAATCAACCAAATCGTTGAAGAAAGGTCTGTCTTTGTGAACTGCATAGAAAGCTTTTGCGTCGCATGTGCTTAGTTTGACTTTTTTCATAGCGGCGATTCTTAGTCCATTACTTTCGAATCTATCCACGATTTTTCCGATAACGCCCTTTTTTACGGCATCAGGCTTGATAATAGAAAGCGTTTGTTGCATAAAATTTCCTTTTTGTGGTTTTTATAAGGCGGTGATTATATCAAAAAAAAATTAAATTTCAAAATAAGCCCCGCAAAAGGGCTTAGATGCGTAGCTTACGAGATGACGGCAGTTTCTCCCGTTCTCATATCTGCAGTTATCTCGGCGCGAGAAGGCTGTCCTGCAAAAGGAGCGTCCCAAACGATGCAGCCGTCAGTCGGACAGGCCGAGGCGCATGCCGGTTCGTCGTTAAATCCTACACACTCTACGCATTTATCCGCATAGACGTAGTATGCGTCCTCGCCGGTCGGGTTATCCGCGTCGTCTACGATAGCGCTCGTCGGGCACTCGTCGATGCATGAGCCGCAGCTGATGCAAATATCTGTTATTTTTACTGCCATTTTTTATCCTTGTTGGTCAAAATTTTCGCAAGAATATCAAAAACTAAGTAAATTTGATATTAAATTTTTGCGTTAAATTTTAAAACGAAAAAGTTAAATTTTTAGCTCTTTTTAATCTTTAGATGATATAATTTCGCTACAAATAAAAATTATTAAGGAGAAAAAATGTTAGTAACAAAAAAAGCACCTGACTTTACAGCTGCAGCAGTTTTAGGAAACAATCAAATCGTAAACGATTTCAACCTATATAAAAATATCGGCGAGAAAGGCGCGGTAGTATTTTTCTACCCTATGGACTTTACATTTGTTTGCCCTAGCGAGATCATCGCGTTTGACAAAAGATACGACGAATTTAAAGCTCGCGGTATCGAAGTTATCGGCGTTTCAACAGACAACCAATTCTCTCACTTCGCATGGAAAGAAACTCCGGTAAACAAAGGCGGTATCGGCCAAGTTCGCTACCCGCTAGTAGCCGATATGACGAAGTCTATCGCTCGCGGCTTTGACGTACTTCTAGAAGACGCTGGCGTCGCTCTTCGCGGTAGCTTCTTACTTGATAAAGACGGCACCGTTCGCCATGCGGTTATCAACGACCTTCCGCTTGGCAGAAACATCGACGAGATGATCAGAATGGTAGATACTATGCTATTTACAAACGAGCACGGAGAGGTTTGCCCTGCCGGCTGGAACAAAGGCGATAAAGGCATGAAAGCCGATACTGCAGGCGTCGCAGACTACCTGTCTCACAACGCAGATAAACTATAATCATCCAAATTTAAGGGCGAGCTCTCGCCCTTAGTGCTTCTTTTCTACATCTTTACACCAAAACAACATTAAGTTTAATACAAAATATCAGTAATTAAATGAAAAAATAAGGATTTTTTACTATAATCTAGTTTTAAACTTTATTCAAAAGGAATCATATTTCAGATGAACGGTACGTATAACGACAGCTCTTTTATGCGCGAGGACGCAGTGACCGTATTTGCCAGAGTACGAAACGATAACCGCCAGGTGCACTTTCTAAATCTTTACAACGGCGTAAAAGTCGAGTGCATGAGCGAAGTAGAGCATGTAGAAGACGATACGGTCGTCTGCAAGGTAACATTAGAGCAAATTTTGGCCATGAAAGAGGAACAAAACGCCTATATCGTACGCGATGAATATTTTTCCGAAAATTTAAGGGCGGATATCGTCGGATTTGATCTTGCAAATTTGACCGTAACGCTACAAAATTTCACGTATATGCAAAATTTGCACGCGAATTTAAGAAAACATCAGCGCGTATATCCGGATCGTTACACCAAGGTGATCCTCACGCAAAACGGTAGCGAAATACAGGGTAACCTATACGATATCTCAAGGGGAGGCCTAGGCGTCGTTAGCTTGGACGACGGCGGATTTAAAGAGAGCGAGCCTGTAAACGCCAAATTTGAGCTATATATACCGGATGAAGCCAGCGGCTCTAATAAAAACATAAAAATAGATACCGATCTAAAACTAGTCGCCGCTTTAAAATATAAAGGTGCGATGAGATATTGTTGCGAGCTAACAGGCAAAGACGGTACTACGGGCGAAGATATCGCGAAATTTACCAAAAAACGCGTAATAGAAACTCTAGAAGAGCTAAAAGAGCAGCTAAAAACTTACCAATAAATTTAACGCAAAACTAAAAGGCGAGCCTTGCGCTTGCCTTTTTTAAATTTTACCCGCTTCGATTTCAAATTTACCCCGCAGCTTCACCCGAAATTTAAACAAAAATCAGTAAAATAGCCCAAAATCTACAAGGAAATTTCATGAAAACCATTCAAGAAAATTTAAAGCTATTTTACGTAGGTCTCAAAGAAAAAGAGCCGTTTTTTTACAAAAACAAAGACCTCACGACGCACGCAGCCATCATCGGCATGACTGGTAGCGGTAAAACAGGCCTTGGTATCGGCATCCTAGAAGAAGCCTGCATCGATAATATCCCGACTTTTATAATCGACCCAAAGGGCGATATGACAAACCTTGCCTTGGCGTTTCCGCAGATGCGAGCGCAGGATTTTGCGCCGTACGTCGATGAAAACGAAGCGCAAAACAAAGGCATGAGCGTGGACGAGTTTGCCGCGAGTGAAGCGCAGACGTGGGCAAAAGGCATCGAAGGCTCGTTTCAAAGTCTAGAGCGCGTGGGACTTTTTAAAGATAGCGCCGAGCTAAAAATTTATACTCCAAAGAGCAGTAGCGGCGTCGGCGTGGCGCTGCTGGGCGATTTTGCGCGCCCAAATTTAGACGCAGGCAGCGAGGAGTTTAGCGAGTACGTAGGCTCTCTGGCTAGCTCCGTGCTCTCGCTCGTTGGCATAGAAAACGACGTAAACTCAAAAGAACACCTGCTCATTTCAAACATTTTTATCGATAAATTTACCCAGAGCGCGGACGTGAGCTTAGAGGAGCTCATCGGCTTTATCGCGACACCTCCGTTTGCTAAGATCGGCGTATTTGACGTGGAGAAATTTTATCCAAGCTCCGATCGCATGAAGCTAGCGGTCAAGATCAACACGCTGCTTGCAAGTCCAGATTTTCGTGCGTGGCTAAGCGGTGAGCGACTCGATATCTCAAAGATGCTTTTTAACGCAAACGGCAAGGCAAAGTGCAATATCTTTACCATATCGCACCTAAAAGACAGTGAGAGGATGTTTTTCGTGACGCTGCTGCTAAATGAAATCATCGCGTGGATGCGCAAGACCGAGGGTACGAGCTCGCTTCGTGCGGTGCTTTATATGGACGAGATTTTCGGATTTTTCCCGCCAAACGGCAACCCGCCTAGCAAAACTCCGATGCTTACGCTACTCAAGCAAGCCCGCGCGCACGGCCTCGGCGTGATACTTAGCACTCAAAACCCGGTCGATCTGGACTACAAAGGCCTTAGCAACATCGGCACGTGGTTTATCGGGCGCTTGCAAACCGCTCAGGATAAAGCGCGCGTGATCGACGGTATGACGGGGCTTGCGGGCTCTGCGATGGATAAAGGCGAGATAGAAAATCTCATCTCAAATTTGCAAAAGCGCAACTTCCTACTAAAAAACATCCACGAGGACGGGCTATCCGTCATCTCGACGCGCTGGGCCCTGAGCTACCTAAAAGGACCGCTTAGCCGCGAGCAAATTTCAAATTTGATGAAAGAGCAAAAGAGCGGGCCAAATTTGAGCGGATCAAGCCCGGCAAAAAGCTCAAATTTCGCCGCCAAACCGGTGCTGTCGCCCGATATCGCTCAAATTTACGCCGCTAGTTCAAATTTGCAGGAGGGCGGCGAGCTGGAGGGGTATCTTTACGGTGAAGCCAAAGTGCGATTTTATGACGCTAAAAAGGGGCTTGACGAGGTTCGCGAGGTAAATTTCACGCTAAGGCTGGATGAAGCTCAAAAAAGCGCCGACTGGAGCGAAGCTAGCGAAAATATGCATTTTACCGCGGTTTCGGAGCCAAATTTCAAGCTCTCATACGCGCCGCTACCGGGCTTTGTCGCGGGAGCTAAAAATTTCAAAGAGCTAACCAAAAATTTTAAAGAATTTATCTATAGAAACTACAAACTTAGGCTCTTTAGCGCGCTAAATTTAAGCTCGGCGCCAAATGAGAGTAAAGAGGAATTTTACGTCCGTTTGGCCGATAAATGCAACGAAATTTTAGAGGCGCAAACGGCCAAGCTCACGGCAGAATTTGACAAACAAAAAGCGCGCCTAGAAGAGAAACTAAACCGCTCGGTGGCAAAGCTAGAAAAAGAGCAGCGAGACTTTAAAAGCAAGGGGATCGAGACCGCGATCTCGGTGGGAGCGAGCATTTTGGGCGCGATTTTTGGCAAGGGGTTACTAAGTAGCGGCAACATCGGCAAGGTCGCGACCTCCGCGCGCTCGGCAAACAGCGTGCTAAAAGAGCGCAGCGACGTCAAACTAAGCGAGCAAGAAGTCGCCCAGCTAAACGCGCAGATCGAGGAGCTGATGGCGAAATTTGAAGAAGACGCGAGCGCGCTAAAAGCCAAAAATGACGTGCAAAACGTGGAAGTGACGGAAGTGGAGGTTAGCCCGAAGAGTAGCGATATATACGACGAAAAACTCTATCTTCTTTGGAAGTAAATTTAGCGGCTTGTCTTTTGAGCGTCTTTATAGAAACCCCGCCTGCGGCGTCGCTACGCTGGTTTTGAATGAGTTTGAAATTTTAAGTCTGCGGCAGACTACTTGTCTAGCCTTGACTTAAAATTTCTGCACAACATTCAAATCCATCTCAAAATACTTCGCCTTAACTTTTTTATTCAAATTCGAAGCCAAATTTTATTCGCCGAGACCTGCATCTTGAAAATACAAAATTTAACTCCATTAAATTTATAAACCCGCGACGCTTTGCTCGCAGAGCAAAGCTATGTCACCACATTAAAAGCGTCGTAGGGGGAGGAAGAGGGTGGGGAGCTCTTTTGCTTCGGCTTTGCCTCGCAACTGCAAAGCAGAGCGTAATTCAAGCCCCTTTCCCCTTAACAAGAAAGACTAAAATCCAAATTTGACAAAACCAAATTTAGCACCTTAAAGGTACAGGTCTCGGTGGGTAAAATTTACAAATTTACCGCCCTTTAAAACGACCGATTTATCAAAAAATCAGCCGAATTTAATTAATATTGCGAAATCGAAACAAAAATCAGGATAAAAAATGAACGAAAATTTGATAGCTTACGCCGCGGCGTATCTGCTAGGCGGCATCCCCTCGGGCGTTATTTTGGCTTATATCTTCGGCGGCGTGAACATCAGAAGCGAAGGTAGCGGCAGTATCGGTGCGACCAACGTCTTACGCGTGCTAAAGCAAAAAGATCCCAAACTCGCCAAAAAGATCGCGATTTTGACCGTTGTTTGCGATGTTTTAAAGGGCGTTTTACCGATTTTAATCGCGAAATTTATGGGTCTAGCTCCAGCGACGCTTTGGGCGATGGCGGTACTTTCGGTGCTCGGACACTGCTATTCGCCGTTTTTAAAATTTGAAGGCGGCAAGGGCATAGCTACTGGCGCGGGCGTTTTGGCGGTATTTTTGCCGCTTGAGATCGCTATCGCGCTTGGAGTTTGGTTCGTCGTGGGCAAGCTGCTTAAGATCTCCTCGCTTGCCTCGCTAGCCGCGCTTGTGGCGTTTATCGTAGCGACTTTTGCGCTTCAGCCGCAGATTCCTGATATCGACTCCTATGCGCCGATATTTTTGATCGCGTTTTTGGTCGTTTACAAGCATCTGCCAAACATAAAACGCCTCATAACAGGGCAAGAAAAGCGCGTAATTTGACGACGATTATCAAAGATTACGAGTTTAGCACTATCATAGGACTGCTTGATTTTGAGCGCGTGACGCCGCAAAAGGTAAGAGTTAGCGCAGAGTTTGAAAGCGGCGAGTTTATAGACTACGTGGAAATGATAAATTTGATCGAGGAAATTTACGCGCAAGAAAAATTTGGCACCGTGGAGAGCTCGCTTGAAATTTGCGCGAAAAAGTTGAAGGAAAAATTTGGCTCGCTTAGCTTTTTAAAAATGGAAATTTTAAAAACCGAGATCGTCAAAAATGCGATGGTTGGCGCAAGAGCCGAGTTTAAATATTAAATTTTTTTTAAAGTATCTTGAAATCTTGCTTAATTTATGCTACAATCCCAACAAATTTCACTGAAGGGAAAAAATGAGAATTTTAATAGTTGAAGATGAGGTAACTCTAAACAAAACCATCGCCGAGGGCTTGCAAGAGTTCGGCTATCAGACCGACAGCTCGGAGAATTTCAAGGATGCCGAATACTACATCGGTATTAGAAATTACGATTTGGTTTTGACTGATTGGATGTTGCCTGACGGCGACGGCGTGGATCTAATCAACATCATCAAACACAAATCTCCGCGCACCGCAGTAGTCGTACTGTCTGCGAAAGACGATAAAGATAGCGAAGTTAAGGCATTTAGAGCAGGCGCGGACGACTATATCAAAAAACCGTTTGATTTCGACGTTTTGGTAGCTAGAATAGAAGCTCGCTTGCGCTTTGGCGGCACCAACGTTATCAAAATAGACGACCTTATCATCGATCCAGACGAGGAGAAAATCACATATCTAGGCCAAGATATCGAGCTAAAAGGCAAGCCGTTTGAGGTGCTAACTCATCTTGCGCGCCACAGCGATCAGATCGTCAGCAAAGAGCAGCTACTAGACGCTATCTGGGAGGAGCCTGAGCTCGTAACACCAAACGTAATCGAAGTAGCAATCAATCAAATCCGCCAAAAAATGGATAAACCGTTAAATATCTCGACTATCGAGACGGTCAGAAGACGCGGGTATAGGTTTTGCTTTCCCAAAAAAGCCTAAGATTTAGGTTTATAGTGCAATTAGCATCGGCTTCTACGATGCTAATTCTCATCATCTCCGTTCTTTTATACCAGTATATCAAGGTCACGATATACGAGGGCATCTCGCAATCGCTCGCATACGAAGCTAAAATTTTATCCACGAGCGCAAATTTATCTAAAGTAGAAAAACCGTTTGAGTACTTCACGCTAAACGATAGTCCCACAAAGGCAAAGCTAGTCGAGGGCAAAACCGTATCGCCTTATTTTGTTACGGAAAGGGTTGGACAAAAGACTCATTTGACGTTATTTTATCCGTATATGGACGACACGAGCATAGCGCTAACTAAAGACACCACTCATCAAAGCAAACTCGTAGATCAAATTTTAATCGATATCATCATGGTAAATGCTACGTCGATACTCCTGATTATTTTTTACGTGCTGTTTTTGTCGCGGATGCTGCTGGTGCCGATCAAAATTTTAAGCAGAAAAATGACGAATTTAAATGAGCGGTTTTTGCATACGGTGAGCCTTGACGAGCTACCGCCCGAGTTTAAGCCGCTGGGCAAAAGCCTAAACCGCCTGATCGAGCGCATTCAGACGTTCGTGCTTTATCAAAAGGAGCTTTTTGTTGGCGTCGCGCATGAGCTAAAAACTCCACTTGCGGTGATGAAAACCAAAAACGAAGTGACGCTAATAAAGCCGCGTGAGAGCGAAAAATACATCGAAGCGCTCAAAAACAACAACGAAGCCATCAATCAGATGAACAAAATGATCGGCTCGATCCTAGAGATCGGACGGCAGGAGGGCGCGCAGTTTGAGGAGGCCGTTCGTATCGACATCATCGAGTTTTTGAATCAATCTGCGAAAAATTTTAAAATTTTAGCTCGCGGCGAGGGTAAGGATGTAGCGACTGATTTTGCTCCGAGTAGTCTTGAGATGACGCTACAAACGACGCTTTTAACGCACGTTATCCAAAATTTCGTTCAAAATGCGATCAAATTTTCTCCTCAGGGCTCCGTTATCACGCTTCGCTCTCACCTTAGCGAAAACGAATTTACTATCGAGGTCGTAGACGAGGGTTGCGGCATCGACGAGAGCAAGGACCTTTTTGCGCCGTTTAAGCGTTTCGGCGATAAGGGCGGAGCTGGGCTTGGGCTATTTTTAGCTAAGGGCGCGGCTCAGGCTCTGGGCGGCTCGGTATCTATCAAAAACCGCACCGACGGACGCAGCGGCGTGGTCTCGACCCTCACTCTAGTGATAAATAAAAATAATAAAGGTAAATAAATGGCAAAACGAACCGCCGTCATAGATCTAGGCTCAAATTCGATGCGAATGGCGATTTTTGAAAAGACTTCTCGTTACGCGTTTCACATCATCGGCGAATTTAAGATGAAGGTACGTCTGGGCGAGGGCGCGTACGAGCATGGCGGCGAGATCGCCCAAAAGTCGATGCAAAAGGCCTGCGAAGCGCTAAGCGAGTTTAAAAATATCGCAAAAAACTACAAATGCTCGAAAATTTTCGCTATGGGTACCTCGGCTCTGCGCGACGCTCCAAACGCCGGCGAGCTCATAAGTATGGCGCGCAAGGAGCTTGGGATAAATTTAAAGGTCGTTAGCGGCAAGGATGAGGCGACGTTTGGCGGAGTGGCGGCGCTAAATTTGCTTGAGCCCCTAGAGGAGTTCGTCACGCTTGATATCGGCGGAGGCTCTGCCGAGCTTGCGCTTGTTAGCGGCGGCAAGATAACTGATGCCGTGTCGCTAAATTTAGGCACCGTGCGGCTAAAGGAGCTGTTTTTCGATAAGAAAAATTTAAACGCCGCAGCGCCTTTTATCAAAGAGGCGTTTAAAAGCTTGCCTAAAAATTTTAAAAGCAAAAACCTAGTTGCCATCGGTGGTAGCCTGCGCGCGATATCTTCTGCTATCATGTCGGCGCAAGACTATCCGCTAAAAACTGTGCACAACTTTGCCTACAAATTTCAAAACCATAAAAATTTCATCGAAAATTTAGCCCGAGCGAGCGTGCTGGAGCTTGGGAAATTCGGCATCAAAAAAGACCGCTTCGATACGATTAGAGAGGGCGCGCTCATCTTTTTAGGAGCAGTGGATGCAGTGGGCGCGCAAAACATCTACACCAGCGGTGCGGGCTTTAGAGAGGGCGTATTTTTGAGCGATATCTTGCGACCGACGCGTAAATTTCCGCCGAATTTCAACCCGAGTGTGAGAAGCTTGCAGGATAGATTTTTGCTAGATGATAACAAGGCGATCGTAAAATACGCCAAAGATCTATTTGCCGCGCTAGAGCCGCTGCATGGGCTTGAGGGGCGATACGAGAGCGAACTGGCGGTCGCTGCTAGATTGCATAGCGTGGCGCAGTGTTTGGGATTTTACGGCGAGCATGCTAGTTCGGCGTTTTTTGTACTAAATGCCTTAAACTACGGCTTTTCGCATGCACAAAAATGCCTAGTTGCCGCGATCATCGCGCAAAACGGCAAGAAAACCTCGAGCGAATTTGAGCGCTTTAAAAACCTGCTACCGAGCGAGGACGTCGTGCGCTGGCTGAGTTTTATCCTCGCTCTTGCTAAAAATTTAGACGCAAACTGCGCGCATAAAAAGCTGGAGTTTGAGTTTATCAACCACACTTTGCAAATTTACGGTGCCAAAGAGCTGTTTATGGCGAAGGAAAATATCAAAAAGATGACCAAGCCCGATACGTTTGCGATCTGTTTTGCGTGAGTTTACGGATTTTGCCCTTGAAGTTCTTTGAGGGCTTTTTCTATTTTTTTATCAAATTTATCTATTTGTTCCGATATGTAATCAGAAATTTCCTGCGCTTTATGCCTTAGTGCACATATATCTAAATTTTCTATGTCTGATTTATCAATTATTTTTAATTCTAGTTCATTGCTGCTCATATTAAATTTTTCTTTCAATCTGTTAATTTTTTCTTTTTTATCTTTATCTTTATCTTTTTTATCTTTATCTTTTTCGTAACGATAGCCAATCCATATATACTCTTTTATATGCTCTGGCTTGTTCCATTTACTCACCTGAAAGTCTATGGTATATATTGGTTGCTTTTTATCTGTAGTACTTGTTGATCCATTTATAAAATTATAAAGTTTATTTGTATTTTTTGTTTTTATAAGGTAAAAATTTTTTCTTACATCAAGCTCTATATGTTTTTCCTTTAATATATCTGCCATAAATTTGAATAGTCTGTCTATTTTTGAAAGCCTATTTTTAATTAGAATGTCAAGAGCCTTTTCGTAATCATACCAAAGATAGCTACATAATTTTTGCAATTTTTTATCTACCATGAAATTTTCCTTTCTCAATAGTTCAATATAGCTTAATAAAATAATTTGTGCCTTAATTGATTTTAATAAGTCTTTATTGTGTAATGAGTGATTTTTGTGGTTTTTGCATAGTTCTTTAAAGACGTCTTCTGGCTTGGTAATATCTAATTTGTTTAAGCTCTGGCCTACCATGCTGTGTGTTGCAGTTAGCCAGTATTGCTGTTCACTTTCATCTTTTGGTAAGCGACCATCTTTTGTTAAAAAAATAGGAATAAACTTTTCATACTGATCTTGAACTATTTCACGATAACCGGATAATTGCTTATCGAATTCATTTGCTTCTATTTTATGCTCTATTGTTATTGCATAGTTACCTTTGCCGTCAACTATCATAATATCGATGTAATATTTTCTATTGTTTATTTTATAATATTTTTCTCTGAGTATTTTTATGTCTTTTATAACGCCTTGTCTTAGTTTACTTATGTATGTTTTTAATATTTTATTATTTTCTAACGATATGTTATTTTTATTTTCTGATACTGTATATAAAAATTCCTCTAAAATTTGATATTTTAGTCCGTGTTCATTATCTCCAAAAAGCCAAGCTAGGGTGTTTGAGTGTTTTATTTCTTGATTGCCAAGACCGGCAATTTCAAAGATATTAAAGTCCATTACGCTATTTTTGATAGCGTTAAATTTTTCTTGAGCCTCTTTATCGTTTATAAATTCTTTTAAAATTTCCAAATCGTTTTTGGCCAAATTTATCTCCGATTTTTAGTCTATACTGGCCTTATCTTTATATGCATCAAGAGGTTGACGGTTTTCGATGTAGGCGTTTAGCTTTTTTTGATTTTCTTCAAAAAAGCTCTGAAAGTCCTGCTCGCTCGTTATCTGTTCTTCGCCAAATTTGTCCAAAAGTACGTTTGAGGCGCCCGTTAGTACGAGGTAGCGCCTATCAAGGTGCTGAAAAAGTACGACTTTATTCGTATCATCAAGCGGTTTTTCGTATATTATCTCAACTCCATCGTCGCTTTTTACCTTTTCAAACCAGCCGTTTTCGCGCTTTGTTTTTATCGTTTTTTGCTTGTTTTTTAGCTTTGCCTTGACGAACAAAAGCACGACTAAAAGTAGCGCCAAAACGCCCAAAACCGAGTAATATCTATAATCGATCATATCGCTCATGCCCTGCGTCATGAAATTTACGTCGCCGTTTTGCGCGCCTAAATTTAAGCCAGCGCCTTGAGCAGACGCGGTCAAATTTGAAGCGTTTTGATCGCCGGATAAATTCGTCGCTTCGGTTATATTTTCTCTAGTTTCTTGTGGCGAGAGTGCGGTTGCGGCGGCTGAGTTTGCCGCATTTTCAGGCGTCACGCGTATGCGCAGGCCAAAGCCGTCGGTGGTTTTTGACGCGCTAACAGCTACTTGCGCGT
The DNA here is from genome assembly GCA_963516105.1 of uncultured Campylobacter sp. Lineage (GTDB taxonomy): Bacteria > Campylobacterota > Campylobacteria > Campylobacterales > Campylobacteraceae > Campylobacter_A. The sequence continues at coordinate 92,988 of CAUPZP010000003.1, forward strand.
CGCTTTTTATCACGAGGGCTAAATTTTGCCCCCTAGGCTCAAACAAAAGCTCTTGCAGTATGTTTGAATTTACGCTTTTTTCGATATTTTGATCGTTTTGCAGGTCTTTAAAAAGTAGAGTTATCGCACCGTCTTTGCGCTCTTGCAAGATCGCTCCGCTATAAGGAGCGTCAAAGCTAAGCATGATATCGACGCGGTCGCTACGCTCGTAGACGTTATACGTGGATAAATTTGAACCCCAAAGTGCTACGAAAAACAACAAAAGCGCGGCGAAAATCCTCATAATTGCTCTCGTTTAAAGTACTGGATGACGGATTTTGAGTCGAGGATTTCATTTATCCTGATGGCGAGGTTTTTTTCGTAGACCATTACTTCGCCCTTGCCGAAAATTCGGTTGTTTATAAAAAGCTCCACACTCTCGCCGGCAGGTTTTTCCAGGTCGATTACCGAGCCAACTTCGAGCTTTAAGAGCTGCTTTACGCTAATAGTCGTGGTGCCCAGCTCCGAGATAAAATCCACTCCGATATCCATCAGCTCGTCGTAGCTTTTAAAAAGCCCGCCGCGCTCTTGCAACATCTCTTGAACCCCTTGCGGCGCCGTTTCTGCGGCGGTTACCTCTTGTAGTTCTTCGCTCATCCTTTTTTGTATCCTATTTGAAATGTTCTATTTTTGATTTTATAGATGCGTTTGTCTTCTAGCTTGATGCGAAAATTCGTCCTGCCTAGATACTCGGGAGTGCCTAGTTTGTAGGCGTTTGCTTCGCGCTCGTTTAGTAGATTTTTGGCGTATCCGATCGTGAGATTAGCCACCTCTTTGCAGATGTCGCTTAGCTCGTCTTCGGCTAGTTTATCGACGCCAAGAAGCACACCGGCAAAGCGATTTAGCGTATCTTTTTTAAAATAAAGATAAAAGTGAAACTCCTCTTTGCCCTTAAAAATCGGCAAGCTCGAGCCGTAAAATTCGCCTTCCGCGCTCTTTGCGCCCTCTACCTTGTAGCCCAGAGTATCCTCGCACAGATGCTTGATCCCAAGCTCCGCAACGTCCATCATCGCGCCGTCCTTTAAACGAAATTTTTTGATTATACTTAAATTTAACGCAAACGCGGCTAAATTTAAAAAAGTTTATTGATTTGCTTTATCAGCTCTTCGCCCTCAAATTTGGCCGTGAGCTTTACTATCTCGGTGCCGATTATCGCGCCGTCGGCATAGGTTTTTACCTCGTCGGCGTCGTTTTTATTTTTCACGCCAAAGCCCACCGCGACAGGCAGCTCGCTTCTTTTTTTTAGACCCTCTACTAGCGCTTTTAGTCGCTCCTCGCTAGCTCGCTGCGACCCGCTCACGCCGATAGCGCCCAGAGCATAGACAAATCCTGAGCCAAATTTTAAAATTTTATCCGCGCGGTTTTGCGAGGTGACGCTGATGAGCGGGATGAGATCAAGATCAAATTTAGCGCATAGCCCCGCTACCTCCTCGCTCTCCTCAAACGGCAGATCGGGGATGATAAATCCTGCGATACCGACATCTTTTGAGCGGGCGATAAACCTCTCTACGCCGTAGGCAAACACGATGTTAAAATACACGAGAAATACGACCGGTTTATTTATTTTGCCTTTGCACTCTTCTAGTATGGAAAATATCGCGTCGGTGTTTACGCCCTTTGCAGCGGTTTCAAAGCTAGCTTGCGCGATGAGTTTGCCGTCTGCGAGCGGATCGGAGTAGGGGATGCCAAGCTCTAGTAGATCTAGGCAGCTGCTGTTTAAATTTAATAAAAACTCCTTCGTCGCCTTGGCGCTAGGATATCCCGCCACGACGTAGCCGATGTTTGCTTTTTTGCCCGCGAACGCGTCTTTTACCTTAGCCATAAATTTTTCCTTTCTCGTAGCTCATCACGGTGTTTATGTCTTTGTCGCCGCGTCCCGAGACGTTTACGACGATGACGCTTTTTTTCGTCAAATTCGGGCAGAGCTTCTCCAGATACGCTAGCGCGTGCGAGCTCTCGATCGCCGGGATGATGCCCTCTAGGCGGCTGGTTAGATATAGCGCGTTTATGCACTCGTCGTCTGTGACGCCGTAGTAGGCGGCTCGCTTGCTCTCGTGCAGGTGTGCGTGCTCAGGACCCACGCCCGGGTAGTCAAGCCCCGCAGAGATACTATGCACCGGCTCGATCATGCCGTATTCGTCTTGAAGGACGATCGTTTTCATGCCGTGGATGATGCCTGTGCGGCCCTTGGTTAGCGTTGCGGCGTGATACGGCGTGTGCGCGCCTAGACCTGCGGCTTCGACTCCGATCAAATTTACGTCCGAGTCGTCCAAAAACGCGCTAAAGATACCGATGGCGTTGCTACCGCCGCCGACGCAGGCAATGACGTAGTCCGGATGCACGCCGTACTCTTTTAGCTGTGCTTTGGTCTCGCGGCCGATGATACTCTGGAAGTCGCGCACGATCCTAGGATACGGGTGCGGGCCGACTGCCGAGCCGATGACGTAAAATGCGCTTTCTATCTCGTTTACCCACGCTTGGATCGCTGCGGTGGTGGCCTCTTTTAGCGTTTTTAGGCCATCTTCTACGCTCACGACGTGAGCGCCTAAAAGCTGCATGCGAAACGCGTTTAGCTGCTGACGCTCGACGTCTGTCGCGCCCATATATACGTCGCACTCAAGGCCGAGCAATGCCGCCGCCGTCGCAGTTGCTACGCCGTGCTGACCCGCGCCCGTCTCTGCTAAAACCTTCTTTTTGCCCATTTTTTTGGCTAGAAGTGCTTGAGCCAGGGCGTTATTTATCTTATGCGCGCCCGTGTGGTTTAGATCTTCGCGCTTGAGGTAAATTTCGTGCCCATAGTGCTCGCTTAGGCGTTTTGCGTGATATAGTGGACTCGGACGTCCGACGTAGTTTTTTAGTAGGTCGTCTAGTTCGGCTTTAAATTCAGCCGTTTTTGCGATACTCTCGTACGCGGCCTCGAGTTCGTCTAGCGCGAACATCACGGTTTCTGGCACGAACTGGCCGCCGAATTTGCCGAAATATGCTTTGGTGTTCATGGGTTTCCTTTTGGGTTTTTTGTAATTTTATTTCTCGAATTTATTCCGCATATCAAGCAAATATCGTTTATATTTTATTATATCTTCTCTTATCTTCTTGCATAGCGTATCATCAAATATATTGTCATCAGTGTTACTTTTAAAGTATTTTTTTCCATCTTTTTCTTTTAATGCAACGTGTGCAAATTTGTTTCTCATTTGTATAATATCTTTTTCGTAGCCATCGGCAAAATTTTCTAGCTTCATATTATCTAAAATGTATGATATCGTTTTTATCTTATAGGAACTACTAAAAACAAAATTATCTTTGATTAGTTCTTTAAATCCAGTGCTACCATCTTTCCACTTATTAATTTTACTAATTTTAGTATTAAATTGTTGATCTATGTCTGATAAAATATCTGATTTTAAACTTGAAGTATCGTTTTCTTCATCATTAATAAAACGCTTAATAATGTCTAATTTTACTTCGTCCATATAGCTAACTTCATTCATTATCATACCACGCATTATCACTATGTCATTAAATTTTTTAAGAGTTAGCTCTATAAGGCTTTTTATTTTATCAGCCACTTCTTTATAGTGGTTATTGCTTGTTTGAAAAAAAGTTATTCTGTCTATTTTATCTGTATCTTTTAAATTAGCTCTGGCCGTATAAAATAAAATTTCAGTAAATATCCCTTTGTCTTTTCTAATTTTTTCAATAACCTCATCTCCATTCATTCCATCCATATGATAATCGGTTAAGATCAAGTCATATGTATCGTTTAAATTATTTAAAAAATTTTGTTGTTCAGAATATGTATCAATTATAGGGTTAAAACCTTTTTCTATCAGATATTTTTTTATATTGTCTATATATTCATCGTTTTCGAAAGCTTGTATGTTATCATCAAGCCAAATGATTTTATAATCAATATGCATTGCTTATCCTTATTGTAAATTTTGTACCTTTATTAATTTCAGATTTTACATCTATTGTTCCATTCATCTGCCTAATGGTTTCTTTTACATTAAAAAGCCCTATTCCTGAACCATTTGTTGTAGTGTAGCCTAGCTGAAAAATATTATCCAAGTTATCCTTTGCTATTCCACACCCATCATCTTCTACTGTTAATACAAAACAGTCTTTATTAATTAAATAGTTAAAGATAATTTTTGTTGCCTTTGCTTTTTGAGAATTCTGTATAAAATTATCTATCATAGTTGTTATCTCAAGAGGTCTTAGATTAATTTTATAAGTTGTATTCGTTTTTGGTATATTCTCTATTTTAATTTGAGAATCTATTACATGATCGCTTGATAAATATAACTCTTCTAAATATTCTCGTATAAAATTTATAATATCAGCATTTATAGTGCTGGCGGTTAAATTAAAATTTGCTTTTGTTATAAACTTCGATATTGACACTATTTTATCTAATTCATGAGTAACAACACCGATATACTTCTTTTGCTTCTCTGTCATTGTAGTTTTGTCTATGGTTTTTAGTAAAAATTCTATGTTACTTTTTATTCTACTTGATGAGTGAAATATTTGATGTTGCAATGCAAGAATTTGTTCTTTTTCTGTACCTATAATTGAACTTTGAAAGATATTTATTTTGGTTTGCTGTTCGAGTTTTTTAGTAGTTAAATTACTCTTTTTTATTTCATCATCTAAATTTTGCTTAATTAGCATATTTTCATTTTTTAGTGCAGCATTTTCCTCTTTTGTCTCATATATACGCTTTTCTAGTTCTGTTTTTTCTTTTGATAATTGACCTATTTTATCTATAGCATCCAAGATAGTGGCATCTCTTGCCTTTTTAGCTATTGATATTAAATCTTTTATTATAGGATCTTGCAAATTTGTATTTTGATTTATGATATTTAAAAAGTTTTTTCCAAAATCTAAAATTTTAACACTTGCCGAATTTGTTAAGGTTTTAATTAGCTGTATAATTTTGGACTTTGTTTCTATTGTATTTAATGCCTCTATATCATCGGAAAAATTATCAATATTTCTAACTTCCGCATCTAACCCCCATTGAATACCAACTATATATTTTTCTAATCTTTTTAGAAGTTTCTCCCAAAAAAAGTCTTCTAGCTCGTTATATCCATCTGTTTTAATAAAGCCGCCATCTCTACTACTTTTTTCTTTAAACTGATCTGAGTATTCATTAATATTAATACTACCAACAATCGCCCTTGTGGATAGATATCTATTGTAGCCCTGTTGGTGTCTTTGATTTATTCCAAAGCTATCATCATCTATCTCTCCATAAGGGTACACTCTAAAGCCATTATTAAAAACAAGCACATGTCCAAAATTTACAGAATGGACACCCATTTGCCTATAGAAATTGTTTTTGGCACTAGTATTTAAATATAAGAGAATTGATTTTATATTTTTAAGATGCTTGTAGTTATTATTTTCTTCTATTTTATATATCAATACCCCTCTATCTGTTAATGTTGATACTATTTTATCATCTTTTATATCAACTTCTAGTTTTGTAGTTTTTAGTGTTAAAACATCTATAATTTCATTTTTAACTGGTTCTTCAAACATACTACCATTATGTTTGATATAAATTTGAAAATTATTTGTATGGGTATTAACCTCAAAAGGATTTATGAGTTTTCCAAGAGAGCGCTTAAGCGTATTTATCTTGTCATTATCCCATTTTGAACGTAGTTGTGTTATCTCTACTATAACTCCGTGATTAAAATTTGCATCTGCGATAAAATCTGCCTCAGAATAGTTAATTGAGATATCCATAAACTCTTTCTTTGCATCTTCTTCAAAATCATCCCAATTTACATCTAAAATATGAAATTTTGTCTCGCCTATTTTTCTTGATATGATTTTTAATTTTGCACCAAGTCTATCACAAGAAAAACGACCTATACCCTTTGCACCAGCAAATCCTCTTTTTGTATTTATTTTATTTCTATAATCTCGATATCTTTCATCATCTTTATTTATATCACTGTCTTCTGTATTATCCTTTTTTGCAGAATATGCCACAAATAACCATTTGTTTTTTATATCATCTAAATTCATTCCTTTGCCATTATCTTTGATAACTATTTTGTCTGCACCTATTTGCACATCGACTCTAGTTGCATGAGCGTCATAAGAATTTTTTACTAATTCAAAAATGGCAACTTCATCATTAACTATAAGATCTTTGCCTATTATGTTTTTTAATTCAGAGCTTATTTTAAATTTCATTTATTATATCCTTTAGTGCTAATCCAACTTGTTCGGCAAATAGTGGCGGGATAGCGTTTCCTATTTGGGTATACCTTGGTACATCCTGCTTTCTTAAAACTCCACCTGTAGTGTACTTGCCCTTAAAGCAGTAGCTATCCGGAAAAGATTGTATTCTTGCATACTCTCTGACAGTCAGTATTCTTGGCTCGCAATAGTGTATAAAATCATCTGGATGAGTTGTCAAGGTTGGCGCAACCGATTTTGAACATAGTGGTATTATGGTTCTTTTTTTAATATTATATTTAGCTCTTATTGCATGTGATATGTTTTTATTTGGTACAGAATTTGATAATATATGGCTAAACTTTTCAATTGTATCATCTTTGTGATTTGCAAACCTATGACTGTCAGCTATTTTCAAATTTACACCCTTTCTCATAAGTTTTTGATATGGATTTGCTATTATGCCGTAAATTCCAGCTTTAAAGTTTTTAGTATCTGGTGAGTTGACTGTTCCATTTGACTGCAATAAGTCAGATATGGCTTCTTCTACCGATACGCACAAATTTAAATTCTTAGATTTTATAAATTGCTTTTTGTTCGCGTCTATACGCATAAAGAAATCATTTGCAATACCTTTTCTTGTTCCAACTAGTATAAATCTTTGCCTTCTTTGTGGAACACCATACATAGAAAAATCTAAAATTTTTGCTTCAATGTCATATCCAAGCTTTTTAAGTTCGAATATAATATAATCAGAATACGCATTTCCTCTTTGCCCATTATTTGTAAAACCAACCATAAAACCTCTTACATTTTCAAAAAATATAACCTCTGGTTTTACTATTTTTATAAATTCGATATAAGACTTTACTAGTAAATTTCTCTCATCGCTCTCTTGCCTTCTTCCTGCCATAGAAAAGCCCTGACAAGGTGGTCCACCCACTATAAGCAAAACCTTATTTCTTAGTTTTTTTAAATTACTAATATTATTTATAATTAGCTGATTAATATCCAAATTTGTATCAGGAAGCCAAGACGGCCAATCAAAATGGTTATTCTGATCTATTAAATTATATTTCAAAGTAGAAAAAGCATCGTGATTTTTCTCTACAGCAAACATACCTCTCAAACCCGCTTTATGAAGCCCTAGAGATAGACCTCCGCAGCCAGAAAATAAATCTATATACACTCTATACCTCTAAATAATCAACTACTATATTTTGCTATTACATATTTTAAAAATTCGCTCTATTTTATCTGGGTCTTTTTGCAGATTTTCGCTCTCGGCTTTACTATTTATATCCAGTACGCAGGGATTAAATTTAATCGCCTCTCGCACGTTATCTTCGCCGATGCCGCCCGCAAGCGCAAAGTCAAATTTAACTCCCTCTAAAATCCTCCACTCAAAGCTGATGCCATTACCGCCTAAATTTACCCCCTTGCAGTCAAATAGCGGCATATCGCAAAGGCTAAAATCCACGCTCGGCAAAGTGTCAAGCACGCTATAAACCTTCCAAATTTTAATGCTTTCACGCGCTAAATTTTGCCTTAAATTTGCCGAATACTCGCCGTAAATTTGCGCTACATCTAAATTTGCCTCTTTGCAAATTTCTAAAATCTCGTTTTCTGAGATTTCAGCAAAAACCCCGACGCATTTTACGCCGTAGTCGTGGGCTAAATTTGCGATTTCACGTGCGATTTGCGGGGTTACTTTTCGCTTGCTAGGAGCAAAAATGACGCCTAAAAAACTTACGCCATTTTGCAAATCTATCTTGCCATCCGCACCAAAAACATCCAAATTTGAGCCTAAATTTCGCCCAAATTTAGCCCCTGCTTTAAGCACGGCGCGCGCCTCCGCAGGAGTTTTGATACCGCAAATTTTAATCAGCGTCACGCTTCGCCTCGCACGTAGTCCTCAAAATATCGATAAACTTTACCGCTTTTTATCGCGTCCAAGATGAGTTCTTTTGCCTGCGCTGGACTATCAGCGACGCCAGCGGCATAGAGCGCAAACATCGCGTTTAGCACGACTACGTCAAATTTCGGTCCGCTAATCTCGCCTTTTAAAATTTGCTTTAAAATTTCGGCGTTTTGCTCAGGCGTGCCGCCCTCGATCTCGCTGTGAAACGCCCGTCTAAAGCCAAACTGCTCGGGCGTGATGCTGTACTCGCTGATCTGGCCGCCGCGTAGCTCCACGACGCGCGTCTCGTCGCATAGACTGATCTCGTCTAGTCCGTCCTCGCCGCGAACTACTAGCGCTCGCTCGCGTCCCAGCAGCTGCAGCGTCTCGGCATATAGGCGTAAAACCGGCTTATGATAGACGCCCACGAGCTGATTTTTGAGCGCCAAATTTGGATTTAGCAGCGGGCCAAGTACGTTAAAAACCGTGCGGATGCCCAGGCGCTGGCGCACCTCGCGCACCTCGCCTACTAGCGGATGGAAAAACGGCGCGTGGAAAAAGGCTAAATTTTTATCGTTTAGCAGCTCGCGCTGTCGCAGGAGCGAATTTGAGCTATGAATGCCCAAAATCTCAAGAACGTCCGAGCTGCCTGATTTGCTAGAAACGGCTTTGTTGCCGTGCTTTGCGACTTTGACACCTAGGCTTGCTAGGATAAACGCGACGGTGGTTGAGATATTTATCGTCTTAAAGCCGTCGCCGCCAGTGCCGCAAAGATCGATCATCGGCGAAGGATCGCGGTAGGTCTGCGAGTATTTTAGGATGTTTTTAGCGAGGCTTGCGAGGCTTTGCGGATAGAGGCTTTTTTCGCTGATTAGCACCAAAAGTGAGGCTAGCTGCGTGATCTCGTACTCTTTGCTAGCGATGATTTCGCAAATTTGCTCAAAGTCGCGGTCGTCCAGACGTTCGTTTTCTTGCAGCTTGATTAGAAACGGCTTGAGCGGGCGGATCTTTGGCTCTTTGACGACGTCTGCTGTAGGCGCGGCTTCGTAGTTTATGAAATTTTCGATGATTTTTTTGCCGTACTGCGTGAAGTAGCTCTCGGGGTGAAACTGGATACCAAAAATCGGCCTATCTTTCGCGCTAAGCGCCATCACTACGCCATCCTCGCTCACGGCTGAAGCCTGCAAATTTGACGGTAGCTCATCCACGTAAAGCGAGTGGTAGCGCATGACCTCAAATTCATCGGGCAGTCCCGTAAACAGAGGCTCTTTGCAACTAACTTTTATGAGCGAAGTTTTGCCGTGATAGGGCTTTTCTAGGTGTTTGATTTTGGCGCCGTAAACGAGCCCGATCGCCTGATGTCCGAGGCAGATACCAAGGATCGGCGCTGCGATATCGCTTTTTAAAATCTCTAGGCAGATGCCGCTATCTTGCGGGTGTTTTGGTCCTGGACTTAATACGATTTTGCTCGGATTTAGCCTGCGGATCTCGTCTAGCGTGATTTTGTCGTTGCGCACGCAGCGCACTTCCTCGGAAGTTAGTTCGTGTAGGTATTGTTCTACGTTGAAGACGAAGCTGTCATAATTGTCTATCAATAAAATCATTTTTTTCCTTTTATACGGCTTGTCTTTTTGCCCTATACTTCGTTGCTTTTAAATTTGGCTCGGTCATTACCTACATGGTAACTCCCGTCGCCAAATTTAAAAGCGCCTCGTCTAGAACAAAAATACTTCGCCTTATCGTTTTACGCTCAAATTTGAAGTTAAATTTGCAAATTTTATCCACCGAGACCCGCACCTTGAAAATATCAAAATTTGAAAAACTTACTTTCTCTAAAACTGAATTTTTGGGAGAGGAAGGGGGTTCTACTTACGAAGCGTCGCCCCTTCCTCTCCCAAGCCCTCTCTAACCCCACTGCACGTGAGAGGTTGCTGCACTACGTGCAGGTCAAATTTCTCAAATTTCCCTTGCGTTTTTCGCAAATACGTTTAGCACCGAGGCGCGTTTTTTGCAAATCTCTTTATATTCATATTCCGGAACGCTATCTATCACGATGCCCGCTCCGGCCTGTACAAAAATTTCGGCGAAATTTCCCTCGAGATCTCCGCTTTTTAAATTTGACTCGTTTGCTCCGTCAAGGTGCGGGTTATGCCCGCTAGCGTCAAATTTAGCGTCAAATTTGCGCGCAAATATCGCGCTTCTAATCAAAATCGCCATTTGCGCGTCGCCATTAAAGTGGAAAAATCCGATACCGCCACCGTATGCGTTGCGCCTATAGGGCTCAAGCTCGGCTATGATCTCCATGGCGCGGATCTTGGGCGTACCGCTGAGCGTACCTGCGGGGAAGATACTGCCGACTGCGTCAAATGCGTCTATATCGTCCGATTTTGTGCCGTAGACGTCGGAGACGATATGCATCACGTTCTCGTAGCGCACGATGCGCATGGCGTTCTTGACCGCGACGCTTTTTGGCTTGCTAACGCGGCCGATGTCGTTGCGGGCGAGGTCTATGAGCATCTTGTGCTCGGCTAGTTCCTTCTCGTCGCTTAGCAGTTCGCGCTCGAGCGCGGCGTCCTCGATCGCGTCTTTGCCGCGTCCGCGCGTGCCGGCGATAGGCGCGACGTAGATTTTGCCCTCTTTGATCTCGCAGACTAGCTCGGGGCTAGAGCCCGCGACGTCGCCGTAGGGGGTCGGGAAGTGAAACATATAGGGGCTCGGATTTGCCTCGCTTAAGGCTCGGTAGAAGTCCAGGCTATCCATATCCGAGGATAGTTTTAGCTGTTCGCTTAGCACGACTTGAAAGACGTCGCCGCTTTTTAGGTACTCTTTGGCGCGCTTTGCGATGTTTAGAAAATGCTCTTTTTCGCCGTCCAAATCGGTTAAAATTTTATATTTGCTCTGCCGTTTTGCGTGCTCTTCGGCAGCTTTTGCTTCGTCCTCTGCGCTAAATTTAACTAAAAAATCGTAATACCGCTCGCTATCGCCGTAAAAGCTGTAAATTTTGCTATTTTTATCAAAATGCAGGTAGGCGCGGGCGTTGGCGTAGAAAAAGTCGGGGAAACCATACTGCGAGGCGTTAAAATCGGGGATTTTTTCAAAATATTTTATCCCGCCGTAACCCAGCACTCCAAACAGTCCCGCAAAAGGCGCATCAAATTTTTGAGCTTTAAAATAGCTCTTAAGCCCCGCAAAATCGGTTTGCTCGCTGCTGATATACTCGCAATCTATGCCGATAATGGTCTGCGTCGTGTCCTCGGCGAGGTAGGAGTTGGCAAATCTCTCTCGGATCTTTTCGTAATAAAAAACTGGGCTCAAAAGTAGCATAAAATATCCTTTAATGAGCGTTGATTATATAAAATTTAAGCTTAATTTTCATTTGACGGCGGCGTCAAAAAGCTCGTGCTCTAGCCTTTGCGCCGCGTCTAGGGCGGGGCAGTCCGAGGCGCCGTATCTGGCTGCGACGCTTTTTATATCCTCAAAGCTCACGACCGTTTTGCCCTCTCTTTTTTGAAATAAAAACTTAAACGGAAGCTCTAGCGCAAGGCGCGGTTCGCACTCTATCAAAGGCGCAAGTACGCTAGGAACGCCGAAAATCACAGTGACCGACGGTGTCAAATTTACTCCCGTTTGCGCGGCGAAAACGTGATGAGGCACTACGGCAAATTCGCTAATATCTCTCATATCAAGCAGTCTTTGAAATCTCTTAACCGCGGCTTCTAGCTCTAACTCGCTCTGGCCTGTCGTGACGCCGGCAAAGGCTAAATTTAACCCCGCAAAAATCATCAAAACCAATCTTTTCAATAACTTCCTTTTTTTAAATTTTAAAATTAATTTTACCCAAAAACGGCTAAAATCTAATTTTACTTTAAGGCTAGATTATGGAAATTTTATCGGTTGCGTCGGTCGGTTACGTTTGTTTGGGGTTATTTGTCGGCTTTTTGTCCGGATTTTTGGGTATCGGAGGCGGCGCGGCGGCCGTACCGATACTCGTATTTTTGGGCTTTGACGTCAAATACGCAATCGGCGTAAGCGTCCTTCAGATGATGTTTAGTTCGGTCTACGGCTCGCTTTTAAATCTCAAAAATAAGACCCTAGATCTAAAGCCCGCTTTGGTACTTGGCAGCGGCGGCTTTTGCGGGGCGAGCGCGAGCGGCTTTATCGTAGCGAGCGTTCCATCGAAATTTTTGCTTCTTACTCTCATTTGTATTCAAATTTTTAACGTTATTAAGCTATTTTTTAAAAATCCGGAGCCAAAAGGCGCGCATAATCCATCTCTCGTGCCGCTTTTTTTCGTCGGACTTTTTGTCGGCGCGGTAGCGATCAGCGTGGGTATCGGAGGCTCGGTTATCATCATGCCGGTTTTGATAAATTTCTTAAACTACGATATAAAAAAGGCGATCAGCACGGGACTGTTTTTTGTGATATTTTCGTCGATTTCGGGCTTTATCAGTCTAACTTTGCAAGGGCTCGTGCAGTACGAGGTTGGCGTTTTGGTCGGTATCGGCTCGCTTATAAGCGTGAGGTTTGGGGTGGCTTTGGCGCAAAAGATCGACCGTGCTATCCAAAAAAGATGCCTGCTTGCGCTTATTTGCACGACGCTACTTATAATGATAAATAAGCTTTTTGCTTAAATTTGAGTTTATGGATTTAAAACAATACGATTAAATTTGCGATAAATAAGAGAGCGAGGTAAATTTACCCCGCCCGCTTCCAAGTAAAATCAGAAATATTCTAAAAATCCGCCGTCGCTTAGTTTTAGCTCGAGATCTTTTATATACTCTTCGGCTGCTTTTTGGTATTCGTTTTTGCTGACGGTTTTTATTGCTTCACCGTTTTTGCCGGCAAACTCCAGATTCCTTTCGCGTGCAAATTTTACCGTTTGTTTTATGATATTTTCGAGCGAGTTTTCACCGTTAAATTTAAGCGCGATAAAGGCGTCAAACTGCGAAAAATTTGCCGGCACGTTTAGTTCGTCGGCGATTTTTATCACTGGTTCGCCTGTAGTGCTGAAATACTCGAAGTATCCACGTACTCGCTCTTTTAAGCGGCTTTTGCCTGCTTCGTAAACAACCTTTGGACGATCGTAGGTCGTTAGCTTGGCGCAGTCTGCGGCTAAAATCTCCATAAAACCAAAATACGCTGATTTTACGGCGTTTTCGTCGTCTTTTAAAAGCGCTGCGACGTCGGCGAAATTTACGCTTGCCGGATATACGTCGGTAAAGACTTGATAAAGCCAGTCATAATCCGGCTTCATTAGAGCATTTTTTGCATCCACGTAACCATCTTTCGTTTTATTGAAACCTGTAGATATGTGTAGTTTGCAAAGCTCATCTACGCCGATATTTACGCTAAAATCACTTGGGAAGATTTCTTTGTGTACTATCATGCTGCTTCTAAAAACTCTATTGGTTAAAAAGTCAAGTATCTGTTCTCTTTCGATACGCGAGTTAAAATTTGCATTTATATATGAGTCGAATTCTTCTAGGCCTAAATTTGACTGAAAAACGTCCTCGAGCCCCACTTCGGCTAGATAAGCAAGGTTGTTTTTTGTCAAGTGATCTATAAAATGTCTAAAATAAATCGGGTTATTAAAAGCTTCTAAGTATTCGTGCGCAATGTATGAGTCTGCGGTAGTTAGAATGTGATCGATATGAAATTTTAAGCTATCGAAATTTACCCAAACTTGACTTACGTTACCGTCTTTTTGGCAAAATTTGGCGTATTCTCCCAGCACCTTTAAAAGCTCCCTTGCTTTTGCTACCTTTGCCGTTTCGCTCTCTATGTCGCGCGTACCGAAAATCAAAAAATCTCTGATCGTGTCTTTTATTTTCCAGCCGGGATACGTATTGTAGCTTACGTAGGCGACGCCGTTAGGACTCAAAAATCGCTTGATGGTTTTTAGGATTGCGTCCTTTACCATATCGGGCACCCAACTATAAACGCCGTGGCAGATGATATAGTCGAATTTACCGTAATCGCTCACGTCCGCATCCGTAAAATCGCAGATATCTTTTGCTTTAAATTCGATATTATCCACGCGCATTTGCGCGGCTAGCTCTTTGGCTTTATTTATCTGCACTTCGCTTAGGTCTATGCCTAGCACCTTTGCCTGCGGATTTGCAATGGCAAAAGGAAACAAATTTCCGCCGTAGCTGCAGCCGATTTCCAGTACTTTAGCCGTTTTGGACGGCGGCGGAGTTAGCGATAAAAACGAAGCCAAAGCCTCAAGCCGCGCAGGCGAAGTGCCAGGGAAGGCAGCCGAGATATATGGAAGCTCGTCGTAGGATTTTTGGATGTCGTTCATTTTGTAGCCTTAAGTCAAAATATTTTTACGATGATACAGCAACGGCTATTAAATGTGGGTAAATTTAGGCGGTTAAGGCCGCCTAAATTTGATTAAAATTTAAGTCCGAAAACAGCCGAAGCAATAAAGACGACAGTTGCCGTGATAAGAAAAATTCCGATGATATTTAGCCAGATTCCGGCTTTTATCATCGAGCTGATTTTTACGTAGCCAGAGCCGTATGCGATGGCGTTTGGCGGCGTGGCGACGGGCAGCATAAATGCAAACGTAGCTGCCATAGCGACCGGGATCGTAAACAGCATAACGTTTGCGCCGGAGTATCCAAGCCCCGCGCTAACGCCTGCGATGACGGGCAAAAAGGCCGCTGCGGTAGCGGTGTTTGACGTGATCTCGGTTAGGAAAATGACGAGCGTTACGACGGCTATGATGATCGCCGCGATAGGCAGTGCGCCGAGCGCAGAGACCTGATGACCGATCCAAAGCGACAGTCCGCTGCTGCTAAACTGCGCCGATAGCGACAGTCCGCCGCCAAAGAGTATGAGGATATCCCACGGCAGCTTTTTGGCGCTATCCCAGTCGATGAGACGCTCGCCGCTTTTGTTTGCCGGCACGATAAATAGCAAAATCGCCGTACTCATCGCGATTATCGCATCAAGGCTAGCGATTTTTACGTCAAAGGACTTTAGGATAAAACCTAGTGATATCCAGCACGCAGCCGCTGCAACGAAGATGACTCCGACAAGCTTTTCGGGCGTGGTTATGGGTCCTAGTTTATCTAGCTCGTCTTGGATCACTTTTTTGCCGTTTGGTATCTCGCCGATTTCTGGCCTAAAGAGTACGTAGGTGAGCAAAAACCAGCACGCCGTAAGCATAACGACGCTAAGCGGCACGCCCACTAGCATCCACTCAAAAAAGCCGATCTCGATGTTAAATTCGTTTTTCATGTATGCGACCAGAAGGGCATTTGGCGGAGTGCCGATGATGGTGCCAACCGAGCCGATCGAGGCGGCGTAGGCGATGCCTAGCATCAGCGAGATACCGAAATTTGAACTAAAGGTGCTCGTTTTTTCTTTTATCTCCTTTGCGATGTCGCGGCCTTTGTGAAATACCGTATTCATAAAGCCGCCTTGCACGCCTTTGCGTGAAATTTCGTCCAAATTTGCCACATCCTCAATTGCCGTAAACGTCCATTTCTGTGTCGTTAGGCGTCCGACCAAATGCAGTACGCTAAGACCCACGGGCAGCATCATTATGGCGGTTGCGGTGTTGCTCACCCACATGGATAAAAATCCCGTCGCCACCATAAATCCAGCCACCAGCCGCCTAGGGCTCGTGCCGACTAAAAGCACGATGCCAATGGCGATTCTAGTGTGTAGATTCCACCTTTGCATCGCAAGAGCCAGCACGAAACCGCCCATAAAAAGATAGATCGTGTCCGAAGCATACGGCGCCGCGACAACCTTAAACGCATCGACGCCTAGCACCGGAAACGCCACCATCGGCACCAGTGCGGTTGCGGGCAGGGCGATGGCCTCGGTCATCCACCATGCCGCCATCAGTGCAGCTACCGCGGCGACGACTGGCATAGCTTCTACATGTAGCTTTTTGCCCTTGGCCGCCGCTAGAGCGATGTCTCCGGCGTTTGCGGGGAAGATTTTATAAACCCAAATCGCTAGCAAAACGCCTAGCACCAGCCCGATGAGCTCGACTCGGTTTGTTCTTCTGTCGATAGGAATGTTTGGATTTGCCATGATAACTCCTATGCTTGGGATAATTTATAATACATCCAAAAAGCTTATAGCTTAAAAAATTCTTTTGCTTTAAAATTGATTTTTTACTAAAGTGTTGATAAAAGTAACAGCGATTTTAGTTAAAGCGATTTTAGGTATAATTACGGGTTAAAAATTTAAAATCACGGAAGCGAAAATGAACGCAAACGACACCATAAAAATCACGGGCGCGCGCGAGCACAACCTGAAAAATTTAAATTTAGAAATCCCGAAAAACAAGCTCGTAGTTTTCACCGGACTTAGCGGCAGCGGCAAGAGCACTCTAGCGTTTGATACGCTTTATGCCGAGGGGCAGCGCAGATATATGGAGAGCCTTAGCAGCTACGCCAGGCAGTTTCTAGACCGCGTGGGTAAGCCAGACGTCGATAAGATCGAGGGCCTCACGCCCGCCATCGCGATAGATCAAAAAACCACATCCAAAAACCCGCGCTCAACCGTTGGCACGATAACGGAAATTTACGACTACCTGCGCCTTCTTTACGCAAGGGTCGGCATCCAGCACTGCCACAAGTGCGGCAAACCGATCTCTAAAATGTCGGCTAGCGACATCATAAACGAGATCCAAAAGCTGCCTCAAGGCGCTAAAGTCGTCATATACGCTCCGCTTGTGCGCGAAAAAAAGGGCACGTGGGCGGATTTGATCGAAAATTTACGCGGCAAAGGCTACGTGCGAGCTCAGATAGACGGCGTGCAGGTGAGACTAGACGAGGAGATCGAGCTAGCCAAAACCAAAAAACACACGATAAAGCTCATCGTAGACCGAATCGTGATAGACGCCGATAACGCGCAGCGCCTAGCCCAAGACGTGGAAAAAGCACTCGGCGAGAGCTACGGCGAGGTCGAGATCGAGATCGCAAACGCGCAGGAACTCGGGTTAAAAGAGAGCTTCATCCACTACAGCGAGCACTCGGCATGCTTTGATTGTAAAATTTCATTTACGCCGCTCGAGCCGCTTAGCTTTAGCTTTAACTCCCCAAAAGGCGCGTGCGAGAGGTGCGACGGGCTAGGCATCAGGTATAGCCTGGATCTCACCAAAGTGATCGACGAGGAAAAAAGCATCGAAGGCGGCGCGATAAAGCTGCTTTACGGCTACAACATGAGCTATTATTATAAATTTTTGCTAGCTTTTTGCGAGCAAAACGGCATCGACGTAAAGCGCCCCTACTGCGAGCTTAGCGAGGACGAGAAGCGCCTCGTGCTCTACGGCAACGTAAAAGAGGTCGAGTTTTTCTGGAAGCGAAACAAGCTACTGCGTAAATTTGAAGGCGCGTTAAAGATTACGCACGGACTGCTAAAGGACTACAAGGACTTCGACGAATACATGAGCGAAAAAGTCTGCGACGACTGCGGCGGACACAGGCTAAAGCCCCAAAGCCTAGCCGTCAAGGTCGCAGGGCGCGGGATCGGCGAAATTTTAGACATGAGTATCGAAAACTGCACCGCGTTTTTCTCCGACGAGTCAAATTTCAGCTACCTTAGCGAATACGATAAAACGATCGCAAAGCCGATATTTAAGGAGATAAACGAGAGGCTGTTTTTCCTCTACGACGTGGGGCTGGGCTACCTCTCGCTAGGACGCGACGCGCGCACGATCAGCGGCGGCGAAGCGCAGCGCATCAGGATCGCTAGTCAGATCGGATCGGGCCTTAGCGGCGTGATGTACGTGCTAGATGAGCCTAGCATCGGTCTGCACGAGCGCGATACGCTAAAGCTCATCAAAACGCTGCGAAATTTGCAAGCCAAAGGCAACTCCGTTATCGTTGTCGAACACGATAAAAAGACGATAGAGGAGGCCGACTATATCGTAGATATCG
Source organism: uncultured Campylobacter sp. (assembly GCA_963516105.1). Lineage (GTDB taxonomy): Bacteria > Campylobacterota > Campylobacteria > Campylobacterales > Campylobacteraceae > Campylobacter_A. Next base: position 111,039 of record CAUPZP010000003.1, read on the forward strand.
GGCCTGGAGCTGGGAAATTTGGCGGGCAGATAGTTTTTGCCGGCGACGTGAAAAGCTTGCTAGGCTCAAGCACGCAAACGGCGCTTTACATAAACGGCGAAAAGGAAATCGACTACCGAAAAGACCGAAAAATCGACACTTGGCTTGAAATCTCAAACGTAAATATCAACAACATATCAAATTTAAGCGCTCGCTTTCCGCTGCGAAATTTAGTCGGTATCACGGGAGTTTCTGGCTCTGGTAAAAGCTCGCTCGTGCTGCAAACCCTGCTGCCTGAAGCCCAGGAGCAGCTAAACCGCGCCAAAAAGGTAAAAAAGGTCGCGGGGGTAAATTTGAGCGGGCTTGAAAATCTAGATAAAGTGATCTACCTCGATCAAAGCCCGATCGGACGCACTCCGCGCAGTAATCCAGCTACCTACACGGGCGTGATGGACGAGATCAGGGGGCTTTTTGCGCAGACTAAAGAGGCCAAACTGCGAGGCTACAAGATCGGCAGGTTTAGCTTTAACGTCAAGGGCGGTCGCTGCGAAAAGTGCCAAGGCGAGGGCGAGATCACGATCGAGATGCACTTTTTGCCCGACGTAAACGTCGTTTGCGACTCGTGCGGCGGCACCCGCTACAACGCGCAGACGCTAGAAATCCTCTACAAAGGCAAAAGTATCGCGGATGTGCTAAACATGAGTATCGACGAGGCGGTGGAGTTTTTTAAATCCGTGCCCAAAATCGCCAGCAAGCTAACGACGCTGCAAGACGTTGGCCTAGGCTACATCACTCTAGGGCAAAACGCCGTGACGCTAAGCGGCGGCGAGGCACAGCGCGTAAAGCTGGCAAAGGAGCTCAGCCGTTCAGACACGGGAAATACGCTCTATATCCTCGACGAGCCGACTACGGGGCTGCATTTTGCCGACGTCGATAGGCTCGTGCGCGTGCTGCACCACCTGGTCGATCTTGGCAACTCGGTCTTTGTCATCGAGCACAACATGGACGTTATCAAAAACTGCGACTACATCGTAGATATGGGGCCTGAAGGCGGCGCAAAGGGCGGTAAAATCATCGCCGAGGGCAGCGTAAAAGAGGTCGCCAAAAATCACGCAAAAACGGGCAGCTATACGGGTAAATTTTTGGCTGAGGAGCTGGAAAATATGAAAAACGCGGCAAAAAAGGCGAAGAAAAAATAAGCGAAGTTATGAGATTTGCGGCAGGCAAATTTGCGATATAAATTTGACGGTTTGCGGGCTTAACCGCGCCAAATTTAGCCCGCAAAAACGGCTGTAAATTTAACGAAAGGCAAAAATGAGGCTTTGGACGATAAACTTTAAATATCTCGACGCAAAGGGGCTCGTAGCGCTTTGGCGAGAGGCGCTACTAGCTAAAAACGTGCTAGCTGGACTCACCAAGGGCTACAAAAATCACCCGCAGCTTGACCGCTTTTACGCGCACGAAAATGCGCTAGAGGCGATAAATGCGTATCTGGGGGAGGTTTATGCGCAGGCCTGCGCTCGCGGCTATAAATTTGACGCGGCAAAAGTGGGCGAATTTGACGAGCGAAATTTAGCCAGGATAGCCGTCACTCGTGGGCAAATCGAGTATGAATTTGCCTTTTTGCAAGAGAAGCTAAAATCACGCGATATCAAGGCTTACGAGCGAAATTTAAGCGTAAAAAATATAGAAATCGCAAGCATTTTTAAAGAGGTCGAAGGTAAAATCGAGCCGTGGGAGAAGGTAAAAAATTAGCGCCGTTTCGTGCTAGGTTTTTTTGGCTGCCTAGGCAAATTTGATTAAAAACGCCAAAATAAATTACGCCGATTTTGCCGAAAATTTGACGCAAGAATCTGGAAGTCAAATTTACGTCTGACGGCCATTTTATCAAATTTCGAGTGTTAAATTTGGCTTTTAAAACTGCTATGCTGATAGAGTGCTACTTCTTGTATGACGCTTGAATTTTTCCGCGACTTTGAGCGGTAAACATGCACGGTTTGAAAAGGCGCCGAAGCCAACCGACGTAACTCTTATTTTTACTATGTCCGCTGTTAAATTTAGCGTTTTAAATTTGATGGCAAATTTAGGGCAAACAAGTCAAATTTAAAAAGGCGAACCCGGCGTTATCTCCGCCAAATTCTCCTTTGTTTTTTAGAAATCAAACTTCGCCGACTGGCCAAATTTACAATCAAATTTGACGAATCGGAGCTCGTTTTACTCCGCTTTCATCTGCTCGGCGGCAGGCACTTTAGGCAGTCCCGGCATCAGCATCGTCGATCCGCTGACCGCCACGATAAAGCCAGCTCCGCCGCGGATCTCAAGCGCGCTAACCTCGAAGCTAAAGCCCTTCGGTCGTCCTAGTAGCTTGGCGTCCGAGCTAAAGCTATACTGTGTTTTTGCGACGCAAACAGGCAAACTCTCAAAGCCTAGACGCGAAATCTCGGCCAGATCCTCCTGCGCGCGCGGGCTAAATACGACATCTTTGGCGCCGTAAATTTTAGTCGCGATCTTTTCGATCTTGGTTTTGACGGGGTCGGCGGGCTCATATGTGAAGTTTATCTCATGCGCCTGTTTTTCGCAGATTTGCGCGACTTTTTTAGCTAGATCCTCTGTGCCCACGCTTCCTTTTAAAAAGCCTTCGCACAGGCTAAACTCAGCCCCCGACTCCTCGCAAAGAGCGCGGACGTGAGCGATCTCCTCGTCCGTATCAGTCGCGAATTTATTTAGCGCGACGATGACGTTTTGATTGAAATTTTTGAGATTTTCTATGTGGGCTTTTAGGTTTTCGCTGCCTAGCTTTAGCGCGTCTAAATTTGGCTGCGAGATGCCGTCTTTATCGCATCCGCCGTTATATTTTAGCGAGCGGATAGTGCTTACTAGTACGACGCATTTTGGCGCAAGTCCTGCGGTGCGGCACTTGATATCGAGGAACTTTTGCGCTCCTAGCTCAGCGCCAAATCCCGCCTCGGTCACGACGTAGTCGGCTAAATTTAGCGCCGTTTTGGTTGCGATCACGCTGTTGCAGCCGTGCGCGATGTTTGCAAACGGTCCCCCGTGGATGAGCACTGGCGTGCCTTCTAGCGTTTGCACGAGGTTTGGTTTTATCGCCTCTTTTAGCAGTACGCATACGGCGTCGGCGCAGTTTAGGGATTTTGCGCGCACAAGGCCGCCCTCTTTATCGTAGGCTACGACGATGTTTTCGACGCGCTCTTTTAGATTTTTTAGATCGGTTGCGAGGCATAGGATCGCCATTATTTCGCTAGCGGCGGTGATGACGAATCCGTCCTTGCGGGTAAATTTATTGCTCTTTTCAAGGCCGATTTCTATCTCTCTTAGCGAGCGGTCGTTCATATCCATGCAGCGTTTGAAAACGACGCGCGCAGGGTCGATATTTAGGGCGTTGCCGTGGTGGATGTGATTATCTAGCATCGCCGCGATGAGGTTGTTTGCCGAGGTGATAGCGTGAAAGTCGCCGTTAAAGTGCAGGTTGATATCCTCGCTAGGCGTCACCTGCGAGTAGCCTCCGCCAGTCGCTCCGCCCTTTATACCAAAAACCGGCCCAAGGCTCGGCTCTCGAAGCACGGCGCACACGCGTTTGCCGATACGCGCTAAGCCGTCAGATAGCCCGACAGTCACGGTCGTTTTGCCCTCGCCGTAGGGCGTCGGGTTGGTCGCGGTAACTAGGATGAGGTTTGCGCCCGGTGCGCTGCCTAGTCGTGGTTCGATCTTGGCTTTTAGCTTGCCAAAGGTATCTAGCGCCTCCTCGCCTAGCCCCAGTTTTGCACCGATTTTTACGATATTTTGTGGCTTTGCGCTCGCTTCTATTTCTCTGTCGCTTAGCATCGTTTTTCCTTAAAAATTTGATTTAAAGTGATTTTGTAATTTTACCTCGCTAATGCGAAAAGTCTCATTAAATTTTAGCCGCTCGTAATCAAATTTGGGCTAAATTTGAAACTAAAATCGGCAAAGGGGCGACGATGAAGGCTGTGAATGTTTTGCTTTACGAGGGATTTACGACGATGGACGCGCTAGGACCCGCCGAGGCGCTATCTAGGGCGCTGGATGGCGAGCAAAAGTGCTATGAGATAGAGTATTTCTCGGCTACTGGCGGACTAGTGGGCAGCAGTACGAACGCTAAAATTTGGACGCGAAAGCTAAACGAGATCGCCAAATTTGACGTTTTGATAGTGCCGGGCGGTTTTGCGGTTAGAGAGCTTGCGCATGAGGCCGAATTTATCGCGGCTCTGGGCGAGCTAGCGCGCAGACACGAGTACGTGATCGCGGTATGCACGGGCTCGGTGCTGCTAGCTAAAACGGGACTTTTAGGCGGCATGGAGGCCACGAGCAATAAACTATCATGGCAGTGGGTTACTTCAGAGGCTCCTAGCGTGCGCTGGGTGCGTGCGGCCAGGTGGTGCGTTAGCGGGAAATTTTACACCGGCTCGGGCGTGAGCGCGGGTATCGACGAGGCTCTGGGTTTTATCGCCGATATGCACGGGCTGGACGAAGCGCAGAGGATCGCTCGGACGATGGAGTATGTGTGGAATAGCGACAAAAACGAGGATCTGTTTTAAATTTTAGTTTGCGGCGCCCGCTAAAATTGAGCACTAAATTTAATCCGAGTCAAATTTACCGCGCCGCGCGCCAAAATCGTAATTTTAAAACAAACTGCTCGTATCTTGCCCCGCGCTACCACAGTTTTAGGCAGACTTGCCCTATTATAACGGCGATAGGAGCTTTGTTTATGTCATAGGTGTTGCTCGAGTTTGAACCAAAATCGGGCTTAACGACATTACCTTGTATCACCCAAGTGTTGCTCGAGTTTGCGCCGTATTTGGGTTTTATTTTTCTCCCGTCAAACTCAAAGGTATTAGAGGAGTTGGCTCCTGTTTTGGGCTTTAGCACGCCGCCGTCAAATTCAAACGTATTGTGCGTGGTTGCGCCGTATTTGGGCTTTAGCTCGTTGCCCTCGTATACCCAAGTGCCGTTGCCCGCAGACCTTCCGTCCCAGTTGATTTTCGGCATTTTATCCTCCTAAAATGAGTTATAATCAATCACTTTGCGCGGCTTGCTTCTTTTGCTTTTACGGCTTCGTAAATTTTATCCGCGTTCGTCAAATTTGCGTCCAAAAAATCCTGCGCTTTTTTTAGCGTGCGTGCGCCCATGATGCCGTCGGCCTTGACGCCGATAGCCTTTTGCACGTATAAAATTTTATCTTTTTGCGTCATCTGCGGCGCGGTTTTAGCTGCGGCGGTGGAGTTTGCTTCTCGCTCTTGGTCGCTAGAGCCCTCAAATTTAGCCGTCATCTCGCGAAATTTGGCCTCCAGGCTACGCGACGCCTCAAACCGCTCGTCAAGCTGCACAAGAGTCGGCGCGTAACCAAAGCTCGATATCGCGCCGTAGATCGCGCCGACTGCTCCAAAGCCGGCTAAAATTTTAAAAAACAGCGAAAAAGCCTCTTTGTTTCGCATGCTTTGGCGGTACTCTTTAGGCACGGCACTACGGCGAATCAGCGTAACCAGCGCGCTAAGAGGCGCCAAGACGCACAAGGCAACGCCCGCGCAAAGGGCCAGAAATATAAGCGTATAAATAGGCGACATGATGTAGCGGTCGGCTAAATTTTCGCCTAAAAATCCCGCCGTAAAAACTAGCGCAAGCAGCCAAAATAGCGAGCCCAGCCCAAACCAAACCGCAGGCGAATAAACGGGGGAGATTTTATCCAGGCATTTTTTCATCGTTTCGCCCAGTTTGCTCGCCGCGCCTCTTGAGACGTAGCCGTCGCAGGCCTCTATCACGGCGTTTGCGGCCTCGTTTTGCGCGCCGTCCGTCTTAGCGATACGCTTTAGCGCGGAGTCAAGAGCGGGCTGTGAGCAGTAGCGCGTGAAAAATTTAAACGCCTCGCGCCTAGTTATCTTGCCGTCGGCATCGATCTTTTCTAGCATAGAAATCTCGTCTGCGAAAAGATCATCAAAAAACGGCGGCCTGATAAATGCGTAGGGCGGGTTGCTAAAGCCCACCGCCTCGTACTCCTTGCCTAGCAGGATAAAATTTAGCCGCGTTATCGCGCTAGAACCCACGTAGGAAAACAGGTGCGAGCTCTCATCGCCGCTCTCTTCGTCTTGATAAAACGGTATCGTTTGCGAGATAAATTTGCAACTGCGAGCGCATAAAAAGTCCAAAAGCTCGTCGGCGTAGGCGCGCGATTTTATTCGTAAATTTACGCTTGGTTTTGCGTATGCGCCGATGTTTGCTACCGTGGTAAAGTATCCGTGTCCGCTGCACTGGGCGCACTGCACGTAGCCTGATCCCCCGCATCCGCCGCATCTAACCGTGCCAGATCCCGAGCAGCCGTAGCAGGTATTTGAGCCGCTACCGCCGCATGACGAACAGCTCTCGTAGCGATACGTCACGTAGGTGCTGCCGTCTGAGTTATATTGCGTGTGAGGGCGATTTACGCCGCCGCTGCCGCCGCACGTAGAGCAGCTTTGTCGGCCGCGTCCGCCGCAGCTAGAGCAGGTTTTTTTACCTCGTCCACCGCACTCGTCGCAACGCGTCTGCCCGTCTCCTCCGCACTCGTCGCAACGCTCGCTCATGCTAAACGGCTTAAAATCGTAATACCTAACCGCGCCGCCTGATTTTGCGACTGCCTCTTTTGCGTCTTGGCGTAGTTCGGTGAGTAAAATTTCACGCAGATCCGCGCTATCTCTAGCCTGCAACAAGCACTCTCTGGCGTGGTTTTCGTAGCCTCGCACGTCGTCGCCAAAGTGTATCTGCTCTTTTGCGCCGCCTGCGATCTTGCTCTCCTCGCGCTTGCCGTAAAACTCCCACGTCACGCTAGCTGTGGCTTCAAAATCAAAAATTTCGTGCGAAATTTCTACCAAATCCTCAGGCTTAGCTTGGTTGCCGTTTATTAGATTGCGTAGCCCTTTTAAAAACGGCTCGTGTAAACTTAGGTCGTCAAATTCGCTCATTTTAAATCCTAAATTTTATTTTGCGCGTCTAGCTTCGCACGCTTTTTTATCTCGCTTAAAAACTCCGCTCCGCCGCCTGCAAAAGCCTCTCGCGGCATGGCGCAAAACATAGAGTTTGCGATGATAACGACGACAAACTCGCCCACATATCGAGCGTCGCTGATGATGCCGTACTTGTATCTGCCCTCGCCGAATTTGCTTTTTTGCACGAAAAACTCATCCTCTAAAATCACGCTTTTTTGCCCAAATTCGCTGTAGTTTGCCTTGCTTAGCATAGCGCGAATCAGCAGCCAAGGACGAAGGCCCGTGGCGTAAAGTACCGTCAAAAACGCGCCTATCCACGCAAGATAGGGCAGGATCGCCGCGCTTTCATAGCCGTAGTCTTCGAGCAAGTAGCCAAGGTTGCTAAGGTAAAATTTGACGCACAAAAGCGTGATAAAAATCATCCCGATAACAATCGCAGCAAAGTCGCAAAGGCTGATATAGCGCATAAATTTATCGCCTTTATAAATGATTTTAGCGACCTCGCGCGCCGTCTTTTTATACTCGGCGCTAGGCTTTAGCTCAAAGTCGGCTTTCAAATTTGACATCTGCTTCCTTTAAATTTTGATGAGATATTATCAAATTTGGCCTAAATTTACGCTATTTTTAAAAGCCGCCGCTAAAACGATAATTAAGCCCAAATTTAGTAAAATCACCGCCAAGACGCGAGGTCGCGTAATACGTTAAAAGGCAAACCATGCAAAACTCAACCGCGTAAATTCCGCTAAATTTAAACCAAATCAACCAATCAAATTTAAATTTAAGGCAGAATCATGAAAAGACGAGACTTTCTAAAACTAGGCGCGCTCGCGGCAGCTTCAGCGCAGGCGAAGCAATTTAATGCAGCAGCGCAGGCGATATTTGACGAGCAGATGGGGCTTTGCGCGAATAAATTCGGCGCATTTTATGTGAAAACCATCGGCGGCAGAGTCGTTGGTACCGAGCCGTTTGAGGGTGACGCGATGCCTACGGTGCTAAACAACGCCCTAAGCGATCACATCCAAAACGAAACGTGCGTGAAATACCCCTACGTGCGCAAAAGCTTCCTCGCAGACCCGTCAAATCCAAAACCAGAGCTTCGCGGTAAAGAGCCCTTCGTGCGCGTTAGCTGGGACGAGGCGATCAAGCTAAGCGCTAAAATTTTAAAAGAAAACTTCGACAAATACGGCTCGGAGGCCATTTACGGGCAGCTTTATCAGTGGGGCAGCCTCGGCAAAGTCGGCCACTCGCAGCGCACCGCAAAGCGCATGCTAAACGCGCTAGGAGGCTACGTGAGCGAGCTTGGCGGCTACTCTTACGGCGCGGCGACGGCGTTTTTGCCTCACGTGACGGGCTCTATCGATCCGACGCATAATCCTACGCGCTGGGAGGGCGTGGTAAAGGAGGCCAAAACGATCGTATTTTGGGGTACGAACCCGGTCGTTTCAAACAAGATCGCTATCGGCGTTCCGATGCACAACTCCTACGCTTACTACGAGATTATGAAGGATAAATTTAAAAAAGGCGAGATGAAAATTTACAGCGTCGACGTTTATCGCAACGAAACGGCGGAATATTTCGGCGCGCACTATCTTGCCGTGCGCCCTTGCACCGATACGGCGATGCTGATCGGGCTTTGCGATTATCTCTACGAAAACGGGCTTTACGACAAGGAATTTATTGAGCGCTACACGGTCGGGTTCGATAAATTTAAGGAGTATTTCACCGGCGCGAAAGACGGCGTGAAAAAAGATCTTGCGTGGGCGAGTAAAATTTGCGGCGTGAGCGAAAAGGAGCTAAAAGAGCTAGCGGGTACGCTAGCTAAAAAAGATACGCTCATAGTCACGGGCTACGCGATACAGCGACAGCACCACGGCGAGATGGCGTACTGGGCGCTCATAGCGCTAGCTGCGATGCTAGGCGACATCGGCAAGACGGGGCGCGGCTACGTGATGAACGATCAGATGCATAAAAACGCCGACATTAGCTTCATCGCGCCAAAGCTTCAGGCTTTTAATCCCGCGGTAAACGAAAAATACCTTGCCCCGCAGGGCAAGCTAGCCAAAGCCAAATACCACGAGATACCAAACAGCAGGATCATAGACGCGATCATGGAGCCAGGCAAGCAAATCGAGCGCAACGGCAAAAAATACGTCATGCCGCACATCCGCGTGATGTTTAACGCCAACGGCTCGACCTTCACCCGTCACCCCGACACCAACCGCGCGGTCGCGGCGATGCGCAAGATAGAAGCGATCATCACCACCGAGCCCTTTTGGACGAGTACGGCGAGGCTTAGCGACATTGTGCTGCCGGCAGCGCTAGAGTGCGAGCGCACGGATATCGAGTTTGCAAACTCGACTAGCGAGTACCTCTTTGCGATTAAGCCGCTAGTAAAGCCCGCGGGCGAGAGCAAGAGCGACTTTGAGATCGCGCGGCTCATCTGCGCGCAGTGGGGCGAGGAGTACGAGCAGGCCTTTAGCGAGGGCAAAACAGAGCTAGAGTGGGTGAAGGAAATCTACGAAAATGCCGCAAAGCAAGCCGAGGGCATGGGCATAGCGATACCGAAATTTGAGGAGTTTTGGCAAAAGGGCTACGTCAAATTTGATAAGATCGACGAGAAAAAGCGCTACTTTACAAACTACGCTGACTTCCGCGCCGATCCAGAGAAAAATGCGCTAAAAACGCCGTCTGGCAAGATCGAGCTCTACTCCGAAGCGGTCGAAAAGCTAGGTTATCCCGACTGCCCGCCGCACGCGACGTGGATGGAGCCGTTTGAGTGGCTGGGCGGCGACGTGAGCAAGTATCCTATCGCCATCAGCGGCGCGCACTCTAAATTTAGGCTCCACTCGCAGCTAAACAGCTCGCTGCTTCGCAACTACTCCGAGATCGCAAACCGCGAACCCGCACTCATCAGCCCCGCCACGGCAAAGGCGCGCGGCATAAAAACGGGCGACGTGGTGAGGATCTACAACGACCGAGGCGAGATACTCTGCGGTGCGCTGGTGAGCGATACGGCGCAAGATAACGTCGTGATCGTAAGCGAGGGCGCGTGGTACGACCCTGCCGTTTGGGGCGAGCGTAGCCTGTGCAAACACGGCAACATAAACGTGCTAACCAAGGACGTGCCTAGCTCGCAGCTCTCGCAAAGCAATACCGCGCACACGAGCATGGTGCAGATCGAGAAATTTAAAGGCGAACTGCCGAGCATAACGGCGTTTGATAGGCCTGCGACGGTAGAGGCTTAGGCTTTTATGATTTAAATTTGAGCGGTTAAATTTGGCCGCTCAAATTTGACTGCTTTTTAAATTTACCCGCTCAAATTTAGCGTCAAATTTGGCTCAAATTTGACCGCGTCCGCGCTTGACCCGCGCCACTAAATTTTAAATTTGCCTCAAATCAGCCGTTTTTTTGCCTAAAATTTGTAAAATTAGCCCAAAAAAAGGATAAAAAATGAGCCAAAAAACGCTAACGATCATCGACACTTTCGGATTTTTTTTCAGACTTTACTACGCGATGAGCGGACTAAAAAATCGCGAGGGCAAGCCAAGCGGCATGGTGAGCGGCTTTGCTAGCTTTATCATGAATTTGCGCCAGGAGTTTGCCAGCGACTACATCATCTTCGCGCTAGATAGCAAGGGCAAGACGCTACGCCACGAGATCCTGGGCGAGTATAAAGCCAACCGCTCCGAGCCGCCCGCCGCGCTAAAAGAGCAGCTGCCCGTGTGCATCGAAATGATAGAAAAAATGGGCCTAGCCGCCGTGAGCCGCGAAGGCTACGAGGCCGACGACATCATCGCTAGCGTCGTAAAGGAGTGCAAGCAGCGGGATATATTTGTACGTATCGTGACGCACGATAAAGACCTATATCAGCTCATCGAGGACGGCAAAGTGAGCATCTACAGCCCCCAAAGCAAGATCGACCACGATAGCGCGAGCTGCATAGAAAAATACGGCGTTCCACCAAGCTGCATACGCGATTTTCTCGCGATCGCGGGCGATAGCTCGGATAATATCCCGGGCGTCAAAGGCATCGGCGCGGTGGGCGCCAAAAAGCTTTTAAACGAATTTGGTAGCCTAGAAGGCATCTACGAAAACCTGCCGCTAGTGCGAAACGAGCGCATCCGCGGCATGCTAGCAGAAGGCCGCGAGAGCGCGTTTTTGAGCAAGCGTCTAACCTCGCTCTTTGACGACGTGCCTGATGTGCTTGATCTAAAAAGGGCGGAATTTCCCGAGCAAAATCCGCTCGTAAAAGTCGCCGATACTCTGCGCGAATACGATCTAAACCGCCTTTTAAAAGCGCTACAAAATAGCGAAAACGCGGGCGAAAACGCGGAATTTAAGCTCGGCTTTAACGCGCGGCTTTTAACGGACGAGAATGAAATCGAGCGACTGCTGGCAAATATAGACGCGGACACGCTCGTGGCCTTTGATACCGAGACTACGGACGTCGATACGCAAAACGCCCGCCTCGTGGGCTTTAGCTTTTGCTTTAACGACGAGGAGGCCTACTACGTGCCGGTGGCGCACGAGTATCTGGGCGCGCCGAGGCAAGTAAGCGAGAAATTTGCCGCTTGGGCGATCTCGCAAATTTACAAAGGCTGCGTGATCGGGCAAAATTTAAAGTACGATTTTAAGGTCGTAAAGCGAAATCTAGGGCTTGAGCCGCCGGTAAATTTTAAAGACACGATGATACTGGCGTGGCTCATGGATCCGGGATCTAGCGTCGGTATGGACGCGCTAGCCAAGCGGCTCTACGACTACGACACGATCAAATTTGAAGACGTGGTAAAGCGTGGCGAGACCTTCGCGTCCGTGGCGCTGGAAAACGCCGCAAAATACGCCGCTGAGGACGCGTGGATAACGCTGAAGTTTTACAAAAGCTTTTTAAATTTGCTTGATCCCGAGCTGCTCGCACTTGCCGATACGCACGAGTTTCCTTTCATCCTCACGCTTTTTGATATGGAGCGCGAGGGCATCGCGATAAACCAGGAGAAAATGCAAAATTTGATCCTGCGAAACGACGCTAAGATCAAGGCCTTGACCGCCGAAATTTACGAGCTAACGGGCGAAAATTTTAATATCAACTCCGTTAAGCAGCTAGGCTCGGTGCTGTTTGAGCATCTAAAACTACCCGTAAAGAAAAAGACCAAAACGGGCTATAGCACCGACGAGGCCGTGCTAGCCGAGCTCATCGAGGAGCATCCTGTCATCCCTAAACTACTCGAGTACCGCGAGCTATATAAGCTGCAAAGCACCTACTGCGAGCCGCTGCTAAATTTGGCTAAAAAAGACGCCGACAGCAGGATATACACGAACTTTATCCAGACGGGAACGAGCACGGGCAGGCTCTCGTCTAAAAATCCAAATTTGCAAAATATCCCCGCTCGCGGCAACCTAGCTAAGGACGTGCGAGGCTGCTTTGAGGCAAAAAGCGGCTTTAGCTTTGTGGGCCTTGACTACTCGCAGATCGAGCTGCGACTGCTCGCGCATTTTAGCCGCGACGAGGCGCTTTTGCGGGCGTTTGCAAACGACGAGGACATCCATGCGCGCACTGCGATTAGTATATTCGGCAGTGCCGAGGGGCAAAACCGCGCGGTGGCAAAGAGTATAAATTTCGGCCTCATCTACGGCATGGGCTCGAGCAAGTTGGCAAATCAAGTAAGTATCACGCGCGCCGAGGCAAAAGAGTATATCGAGCGCTATTTTAAAGCTTTCCCTACGATAAAGGGCTTTTTGGAAGGGATAAAAACCGCGGCCAAAAACGAGGGCTTCGTGCGCACGCTGCTGGGTAGAAAGCGGCTGTTTGACTTTACTACCGCGACGCCGATGCAAACAGCGATGTACGAGCGCGAGGCGGTAAATACTATATTTCAAGGCTCGGCTGCGGATATCATCAAGATGGCGATGGTAAAAATCCGTCCGCTTTTAAGCCTGCGCGCTAGAATGCTTTTGCAGATACACGACGAGCTGATTTTTGAGGTGCAGGACGGCTATGCGGAGGAGTTCGGCGCGGCGGCGCAAAAGATAATGCAAGAAATTTATAAACTAAACGTACCGCTAAAAACGAGCCTAAACGTTGCGAAGGATTGGGGTGAGTTGAAGTGAAAATTTAAAGGCTTATTCCAAATGAGCCTTTTCCTTCAAATCTTCAAGTATAAATTTCATCTTTAGTTTTTGGTTTTCGTCGCCGTTTTTTGATATCTTTTTAAATACTTTTAAAATTTTATCTTTTAGTTCTTTGTTGTCTGGAAGTCTAGAAATATCTCTTTGCAAAAACCCTATCGCACTACGAAGAAATTCCAAATTTTCATAGCAATATTTTTCTAAAATTTCTTCCGTTATTTTCGAGGTTAGTTCTTTTTGGATCGGAACCCTAGTGTTAAAAATATTTTCTATTATCCTCTCTGCAGATGATATCTTATATATTTCATTTTGTGTTATAAAATTATCGTGTAGTTCCTTGACACGATCATCAAAATTTATCATCTCGTCTAAAATATCGGTATATAAATTTTGATATTGGTTGTTTTCGAAAACACCCCTTATATAATCTAGTAAAACTTTAGTAGCAAATTTATGGTATTTTTGTTCATTTTCTTCATCAAATTTTCCTAGTGTTTCTATGTATAAAATAAAAGGACTAACCCCGACTATATCTATTATATTCTCTTTATTTGTTTCTAGACAACTAAAGAGACTCTTTACAAAAAGTCTATTATCATATTGTAAATCTAAAGTACCTTTAAAATACTCATTCAAAATTTCCTTTTTGATTTCTTGATATTGCTCATTTTTAATTATATTTTCTATAATCGTATCGAGGCTCTTAGTATCTATAATAGATTTCTGAGCATAAGATAGTATATTTGCGCCCAATTGGCGATAGTGTGCATCATATGAAATTATAAGCGAATATTCCGCATATTCTTTTTTACTCATATCTTTTTTGTTTTTAAATAAATCGTATACGTCCTCAAGCTCTCCAAAAAAATTTAACACACCGAGAAATCGCTCGAGTTTTGCAGAAGAGTTCATCGCATTGATAATTGATATTCCTAGTATATAAGTTATGACGTTGTCTTTTATAGGTTGATATTTTTGCAGTTTGTCTTCTAGATGCTGTTTATAATCATTCAGCGCATTTATCGCTCGCCTCATAACTCTAATATTATTTATGTCGTGTTTTGCGAAATACTGTGATGCTGAATCTCGGTAAACTTCCGCTAGCTCGCCCGATACGATATTAAAAGATTCCTGCGGAGTCGGATCATAATAAAATTCGTAGTCCATAATTTTATCTTTGTATTGCGATAAAATTTTTTCTAGTTCTATTTTATTATCTTTTACTTGGCTATCATTTTTAAGCTCTTTATCTTTTAAATTTTCCTCATCTTCTTTTGGTACTTCATTCGCAAGAGCCGTCATCTTTGAGCGATTTAAAATCATAACTATATGACAATTTTGCTGCTCTTTGTATTCGGAAATCAGCCCTAAAACATCTTTTAAATTTATCTTATCAGACATTCTTTCAAAATCGTCGAAGCAGATTATAATGTCTTTAAAGTCTTTTTTTTCAAAAAACGATATACAACCTATTACTGCCGACCCTAGCTTAGGTGTTATTTCGTCAATTACCTTGTCAAATTTTAAATGTCTTGCTTTCTTTGAAAATTCCGAAATATATTTATTTCTTTTATAAATTTGTATTCCTATTTCTTGCTTGATTTCTTGGATGCTTTCCTTGCCGAATAAAGATACATAAACAGAATTTTTATCGAAATTTTCGGCAGAAAAATTTTTCCAAAAAGTTGTTTTTCCTACGCCCCATTCGCCGTCCAAAACGATGCAGACTGCATTTTTTCTCTTTAATATTTCCGTTAATCTTTGTTCGATATTTTCTTTGGCAGTACTCATATTGATCCTTTATTGTTTTAAAATTTTACTAGAATAGCGATTAAATTTCTAAGTATTTTAAATTTAATCTTGCAAACCATAGCGCACAACTTACCGCAAAAATCCCTGCTTGCGTAGAAATTTCTCTAAGCTCGCGGTAAATTCCGCGTAGCCCGTAGCGTTTGGGTGGATCTATCGGACATCAGGCGGCTATGCTTCATCACATCACCCCAAGCGTCAGAGAGCAAAGGCACGCGGTATTCCTTCGCCAGCTCCTCGTACAGCTCGTGATCGCTAAATATCCCCCCCCCCAGAGCCGCACCCAAAGTTAGCTTGGGAACGCCGATGAGCACCGCGCGGCTGCCACTTTCTTTTGCCGTGCGCAAGATGGCGGCGATATTGGCGCGCGTGGCGGAGCTGGGCTGGGCGCGCAAAAAGTCGTTGCCGCCGATGCTAACTATCACGAGCGCGGGCTTATATTCTTGCAAAAGTGCTGGCAAACGAGCCAAGGCCTGCGCGCTAGTATCGCCCGAAACTCCCGCGTTTATCACTCGCCAGCCGCTCAAGCGCGCTAAATTTGCCGGCCATGCGCTCTGCTCGCTAGCACCCACTCCCTGCGTGATCGAGTCGCCTAGAGCCACTACGACGCTGCCGGCCGGTAGCGGGCGTTCTTTACCCTTGCTGCCACAAGCCGTGATAGATAGCGCAACGAGCGCGGCAAGCAGTATCGCGTAAAATTTTCTCATAAAAGCCCCGTTAAATGCTAATTTTAAATTAAAAATCAAACCGTGCCGCGATAAATTTAATCGCCGCACGTAAGCAAGTACGCTAAAATTTATAAATTTGCGTAAATTTAAGATGCAAGCCGTCGCGTGCGAAAATTTGCGCTAAATTTTA
The DNA here is from genome assembly GCA_963516105.1 of uncultured Campylobacter sp. Classification (GTDB taxonomy): domain Bacteria; phylum Campylobacterota; class Campylobacteria; order Campylobacterales; family Campylobacteraceae; genus Campylobacter_A. The sequence continues at coordinate 126,803 of CAUPZP010000003.1, forward strand.
AAATTTAGCGCAAATTCTAAAGCAAATTTCATGCGCTCCGTCGCAGCGTTTGCCACCCGCTTGCAATACGCCTAAGGCCATTAAATTTTAGTGACCATCGTGAAATTTCAAAGCACAAGTCGCCCAAATTTAGCTACTTTATAAACCCGACCTGCGGTAAAATTTCAGCTAGCGCCGCATCCTTTTTCTCGTTAAATTTGACCTTGTTCTGCTCAAAAAGATTATTTCCGTGCGCGTCTATGGAGACGATGAGCGGGCCAAACTCCTTCACGCGGCACTTCCACAGCGTCTCGGGCATCCCAAGCTCCGTCCAGTCCGCGCTCTCGATCTCCTCGACCTGCGTCGCGGCGACCACCGCGCAGCCCGCGGGAAATACGCAGTGTATCGCGCCAAACTCCTTGCAGCCGCTCATCGTGCCCTCGCCCATGCCGCCTTTGCCCACTATCAGGCGCACGCCCGTTTTAGCGATAAACTCGCGCTCAAATTTCTCCATCCGCATGCTAGTAGTCGGCCCAACCGAGACCATCTCAAAGCTTTTTTCGCCCGTTTCTCTGATGATCGGTCCAGCGTGCAGGATCGCACCGCCTGTTATATCTAACGGCAGCTCGCGACTCTCCTCTACGACGCGTCTGTGCGGCACGTCGCGACAGGTGACGATGTGCCCCGTGAGGTAGATCACGTCGCCGATCTTGATATCTGCTAGATCCTCGGGCGCGATCGGCGTAGTTAAAATTTTCTTACTCATAGCGCGAACTCCTTGTGCGATTTTACGGCAAAATTTAGCTCCGCATCCCAGACGATGTGGCCTTTGCGGTGCGACCAGCAGCCTACGTTTACGGCGACGGCGATGACGCTTGGGTGGCGGGCGCAGTTTTCGATATGTACGCCCATCACCGAGCTTGCGCCGCTCATGCCTTGCGGGCCCAGGCCGATTTTATTGATGCCCTCTTCGAGTAGCTTTTCGGTTAGCGCGGCGCGCTCGTTTGGATTATGCGAGCCAAGCGGCCTCATCAGCGCTTTTTTAGATAGCAGCGACGCCACGTCGATCGAGGTACCAACGCCTACGCCGACTAGCAGCGGCGGACAGGCGTTTATGCCGTAGCTGGTCATTATGTCCATGACGAATTTCACGACCCCTTCGTAGCCCATGCCGGGCATCAGCACGGTTGCCTTGCCGGGCAGGCTACAGCCGCCACCGGCCATGTAGGTGTGGATCTCGCACTCGCTGCTTTGCGGCACGATCTCCCAAAATACGCTAGGCGTGCCCTTGCCGACGTTTTTGCCGGTGTTGTACTCGTCAAAGGTCTCGACGCTGTTGTGACGCAGCGGAGCCTCGCGCGTCGCTCGCAGTACGGCCTCTCGCAGCAGCTCTTCAAGCTCGCCGATGAGCGGGAAGTTCACTCCGCAGCGCACGAAAAACTGGATCACGCCCGTATCCTGACAGGACGGACGATCTAGCTCCTTGGCTAGGCGCTGGTTTTCAAACATCGTTTTGTAGATTTCTCTCGCCAGCGGCTGCGTCTCGCGCTCACTAAGCTCGCTTAGCTTCGCCGTCACGTCGTCAGGCAGCACCTTGCCTGTGTAGCCGACGAATTTCGCCATGACCTCGGTCATCTTTTGCACGGCTTTTTCTTTATCCATCGCTTCTCCTTTGCTGGTTTTTACTTTCAAATTTTTCATAAGCGCTCGCTAGGACGCAGCCTGCAGCGTAGCAGAGCAGATCGGCGAAATCAAACGTCCCGCCGATCATCACTTTTAAAATTTTATTTTCTATACCTAAAATTTGCACGGCACCAAAATACTGCGCGAGCTCCAAGGCTGCCGCAAACGCGAAAATTTTAAGCGGCAAATTTGATGGCGGCTCGCTAAAAGCAGCCCGCGCCAAAGCGTAAAGCAAGATGACGGCCAAAACATCGCCCGCGTAGTGCCGCACGAAGCCGCCCTTTACGCAGATCGCAATGTAAATTTCGACCGCTAAAATCAAAACCGCCGCAGCTAAAAAGGCTAGCCTAGTTCTCACGCTTTGCTTTGTTTGCGGCTTTTGCACGCGCTTTGTACTGGTATCACTCGAAATTCTGAAACCTAGCGCCATATTCTCAAGTAAAGTCTTATTTATATACTTTGTAAATTTGATTACAGTAATACTCCGTTTGGATATTTTTTAGTTTATACAAATTTGATACCCTCACTCTAATCTAGACATACTTTCTAATTGTGTATCTGTGTTTTTGGGAATTACGTCTTTTGATAAATATTTTATGATTTGAAATTTATCGTTTTCAAGCACACTAGCAACTATAGTAGTGAGTTTATCGTTTTTTAGAATGAAAAACACTCTGTATTTTTCGTTATTTTGCATAAACCAAACCCAAAATTTGCCGTCAAACCCAAAGTAGGGGAGTTTTCCATCGTTCATAATTATGTCATTTAATTCATCTAATGCTACTTTACTATTTTTAAATTCCACGAAATCATAACTTTTTTCAAGCTTTGCTGGACTAAAAAATTTTGGTTCCAGCAGTCTGCCAACAATATCTTTGCGATATAAAAACTCTGGTTCGTATTTGTTATTTATAGATTTTTTTTCAAATCCCCCAAAAAGAAAGATGGATGGAAAAAATATCATAAAGAAAGATATTATTAATGCAATGTTTATATAAGTCTTATAATCAATAAAGCAATCTTGAAGATTATCGTAAATCAACTCATGTTTTAAAAATATCATTATTATAAAAGCATATACCGTAATTTGCTTCATATTTTCCGCACTATTATAAATAAAGAAAAAAATAAAGCACAGAAATACAATAAAGAAACTTAATGCACCTTTATTAGCAAATACGTATATAAGTAGTAAAAAACCACTAGCTAGCACACTGGCATATAGTAAATCATTAAAAGATAATATGTATCTTATATCATCTATATTAAAACCAAATTTTATTATCTCTATTATATCTTTTAAAAATACATAAATAAACAAAAATATAAAAAACGATGATATATTTTGTGTTGCTTCTTTTATGTTTTTTAAAATTTCTATATTCATATTGACTCCAAATTTTTATCATTTTATTTGGTATTTGTTTAAATTTAATAAATTTTAGAACCTAAATTTATAGATGATTTATCAGGCTCGCGTTATATGCGGCGCCAAAGCCGTTGTCGATATTTACGACGCTGACGCCGTTTGCGCAGCTGTTTAGCATCGCTAGCAGCGCCGCCAGACCGCCAAAGCTCGCTCCGTATCCCACGCTGGTGGGCACCGCGATCACCGGCACGCTCACGAGGCCAGCCAGCACGCTAGCTAGCGCGCCCTCCATGCCTGCAACCGCGATCACGACCTTTGCGCCGCGTATCTGCTCTAAATTTGCGATCAGTCTGTGCAACCCAGCCACGCCCGCATCGCTAAATTTACGCACATCGTTGCCTAAAAATCTCGCCGTCTCGTACGCCTCCTCCACTACCGCGCCGTCGGCGGTGCCTGCGGAGACTATCGCGATGTAGCTTTGCGTGAGCGCGGGCTCTTTAAATTTGACGCTGATGACGCGGCCGCGAGCGTTAAACTCCGCCTGCGGCAAGATTTCGCGCACTAGCTTAAAAACCCGCTCGTTCGTGCGCGTGATCAGGATATTTTGCCCTCTCGCGCCGATCGCACCAGCGATACGTAAAATTTCATCATCAGTTTTACCCTCGCCGTAGATCACCTCGCCCGCGCCGTTTCGCAGGGCGCGCTGGGTGTCGATCTTGGCGCAGCCCACGTCCTCGTATGGGTAGTTTTTCAGGTATTTTAGCGCCTCTTGCTCGCTCACGCGGCCGCTTTTTATCCCGGCAAAAAGCTCTAAAATTTCATCCTCTCTCATGCAAAACATCCTCTCTAAGCCCCTTTAGATCGAGCGTCACGTCCGCTGCGCCAAGCGTCACCAGCTGTCTAACGACGCTTTTAAATTTCGCATCGTTTAGAAAGCTTTGCATGCTAGAAAAGGGCATTTGCAGCTTTATATTTTTGCGGTCGCACCGCGCGCGGACGTTTGCGTAGCCGCTTGCGATGAGCAGATTTTCCGCCGCTTCGATCAAATTTAGCTCGCTCTCATCGATCTCGCGCCCGTGCGGCAGGCGCGTTAGCAAGCACGCGTAGCCGGGCTTTTCGGCGGTGGGCAAGCCCAGCTCGCGCGATAGCTCGCGGATCTCGGCTTTGGTTAAATTTATCAGCGGCGAGAGTACGCCTAGCTCCTCTTTGGCTTTGAGCCCCGGGCGATGTTCGCCCAGATCGTCTCGGTTCGTGCCGTCTGCGACGCGGCTAAAGCCAAGCTCGCGGGCGCGCTCTATCAGACGCGAAAACACCGCCTTTTTGCACAGATAGCAGCGTTTTTCGGGGTTGTCTTTGATGCCCTCCGCAATGCCTAGCTCTAAAATTTCGTGGCGGATGCCGTAAGATCTAGCAAATTCCACGGCTTCGGCGATCTCGCGCGAGGACATATAGGGCGATCTGATCGTTATGCCGATCGCGCGCTCACCCAGCGCGTCGTGCGCCGCACGCAGCAGCAGCGAACTGTCCGCGCCGCCGCTAAATGCGACCGCGAGTTCACCAAGCCCGCGCAGATCAGCCTTTAGTTTTTCTAGTTTCGTCATAGATTTTCAGCGCCTCTTTTCGCACCCGCTCGATCGTCGTGCCGTGCGCGAGCGCCGCGGCCTTGCACTCGTCAAATTCCGGTTTTGCCTTTTGCGTTTGGCCGCTGCCAGAAATCTTAAGTCCTATCTCGCCAAATTTCGTCTGCACCCGCACAAACTCGCGCTTTAGCTCGGTTTTAGCAACCTCTACCTCGCGAACGCCGATCGCCGTCGTGTGCGTAAATATCAGATCCTTTAAATTTTGCGCGTCCTGCTTGCGGCACAGCGCGTTTAGCTCATAGCCCATGCGCCCCTTTTTCATAAAAATAGAGCGGCTAAATACGTCCAGCGCGCCGTTTTCGCGCAAAATTTCGCACGCAAGCGCAAAGCTCTCGGCATCCATATCGTCGATGTTGGTAGAGATTAAAATTTGCTTGCAAACCTCGCCGTAGCCAGGGCGCGCGCTTAAATTTCGCTCGTATAAATCCTCATCGGTCTCGCAAAGCATCGCGCGAAGCACGTTTGCAAAGCCCGCGGCATCTTTGTCGCCCGCGCCGTAGCCGACCTTTTCTATTTTAAAGCTCGCGCCGTCCGCAAACTCGTCCGTGCAAGCCTTTAAAATCGCCGCACCCGTGGGCGTAGTCATCTCGAAATTTGCGCGTCCGAGGCTTACGGGCACGCCTTTTAAAATTTCGCAAACGGCGGGCGCAGGCACGCTAAGCGCGCCGTGATCGCAGATCGCTACGCCGCCGCCAAGCTCGATTTTGGAGCTTAGCACGCGCGAGACGCCGAGCTTTTCAAAAAGATACTCGAGGCAGATCGCTGCGCCCGCGATGTCTACTATGCTATCAACCGCTCCAACCTCGTGAAAATGCACCCGATCTACATCCGTGCCGTGAACTTTGGCTTCGGCCTCGGCAACGGTGCGAAATATCGCGCCTGCTCTTTGTTTGCAGCTATGGTTTAAATTTGAACTCTCTAAAATTTGCTTGATATCCGCGTAGCTTCTGGCGTGAGGCTGCGATTTTAGCGGCACGACGTCGATTTTGGTCGCGGCGATGCCGTTTTTTAGCACGCTTTTGCGCTCCAGCTTAAATTCGCCGGCTAAATTTAACTTCTCAAGCTCGGCGCAAAGATAGCCAAAATCCACGCCAAGCTCCACCAGCGCGGCTAAGTTCATATCGCCGCTGATGCCAGCGCTCGCGTCGTAATATAAAATTTTAGCCAAATTTACGCCTTAGGCACCGTCATCGAGCCAAACGGCAGGATGATGATTTTAGCGTCCGCGCCCTTTTGCGCGAGCGCGTCGTCCACGGCCTTTTGGATGTCGTGGTAGGGCTTTAGATGCACGGCGCGCATCTCATCGTCGCTTAGATCACTTACCGCCCAGGTCTGCGCCCAGAGCGAGATTTCAGCCATTTTGGCGGCCTTGTGATAGCCGAGCTTAAAGCCCGCGCTGATCTTTTCTAGCACCTTTTTAGGCGTATCGGCGGAGGCCATCAGGTCAAAAAACGGCTTTGGTCCGATGCCCGTGCGACACTTTGCGACCATTATTAAAATTCCGTCCTGCGCGAGCGCTAGTTTGCCGTTATCTAGGGCCTTTTGCGCCTGATAGAGATCGACGTCCATCGGATAGGGCGCGACCGAGATCACGATATCTGCCTTGCGCGGGATATTTACGCAAAAGACCTCGTCGGCCTTTTTTACGCAGTCGTAAAAGCTATCGTTCAAATCGCCCGCGCTTGCGTAATACACGCCGTGCTCGCTATCAAGCACCGTCTGGATCGAAAAAACGTCGATGTGCGCGAGCACCTTCATCGCGTCGATCATATCCTCGTGCACTGGGTTGCCCTCTAGGCGTAGCGCCTGTGCGTCGGAGCTTAGGGCGAGCTTATGGTTTTGCGTGATGCTCTCGTACGACGCGGTGCCAGGCAAAAAGGCCTTTCTGCCGCCCGTGTAGCCTGCAAAATAGTGCGGCTCGACCGAGCCTATGACGATCACCTTTTTCGCCTCTGCCACGGCTTTGTTTAGATACATCTGCGTGCCGTTTTTGCTCTCGCCTAAAAAGACCATCTCATCGTGCTTGGAGTCGTGATCGTGAACTTCGTTTTTGGCTCTGATCTCCGCGTAAATTTCTTTGCCGAAGATCATCTCGTACTCATCGAGCGTACCCTCTCTATGGCAGCCCGTGGCGATGATGAAAATTTTATTTTTCTCGCGGATTTTCGGGTAAATTTGCTTTAAAATTTTTGCCGTCGGCGTCGGGCGGGTGCCGTCATTTACGATGACGACGATCTTTTGCTCGCCCGCGATAAACTCGTCAAAGCTTTTTTGATTTATCGGATTTGCCAGAGCCTTTGCGATGAGCGCCGTTTCGTCAAATTTAGCCACGGGGTTGGGGTTAAAAACGCCGAGCAAGTTTCTCTCGTCTATCCGCAGATGAAGGACGTCCTCTTTGCCGTATGCGATGGGGATTTGCATATTTACTCCTTAAGCGGAATTATTAATTTTTTATTTTAGGATTATATCTCAAATTTTCTTTTAAACGCATTTAATAGAGATATTTAAATTTTACTGAAATTTGATGCGAGGCGGATTTATTAAACATAATGTTAATATTTACAAATGTATTTTTAATTTTTTATTAGTATTTAATTTTAATATTTATATAATCGAACAGTAATTTCCTAAAAGGAGAAAAAATGGAATTTCTAACCAGTTTGAGTGAAAGCACGCAATTTACTCTCCAGCTAATCGTAGTGCTCGGATGTCTATTCTACGGCGCTAAAAAAGGCGGTATGGCGCTAGGCGTACTAGGCGGCATCGGTCTTGTTATCTTGGTATTTGCATTCGGTATGAAGCCGGGCAAACCAGCTATCGACGTTATCCTTACGATCCTAGCCGTCGTCGTAGCAAGCTCTACGCTACAAGCCGCGGGCGGTCTTGATGTTATGCTTCAGATAGCAGAAAAAGCGCTAAGAAAAAATCCTAAATTCGTCTGTATTTTGGCGCCTCTTTGCGGCTGGACGCTAACCGTTCTATGCGGCACGGGACACACGGTTTATACGCTGCTACCGATCATCTACGACGTATCTATCAAAAGCGGCATCCGTCCGGAAAGACCGCTGGCTGCGACTACGATCTCATCTCAGTTAGCCATCATCGCTAGCCCAGTTTCGGTTGCGGGCGTATCTATGGTCGCTGTTTTGCTAGGCACTGGTACCGTTCATATCGACGGATTTACTAGCTACGTAGATCTACTAAAAGTCACTGTCCCGGCAACCTTTATCGGTATGCTTATCATCGGTACTTACTCAATCTTTAGAGGTAAAGACCTAGATAAAGACCCTGACTTCCAAGAGAGGATCAAAGACCCTGAGCAAAGAAAATATATCTACGGCTCAGACGAATCTCACTCTCTAATCGGCGTAAAACTCCCTGCTAAACAGTGGAACGTGATGTGGATATTTCTAGCTACGATCGCTATCGTGGCGGTTCTAGGCTACTATAAACAACTCCGCCCTAGCTGGACTAGCGACGTCCCTGGCAAATCTATCGAAATCGTAGTAGATAAAAAAGTAGTTAAAAACATCACCGTAAAAGACGGTCAAGTAGTATCTACCGTAACCGATAGCAAAATCGTCTCAAACGTAAAAGACAATAAAGTAAAAGACGCTACTAAATTTACGAACGTAGAAGTTCTAGATAAAGACAAGAAAGTAACTCAAACTATCGTGCTTCAGGACGGCAATGTAGTTATCACCAAAGGCGACAAAACCGAAACCGTCGCAAACGCTAGCATCGTAGTAAAAGATACTATGAAAAAGACCGCGCCTCTAGGTATGGTCGATACGATCCAAATTTTCATGCTACTAGCTGCGTCTATCATGATGATCTACTCAGGCATCAAGGCTGCTAAGATCGCTCAAAACGAGATCTTCCACAGCGGTATGGTCGCGCTCGTAGCGATCTACGGCATCAGCTGGATGGCCGATACGATGTTCCACTCTCACATCGAGATGCTAAAAGGTTCGCTAGGAGAGGTGATGAGAGCCTATCCGTGGATGTATATCGTCGTAGGTATGTTGATTTCTAAGTTCCTAAACTCTCAAGCAGCAGCTGCCGCGACGTTTGTACCGCTTGCAGTTCAGATCGGTGTGGATCCTGGCATCATCGTCGCGTTTGCTACGGCTTGCTACGGATACTTCATCCTTCCAACATATCCGAGCGACCTTGCGGCGATCCAGTTTGACCGCTCAGGTACGACAAAGATCGGCAAATACGTCATCAACCACAGCTTTATTATACCGGGCCTTATCGGCGTGTTTAGTTCATGCGCGGTGGGTTGGGTGTTAGCTAACCTTTACGGATTTATTAAATAATTTTGCCTTGCGAGACTTGCTTCGGCTCGTCTCGCGAGCGCTTTTTGTGGATTTTGTTAAAATTTGACTCGATAGGCTACATGCCTTATCTTCGTCAAATTTTAACTTCAAAACCCCAAAAATCATCTCACGATACTTCGCCTTATCGTTTTATGTTCAAATTTGGAGTCAAATTTGCAAATTTGAGCCACCGAGACCCGCATCTTGAAAATGTCAAATTTGATTCGGCCAGGTTTGATGCTGCTCTGCTTTCCTGTCAAGGGGGAAGGGGCTTGAATTTTGCTTCGCTATACTCGCAACTGCTAGCAGACGCGAAGTTGCTCCCTTCCCCATTGACAATCCCCCATCCCCTACGACGCTTTTAAGGTGGCGACACTGCTTTGCCTTGCAGGCAAAGCGTCGCGGGCTTGAAAGCAAATTTTTAAAATTTTTATTTAAATTTTACCAAAGTAAATTTTGACGTTTTCAAGTTGCGGGTATCAGCGAGTAGAATTCTAAAACTTATTCAAATTTGAGCGACGCAAATTTGATCTCAAATTTAACTTCAAATTTACAGCCAAAAATGCAAATTTAATTTACTTCAGCCTATCGCCGAATTTTTGTTTGTCGCTCATGTAGACGAAGCTTAGCACCTCGGCGACGGCGCGAAAGAGCTCCGATGGGATCATGTCATTCACCTCGCACATCTTGTATAGCTCGCGCGCTAGCGGCGGATTTTCGACGATTTTGACGTTATTTTCTACTCCGATTTGCTTGATACGAAGCGCTAGAAAATCCACGCCTTTAGCGAGGATCACCGGCGCTTTTTCCTTTGTTTTATCATAGCGAAGTGCGACGGCGTAGTGAGTCGGGTTTGTGATGATGACGTCTGCTTGCGGGATATTTTGCATCATTCTGTTGCGCGCGGCTCGCATTTGCAGCTGACGAATGCGACCTTTTACCTGCGGGTCGCCCTCCATCTGTTTGTACTCGTCCTTGATCTCCTGCTTGCTCATTCTTAAGTCGCGAAAATACTGAAAACGCACGATCAGCACGTCAAGAAGCCCGATGATAAACATCACGATGAGCATCACGGCGGCTAAAATCAGCATTTTTTCTTTTAGCCACGCCAGCTGCGCCGCCATCGAGAAAAACAGTGTATGCGGCAGCTCTTTGATAAAGCTTAAAAACATCAAAAATCCGACCGTGAAAACCGCCGTGACCTTGAGCACCATTTTGATGCCATCTATCAGTTTTTTGAGTGAAAAGAGATTTTTGAGCCCTTTTATCGGGTTGATTTTGTTTAAATTTGGCTCCAAAGGCTTAGTCGTAAATATAAATCCAAACTGCATGAGGTTGGCGACGACACCCGCGATCGCGATGCAAACGGCGATGGGCAGGATGATGAGCAGCGTGCGAAATATCGTCGTGATCGCGACGCTAAAGAGCAGCTTGCGCGTAAACTCCTGGCCGATTAGACTTTGATAGTAGTTATACAGCGTAAAAAACTGATCGCCGATGAAGCCAAGAAGCGCCAATACGACGAAGATCGCGACCGCGAGCGTGACGAAGCCGGCTAAATCTTGGCTTTTGGGGACGTTGCCGTCCTTGCGCGCGTCTTCGATCTTTTTGGAGGTGGGTTCTTCGGTTTTTTCTTGGTCTTCGCCTGCCATCTCTATCCTGAATTTGCTTAAATTTGGGCGATTATACCTAAAACGAGGTTAAATTTTACGCTACAATTGCCTAAATTTAAAGGATAAAAATGCAAAAGCTTGACGATCACGTAAGCGAGTGGTTTGGACAGATGAGGGCGCGCAACGAGGCTGCCGCGGATCACTTTAAAAGCCGTAAAATCATATATGACGAGTCAAATTTGATAGAGGTTTTGCAAAGCTCGCAGGATAAATTTGATCTCCTTTGGGCTGCCGTCGCACTGCGCGAGCTAGGCACGGTGCGTGCGATACCCGCTCTAAAATGCGCCGTCAAATTTAAAAGTCTAGATGTACAAGGCAATGCGGCTTTAACTACCGCGTTTTTAGCAAACGGCGTCGAGAACGGCTTTTTGGCGAGTTTGCTTGTCAGTAAAGAGTACCGCGCTAAATTTTACGCGATGACGGGGATTTTGTATAAAGAGGACGCTGCACACTCGGCCTTGCCTTTTGTTTTGGAGTATTCGACCAAGGCGACCAAAGGCGGCAAGGCGCTTGCTAAAACAGCGTGCGAAGGGCTAGACTGGCTCTATCTAGCTAGATACGGCGCGCATCTGCCCCAGGCACAAGAAGTTTTTGATAAAATAAATAAAAATAGGAAGTATGTAGATGAAAATATTTTTACAAGACTCGCAGGAGAATTCCCACAAATTTTCGCAATCTAAAAAACCGCAAAAGAGCGAAACCGAGCTGCTTTTGGACGAGTGCGGCGAAGTTTTAGACAAGCTAAAAAAGAAAAATTTGAGCGAGCACGAGTTTTTGTGTGAGTTGATAAAACTGATGGCTTTTTCGATACCGCAAATTCCTTATGAAATTTGGCTGGAAAAATATATAGAAAGCGGCGATGTGGAGGCTCTAAACGACCTTGTTTTTCAGTACGCCAGAAACGAGCTGCTACCGGGTTGCGAGGGCTGGTACGATCAGTGCGAGAGGCTTATTCATTCGTTTCTTGCGCTAGCGTGCGGCGACATGGACGGCGCGAAAAACGTGATGACGCACTCTATGCCACCCAGCACGAACGGATATAGATTTTTGTGCGTGATGAGCGATCTGGTTGCGGCGCTGCTATGGGACGATAAAAAATCGCTTGAGCCCGCACTGAAAAAAGCGCGTAGATTTGCGGACTCCAAAAAGCCGATAAACGAAAGAGAAGCGGTAAAATTTATCCTTGCCTTGCACGAAAAAGATACGGCCGCGATGAGCGAGAGTTTGAGTAATTTTTGCGTGAAAGTCGCCAGAACCGCCGCGCCGCAATTTGAAAAGCGGATTAGTTTTTTCGCGCACGGATTTTACGCTTTGGCGCATTATCTCTTGCCTTTTGAGATTTTTGAGCGCATTAGCTTGCCAAAAGCTAAAAATTTCAGCGAAATTTACGCAAAAAGGCTTTTGGGCGACAAACCGGCGCAGCCAAAATTGTATTTCAGCTTTCCGCCGGAATTTGACGTTTTTAATCAAATTTTAAACGCGCTGCCTGCTAAAACCGTACTTCATCAGCCTTTTGACGGGCCTTCGCCGAGCGATCAAATACGATTTCTCGATCACGACGCGATGGTCGAAAATTTGGCGGATGAAATTTTAAAAGCTAGGACATTAAACCAAAATTTATAAATTTTTGGGTATCATCCGTCTATTAACAACCAACAAAGCTCCCCAAGTCTTTTGAAATCCAAAAGCGCTTTTTGGTCTTACCAAATTTAGAAAGGTAGAGTATGTCAAAATACGCTATATTTAGGCACGGCGGCAAGCAGTATCGCGTCAGCGAAGGCGGATATCTTAAGCTTGACCATTTCAGTGCCGAAGCAAAATCATCAGTCGAGATTACGGACGTTTTGTGCGTAAACGACGGTGAAGTAAAGGTAGGCGCGCCGTTCGTAAAGGGTGCGAAAGTCGTTCTTGAAGTCGTAAACGAGGGCAAGGATAAAAAAGTCGTTATTTACAAAAAACGCAGACGCAAAGACTCAAAACTAAAACGTGGTTTTAGAAGACAGTTCACACGCGTAAAAGTCGTAAGTATCGCAGCTTAAGGAGATAAGAAATGGCACACAAAAAAGGTCAAGGCTCAACCCAGAATAACCGAGATTCCATCGGACGACGCTTAGGCGTTAAAAAATTCGGCGGCGAATTCGTTCGCGCGGGCAACATCATCATCCGCCAGCGCGGTACCGCTACTCACGCGGGCAGCAACGTCGGTCTAGGCAAAGATCACACGATTTTCGCGCTAATCGACGGTTTTGTTAAATTCGAAAGACTAGATAAAAATAGGAAAAAAGTTTCAGTTTATCCTGCTGCGTAATCCTTGGGGCGAAAGCCCCTTTTTTTCTTTTAAAATCACCCAAATTTCTAAAATCTAAAAAAGCTTTTATATAATAAAAATAATCGTCGCATCGTTCGTCAAATTTTAAAATTTGACCCAAATTGCGCAAATCTATATCGTGTCGATAACGGCGCTTGGCAAATCATTTGAACTTTTCGGCAAATCAAATTTTAATCAATAAACCGATATAATCCGAAAATTTCGCAAAATAACAAACTAAAAATAATAGAATAAAATTTAAAAACTAAGGCAAAAAAATGTTTATAGATAGCGTAAATTTAACTCTAAGCTCGGGGCACGGCGGGGCTGGCTCGGTGAGCTTTCGCCGCGAAAAGCACGTGATTTTGGGCGGGCCGGACGGCGGCGACGGCGGCGACGGCGGGGATGTGTATTTCGTCGCCGATAACAACACCCACACGCTTGCGGCGTATAAAGGCAAAAAGGCCATGCGCGCGCAAAACGGCGAGGCGGGCACGGGGCGCAGAATGCACGGTAAAAGAGGCGAGCACCTAGAGCTCATCGTGCCTCCCGGTACCGCGGTGCTGGATGCCGAGACGGGCGAGTTACTTTGTGATCTAACCAGCGAGGGGCAGCGTGAGCTATTTTTAAAAGGCGGCAAGGGCGGGCTTGGCAACGTGCATTTTAAAAGCTCGATCAACCAAGCCCCCGAATACGCGCAAAAAGGCCTTGAGGGCGAAACGCGCGAGGTGAGGCTGGAGCTTAAGCTCATCGCCGACGTGGGGCTCGTAGGCTTTCCAAACGTCGGTAAAAGCACGCTAATCTCGACCGTCTCAAACGCCAAACCCCAGATCGCAAACTACGAGTTTACCACGCTCACGCCAAAGCTCGGTCTCGTCGAGGTTGACGAATACAGCGGCTTTGTCATGGCCGATATCCCGGGTATCATCGAGGGCGCAAGCGAAGGGCGCGGGCTTGGCGTGCAGTTTTTAAAACACGTCGAGCGCACTAAAATTTTACTTTTTATGCTCGATCTTGCGAATTATCGTAGCCTTGAGGAGCAGTTTGACGCGCTGAGGGCCGAGACGGCGAAATTTTCGGGAGAGCTTGCAAAAAGAGACTACGCGATCGCTCTAACTCGCGCGGACGCGGCCGAAAATTTGCAGGAAAAATTTGATACGTTTTTGTCGCATTTGGGGCTTTCGGGCACGGCGGGCGAGATGAAATTTAAGCAAGATATTTATGAATTTGACGCCGCCAAGCCGTTTTTTGTGATGCCGATCTCTTCGGCGACGGGACAAAATATAAATGAACTAAAATTTAACCTGCTTGAGCTGCTTAAAAAGGAGCTGTAGATTGCGCCAAAAGCCGCGCCGCAGATGGCTTTTGCAAACGCAGGCCTTAAGCGCGTCCGAATATGTGGGCAAATTTTACGTTTATCGCTCGCAAACGTCGCAAAAAGATAAAATTTAAGGAGGCGAAATGAATAAAATTTTTATTCTAGTATTTTTATGCTTCGGCGCATACGGTTGCGAACCCGCCGATCCGGTGCCGAATTTTATGGACTTTAACGACAAGGATCGTGGCGGCGCGCTGAGCTTGCAGGAGTGGATGACGAGCGAGGTGCCGTCCGGACTGAAAGTAGAGCTAAATTTGCGCTCGGACTCGGAATTTAAGAGGCTCGATGCTAACCATGACGGCAAGATTAGCCTAGATGAGCTGGGGGCAAAATCCTCTGCAAAGATTTATTGGTCCGAAGATCCTTGCGCTTCTTGGCCTTGGTCAGACGGATCCGAGGATAAAAATCAATCCGCCGTCAAATAAGCGCGAAAAACGGCAATGATGTGGCCTTTTGCGCGGGGTTTGGTTTGTGCGACGCGTATAAATTTTACTTCGCGCGAGCGAGTGTGGGCCAGTTTTGCTCCGTGGTTTGCGTAAAAATTTATTTCGAGCACGATTAGCACCCGCGCGATCGTTTGCGCCTTGATTTGACTAAATTTAAAGGAAAAGAATGAATATAGTTTTTATGGGTACGCCCGAGTATGCGGCTAAAATTTTGCGCGCCCTTGCGGAGGCGAAATTTGAGATCGCGGCCGTATTTACGCAGCCCGATAAGCCTGTTGGCAGGAAGCAAATTTTAACTCCGAGCGAGGTGAAAATTTACGCACAGCAGCACTTGCCCGCCGTGCCGATCTTTCAGCCTGCGACTTTAAGAGATGAGGCGGTCGCAGCCCAGATAAAAGACTTAAAGCCTGATTTTATCGTGGTTGCAGCATACGGTAAAATTTTGCCGCAGGCCGTGCTTGAGCTCGCTCCTTGCATAAATCTGCACGCCTCGATCCTGCCCAAATACCGCGGCGCAAGCCCGATCCAAAGTGCTCTACTAGCGGGCGAGAAGCAGACGGGCGTGACGGCGATGCTGATGGACGCGGGGCTTGATACGGGCGATATGCTTGATTTTGCCTACACGCCTTGTGAGGACAAAACGGCGGCGCAGCTGTTTGACGAGCTCGGGGATCTGGCGGGCGAGCTGATAGTGCGAGTGCTGCGAAATTTTGCAAATTTAAAGCCGCTTAAGCAAGAGGGCGCGCAGGCCACGCACTGCAAAAAAATCGCAAAATCCGATGGGCTTTTTGGCTTTGAGCAGAGCGCACAGCAAATTTATAATAAATTTCGCGCATTAACGCCATGGCCCGGGATTTATCTAGCTGGCGGACTTAAAGTTTTAGAACTAGAGCTTTTGCGCGAATACTGCGAGCGCAAATTTGAACGCGTGGGCGAAATTTTAAGCGTCGATAAGCTCGGCTTTTGCGTAGCATGCGGCGAGAGTGCGGTTAAGATTTTAAAGGTACAAGAACCGGGCAAAAAGCCGGTGGATGCTAGCGCCTATCTAAACGGCAAGCGCCTTGGCGTCGGCGATATAGTGTCGTAAATTTGAGCCGAGCGAAGCTTGCCTTGTAAATTTATGATACTAATGCGCTCGCAATGTAAAATAAAACAGCAATTTTAAAAGGAATAAAATTTGAGAATAGAGTTCGCAGATAGCGTCCCCTCTACGCAAAAAGTTTTGGTCGAAGGGCTGCGAAACGGCGAAATACAGCCGCCTTTTGCGCTTGTGGCAAAAGAGCAGACGCAGGGTATCGGCAGCAGAAACAACGCTTGGAGCGGGCTAGAGGGTAATCTGTTTTTTTCATTTTGCATGAGCGAGACGGCGCTGCCTAGCGATCTAAGGGGTGAGTCGGCGTCGATTTACTTTTCGATGATTATGCGCGAAGTGCTCGCGGCTCGCGGCTCTCAAATTTGGCTAAAATGGCCGAACGATTTTTACGTCGACGACAAAAAAATCGGCGGAACTTTGACGACGAAAGTCGGTGAAATTTACGTTTGCGGTATGGGTATAAATTTAAAAAATGCGCCCGAAAATGCGGGAATTTTAGACATAGACGTAAGCCCTAGCGCCGCGGTTGGAGAGTTTTGCAAGCAGCTACAAACGGCTCCGTCATGGGCGGAAATTTTTAAAAAATTTGAGAGCGAATTTAAAAAATCAAGAGAATTTATCACGCACTTTGAGGGCGAAGAAGTGGCGCTCAAAGATGCAAAACTCCTATCTGACGGCTCTTTAGATATAGATGGGCGAAGGGTTTTTTCGCTCAGATAAATTTGCTTAAATTTGACGTAAAATTTAATATTTTTACAAAATATCGGCGTGGGCGCGCCGCGAAATTCTTTCAGAAATTTTAAAGCCGAAACTAAACTTGGACAAAGTAAGTTTTTTGTAAAATTAATCAATTAAAAAACAAAAAAATTGGAAAATTCTCATGTGTGAAATTATAACTATCGCAAACCAGAAAGGCGGCGTCGGAAAGACGACTACGGCGGTAAATTTGGCTGCATCGCTAGCGGTAGCCGAAAAAAAAGTCCTACTCATCGACATCGATCCGCAAGCAAATGCGACAACTGGAATGGGCTTTAGTAGAAACGACTACGAATATAATATATATCACGTACTCACCGGCCGCAAAAAGCTGTCTCAAATAGTGCTAAAAACCGAGATACCGACGCTTTTTCTAGTGCCTTCAAACATCGGTCTCGTAGGCATCGAGCAAGAACTAAGCGAACAAAACAAAGACTATCAAAAGATACTAAAAAGTAAGATCGAAGAGGTCGAGGGGCAGTATGATTTCATTATAATCGATAGTCCTCCGGCGCTGGGCAGCATCACCGTAAACGCACTAAGCGCTAGCGATAGCGTGATAATCCCGATACAGTGCGAATTTTACGCATTAGAGGGACTTGCGCAAATTTTAAATACGGTAAAAATCATCAAAAAAACCATAAATCCGAAGCTAAATATCAAAGGATTTTTGCCGACTATGTACAGTTCGCAAAATAACCTCGCCAAGGAAACCGTGGCAAATTTAAAGCAGCATTTTGAAAATAAACTGTTTAAAAACAAGGATATGGGCGATGAATTCGTAATAGTACCGCGAAACGTAAAGCTTGCCGAAAGCCCGAGCTTTGGTAAGCCAGTGATTTTATACGACATAAAATCACCCGGCTCGGTAGCGTATCAAAATTTAGCATGCTGTATTTTAGGATAACGAATGGCTAAAAAAGGCGGACTAGGGCGCGGACTAGAAGCGATTTTGGGTGATGTAGAGCTAGCGTATAAAGCCGAAATAAACGAAGGTAACAGCGAAATAATAAAAGAAATAGACCTTGAGTTGATTACCGAAAACCCGTATCAACCGCGTAAAAATTTCGACGAAACGGCGCTAAGAGAGCTTAGCGAAAGTATCAAAAGGCACGGACTTATCCAGCCGATCATCGTCATAGAAAAAGACGGCGGATATATGCTGATTGCGGGCGAGAGGAGATTTCGTGCGACTAAGCTGCTAGGCGAAAGCAAGATAAAGGCTATAGTCGCCGACATCGAGAGCCAAAGCCTGCGCGAACTAGCGCTCATAGAAAATATCCAAAGAGAAGACCTAAATCCGATCGAGCTTGCCAATTCCTACAAAGAGCTAATAGATGAGTATAAAATCACGCAGGACGGGCTAGCAAACATCATCCACAAAAGCAGGGTTCAGATAACAAATACCATGCGGCTTTTGAGCCTTAGCGCCGTGACGCAGGAGTACATAAAAGAGGGCAAACTAACGCAGGGACACGCCAAAGTCATCGTGGGTCTTGAGCCAAACGACGAAAAAACGGCGGTCGATACCATCATCGGGCAGCGTCTTAGCGTGCGCGAGACGGAAAATTTGGTCAAGAATCTAAAAAATAAATTGCCGCCTAAAGCCGCACTTAAGCTAGATGAGAGATACCTTGAAAGACTTGCAAATTTAAAAGAGGTTTTTTCTAAATTTGACGTACCGATTAAGATAAAAGGCAAAAAAATCACTATCGAATTTGATGACATAGCTGATATCGATAGGCTAATAAACAAGATAAAATAAAATATTTCTTTAAATTTAGCTTGTTTTATCCTTTTTTTTTGTAAAATAAGCACGGTTTTATTATGCTTAAGAAAATATTAAACTTTAAGGAGATTTGATGTTGGAAATTAATTTGCCGTTAGTCGTCCTGACGGCAGTTATTTTTCTGGGGCTCATCGCCGTTTTAAATTCCATCCTTTACAAGCCTCTACTTAAATTTATAGACGCTAGAAATGATGCGATAAAAAACGACGAAGAGAGCGCTAGCAAAAATACGAGCGATCTTGGCGTGTACGAAGCGCAGATAGAACAGCTCATAGCCGCCGCAAGAAGCGAAGCCGATAAGATCAAACAAGAGGCTATCAATGCTGCAAAAGACGCGGCCGCTAAGATAGTCAGCGAAAAGCGCGGGGTTTTGGAGGCTGATTACGATGCTTTTATCCAAAATTTAAACTCTCAAAAGAGCGATTTTAGAGCTGATTTGCAGCAAAAATTGCCTGAACTTCAAGCTGCTTTAAAAGCAAAACTCGCAAGGATTTAATTATGAAAAGCAAAATTTTACTTTTATTATGTCCTTTTGTTTTGATGGCGGACGGCGGATATGATATCGTGCCTAGAACGATAAACTTTATCGTTTTTGCTGCGATTTTGTATTATTTTATAGCAAACCCTATCAAAAATGCCTACAAGGGAAGAATTGCCGGTATCGCGGCGAGGCTTGATAATATCGAGCAAAAACTAAAAGATTCAAAAGCCAAAAAAGGCGACGCTCTAAGACGCATAGAAGAGGCTAAAGCAAATGCAGCCAGTCTAGTAGAAACGGCTAGAAAAGAGGCTGTTTTGATATCTGAGCGTATCAAAGAAGAAACCAGACAAGAGGTCGCAAATTTGGAAAAAAGCTTCCAAGATCAAAAAGAATTTGAAAAAAGACGCATGGTTAAGTCCGTTGTGGGCGAAATTTTAAATGAAATTTTTGCAAGCGACAGCGTGAAAATGGATCAAAGCGAGCTTATCAATATCATGCTTAAGAGGGTCGGCTAATGAAAGAACTTATCGCAAAAAAATACGTAAAAGCCCTAGTTAGTGACCTTAGTAAAGATGAGTTTAATAGCTTTACCGCCAAGCTACAAGAGATCGCAAACGCATTTGCAAATGAAAAATTTCAAAATATCATCGTCTCGCCGAATTTAAAAAATAGCCAAAAAGCGGATTTTGTTCTATCTTTAGTCGGTGAGGCGGATCAGAAATTTGTAAATTTCATAAAACTACTCGGCGAAAATAAAAGACTTGATATTTTGCCTAATATCGTTTCGGAGCTTTTAGCGCAAAAGTCAAAAATGGATAATGTTTTTTACGGCAAAATTTACGGCGGCTCGCAGATCAGCCAGGCTCAAATTTCAGAGCTTGAAAGCAGCTTTTCTAAGAGATTTAACGCAAAAATCATTTTAGAGCCGGTAAAAAGCGACTATAACGGCATCAAGATCGAGCTGGACGATTTGGGCGTGGAGGCCAGCTTTTCGGTAGATAGGCTAAAAGCCCAAATGAGCGAATACATATTAAAAGCAATATAAAGGAGAAAAAGCGTGAGTGCAAAAATAAAAGCAGATGAAATTAGCGCCATCATCAAGGAGAGGATTGAAAATTTCAGCCTTAGCGTCGATGTAAACGAGACGGGCAAGGTGATATCCGTAGCCGACGGCGTTGCTAACGTTTACGGCCTAAAAAACGTTATGGCCGGCGAGATGGTCGAGTTTGAGAACGGCGAAAAAGGCATGGCTCTAAACCTAGAGGAAAGCAGCGTCGGTATCGTTATCTTGGGTAAAACGGACGGTATCAAAGAGGGCTCAAGCGTAAAACGCCTAGCTAAGCTTTTGCGCGTTCCCGTGGGCGATGCTTTGATAGGCCGCGTAGTAAATTCGCTCGGCGAGCCGATAGACGCTAAAGGCCCGATCGAAGCTAGCGAGACTAGATTCGTCGAGGAAAAAGCAAAAGGCATCATGGCCAGAAAGAGCGTTCATGAACCGCTTCAAACAGGTATTAAGGCTATCGACGCGCTAGTACCGATCGGCCGCGGACAACGCGAGCTCATCATCGGCGACCGCCAAACTGGTAAAACTACCGTTGCGATAGATACTATCATCAACCAAAAAGGTCAAGACGTTATTTGTATCTATGTCGCGATCGGACAAAAACAATCAACGGTCGCGCAAGTTGTTAAAAAACTTGAAGAGTACGGCGCTATGGAGTATACCATCGTCGTAAATGCAGGCGCTTCCGACGCCGCCGCGCTTCAATACCTAGCTCCATATGCAGGCGTAACTATGGGCGAATATTTTAGAGACAACTCTCGCCACGCTCTAATCATTTATGATGACCTTTCAAAACATGCCGTCGCATACCGCGAAATGAGCTTGATTCTTCGCAGACCACCAGGCCGCGAAGCGTATCCAGGCGACGTTTTCTATTTGCACTCTCGTTTGCTAGAGCGCGCATCTAAGCTAAACGACAAGCTTGGCGCAGGTTCTCTAACGGCACTTCCTATTATTGAGACTCAAGCTGGCGACGTTTCGGCGTATATTCCGACGAACGTTATTTCTAT
Organism: uncultured Campylobacter sp.; assembly: GCA_963516105.1. Lineage (GTDB taxonomy): Bacteria > Campylobacterota > Campylobacteria > Campylobacterales > Campylobacteraceae > Campylobacter_A. The sequence goes on from CAUPZP010000003.1 coordinate 147,793, forward strand.
CACCGACGGTCAAATTTTCCTTGAGTCTGACTTATTTAACTCAGGTATCCGCCCTGCGATCAACGTCGGTCTTTCGGTTTCTCGCGTCGGCGGTGCAGCTCAGATAAAGGCAACCAAACAAGTTTCTGGAACATTAAGACTCGACCTTGCGCAATACCGTGAGCTTCAAGCGTTTGCACAGTTTGCGAGCGATCTCGACGAGAGCTCTAGAAAACAACTCGAGCGCGGTCAAAGGATGGTTGAGGTGCTAAAACAGCCTCCTTATAGTCCGCTTGCCGTTGAAAAGCAAGTCGTTATTATCTTTGCCGGTACGAAAGGCTACTTAGATGATATCCCGACTGTAGCGGTTACAAAATTTGAAGCTGAGCTTTATCCTTATATTGAGGCGAAGTATCCTGAAATTTTCGAACAAATTCGAACCAAAAAAGCACTTGACAAAGAAATCGAGGAGCTTTTGCATAAGGCGCTAAAAGACTTTAAAGCGACGTTTGCCGCTAACTAAGGCTAGAATATGTCAAATTTAAAAGATATAAAACGAAAGATCAAAAGCGTCCAAAACACCCAAAAGACGACGCGCGCGATGAAGCTGGTATCTACGGCTAAACTTCGCAAGGCCGAGGAAGCCGCTCGTCACTCTAGGGTTTATGCGCTCAAGATCAACGAAGTTTTATCTGAAATCGCCTATAAGATCAATCAATATCGCTCCGTAAACGCCGAGAGTAAATTTTTCGACGTCAAAGAGAATATCGAAAAGGTCGATATTATATTCGTTACCGCAGACAAGGGGCTTTGCGGCGGTTTTAATATCCAGACCATTAAAACCGTTAGAAATATGATTAACGAATTTAAGGCGAAAAAAATAAAGATAAGGCTTCGCGCGGTAGGTAAAAAAGGTATAGAATTTTTTAGCTTCCAGGGTATAAATTTGCTTGAAAAATACATCGGCGTGAGTTCGTCTCCAACCTATGAAAAAGCTCAAAACATCATAAAAGACGCGATAGACGACTTTATAAGCGGCACAACGGATAAGGTTATTTTGGTGCATAACGGCTACAATAACATGATCTCTCAGCAAATTCGCATAAACGATATCGTGCCTGTCGAGCCGCCAAAACTAGTCGAAGTAGAGACGAATTCTTTGATGGAATTTGAACCGAGCGATGACGGTAAAATTTTAAACGAACTACTTACGAAGTATTTCGAGTATAGTATGTATTACGCTTTAGTTGATAGCCTTGCGGCAGAGCATAGCGCTAGAATGCAGGCGATGGATAATGCGACTAATAACGCTAAAGAGCGCGTCGCGCAGCTAAAACTATCGTATAACAAGGCTCGCCAAGAGTCTATTACCACTGAGCTTATCGAGATCATCAGTGGCGTCGAATCAATGAAATAATTAAGGAGTATGGATGAAAGGTATCATTTCTCAGGTAATGGGTCCGGTAGTCGATGTCGATTTCACGGATTATTTACCCAAGATCAACGAAGCCGTCGAAGTAAATTTCGAGGTTGATGGCAAGCAAAATAGACTTGTGCTAGAGGTTGCCGCACACCTTGGCGATAACCGCGTAAGAACGATCGCCATGGATATGAGTGAAGGTTTAACTAGGGGCCTTGAGGCTACGGCTCTTGGCGCGCCTATTAGCGTTCCGGTTGGCGAAAAAGTTTTGGGCAGAATTTTCAATGTCGTCGGCGATCTAATCGACGAAGGCGAAGGCGTAGAATTTGATAAAAAATGGTCTATCCACCGCGATCCTCCACCGTTTGAAGAGCAAAGCACAAAGAGTGAAATTTTTGAAACAGGTATCAAGGTAGTTGACCTTTTGGCTCCTTACGCAAAGGGCGGTAAAGTCGGACTATTCGGCGGTGCCGGTGTTGGTAAGACGGTTATTATCATGGAGCTTATTCACAACGTTGCATTTAAACACAGCGGTTACTCTGTATTTGCAGGTGTTGGCGAGAGAACGCGCGAAGGAAACGACCTTTATCACGAGATGAAAGAAAGTAACGTTTTGGACAAAGTTGCCTTGTGCTACGGCCAAATGAACGAGCCACCGGGAGCGAGAAACCGTATCGCTCTAACAGGTCTAACGATGGCTGAGTATTTCCGTGACGAGATGGGACTTGATGTTTTGATGTTTATTGATAACATCTTCCGTTTCTCTCAGTCTGGCGCAGAGATGTCGGCGCTTCTTGGACGTATTCCGTCAGCCGTTGGTTATCAGCCGACTTTGGCGAGCGAAATGGGTAAATTCCAAGAGAGAATTACATCAACTAAAAAAGGTTCGATTACATCGGTTCAGGCTGTTTACGTTCCTGCGGACGACCTTACCGACCCAGCTCCTGCGACCGTTTTTGCGCACCTTGACGCAACTACCGTTCTAAACAGAGCTATTGCAGAAAAGGGAATTTATCCTGCGGTTGATCCGCTTGATTCGACATCAAGAATGCTCGATCCTCAAATTTTAGGCGGTGAGCACTATAAAGTCGCTCGCGGCGTGCAGGCAGTTTTACAAAAATATAAAGATCTTCAAGACATCATCGCGATCCTTGGTATGGACGAGCTTAGCGAAGAAGATAAGGTCACGGTTGACCGCGCTAGAAAGATTGAGAGATTTTTATCTCAGCCGTTCTTCGTTGCCGAGGTATTTACGGGAAGCCCTGGTAAATACGTAAGTCTTGAGGAGAATATTGCCGGCTTTAAGGGAATTTTGGAAGGTAAATACGACGATTTGCCGGAAAACGCATTTTATATGGTAGGAAACATCGACGAGGCGATAGCAAAAGCTGAAAAACTTAAAGCCTAAATTTAAAGGAAAAAGTAATGAATAAATTACATTTAGAAATCGTTACGCCTGAGGGTTTAGTGTTTTCAAACGATATCAAAAGCGTAGTTTTGCCTGGTAGTGAGGGCGAGTTCGGGGTTTTGCCTGGACACGCTTCGCTTATTTCGCTTTTAAAAGCCGGCGTTATAGATATCGAGAGCGAAGATAAAAGTCATGATGCCGTCGCGATCAACTGGGGATATGCTGAGATAAATGAGGGCAAGGCCACTATCCTTGCTGACGGCGCCGTTCATGTGTCTGGAAATTCCGAGAGCGAGATAGCAAATTCATTGCAAAAGGCGAAGGATTTAATTGCTGGTATGAGTAGCGAGAATAACGCTATGGCCGCTGCCGTAGCAAAACTAGATAGTATGGCTCGGACAAGATAGTGGCTGGGCTTGATATTTTTTTGAACTACTTATCAAGAAGTAGTTTTATTACTATATTCGTACTTAGTTGGCTCTCTTTTTATTTCATAATAAGCCTTACCATACTTTTATCTCGTATGGCAGGGCTTAGCTCTTGGCAAAAAAAAGAACAAAATGCTCTTGAGTCGTTATTAATGGGCGGGTCTAAACATGTTTTAAACGAATCCATTTTAAAACGGTTCGTAAGCGGCTCTATATCTAGAGAGAAGCTCTCGGTCGCCGTTAGTATCGCTGAGCGAAATGCTACTAGTGGCATTACTTGGCTTAGTATTATTGCTTCTACATCGCCTTTTATCGGACTTTTCGGTACGGTTGTTTCTATCTTGGAGACATTTTCTCAGCTCGGTCAAGGCGGAGGAAATTCGTCGTTAGGAGTTATTGCTCCAGCTATTAGTGAAGCTCTCGTGGCTACCGGAGCAGGTATATTTGTAGCAATTCCCGCTTATACGTTTAGCTTGCTTATCAAACGAAAAGCTTATGAGCTTATGGGCGTCATCAGGCGCGAAGTCGATATCCTAGTAACGCTTAAAGAAGATCAATGATAAATCTCGACGAAACTCCGGAGCTAAACATAACTCCGCTTGTGGATATCATGCTTGTTTTGCTGGCGATCCTTATGGTTACGACGCCTACTATCGTTTATGAGGAGCAAATTTTGCTACCGGACGGCTCAAAAACTAAAACATCCTCGGCTCAAAAAAAAGATTTGACTGTTATCGTTGATGCCACAAAAAAGGTTAGAATAGATCAAAATACCATGAATTTGCGCGAACTTCCTGACAATATAGTGCTTATCGGGGCAAAATACGATAAAAACTCGCCTGTTTATATTAAGGCCGACAAAAGCCTCATATACGATGATGTGATGTTTGTTTTAAAGAGCGTAAAAAACGCAGGCTTTACAAAGGTAGCGCTCCAGACTAATGGATAAATTTGATCTCAAATTTAACACTTCCGGTTACTTCTTACTATCGGCTTTTCTTTACCTTTGTATCATAAGCGGTATTTTTATTAAGCTTACCTATTTTAAGGAAGATCCTAAAAAATACACCGATACTAAAGATGCTTTTATGGATATTATGATAGTTGAGCGCGAGCCTGACATCACCGTAAAAGCGCCCGAGCCCAAAAAAGAGATTGTAAAAGAGGAGAAACCTCAACCGGTAAAGGAAGAGGTTAAAAAAGAAGAGCCAAAGCCGGACACTACAAACAAGCCGCCTGAACCGGATCCTGCACCGCCAAAACCTGAAGAAAAAAAAGTTGAAGAGCCAAATTTAAAGGATTTATTTGGCAGTATCGACACCTCTAAACTAAAAGAAGATAAGGTTGTTAAGAAAAAAGAGCAACCAAAAGAGCAAAGTCGTAAAAAACCGGAAAAAGCCCAGATAACTAGCCAGCAAAAAAAAGCTAGCGACGTTATAAATGCGCTTACCTTAGATCAGGTTGCCAAGACTCCAAAGTCGCAAATGACAGGCGAATATAACGAATACTTCGGTATGATTAGTAGAATTTTGCAGAGTAAATGGAGTGCTTATAAGGCTGATTCTACTGATGAGGCGGAGGTTGAGATCGTCATTGGCATTGATGGATCGTTTAGTTACGATATAAAAAAGTTATCATATAATAGCGAATTTAATAACAAAGTTAGGGATTTCTTGCAAAGTATGACTTTTGAGAAATTTCCGCCGCCTACCCAGATAGGCAGAGCTGTTAGGCTCGGAACCAAACTAGAAGACAAACTAGAATAATGGAGGAAAAATGAAGAAAATTTTACTTTTTCTTGCTTTTGCCAGTTGGCTTTTTGCCGTTGATGCAACTATTTCGGTCGTCAACAAAGGCTTAGCCCTACCAAAAATCGTGCTTCAAGATGCGACAACGGCCGTCGGCGATCAGGCTTTTAAAAGCAAATTTCATAAAATCATGTTGGGCGACTTGAAGGTCAGCTCTGATTTTGAGGTTGTGGACGAATATATCGCCAGTAGCTATGAGGGCGACTCGAACACGAACGTTATGAGCGAAAAAGGCGCGCAGCTTATATTTAGATACGCGCTTGAGGGCTCTGCAAACTCGCCTCTAACCCTCAGGGTTAAGCTAGTTAATGCAAAAACGGCGACTACTCAGTACGAGAAAATTTACAATATGAACGACGGGGCAAAGTATCCGTTTATCGCACACAAAGCGATAGTTGAGCTCATTAACGAGCTAAAAATGCCGCCTGTAAACTGGATGGAAAAATTTATCATTTTTGCTAAAGGAACGGGCTCTAAGCAAAGTGAGATCGTCATAGCCGACTACACTTTGACGTACCAAAAAGTACTTGTTCGCGGCGGTTTGAATATATTTCCTAAATGGATAGGAGCTGATCAGAGCGCGTTTTACTACTCTGATTACAGCGGTAAAAACTTAGTTCTTTATAGATACGATGTTGCAAGCGGCCAAAAAACTAAAATTTTAGATAGTAAGGGAGGTATGCTAATAGCCTCTGATGTTAGTCAAAACGGAGATAAAATTTTGCTAACTATGGCCCCACAAGATCAGCCTGATATCTATATATATGATCTAAATTCAAAAAGGCTTTCTCAGGTAACCAACTATAGCGGTATAGACGTTAACGGCAACTTCGTCGACGGCGATAGACGCGTAGTTTTCGTTTCCGATAGACTCGGCTATCCTAACGTATTCGCGCAAAACGTCGATGGAAGCGGTTTTGAGCAGTTGGTATATCACGGCAAAAACAACAACTCCGTTAGTACCTATCAAAACTATATAGTTTATTCTAGCAGAGAAGACGGCAAGAGTAGCTTTGGAACGAGAGATTTTAACATTTATATGATATCTACGCAGACTGACTACATTAGGCAACTAACCGCAAGCGGTAAAAATTTATACCCTAGATTTTCTAGCGACGGGCAAAGCGTAGTGTTTATAAAAGAGCTTGGAGGCCAGAGTTCTCTTGGCATAATTCGCGTAAATGAGAACAAAAGTTTCCAATTTCCGTTAAAAATCGGCAAAATTCAGTCGATTGATTGGTAATATTTAGTAAATTTTATGATATAATCACGTTAAATTTCTATAAAAGGATGAAAATGAAAAAAGTAGTTTTAACTTCTGCTGCTATTGCGGCTTTATTGTTGAGCGGTTGTAGCTCTAAAAACCCTGAAGTTGATATGAGCGCTGACGCTAATCAAAATATGGGCGGTATGAACTCAAGCGATAACATGATGAGTGATAGCGAGAGATTGCAACAATTAATCTCAAGCATTGAAGGTCAAGTTCAAACTGTATACTTTGACTTTGACAAATTTAATATCAAAGGCGACATGCAGTCTGCTATCAACACAAACGCAGGTCTATTTAATCAATCAGAGGCTCAAGCTCTTTCTGTAAAAGTAGAGGGTAACTGCGACGAATGGGGTACAGATGAGTATAACTATGCACTTGGTCTAAAAAGAGCAAAAGCTGCTAAAGACGCTCTTGTAAAACAAGGTGTTGCTGCTGATAGAATCACAGTTGTAAGCTATGGCGAAAGCAATCCTGTTTGCACAGACAAAACAAAAGCTTGCGACGCTCAAAACAGACGCGCTGAATTCAAAGTTCTTCCATAATTAAGTTTATGACGAATTTAAAAACTTTTGTGGCTCTTTTTATAGGAGCCACCCTCTCTTATTCCGCTTCCAGTGAAATTTCAGTATTTGATGCTGGGAATTTAGATAGCTCGAGTCCCTACGGTTTGACTGATAACGAAAAAACTTTTCTAAAAAACAAGCAAAACGTAGAAAATTTAAGTAGAAATATGGGCGACGTTGAGTCAAATTTAAATGCTATGCAAGAGCGCTTAGAAGGCTTGCAGAGCGTACTAGACGGACTGAACTCAAGAATGTCTAGGATAGAAAAAAGACTAAACGATATCGAAGGAAACGACGGAAATTCTACAGCAAAAAGCGATTTTGACGAGCTTAAAAAATACGTAGAAGAAAGCCGAAAAATACAAGAGACCAACAACGCAAAAATCACCAAAGCCCTTAAAGATATGGGCGCTTTGATAGATAAGAGCAACGCCGCACCTGCTGCCACAAAAAAAAACGATGAAGACAAGCCGGTAGCTAGCAGTAGCCCAGCCGCTGCTGAGTCGCAAGCTCCGAAAATTGATTTTACCAAGCAAAAAAATCAAGACGTAGCAAGCGAAGCCAAAAAGCTATTTGACGCAGGTAAGCTCGATGATGCAAAGGCTAGATACGAGTATCTTTTAAGCAAAGATCATAAGCCTGCAATGGCGAATTTTTATCTCGGTGAGATAGCGTATCAGCAAAAAGCTTACAACAACGCCATAAAATACTACCAGCAAAGTATCCAGCTCTACGACAAGGCCGAGTATACACCAAAGCTTCTTTATCACACTGCTATTAGCTTTGATAAGATAAAAGACACGGCAAGTGCTAATAAATTTTACAAAGCGCTAAAACTAGGCTATCCGGACAGTAAAGAAGCCAAAGCCGCACCTACACGAAACTAAAACATTCTTTAATAAATTTAACGATATAATCACGTTATTTTCATAAATAGGAGAAGAACGTGAAAGAACAAGTTATAGCTATGTTTTATGAGCTAAAAGACGCAAAAACGGGCGAAATTTTAGAGTCCAATATGCAAGTAGGGCAAGAAATTTCCTTTTTAACAGGCCGCGGACATATCATCGAGAAACTAGAAGAAGAGGTTACTAAACTAGAAAAGGGCGAAACGAAGGTTATCGTTATCCCGGCTGCACAGGCTTGTGGAGAGTATGATGCTAGCGCCGTTCAGATGCTGCCTAAAGAGCAATTTGCTGGTATCGAGCTAAAAGAGGGTATGGAGCTTTTTGGTCAAGGCGAGCACGGAGAGAGCGTACGCGTTATAGTAAAATCTATCGGCGAGGACGACGTGACCGTGGATTTTAACCACCCTTACGCAGGTAAAGATTTGGAGTTTAAGGTTCAAATTTTCGACAAACGCGATGCTACAGAGGACGAGATAGCTACCGGCATGGTAGGTGGCGTACATACATGCGGTTGCGGCGGACATGATCACGACCATCATCACGGCGAGGGCGGTTGTTGCGGAGGCCACGGTCATCACGAGCATAAAGAGGGCGGTTGCTGCGGCGGGCATGGTCATCATCACGATGACGGCGGATGCGGTTGCCACTAAGAGTATCTAGATGAGAGCGGCGTTTATATTTCCGGGACAAGGCTCGCAAAGTATCGGCATGGGTAAGGAAATTTACGAAAATTTTCGCCCGGCCACCGAGTTTTTGCAAAATGTAAGTGATAGCCTAAAAATTGACTTTTCAAATCTACTTTTCAACGAAAATAACCTTATAAACAGGAGCGAATTTACCCAGCCCGCCATCGTTTTAAATTCGTTTATGTGCTATCTTGCTTTTAAGCAAAGCGTAAATTTAGAGCCCAGCTTTGCGCTTGGCCACTCTTTGGGCGAGTTTAGCGCGCTTGCGGTTAGCGGCGCATTTGATTTTGTCGATGCGCTTAGGATCGTAAATTTACGCGGTAAATTTATGCAAGAGGACTGCGCTGGCAAAGACGTGACGATGAGCGTTATTTTGGGTCTTAGCGACGAGACAGTCGAGCAAATTTGCAAAAACGCGCAAGCGGACGGCCATCAAATTTATGCCGCGAACTACAACTGCGACGGCCAGATCGTGATCGCGGGGCTAAAAGACGACATTGCCAAATTTGAGTCCGCGTTTAAAGAAGCGGGCGCTAAGCGCGTATTGCCTCTAAATATGTCCGTCATCAGCCACTGCCCACTTTTAAAGAGTGCTAGCGAGAAGCTAACAGCGCAGTTAGAGCCGGCATTGGCTTCTAAATTTGCCCCAGTCGTTTCAAATGCCTCGGCGAAGGCTTACGGCACCAAAGACGAAGCGCTAAATTTGCTAAAAGCTCAGCTCGTTAGCCCCGTTTTATACAAGCAAAGCATCAAAAGCATCGAAAATGAGGTTGATATTTTCGTGGAGTTTGGTGGTAGCGTGCTAAAAGGCATCAACAAAAAAATCACTGAAAAGCCGACCTTTAGTGTCACCGATCTTAGCAGCCTTGACGAGCTTTTAAAGGAGCTTAAATGATAGCGATCTTAGGCGCGATGCGCGAGGAGGTCGCTCCTCTGCTTGAGCGCATCAAGGACTACAAAGAAGTTAAGCACGCAAATAACGTATTTTACCTCGCAAATTTCGGCGACAAAGAGCTTGTGATCGCCTACTCAAAGATCGGCAAGGTAAACGCCGCCCTGACCGCAAGCGCGATGATAGAGAAATTCGGCGCCGACAAGCTACTTTTTACCGGCGTCGCAGGCGCACTAAATCCAAATTTGAAAATCGGCGATATGCTTTACGCGACTAGCCTAGTGCAGCACGACGTCGATATTACGGCGTTTGGGCACCCTTACGGCTATGTGCCTGAGACTAGCATCTTTATCAAAAGCGACGACGCTCTAAACGCGCTAGCCTCTAGCGTCGCGGCAGAAAAAGGCATCGAGCTGAAAGGCGGCATCATAGCCACGGGCGATCAGTTTATCTGCGATAACGCTAAAAAAGAGTGGCTAAAAGCGACCTTCAAAGCCGATGCGGCCGAGATGGAGGGCGCTAGCGTGGCGTTAGTTTGCGAGAGTTTGGGCGTGCCGTTTTTCGTGCTTCGCGCGATCAGCGACGAGGCGGGCGGCAGTGCGGAGTTTGACTTCGATAAATTTTTGCAAGACTCGGCAAACGTCAGCGCGCAGTTTATGCTCGCGATGATCGAGCGGCTATGATAGAGCTTAGCAAGCGTCTGCTGCGCCAGGTTGGGCAGACCAACGCCAGATACCGCATGGTGTGCGGCGGGGATAAAATTTTGCTCGGTCTTAGCGGCGGCAAGGACAGCCTCGCGCTCGCGCACGTGCTAAAACACATGCAAAACGTCACGCCCGAAAAATTTGAGTTTAAGGCCGTGACGCTAAGCTATGGCATGGGCGAGGACTACGCCTACCTCACGCGCCACTGCGCCGAGCACGGCATCGAGCACGACGTGATCGATAGCTCGATCTTTGAGATATCAAAGGACAAGATCCGCAAAAACTCCAGCTTTTGCAGCTTTTTCTCGCGTATGAGGCGCGGCTATCTCTACACCTACGCGCTTGAGCACGGCTTTAACAAGCTAGCCATCGCCCACCACCTCGATGACGCGGTCGAGAGCTTTTTTATGAATTTTACTTATAACGGCGCGCTTAGGACGCTTGCTCCTAAATACGTCGCGGCGAACGGTATCGAGGTTATCAGGCCGTTTATATTCGTGCGCGAAAGGCAGCTACGCGAAAATGCCGTGCGAAACGGGCTTACGGTTATCGGCGACGAGGCGTGTCCTGCGATGCGATTTGACGTCAAGATGCCTCACGCCAGAGCCGAAACTAAGGAGCTTTTGGCAAATTTGGAAAAGCAAAATCCAAAGCTTTTCGTCTCGCTAAAGGCTGCTTTTGAAAATATCCACAGTGATACGTTTTTCGCCTCTCAGGCTCAAAATTTGACCGACGAGGAGTGAGGACTCGTCAAATTTAGCTTAAATTTGACCGCCTTTTCGGTCAAATTTGACTTCTGCCGGTCGGAGCAAATTTGTTCGACGCCCTTCACTGCGCTATATAGCGATCTATCATCGTTGCTCTGCGGCATCTTTACTACTTAATTTTTGGATGAGTTTATTGGATATTAGCTTTTCTTTGTCTTGACTACTTATATTGGCGCCAATATAGATCACCTTTGCGGGGTTATTTTTATGTGCTTTTAAAAACCGCAGTACATTCTCTTGTCTTTCTTCTTCATTTGCCCATTTTACAAAAGATTCGGTATCTTTAAATGTAGTATTTTCGTCCAAACAGTGTTTAGAGTAAAAATTTATCGTATCGTCAAATCTTTTTATTTGTTCGGGATTTGGCGGCTTTGGTTTGTATTTTAAAAGACCTTCATGATATAAGCACTCGGTACATAAATGCCTATATTTGTCGTTTTTGCGCAACCTCTCCTCGCCTTCTTCGTCTCTGCCTTGATTCATTTTATAGATATAGCCTTCCTTTGCTGCAGTAAAAACTTCAACATTATCATGGCACTTTTTATACGCCTCTTTCAGCTCCTCGCTCGTAGGCTGCCCCGAAACGTTGTTGTCTAGGAGTAAATTTAGCATAGGTTCGTAGTTTGGTATTATGCTCAGCCTACCAAAGCAGTCATATTCTTCATATCTTTGGGCATTAAATTTACATTCGGGCTTATATCCCAGCTCAAAAACATTTTTGCAATTTCCAGTAGATTATTGGATATGACGTAGTGGAATGGATCTACTGCGTCCTTTGAGTCGATATCCATAAAACCGTAATTTATATGTACGTCGTCTTTATCTATCACTATACTATCTATCAAGGCATATACTGCGTGGGTTAGATAAAACTGCACCGCCTTGACTTCCTCAAGCCTTACTCCGCTATCAAGCAGTAGTTTAGCGGTCTTTGTAGAGTTGTTTTCTATGCCAGGGGCGAGAGTTTGTAGTTATCTTTCGCATGAGCGTCCGCGCCCATCTCCATGAGTCTTTTTGCCGTGACTTCGTCGTCGTAAAAACTAGAGTACATCAGCGGCGTCGTGTTTGCCTTCATCTTTACGTCGGCGCTAAGCCCGTTTCTTTTCATAAAATTTAAAATCTTATCCGTATCTTTTAGCCTCAGCAAATTTCTCAATGCGCTAAGGGTGGCGTTGCGCTCCTCGTATTCGTAAAAGCAAAGTCGTCTATCTCCTCTTGGGGTACGTATTTAGCTAGTTCGGAGTTCGGGATGACGGTGAAATGCGTAGGACGAGATAGCTTTTCGTAAAGGAAATTTACGAAAACGACGAGAAAAAGAGCGGCGAAACCAATCGCGAATTTTTTAAATTTATCTCTTAAGTCAAATTTGCGAAATTCTAACTAGAAGCGGGTAAAGAGGCGGTAAATTTGATGCAATTTGAGTTGATAAATTTGGATATCGGGAGCAGTGCATGGCGAGATCCGTCCGCATAAAATTTGAGCGGGTTAAATTTGAAAGCAAACTCTGGCAAGTCAAATTTGAAACGCCAAATTTGATCAAAGCCCCTGAAGCAAAATGGAGTAGAGCGCGTCTATCTCGTCATCGTCAAGTAGCAGCGTAGAGTGCTCGCTAAAGAGCATTTTTATCTTTTCTACACTAAAGCCCTTTTGTGCGGCGCAGTGCTCGTGGGCAGGCAAGAAGCTCCTAGCTAGCGCAACTCTATCCTCCACGGGCTCGTCGCAGATAAAGCAAAAAAACTCATCGTGTAGCCTGCCCTCTGCCTCTAAAATGCGCACGTAGCTCTCGGTGAGTAGGCGTTTGGGAGCGCCTCTGTCAAAGCGCGAGGCGCAAAGCTCAAGCTCGCGAAAGTACACCTCGTCTATCTGCTCGACGTCTCGCAGGTGTGCGTAGAGTAGGCGCATAAACTGCTGCCACACGAGCAGGCGCTCGCGCGAGAGCAGCCAGCGGCAGCCTAGGTGCAGGACGCTGCGCAGGTGCGGGAGGAAGTTTTCGCCACCTTCGAGCTCGAAGTCGATCTTGTAGCCTTGCAGAACGTTTGAGTGGCGCGCGCCGTAGAATCGGTAGGATTTGACTAGCAGCGATGGCGTAAGGATGTAGACGAGCAGGTCCTCGTCGCGCACTTTTTGCGTGTGCAGGATGTAGCCTTGCATGGTTAGAAAAAGGTTTGGATTTTTTGGCGCAGGATGTCTGGCTCGGCGATGCGGTTTATCTCGTCGCGAAAGGCGCCCGCGCCTGGAGTGCCTTTGGAGTAGCGGTGTAGGTGCTTGCGAAATATCGCCGCTCCGTGCTCGCCGTAGTGCTCGATCATCGCGTCGAAATGCGCCAAGATGATCGCCTTTTTCGTCGCCGCGTCGATACTCTCGCCCGTTTTGATCTCGTGGAAAACCCACGGCTTGCCGATGCAGGCGCGTCCTATCATGAGCGCGTCGGCGTTGGTTAAATTTAGCACTTGGCTCGCGTTTTCGGGCGAGATGTCGCCGTTTGCGATGACTGGGATGCTTACAGCCTCTTTAGCTCGGCCGATCGCGGCGTAATCTACCGTAGCCGTGTAGCCGCCCGCTCTCGTGCGTCCGTGAAATGCGATGTAGTCCGCTCCCGCATCCTGCGCGGCGAGTGCTAAAATTTCAGGGATTTTCTCTTCAAAACCTAGGCGTAGTTTGACGCTGGTCATTTGCTTATTTGAGGTTTTTTTGATGGTTTCTACGATGCGTTTTAGATTTGAAATATCTTTTAGCAGAGCAGAGCCCGCGGACTGTTTGACGACCTTTGGCACGGGGCAGCCGCAGTTTAGATCGATACCGTCGATGCCTTCGATACCGTTTAAAATCTCAACCGCTTTTTTGACGATATCTGCGTCGCTGCCTGCGATCTGTACGATATATGGCGTTTCAAGCGGCGATTTTTTGAGCATCTCAAGCGTTTTGCTGCCTTCGTAAACCAGGGCGTTTGCGCTTATCATCTCGCTAACCGTCACGTCGCAGCCAAACTGCTTGACCACGCTTCTAAGCGGCAGGTCTGAAAAGCCCGCGAGCGGAGCTAGAAAAAGCGGCTTTTTTGAAAAATCTATCAGCAATGCGCGTGCTTGAAAAATAGATCTGTCGGGACGTTTTTGCCGTTTTGTCTGAGATATAGCAAGGTGCGGAAGTTTTGGTATTCGCCTGCTTCAAGGCCCGACAAAACTTCCTGCGCGCGCTCGAGCATCTCAAACTCAAACAACAGATAGACGTATGCTTCCTGCGCCTCTTGGCGTTCGTTTTTAAGGCGCTCAAAGATGCCGATAATAGCGTCCGGAGCGATTTTGCTTTTTAGCGTCGCGGCGCTGATACCAAAGCTATCTTTTGAAATTTTATCCGAATTTAACAGCTCCAAAATCTCGTCGTTGCTCAAATTTATCTCGTCTTTAGCAAAGCGGGCGATAAGGATCATGATCTCTTTTTCTTCCAGATCGGGAGCAAATTTTTTGATATCGGCGAGCGAGCCTATATTTATTAGTTTTTGCCTTGCTTTGCGAGCGATTTCGCCCTGATCATCAGTCGATTTTTTAAGCATTTCCAGATAGTAGCCGTCCAAATTTGCTATTTTGTTTAGCTCGTTTTTGATAAAGAGCGGATTGTCTTTAGGTAGCTTAAATTTCTTTAGATCGGCGACTTCGCCGTTTTTGACCGCGCGCATTGTATCTAGGGCGTTTTGTAGCTCCTCGCCCTCGATATTTGCGTCCTTGTATCTGTCCCACGGCGAGAGGATTCTAGCTATCTGGGACGGGATTTTATAAAAGTTCGTTTTAAAGTCTTTGTTCGTATCAAGGCCGAGTAAAATTTCTTTGCTGAGCTCTCTGTAAAATTTCTCATCGTGCGAAATTTTGCGTTTAAAGGCGTAAAATTTAAAGCCGTGATAGGCCATGTGAAGCACGCAAAATATCGTCAAAATCGCAGGCGGCAGTATCATCCAGACGGCGACGGGTAAATTTAACGCATGCTCGACGTCGCTACCGAAAATGGCAAATTTAAGATGAAGCTCGTAAGAGCCGCCCTCGAAAAGATAAACGATCGCGCCGACTACGACCAGGTAAAGCACGGCGCAAGCTATAAAACGTTTGATTTGCATGGCGTACCCCTATTTTGCGGTTTTTTCCACTATCTCACGGCAGGTGATGCAGTATTTTGCGTGCGGTTTGACGCGCAAACGCGCTAGTCCGATATCTTCCTCGCACATCTCGCAGATGCCGTAGGTTTTGTCGGCGATCTTTCGCAGCGAGACATCGATCTCGGCTAGTTCTTGTCTTTGCTGAGCGCTGATTGATTGCTCGATGAGCTGATCGGCGTTTACGGAAGCGATATCAAACTCGTCGCTGACGCCGCTTTGGCGTAGTCCTGCCATCTCGTTTGACGAGTCTAAAATATTTTTAGTTATCTGTGCTTTTCGCTCCAGTAAAAGTGCCTTAAACTGCTCCAAGTCGCTTTTGCGCATTTTTTTCCTTTATTTGTGATATGGGTGGTTAGCATTTATGCAAAGAGCTCTGAAAATCTGCTCGTGAAGCATAAGCTTTGCTATCTTGTGCGCCATCGTCATGCGGCTTAGGCTGACGACTGCGTCCGTTTTTTGTTTAAAATTTTGACTAAGCCCGTAAGCTCCGCCGATAAAAAACGAAATTTGAGCCTTGTCCGAGATGAGTTTGGCAAACTCCTCGCTGTTAAATTCGCGACCTGCTTCGTCAAGCGCGACGCAAAAGCCGTTTAAATTCGGCTCATAAACCTCGTCGTAAGCTTTTAGCGCTTCGTCTCGCCCTTTGCTTTGGGCTTTGGCGATCTTGTCGTTAAAGATAACGACGTCTGAAATTTTGGCGAATTTCGAAGACATCTTCGCGTACTCTTTGATCTCGTTTTCAAAATTTTCACGTTTTGACTTTTGGATGCAAAACACGGAAATTTCCAAATTTTATTCCTCGTCGTCCAAATTTTGAGCGCTCGGCTGCTTAGCGGCGTAGGCTGGGTTGTTTGAGAGCAGTCTTATCATATCGCTTAAAAACTGCTTATGCTCTTTGCGCTCGACTATGGCGTCTATTAGACCGTGCTCTAGCAAAAACTCAGATCGTTGAAAGCCCTCGGGTAGATCGGCTCCGATGGTTTGCTTGATAACGCGCTGTCCGGCAAAGCCGATGAGAGCGCCCGGCTCTGCGATGATGACGTCGCCCAGCCATGCAAAAGACGCGCTCACTCCGCCCATCGTAGGATCGGTTAGGACCGAGATATACGGCACTTTTGCCTCGTCAAGTAGCTTTAGCGCGGCGGAGGTCTTTGACATCTGCATTAGCGAAAACGTACTCTCCTGCATCCTCGCTCCGCCCGAAGCCGAAACGATGATGAGAGGCTGTTTTTTGTCGAGCGATCTTTTTACGGCGCGTACGATCTTTTCGCCCTCGACCGAGCCTAAAGAGCCGCCCATAAAGCTAAAATCAAAAACCGCCAGCTGCACGTTCATACCGTCGATCTTGGCCTCGCCGCAGATCACGGCTGAGCTTCTGCCGGTCTTTTCCTCGTTTTCGCTTATACGTTTTTTATAGGATTTTTTATCGACGAATTTGATTGGATCGACGGGCTTTAGCTTGGTATCAAGCTCGACAAAACTGCCCTCGTCGCAGATCATCGCTATCCTCTTATCGGCGGCTAATCTCATGTGAAAACCGCACTTTGGACAGACGTTAAAATTTGCCTCAACCTCTTTGTAATACATCAGCGAGTGACAGCTGTCGCATTTGACCCAGTGTGCCGGAGCCTCGCTAGGAGCGGATTGTTGCTTTCTCGTTTTGGAAAAAATATCTAAAAAGCTCATGATTCCTACTTTTTAAAAAATTTAGGGATTATAGCCAAAGTTAGCTTATGTTTTGCTAGGCGGGTATTAAATTTACGCTACGCGCTCTTGAGAATAGGCGGCTAGAATCGCGTAAATTTGCGCTATTATTTTTATGTTTTCCGTGGAAATTTTAAATTTACGTGGAGGCGGTTTTAAAATTTGAAAGGTTAAATTTGAGAGATTTGACTGCGGTGCGTTTTAACTTTGCGATATAAATTTAAAGGTTCAAATTTGTAAAATTTGACTCAAATAAATTTGAGCCTTTAAATTTGCGGCTTACCACTCGATATAGGTTTTTGCCTTTTTTATATTCGCGATTTTTATTTTTAAAATTTGACCTTCGCTTTCAAACGATATTTCTTCATCGTCGGCGGAT
Source organism: uncultured Campylobacter sp. (assembly GCA_963516105.1). GTDB lineage: Bacteria > Campylobacterota > Campylobacteria > Campylobacterales > Campylobacteraceae > Campylobacter_A. The sequence continues at coordinate 164,856 of CAUPZP010000003.1, forward strand.
AAAATTTTACCTTTTATTTTTTTGTTTTCGCCGTCTACTTCGGCTGAGATTTTAGCTAGTTCGCCGACGCTTGAGATAAAATGGCTCGGTTTTTCTAGCTTTCGCTCAAGTCCGGGCGAGCTAACCTCTAGCACGTAGTCTCCGCTAAGCGGCGGCTCGACGTCAAATATCGGCGAAAGCAAACGCGAGACCTTTTCGCAGTCGTCTAAATTTACGCCGCCGGGCTTTGCGATGTAGATCCTATAAATAGCTCTGCCGTTTTCGTTTGCGACCTCGATGTCGTAGAGCTGCACGCCGCACTGCGAGATCAAATTTTCAAGATTTTGCATTTTTGTTTAGATCCTCTGAGATTTTTTCAAACAAATCGTCCATATGGTTTTGATACTCGAGCCTGTCGTCAAATTTAAAGTGAAAATTTGGCGCTCTATACCAGCCCTCGGCAGCCATGCAGTGGTTTTGCAGGTGCTTTGATACGCGCTTTAGGCGGTCTAGTATATAGGTCTGCTCGCGCTCATCAAACATCATCTTATCAAGATATACGAATGCGTCGTATCTGCCTTTTTTACACTCGACGTCGGTCACGCAAAGCCCGCGTAAAAGCTCATCCTCAAGCGTAGATAGAGCCTCAGGTAGTAGCTCTTTTAGTACGCTTTGCGTGCGTAGGCGCTTTATCTCCGAGGGGTTCATAGGCTGGCTTGCTCCTCTACCTCTTTAAAGCTCTCGATGTAGTCGCCTTCTCTGATGTCGTTGTAGCCGTCGATGCCCACGCCGCACTCAAAGCCGCGCGCTACCTCTCTCACATCGTCCTTGAAGCGTTTTAGCGAGCTTACCGTGCCCTCGTGTACGACTACGCCGTTTCTGATGAGGCGGATTTTCGCGCCGCGGTTTATCGTGCCTTCCGTCACCATGCAGCCCGCAATCGCACCCACTTTAGGGACGTTGATGACTTGACGTACTTGAGCTTGTCCGAGCTGCTCCTCGTGGATGACAGGCGACATTAGACCGCTTAGGATTGCTTTGACGTCGTCAAGTAGGTTATAGATGACGTTGTAGGTTTTGATCTCAACGCCGCTTTCTTTGGCTTTTTCTTTCACTTCGCCCGTTGGTCTTATATTAAAGCCTAAAATCACCGAGTTTTCGCTCGCCCTAGCTAGCTCCACGTCACTTTGTGTGATGCCGCCCACGCCTGAGTGGATGATATTTACTTTTATCTCGTCGTTGCGAAGCTTTTCTAGGCTCGCTTTGATAGCTTCCAGTGAGCCGCCCACGTCGGCTTTTACGATGACAGGGAGCGATTTTAGCTCGCCCTCGGCGATCTTTTCGCTAAGCTCTTCTAGGCTTACTTTAGTCGTTTTGCTGAGCTCTTTTTGGCGCAAATATTCAGCTTTTTTCTGTGCGTATTCGCGGGCTTCTTTATCGGTTTTGACGCTTATTAGCGTTTCGCCGGCTTCAGGAATTTCGCTAAGTCCCATTATCACGCCGCATTCGCCCGGTTTTATCTCTTTTAAAATTTTGCCCTGGTCATCGGTTATCGTTCTTATCTTGCCGTATGCGACGCCTGCGACCACGATATCGCCGACTCTTAGAGTACCGTTTTCTACGATAACCGTAGCTACCGGACCGCGGCCTTTTTGTTGAGAGCTTTCTATTATGGCTGCTTTGGCGTTTGCCTTCGCATTTGCTTTTAGCTCTAAAATTTCAGCCTGTAAGAGCACGATCTCAAGCAGATCGTCTATGCCCGTACCCATCTTTGCAGAGATAGGTACGAACTCGTACGTGCCGCCCCAGTCGGTGGATAGGATGTCTAGCTCGGCTAGTTCGCTTTTTACTTTGTCTGGGTTTGCAGCCTCTTTGTCCATCTTGTTTATCGCAATGATGATAGGCACGCCAGCGGCTTTTGCGTGGCTCACAGCCTCTTTGGTTTGCGGTTTCACGCCATCGTCGGCTGCGACCACGATAATGACGATATCGGTGATCTTGGCACCTCTTGCGCGCATGGCCGTGAACGCTTCGTGGCCCGGAGTGTCGATAAAGGTAATATTTTTGCCGTTTTTATTTACCATGTAGGCACCCACGTGTTGCGTGATGCCACCCGCTTCGCCCGCTGCCACGCGCGAGCTTCTGATGTAGTCTAGTAGCGATGTTTTGCCGTGATCGACGTGACCCATGATAGTTATAACAGGAGCTCGGACGGTCAAATTTGTATCGTCTAGTTGCTCTTCTTCTTCGTCGTAGGCCTTAACGTAGTCAAATGCTTCTTGCGTATCGACGATATTTACCTCTATGCCAAACTCATCAGCCAAAATCTCTATCGCATCCTCGTCCAGGAAGTCGTTTTTAGTCGTCATCATACCTAGCATAAAGAGCTTGCCGATGATTTCGCTAGGTTGCTTGTTGATCTTGTCGGCAAATTCGTAAAGACGGATCTCTTTTGGTATCTCAACGTAGGTTACCGCCTCGCCGTTATGGTCGGCTCGTTGTGATTTTTTATGTTTTTTACGAGGCCTACGCGCAGTACCTTGCTCTAGAAATGAACTTACCGAGGTATTTAGTACCGGTTTATAGCCGATATTTGCAGGTTGTCTTGTTTTTTGAGGCTCCGGAGTTTGCGTTCGTACGGAAAAATCAGGCAATATAACTACGTCCTCATCGTCTATAACGATATCGGCCATGTCGCGGTCGCCGAGTAGATCCATCTTTGTAGCGCCGTCTTTTTTGGTTGCGATGACTGGTTTTTTCTCTTTTTTCTTTTTGCGCTCGATCTTTTCGTCGCTAAATTTAAACATACTTTCCAAATTTAACGCCGGCGCAGACTCTCTTCTCTCGCTTACCCTAGGCGCTGGCTGCTCGTCTTTTTTCTTTTTTACGATGACTAGGCCACGTCTTTTTTGTAGGCTAACGTCGGCTAGGCTTTCTTTTGGCTGAACTGGCTCGGTAGCCACAGGTTGGGCTTTTGGCTCCTCTTTGGGTGCTGCTTGGATTTTTGGCTCAGGCGCTTTTTCTGCAGGTTTTTGAGTGACTGTTTTTTGTTCTTTTTCGGATTTTTCGTCGTTTTTTGTTTCTATTTTTTCTTTTGGCAAAGGCTTTTCTTCTTTTGCGGAGCTTGGTTTTTTGGCCTCTTTTGGCTTGCTTTCTTTTTCCTCTTTGCCCTCTTTGGCTTCCGCTTTTTTTACGGTCGGTTTTTTCTTTTCCGGTTTTTTCTTGAGAGCTTCGGGGATCTCGCCGGTTTGGATGTAGGTGTATAGCGCCTCCGCTTCTTCAGGACTAACGCCGCTTGAGTGCGTTTTGACCTTTAGCCCAAGCTCAATAGCCTTTTCCAAAACCTCTTTGCTATTGTAGCCGAGCTCATTTGCTATCTCTGAAATTCGAACAGTCCCCATTTAAGAGCATCTCCTTTAAATTTTGCCCGTTTTGCAACGTCGCGATAAAGCTGCCTGCGACTCTTCCGAGCGATTTTCTTAAAATTTTCTCGTCTTTTTTTAGACATTCTTCGCAAAGATAAAAGCTGCGTCCGTTTCCGTTTCCGAAAAATAGCGAAGAATTTATCAGTCGGTATCTGCGCAAAATTCGCTGTTCAAAGCGCTTTTTGCAGACTACGCACATCCTGATAGGGATAAATTTTTGAGCCATTATTATAACTTCTTTTAGCTTTTTTTTAGCTTTGTAGGATTTTTATCCCGTCGTTGTCAAAATTAAAAATTTCAACTCGAAAGCTCTTAAATTTATCTTGTAGTTTTTGTTTTAAATTTGCCGCATCGTCCGCATAAATGATGTTTAAAAAGCTAGATCCGCTGCCAGAAAGCGTGCTTAAAAGAGCGCCGTTTTCGTAGGCTATCTTGCGCACTTCAAAGAGCTCGGGCAGATTTTGCATACGGATTTGTTCGTGCATGACGTCTTTTGCCGCCGTTCTTAAAAGCTCGTAATTTTCGCTAAAAAAACAAGCCGTGAGAAATGCGGCGTGAGAGAGGTTGCTAACGCACTCACTCATCGTAAAATTTTTAGGTAGCTTGGCGCGAGATTCGTTCGTGCTCATGGGTTTATCGGGGATCACGACGACGGCTTTTATATCGGTGCTTAAAGGCTTTTTTAGAGATTTTACTTTGCCGTTTTCAACGACCGAGCTCACAAAACCGCCAAGCGTCGCAGGAGCTATGTTATCCGGGTGATTTTCATAAACTAGTGCCTGGTTTAAAATCGCGCTTTTATCTGCCTTAAATCCCGCTACCGCGTAAGCTGCTGCAATGGCTGAAGTGATGACCGCAGAGGAGCTACCAAGGCCACGAGAGAAGGGAATTTGATTTGTAAAAATCATGCGAAAAGTATCTTTTTTGCCCGTTAGCTTGATGTAAATTTCGTTAAAAATAGATAGAAAAATGTTGTTTTTCTTAAGAAGCGCGTTGTCTTTGCCTTCGCCCAAAATGCTCACGGAGGCGAAGTTTGCCCTCGTTATCTCGACTGTGTTGTGTAGCTCTAAGGCAAGACCCAAGGCGTCAAAACCGGGGCCAATGTTTGCGCTCGTGGCGGGAACTAAAATTTGCAAGAAATCTCCTAAACGGCTTGAATAACGTAATTAGGTAGGGTATCTAAATTTAGATTTAAAACGGCTAAATTTTGCGGCAAGCCAAATTCGCCGGCCTCTGCTTTTTGTAGCTTGACGCCATCGGGCGTATCTACGAAGCTTAAGTTTTTATTCGCCCGTATCGGAGCGCCGCCGTTTAGCTCAAAGCCGCTAACTGCGTAAAATTCGCACTCTTTTACTATACTAATCGTCTTTAAAACGACGTATGCGACCTTGACGCCCATAAAGCTTCCCGGGCCGTTTGCATAGATGATTTTTTGTAGGCTAAATTTGCCGTCGTTTAAAATCTCGTCCATTATTTTTACGAGGGAGACGTCGGATTTTTCTTCGCTAGAAATTTGTTCTAAAAGCTCGCCGTTTTCGTCATAAACGCCGACGATTAGCGGCGAGCTAAGAGCGATAACTAAAATTTGGATATTTTTTATGCAAATACCTTTTGATATTCGCGCGCAAAATCGCCTTTTAGCGTGACGATCTCGTAGTTTTTATCGTCGCTTAGGATAGCTAGCGTTAGCTCGTGGTTTAGCTCGTGACTACCCGCAAAGCTCGTATAATCAGCCATCAATGGCGCACCCATCAGGCTTAGATCGCCGATCGCGTCTAAAATTTTATGACGAACGAATTCGTTTTCAAAGCGCAGGCCTTCAGGATTTAAAATTTTATTATCATCGATAACTACGGCGTTATCTAGGCTGCCGCCGAGGGCTAAATTTTGCGCTCTTAGCATCTGGACGTCTTTTAAAAATCCAAACGTCCTAGCGCGTGCGATCTCCTCGATGTAGGCTTGTTTGGTAAACTCGAACACGTAATTTTGCTCGCCGATTATCGGATGGGCAAATTTGATCGTAAAGTCAAATTTCGGGTTATTTGACGGCGTTACTCTGGCGAATTTTCCGTTTTTATTTACTTCTACTGGGCGCTTGATTACGATTACTTTTTTATCTGCTTCTAGCTCAGCTGTGCCCGCTTCATCCAGCATCATGCAGTAGCTTATCGCCGAGCCGTCCATTACAGGCACTTCGTTGGCATCTAGGACTATGCGGATATTGTCGATGCCGTAGCCGTTTATCGCGCTAAGGAGGTGCTCGATCGTCGAGATGTAGCCCTCTTTGCCACCGATAACGGTAGCCATTTGAGTGTTTATCACGTTTTTCGGCTCTGCCTTAAAACTCACTCCGAGGTCTTTTCTATAAAATATTATTCCCGAATTTGCCCCGAGCGGCTCAAGCGTGATTTTTATCGGTTCGCCCTTGTGAAGTCCGATGCCTACGCCTTCTACGGCTGATTTTATAGTTGTTTGTTTCAAAATTTCGCCCTTATTTTTCTTATTCTTGCCATTATACAACAAATTTACAACAAAATGGCAAATTATTCGACCATTTTTTTAGCCGCGCTTAAAACGCCCGTTACGTTGTCCTTCATCCAGCCGTTATCCATCCACTCCTCCGGACGCACTTCTATGCCTTGAACTAGCATGCCAAAGTGCAAGTGATCGCCCATTGCTAGGCCCGTAACGCCCGTGTTTGCGATGACGTCACCCGCCTTGACAGAGTCGCCGGCTTTGACGTTTAGCGAGCTACAGTGTCCGTAGAGCGAAAATAGCCCGAATCCGTGATTTATCAGGATGTTGCGCCCATAGATGCCGTTATCCGCGGCAAATTCGACCGTGCCGTCGTTGTTAGCCACGATGTCGGCTTTTTGCGTCGAGGCTAGGTCGATGCCCATGTGCCAGCTTTCGCTGACGTCTTTATCCTCAAAGGTATAATATCTGTGGTCGCCAAAGCTCGCTACCGCTTTACCGTTTTTTAGCGGATAAAATTTATTTACGCTGAAATTTTCAGCTGCGTCAATTTCTACTTTTGCGGCGATTTGCGAGATTATTTTTTCGTTTGCTTCGCGGAGATTTTCATTGACGAATTTCATCTTTTCCAGATTGCTCATTGCGTCATAATTTTTTGCATATTGCTGCGCTAGTTCCGGGATTTTTTCGTTTAAAAATCTACTTTGGCCGTCTAGTTTTATCTTTGAGATGCGGTATTTTTTGTCTTGGTAGAAAAATCTTATCTTGCTTTTGGTTATATTTCCCGCCGCGTCAAGCGCCACGACGTCGGCGCTAAACGAGCCTTGCTGCGCCGGCCAAGCTACTAGCGAGGCGTAGTAGCCATCTTTTACGAATTTGCTCGGGATAAATTTTTTACCGTAGTTCGTCTCGATATAGACCTCTTTTAGCATTTCGTCTGTGGCCTTAAACACGACCGTCGCGCTACCGCCTTTTGTGATGGCGTATGAGTGGTTGAGGATGTTTACGTCGGGCTTTTTGTTATCGACGGTGATTTTGACCTCTTTTTTTTGCGTGTTGCCGAAGAAAAATCCCCATTTGCTCGTGTCCGTAGCCTCGATCACGATGTTGTAGATATCTTTTTGCGCGCCGAATCCCGTTTTCGGAAAGGTCAAATTTAAATCTACGATTTCAGACGGCGCTTCAAATTTTTGAGTTAGCAAATTTACGCTACCTTTTTCGTCTACGAGTGAAATTTTAACTGATTTTACGCCGCCTTCGTCGGTGATTTTGATCGGTAGAGGCGAGGTCAGGTTCCAGTAAATTTGATCTGAGATGGCTATACTTGGTGCTTCGCGTTCAAATGTTTTTGATGTAAATAAAAAAGCTATCGCCGCAACTAAAAGTAAAATAATAACGCCGAAAAATATCAAATTTGGATTGCCGCGTCTTCTCATAAGAATCTCCTAAATCTTAAAGAGACCGATTTTACTAAAAAGCGATAAATTTAAGGTAAATTTGCGCTCGAATTTATAAAATTTCGCGTATTTTTCTAGCTTCGCCCATCCATTCTCGCAACTCGTCCCACTGCTCGTTTTTGATTAAATTTTCGCATTCGTCAAGCTCTTTTTTGAAAAGGTCTATCGAATTTATCAAATTTTGCTTATTTTGTTTAAAGATATCCGTCCACATCACGGGCGAGCTTTTGGCGATCCTGATCATGCCGTTAAATCCCGTGCCGCTTAGCGCGATGATATTTTTTTTGTTTTCCTTTTTTAACACGCTGCTAGCTAGCGAAAAGCTGATGGCGTGGGGTAGGTGAGAGATGACGCTAGCGTGATGATCGTGCTCTGCCGCGCTCATAAAAATGATCTTCATGCCTAGGTGCGAAAACAGCTCGACCGAGCGCTTGACGTGCATCTCGCCGCTTTCTTTAAAGTCGCAGATTGCTACGACGGCATCTTTAAAAAGCCCCGAAAAAGCTGCGGTAGGGCCGGAGTACTCGGTACCCGCCATCGGGTGAGCGGGGATGAAATTTTGCCTGATGCTCTCTGGCACGGCTTCGATTATTTTTTGCTTTGTGCTACCAAGATCGACGATAGTCGTGTTTTTGCCGATACCTTCAAATTCTTTGACAATTTTTATGATGCCTTCGACTGGGATGGCTAGAAATATCATATCGCACTTTTGCTTCATCTGCTCAAGAGTTAAAATTTCATGCACGAGGCCGAGCTGCATCGCCTGTTTTTCGTGCTCTTTGCTTAGATCCATGCCGCTAACGCAGCTGATTAGTTTTTCGTTTTTGAGACTGAGCCCTAGCGAGCCGCCGATGAGTCCTAGGCCTACGATACCGATTTTCATAAATTCGCCTTTTAAATTTATATTGTTTAAAAATAAAATGTGCTATTATACAGCCTTATCATCACTTTTAGGTTAAATCAATGAAAAAAAGCGTTTTTCTACTACTTTTGGGCGCAGTTTTGGCGAATGCCGAGCAGATAACTTCCATAAATTTTAAAGGTCTCGTGCATCTGTCTCCAGAAACTGCAAAGGAGATAATGGGGCTAAAAGTCGGAGACGAGCTAAATGTCGATAGCACGGATAGGGCGATCGCAAAGCTGTTTAGACAGGGCTATTTCGACGATATCTACATCGAAAACAAGGGCGGCGACGTGACCGTAACGGTAAAAGAAAAACCTAGTATCGCTCGTATCGACATCAAAGGCGTAGTGACTAACGATAAAACCGCCATCGACGGACTAATCAACATCAAACAAGGCAATATGTACGACGAGTTAGCCATCGAGCGCGCGAAAGAGCGCATTAGGCAGTATTACGAGTCTAAAGGATACTTCGACACGGTCGTAGATGTAACAAAAGAGCCGGTGGCGGGCAATGAAAGTAGCCTTTTTGTCACGATGAACATAAACCGCGGTGAAAATATCATAATAGAAAACGTAAATTTAGTCGGCGCGAAGCTTTTTGATTATGACGATGTGGAGCCTGTGGTAGCGAACAAAGAGCGCGAATTTATGGGTTGGATGTGGGGTAGAAACGACGGTAAAGTTAAGCTTTTTGAGCTACCAAACGATCCTGCGAGAATCCAAGATAAATACTACCAAAAAGGCTACCTAGACGCGACGGTTTCAAACCCGTATCTAAACGCCTACATGGATAACTATACAGCAGATCTCACCTACTACGTAACCGAGGGCGAGCAGTATAGGGTATCTAGCGTAGATATCGAGGCACCTGAGTTTTTAGAGCTTGATAAAGAGAAAATTTTAAAAGACTTTAGGCTGGAAAGCGGCGACGTGATGAACTCCGCTCGCCTAAGACAAGACATGAAAAAGCTTGACGATATGGTAGCGGATAAGGGTTATGCGTTTGTAAGGATAAATCCAAAAACCGAGAAAAACGTAGAAGATAGAACCGTCAGTATCGTCTACGAGGTCGTGCCTGACGAAAAAGTATATATAAGAAACGTTCAAATTTCAGGCAACGACAGAACCGTGGATAGGGTCGTTAGACGCGAACTATATCTCACGGAGGGAAATTTATACAGCAGAACCGACCTACAAGACAGCAAGGACGCTCTAAGGCGAACGAGCTATTTTGATGAGGTTGAGATCGAGGAGCAGCGCGTCGGAGCAAACCAAGTCGATCTGCTCGTAAAAGTAAAAGAGGCCTCCACGGGCTCGATCAGCGGCGGTATCGGCTACGGTAGCTCGGACGGCTTGCTACTTAACGCGAGCGTGTCTGATACGAACGTATTTGGTAGCGGTATGAAGGGCGTCATAAGCGTAGATAGGAGCGACAACGAGCTCTCCGGACAGATAGGTCTAACCAACCCGCGCCTTTTTGACTCGGAGTACAGCCTTGGCGGCACTCTTTATGCTAACGACTATAGCTGGAATAACTACGACGAGAAATCATACGGTCTAAACGTCGTCGTAGGTAGAAAACTAACTAGAAATCTAAGCGCATCTTTGGGTTACATCATAGAGCAAAGCCGTATCAGCGGGCTTAGCGATGTGCTAAAAACCGTCGGGTACAAAGACGGCAAGAGCTTAAAAAGCTCGCTCATCCCGTCTATTACCTATAACAACACGGATGATTATTACCTGCCTCGCACCGGTATCATCGCAAGCACTAGCCTAGAATTTGCGGGCGTGGGCGGCGATGAGAAATTTTTAAAGAGCAGAACGAATTTCAACTGGTATCAAGGTATCAGAGAGTGGGTGGACTACGACCTTATTTTTAGATTCAAATCAAGCTTCGGCAAAATTTGGGATCGCGGCTGGGTGCCTATCAACGAGAGACTATATCTAGGTGGCATCAGAAATCTACGCGGATTTGAGAGTAGAACCGTCTCTCCTAAAGTCAAAGTCTCTAGCGGTAGCTGGTACGAGACGGGCGGCGATATGTCGTTTAATAGCTCGGCTGAGCTTAGCTTCCCGCTAATAGAACGCGTAAAGATGCGCGGATTGCTGTTTGTTGACTACGGCGTCATTCGCGGCAGGATCGCAAACGTAACTGCGCCTGGCATCGTGGATTATGTCGACGGACGTATCAGTAGATATAGTGCGGGCGCAGGTATCGAGTGGGTAACGCCTATGGGGCCGCTACAGCTAATCTTTGCCAAACCTCTCAAAAAGCAAGACGGCGACGATACGAGTACGTTTGAATTTACTATCGGACAACGTTTCTAATATTACAATAAAACGGCGTTTTGTGTGGCAAGACGCCGTTTTTAACTTTCTATCCCATAAATACAGCTTTTTTCTCGATATAAATTTACAGTAAATTTTGCCTTATTTGCGTTGCGATTTAATTTTATCTACAAAATCCCCAATCATCTAAGCCGTCACATTTGCCCTCACTTAAAAATATCAAGGCTCAAATTTAACTCGTCTATTATGGGTAGAAGCTCCGAAATTTCATTTTTTATCTGCTTTACGTCATAAAGGCTAGGCGGTAGCGAAAAGAGCGTCGTCTCAAATTTATTTTCCGCTCCGTTTAAAAATAGGTAAAATTTATCGTCCATAAACGCAGCGCTCACTCCCATGTCTCCTGCAAATTTTTCCTTTAGCTCGTACAAACGTCTCATAAACGTAGGCGTCAAAAGATATCTTGCCTCGACCTTGTCGTCCGTAAAAACTCTAAATTTATCATTAAAAAGAGTATCGTCCATCTGCTCTTTTTGCCTATAAATTTAGTGTTTAGAGTGCGGCTTGCCACTATCGTTTGCCCGCTAAATTTCTTGTAAAACTCGCAGACCAAGACCGAGCCGCTAAAGGCCTGCATATCTTTCATCGTCTCCCATGTACAAACTATCACTAGGGGGAATGAAAACTTCTCGTAGTTTATGATATCCATGACTTCGTGAGATTAAACTTGATATCGTTTGGAGCGAAATTTACGCCGTAAAGGCGCAGATCTGGAAGGACGAGCTAGTAAAACGGGGCGTTAAATTTAAAAACTAGCCGCGTAAATTTTAGTATAATACCCCAAATTTAACTAGGCAAAAGCGATGATAAACGACGAATTTTACATGTCTCTAGCCATAAAAAAGGCTTGGGAGTTTCAAATTTTAACCTACCCAAATCCTGCCGTCGGTTGTGCGATTTTGGATACCGGCGGTAGGTTGCTTTCAGTCGCCGCGCATAAAAAGGCGGGCTTTTTACACGCGGAGCCAAGCGCGATTTTATTAGCGCTCTGCGAAAAAAGTGAGGCGTTTTTAAGGGATTTTTTACGAGACTACAACGCAGCTTTTGGCGTCAAATTTGAAAGTGCTGCTGAGCTTGAAAACGCGGACTTACAGCCAAATTTCACCTACGAATACATCCTGCAAAATCACGGCGATCTGCTAAAAGGCGCCAAGGCCTACGTGACGCTCGAGCCCTGCGCTCACCGCGGCAAAACTCCGCCTTGCGCCGAGCTTTTGAGTCGGCTAAAATTTGCCGAAGTCGTCATCGCTAGAGGCGACGAAAACGCCGTAGCAAGCGGCGGTGCGGATATTTTGCAAAGCAGCGGCGTAGCGGTCAAATTTGACGTGCTAAGGCGCGAGGCGGATGAGCTAGTGGAGCCGTTTTTGGCGTGGCAGAGGGGGAATTTTAGCTTTTTTAAGCTCGCTCTTAGCGCAAACGGCGTCGCGGTCGGCACCGCGCAGAGCAAGTTCATCTCAAATTTAGCCAGCCGCACGCACTCTCACCGCCTGCGTAGCGTGGCCGAGCTGCTAGTTATCGGTGGCGCCACCGTCCGCGCCGACCGCCCGAGGCTAGACACCAGACTGATAGAGGACGGCAAAAACCCAAACGTGATGATCTGCTCGCGCGAGCGGGAGTTTGACGCGTCTATGCCGCTTTTTGGCGTGGAGGGTAGGAGCGTGCGCGTGTCAAGCGATATAAACGAAGCTTTCGCACCGCATTTAACGATGTTTGAGGGCGGCGAAAACGCGCTAAAAACCCTAGACGAACGCGTAAAATGGCTGCTGCTCTACCGCTCGAGCGAGTTTTTAGACGCACCCGCGGCGAGGCTAAATTTAAAGCTTAAGCCGATATTTCACGGTGAGATTGAGGGCGACGTTTACGGATGGTATAAATTTGAGCGAGATTTGGGCTAGAGCGCGTCAAATTTAGCTAAATGATTTTATAAATTTAAAGGAGAAAAATGAAAGAGATAACGCTAAACGGAGCGAAATTTCAGGTCGCGGCAAACACGATGGAGGAGTTAAAAAACGAGGCTCTGGGCGATAAAAACGGCGAGATGTATAAATTTCTAGCTAAATTTAACGCAAGCGAGCCTGATATCTTTATCTTAGACGGTTTTGCGACGAAGGAAAATTTGGAGATAAAAGATGGCGCAAACGTCGTATTTATCAGGCGCGGCGCGATGCCCGGGCGCGAAGTGCTAAAAGCCATGATCGCCTCCAGAAACAGCCCCGAGCTAAACGCGGCGCTAGCTAGCGGCTGCGTGGGCGTGGCGGGACTTGGCGGTCTTGGCTCAAACATCGCGCTAAGCCTAGCTCGCACGGGAGTCGCCAAGCTCGTGCTGGCCGACTTTGACGTCGTGGAGCCTAGCAACCTAAACCGCCAGCAGTACTTCGTCCGCCACATCGGCATGAAAAAGACGGACGCGCTAAAAGAGCTCATCGCTGAGGTAAATCCATTTGTCGAGGTCGTGACGCACGACGTGACGCTCACTGCGGCCAACGTTGCCGAGATTTTCACGCCGTGTGGCGTCATCTGCGAGGCCTTTGACAACGTCGCGGGCAAGGCGATGATGGTAAACGAGGCCGGAGCTAGCCTGCGGGATAAAAAGATCGTCGGTGCATCGGGCATGGCGGGGCACTTTAGCTCAAATCTCATAAAAACGGTCAAATTTGCGCGAAACGTCTATCTGTGCGGCGATCTGCAAAACGCTGCTGGCGTAGGGCAGGGGCTCATGGCTGCGCGCGTGGCGATCTGTGCAAATCATCAGGCAAATCTTGCTATTAGGCTTTTGATGGGGCTTGAGGAGGTTTAAATTTGGCGGCGGCAGCGGCGTTTGTCGAGGGGTTTGGCGTTTTTAACTCGCGCTCAAATTTAGCTTTGGCGAGTTTTTGATTGTGTTAAATTTGAGGAAATTTCGTTGCGATAAAGTTGAGAGTTTGCGTTTCGCCGCGTCAAATTTGGCTCGCAAATTTGTACTAAAATCGGATAAAAATTACTTGCCTGATATTTGAATTAGCTGTTTGCGCTTGGTTGGCTGCACCGAAGTTTAGTTTCAAATTTCATCGCAAAATTTAATCCAAATGGGCGCCTGCCTCGCAAGAAGGCAAAATTTATCTGCGCTACTTCATCTTTGGACGAAACGAGCGTTTTACGTCAAAGCCCTTGCCGGCGATTTTTATATCGTTTGGGATCGCGCCTACTGGGGCGGAGGCATCCTTTTTGGCGGATAAAAACTCTACTAAGCTCTGCCAGACGAAATCAGCGTCCAGATAAAGCCCCATAGCGCTAAGTTGCGGATTTATCGCTACGAAGTCTGTAGTTTTCGTTTTTTTAAAAAGCACGATCGGGGAGCTCAAAATTTCGTCTTTGCTTATGACTTTTTCGCCACGAACGATGTCTTGTATCGGCTTTTCACGAAAATCCAGAGGGTACTTTGCGCAGTTTAAAATACCCTCCCGCGTTGCTTGATTGCCGTTTTTCCAAAATTGCGAAACGATATATGCCCGAAAACCGTCGTTAAACGTCAAGATTTTAGTTTTATTATCGGTTGCTTTAAGATCAAGGCTCGTGTAAATTTTACCCTGCGCGGCAAAAATATGGACCAAATTTTGGCCGATAAAGATGATGGAGTGCAACAGGCGTGAAACTTCATTGACATCGGTTTTGTTTAAATTTATAAATTTACCGTCCGTAAATCGGTATCCGCCCGGTTTTCGCTCGAAATCTATTTGATCTATTTCGTTTAGCTTCCATAGCTCATCGGCGGCGACGAGAGTCGAGTTTCTACGGTCGTAGACTAGCGTCTCGTCAAGGCCGTATTTTGAGACCATAAAGTCGTAATTATCTTTAAATTTCGAGATTATTTTCACGTTGCGCCTTTAAATTTACCTCGCCTTAGCTTCAAAAAACGCCGAGATTAGCGAGTTTGCGCCTTGATTTATAAATTTTTGCATCGCTTTTTCGTAGACGGACGGCTTTTCCCAGACGGGCTCGGCCACGCCGCTTAGCTTTTCTAGCTCAGCGCGCGCGGAATAATAATCGCTCACCTCGTCGATGAGCCCGAGCTTTGCCGCATCGCTGGCGAGAAATACCCGCGCGTTCGCCCACTCTTTGCTTTTGTTTGCGTCTAGATTTCTATCCGCCGCCACGTCGCTCACAAACATCTCGTAGCTAGCGTTTACGAGCTCTTGTAGCTGCTCGCGCTCGATTTTGCTCCACTGGCGCACAAATGTCCCCGCCTCTTTATACTCGCCCGCTTTTACTACTTGCTGCGAGACGCCTATTTTAGCCGCTAGCTCGCTGGCGTCGGCGCCTTGCATTATCACGCCGATCGATCCGATAAATGCGCCCGGATTTGCCAAGATCCTGTCCGCGCCCGCGCCCGCATAGTAGCTTCCGCTCGTCATCGCCCCGCCCGCATACGCGACTACGGGCTTTTTGGCGCGCAGATTTTTTACCGCGAGGTGTAGCTCGACGCTAGGCGCCAGCGCGCCGCCCGGGCTATCGATGTAGAGCAGCACGCCTTTGATGTTGGCGTCCTTGCGCGCTGCCTCGATCTTTTCTAGCGCCTCGCCGGCGTCCATGATCGCGCCTGAGAGGTTGATCTGTGTTAGATTTGGCGGATTTACGCTCTCGCCTTTGCCGCTAAAAAATATCAAAAACACGATGAGCAAAAACAGCATCGCCTTAAAATACGTGTTTATAAACCTAAAAATCGCCGCAATCGGCGCAAAAATAAACCTTAAAAATCCCATTTTTTCCCTTTAATTCATTTAAAATTGGGGCGCATTTTACCATTTAAATTTATAAATTTAGCTAGCGGGCGGGATTTTGGAAAACGGCCTCAAATTTGAGCTTAAATTTGGCATTTTTGTTTTTGCCGCGCCAAAGTCTAAATCGCAAATTCGGCTCAATCGTTTAAATTTACCTCCGCGCCGCCAACAAATAGCCGCTCGCAGCCCCTCGCGTGCAAAATGAGCATGAGTGGTAGCTGCGCTGCGTCAGCGTCTGCAAAATCGCCGTAGAGAGCGAGGTCGGCCAGCTTGCCCGTTTTTACCTCGCCTGCGTCCAAATTTAGTGCGCTTGCCGCGTTTTTTGTCGATGATAGAAGCAAGATTTTAGCTAGCTCAAGCGGGTCAAATTCGGCGTGAATGAGCAAATTTGCCCGCAGCTCGTCAAGGAAATTTAGGCTCATATTTGAGCTAAGCCCGTCCGTGCCGATATTTACGCTCACATCCGCATCCAGCGCGGCGCGTAAATTTAGCATGCGTTTGCTAAGCAGCCTGTTTGAAACCGCGCAGTGCGTGAGGCTGTGAAGCTCCGGGTCAAAGCCCGAAAAATCATCCGTCCAAACGCAGTGCGTAAAGAGCGTGCGAACGCCAGTGAACATCGCTACAAACGAGCTTGGCGTATAAAGCGGACGCGCAGCGGGGTTAAATTTGCCCAGCCACTCTTTAAAACCGCCCGTGCCGCCCTCTAGCCAGCTTTTTTCGTGACGGCTCTCCATAAAATGCGTCGAGACGACTAAGTCCCGCTCGCGAGCTAAATTTAGCGCAGCGGCGGCTAAATCAGGGTGTGTAGAGTAGGGCGAATGTACCGAAACCGCGGGCGTAAAAAGCGGACTTTTGCGCTTTTGCGACGCTTCAAATCGGGCGGTAAAATTTGCCAAGCTTTGCTCTAACGCGGCTTCGTTCGTGCCCAAAATTTCGTTAAAAAACACGACCCTGCCGCCGCAGTTCGCGCAGGCGTCTAAATCTCCACCAAAGCTAGAAACCGCTCCGAAGCTCGCCACGCCGCTTCTTTGCATGGTTTTTATCGCAGAGGCGATGAGGTTCTCGTTTGCCGCTTGCGAGAGCGCGCCGCGAGAAGCGATGACCGAGCTAAGCCACTTTAAAAAATCGCCGTAAACGAGGCTGGTTTTGTTCGCGCTAAACTCCAGGTGCACGTGCGGGTTGATGAATGCCGGCGCCAAAACAGTGTCCGGATACTCGAAAAACCGCGCGTCAGGGTATCTTTTTCGCAGCTGCTCGGCCTCACCAACGGCTTTGACACGTTCATCAAAAGCGACAGCCGTATCCTCTAAAACGGTAAAATTTTCGTCGCACGGCATTGTAAATTTCGGTTTAACGATGATCATTTTTAAGCTCCTATTTTTCGTGATTGTAGCGAAAATTTAGCTTAAAAAATGTATAATCAAGGCTAAATTTAAATCTTTTAAAAGGCTAAAAATGGAAACAAAATCTAAACTAATGGTCATCCAAGGCCCGAATATCAACATGCTGGGCACGCGCGAGACCGATATCTACGGCTCGATGAAGATGGAGGATATCCACGCGCAGATGAAGCTTTTTGCCGAGCAAAACGGCATCGAGATTGAGTTTTTTCAGAGCAATTTCGAGGGCGAACTAGTGGATAAAATCCAAGAGTGCTTCGGCGAATTTGACGGCATCATCATAAATCCCGCCGCCTACACGCACACCTCTATCGCGATCCGCGACGCTATCGCAGCCGTCGGACTCCCAGTCATCGAGGTACATATCAGCAACATCCATCGCCGCGAAGAATTCCGCCAAAAAAGCCTCATAGCGCCCGTAACTGCGGGACAGATCGTGGGCTTTGGGCCTGTGGGCTACCACCTAGCTATGATTGCGATGCTACAAATTTTCGAGCAGATAAAAGCTATGAAAGCCGCAAGAGCGGGCGAAAAAGCGGAGTAAAACGAGGCAAAATTTGAAAAATTTTATCCTAAAGGACGAAAACGCCGTTTACCATGAGTGCGGATACAGCTGCGACAACGCGATATTTTTGAGCCTCGCGGGGCGCAAATTTTTCCTCACCGATGCGCGTTATAGCATCGAGGCACGCGAGCTTTGCAAGGACACCGAGGTGATTGAGGTCGAGCGAAATTTGATAAAAGACGCGCGGCTGTTTTTGCGAAAAATGGGCGTTTGCGAGCTTGTTTATAACCCGTACGATTTTAGCGCGGGCGAGTGGGAAGCGCTGAGCAAAGGGCTTGGGATAAGATTTAAGGCGCGGGCGAATTTTTCACAAATTTCGCGCACAGTAAAATCAGAAGATGAGATAAAAATTTTAAAGCAAGCGGCGCAGTTGGGTGCGGAAAGATTTGACGAATTTGCCACGTTCGTACGCGCTAGTGGCGAAGGCATGAGCGAAGAGGAGCTGTTTTTTAATGCCGAGCTCATCTTTAAGAAAAAAGGCGAGCTCGCGCTTAGCTTTTCGCCTATAGTCGCGATCAACGAAAATGCCGCAAAGGCGCACGCTCTGCCTAGCAAAAAGCGGCTACGTCGGGGTGATTTGCTCCTGCTTGACGCGGGAGTTAAATTTAGCCGTTACTGCTCCGATAGGACGCGTACGGCGTGCTTTGACGAAAATTTTAACTTCGGCAAAGAGCAAAATTTTAAAAACGCCAAACGGCAAGAGATTTACGAGATCGTAAAAGAGGCGCAAGCTCTAGCGATCGCGGCGATTATGCCTGGCAAAAAGGCGCGCGAGATCGATGCGACGGCTAGGGATTTTATCGCGAGGCATGGTTACGGCGAAGCGTTTTTCCACAGCACCGGACACGGCGTTGGAGTCGATATCCACGAGCTTCCGTTTATCTCAAAGCGCGGAGATACCGTGCTAAAAGAGGGCATGGTCTTTAGCGTGGAGCCCGGGATTTACTTGCCCGGCGAATTTGGCGTGCGCATCGAGGACGTCGTGGTCGTGCGCGAAAACGGAGCCGAAATTTTATGAGGGTAGCGGGGGCGAGACGGTTTGATAAATGCCTCTTTTTCCCGAAGGTTTTTGATTTTAGACCTGGTTTTAAAAATAGCGTTATTTTAGGGCTGGGTGGTAATATCGGCGACGTGAAAAAGCGCTTTTGTCGGTTGCATTTTAAGCTCAGCCGAGACAGTAGGTTTCACGTCGTAGAAAACTCGGTGCTCCTCATAAACGAGGCGTTTGGGTTTAAAGCGCAGGCTGATTTCACAAACGCCGTAATGCTTGTGCAAACGAGCCTTGCCGCGAGGCAAATTTTAAAAATAACGGCAAATTTAGAGAGGCGTTTCGGGCGCGTGAGAAGCTTTAAAAACGCGCCTAGGACGCTTGATATAGATATTTTGTATTTTAGCGGACGAAACAGAAACGGCGCGCGGCTAACATTACCCCACCCTGGCGCGCAAAGCAGGGCTAGCGTGATTTTGCCGCTTGGGACGATGAAGCGCGTTAGCAAAAGCGGAGTGAGATTTTAAGATTTAGCAGCCCAAAGCCTAAATTTGAGGCGGGAACGGAAAATGCATAGCCTTTGCCGCGACGATTTGGGCTAAAGGCGGCTAAATTTAGCGAGAAACGAAGGAGAAGATTTGGCGACGAAGTTTTATACGTTTACCGGCGAGAGCAGTATGGAGGCGCTAAAAAAGGCGCAGGCTCAGTGCGGCGAGAGGGCGATCTTGGTAACGACGAAGCAAATCCAGCCAAAGACGATAAACAAAAAGCCGCTTTATGAAATTTTGGTCAGCGTCGAAGAGGACGCGAGCGAGCAGAAAAAAAATCAGCCGCAAAAGCAAAATTTAAAGGGCTACGAGGAGTTTTTGCGCGCTCAGGCAGCAAAAGAGGAAAGGTCGCAAAAGATCATTTTAGACGAGCGCGAGCTTTTTGAAGTCGAAGCTCAAAGCACTTTAGCTGCGGCAAATTTTAGCCAAAACTCCACGAGCTCAGCCTCACAAAATCAAAACTACAAAACCATTCAAAATAGCGGCGAGGACATACTCCTAAATATCTCAAAAGCTGCAAAAGAGATAAGCCAAATAGCAAATATCGAAACTATGCCTAGTCGCCAAGATCAAAACTACGATAAAAAGATCGACGACGTCGCAAGGCAGGTAAGTATGCTAAGCGAAAAAGTAAATATGATAGCCGATATGTTCTGGGAGGAGAGAGCGGGTGCTAGAAACAACCTAAGCATACCGCCCGAGTTTGCCGGCATCTATAAGGACGCCAAAAATAGCGGCATGAAAGAGGAGCACCTAGAGCAGATAATGAAAATAACCGTGGAAAATATGTCGCCCCAGATGAAGGCTAATCCTACCGCGGTTAGGAGATATTTTAGTTCGTTACTTAGAAAGATGCTGCCGTGCAGAAGCGAAGAGGACGATAGAAAACAAAAGATAATGATGCTAGTAGGGCCTACGGGAGTTGGTAAAACCACGACTCTAGCCAAGCTTGCTGCAAGATTTGCTTATGGAGACGGTAAGCGTGCAAAAACGGGCATCATCACGCTTGATACCTACCGTATCGGGGCGGTCGAGCAGCTGTTTCAATACGCAAAGATGATGAAGCTACCGATCCTTGACGTTATCGAAGTTGATGATTTTAAAAACGCACTAAAGCAGCTAAATCACTGCGAGGTTATCCTCATAGACACCACGGGCAGCTCGCAGTACGATAAAGAAAAGCTATCAAGGCTAGAAAAGTTTATAAAAAGTACGGATACGCATATAGACGTGCATCTGGTGCTATCGGCCGGTGCAAAGATCGAAGATATGCTTGAAATTTACAACGGTTTTAGCTTTCTTGACATCGATACCCTGATTATTACCAAATTTGACGAAACTAAAATTTTTGGTAACGTATTTTCGCTAGTTTACGAGACGAATAAGCCTGTTAGTTTTTTCTCCGTCGGCCAGGAGGTGCCGGACGATATCTTGGTGGCAAAGAGCGAATTTTTAGTAAGCTGCGTATTAGAGGGATTTAGCAAGGAACATAATGAGTAATCAGGCCGAGAAACTAAAAGGCATAGTGGCTGCCCAAGCCAAGGCAAAAACTACGTATTTTATCGCCGTAACTAGCGGCAAGGGCGGAGTAGGCAAAAGCACCATAAGCGCAAATTTGGCTAACGTCTTGGCCAAAAGCGGGTATAGAGTCGCTCTTTTTGACGCGGATATCGGGCTAGCGAATTTAGACGTCATTTTAAACGTGCGTGTTAATAAAAATTTGCTCCACGTACTAAAAGGCGAATGTTCCTTAAAAGATATTTTGATCGAGATAAAGCCGAATTTGACGTTGATTCCGGGTGAAAGCGGCGAGGAAATATTAAAATTTAACAATCAATTTTTATGCGAGCAGTTTTTTGCCGAATCGGCGAACCTTGACGGGCTTGATTTTATCATCATCGATACGGGTGCGGGTATCGGCGGAAACACGCGGTTATTTTTAGAGGCTGCCGATGAGGTCGTGGTGGTTACTATGCCCGATCCTGCCGCGATAACTGATGCCTATGCCGTTATAAAAATCACTTCAAAAGACAAAGACAATCTTTTGATGGTTTTTAATATGGTAAAAAACGAAAAAGAGGCGATGAGGATATTTGAGCATATCCAAAAAGTAGCCAAGGCAAATATCGAAAATCCGCTAAATTTGGAGTTTTTGGGAGCTATTAGCGAGGATAAAAACGTCTCTCGTAGTATAAAACAGCGCACGCTATTTACCGACGATAGCGAATTTTGTCTGCCGAGCTTAGAGTTAAATCAGATAGCTCAAAGGCTTATTTCGAGATTGGAACAAAAAGTGCTTAAAGATGGTCAAGTCAATAGCTTTAGCGCCTTTTTTAGGCGTATGATAGAGCAATTTTAATATTAGGATTTAATTTTGAAAGCGGAAAATTTTATAGCATTTTTTACTGTTTGCGGATTTTTTACGGGAGTCGTTTTTTCGGCGTTAAAGCTGAGCGACCCGATACAGATGTTGCTTTATACTTTCGTGATTACGTTTTTCTTTTATCTCGTGATTCACGTTATCATAATGAACTATATCGACGTAAGATTATCGTTTAAAAAGAGATTTGATAAAGAACAATACGAGCAAACGGCTGATTATCTTATCGGGGAACTAGCTCTTAGAGAAAAGCGTATAGATAATATATTAAGTAAGCTAGCTAGCGAAAATATCCTAATAAAACAAGCGCTAGGCAAAAATGGCGAAAGAAATGCAAAAGCCGCATAATCCTTATGCCTCAAATTTAAAAAAAGAACAAGACGAGGTCGTGCTAGCCTACACGCCCGCTCTTCGCGCGATGGCTTTTAGGCTAAAGGAGCGTTTGCCCGCTCATATCGACGTTAGCGACCTGATCGGCGCTGGACTAGAGGAGATGGTAAAGCTCTCTAGAAAATACGACAAAGAGCAAAACGACTCCTTTTGGGGTTATGCGCAAAAGCGAGTTTACGGCGCGATGCTTGATTTTTTGCGCGGGCTTGACGTGGTTAGTCGCTCGGACCGCACTTTAGTAAAGTCTATCGAGGCTTTAGTAAATGAGTATTTTAATAAATTTGAGCACGAGCCAGACGACGCGTATATCGCAGGCAAGCTTGGTATCGACGTAGAAAAAGTAAGCGAAACAAGAAACGTGAGCGCCGTCGTCGCCGTCCTAAACATCGACGATCAAATGGAGCTAATGAGCGAGGAGAATACGCTAGAACGGGTCGAAAAAGAGGATTTGATAGAAAAGATAACTCAAATTTTAAACGAATTTGAGGAGCGCGATCAGCTCATCGTACAGCTTTATTATTACGAAGAGCTGAGCTTAAAGGAGATCAGCGAAATTTTGCAGATTACCGAGAGTAGGATCTCGCAGATCCATAAGCGTTTGATGGAAAAAATAAGAAAAAAGCTTGAGGGTAAATAATGGCGGACATTTTAAGTCAAGAAGAGATAGACGCGCTACTAGAAGTCGTGGACGACGACGATGCTAGCGAATCTATCGGCGAAAAATCAAAAAAAGAAGAACAGCAGCAGGTAATAATTTACGATTTTAAACGCCCAAACCGCGTGAGTAAAGAGCAGCTGCGCGCGATAAAGGGCATACACGACAAGCTTGCGAGAAATTTGGCTTCTCAAATTTCAAGCGTTATGAGAAGTATCGTGGAGATCCGCCTGCATAGCGTCGATCAGATGACGTACGGCGAGTTTTTGATGAGTTTGCCGAGCCCTACTAGCTTTAACGTCTTTTCGATCAAGCCGCTTGACGGTAACTGCGTTTTGGAGATAAACCCAAGCATCGCGTTTCCGATGATAGATCGCTTGCTAGGCGGTAACGGCGAGGGCTTTGAGACCAGCAGGGAGCTAACCGATATCGAGGTAAATTTACTCGATGCGATCCTGAGGATGATGATGCAGCGCCTAAAAGAGAGCTGGTCGATGATCACCGATATGTACCCGAACGTCGAGGCTAAAGAGAGCAGCCCGAACGTCGTGCAAATCGTCAGCCAAAACGAGATCGTGATAATGGTCGTTATGGAGATCATCGTAGGAAACTCAAGCGGTATGATAAATATCTGCTATCCGGTTATCTACCTCGAGCCGATACTAAGCCGCCTGGCTAACCGAGACATAATGCTTGGCGAAACGAGCGCGAAAAAGAGCCGAAACAAAGAACTAAAAACGCTGATCGGGCGCGCTGAGGTGCTGTATGAGGCGATACTGGGTAAAAGCGTCGTTAGCGTAAATGAGTTTTTAAATTTAAAAGAGGGCGACATACTGCGCCTTGACCGCTCGGCAAACGACAAGGCTATCGTAACGATCGATAAAAAAGAGGTGTTTTTGGCTGAGGTCGGGCTGCATAGATTTAGAAAATCTATCCGTATAGAAGAGCTAATCAGAAGCGACAAAGATGAGATCAAAAATATCCTCGAGCAGTACGAAGAAGAACGTAGAGCAAAACTTATGAGCACTGAACACGAGGATGAGTACGAAGACGACGATATATTAGGCGAGGATGAAAACAATGAATGATTTTTTTAAAATTTTCGTAAACGAGGTAAAGGCTACGGTCGAAGGGTTAACGGGCAGGACGCCTGAAATAGGCGAGAGAAACGAATACGACGCGCCCAAACAAGAAGGTATAAAGCCGCCTCTAGCTGTTGCAAACATAGCCGTTAGCGGCGATACGACGGCAAAGATGATACTAGTAGCCACGCCGGTACTGATGAGCGCGATAGGCGAATGGATGCTCGGAGAAGAAGAGATCTCGCGCAACGAAAATCTAAACGAGGACGAGCTGGATGCCGCTAAAGAGGTGTTTTCAAATATCATGGGCGCGTTTTCTACGAGCCTTGGCGCGCAAAAAGGCATGCCGAAGCTAAATTTCGAGGTCGCGAAAGTAAATTTCCTCGACGAGAGCGCAAATTTTGATTTGAACGCGTTTGAAAAAATATACGTCTATTCCGTTAAAATCGGAGACGTCAGCGAGCAAATCGCCGTCGTGCTTGACTTTGCATTGGTTAAATTTTTAAACAAAGACCAAAAAGAACCCGCACAGCAAGCAACTCCCGCAAAAGGCGATCTAAGCATCGAGGAAATGCGAAATATCGGGCTCATCATGGATGTGCGCTTGCCGCTTCACGTGCGTATCGGCTCAAAAAGAATGCTGCTAAAAGATGTGCTCACGATGGACATAGGCTCTGTCATCGAACTAAATCAGCTCGCAAACGACCCGCTTGAGATTTTGATCAGCGACAAGGTCGTAGCCCTAGGCGAGGTCGTCATCGTGGACGGCAACTTCGGCATCCAGATCACTCAGATCGGCACGAAAAAAGAGCGCCTTGAGCAGCTACGTTAAGGGCTAAAATCGGACGAATTCCGCCTTGGGGCACTTTTTAAAACCAAGTCGTATTCGGCCAAATTTAGCACGAAATCGTGAGCAAATTTAGAGGCCTAAATTTGCAAGCCGCCGCATTTTTAGAAACCACTGCATAAATTTGCGTTAAAGGTTAAGGTGGCGGTTTTGTGATTTTAAAATGGGTTTGCTTTGCGAGTTTGCGCCGTTTATCGCTAAAATTGCCGGCAAATTTGAGCAAAATTAAGCCGTTTTGATAGCTTTGCAAATTTGAAATCTGCCTAAAATTAATCTCAAATTTAATCATGCGTCATTTGTTTTTAAATCCGTTTTGGCTATCATTGCTTTTAGATTCGCGTGGTAAATTTAGCCGCTATTTGCAGCTCTAGCACGTAAATTTAAACTAAGAAAAAGAGAAATAATGGATGAAATTTTAAACGATCTGGCTAAATTTAGGGATTTTGCGACTTATAAAAATCCTAGCGTTACGTTTTTTGGCTCAGCCAGATTTGACGAAAATAGCAAATACTGCAAAATGGCTTTTAGCCTCGCAAAAGAGCTTGCCGACGGCGGTTTTGCCGTGATTAGCGGCGGAGGACCGGGCGTGATGGAGGCGGTGAACAAGGGCGCGTACGAGAGCGGCAAAAGCCCGTCTGTGGGGCTAAATATCGTGCTTCCCTTTGAGCAAGTGACGAACAAATACGCCACGACCAGCTTTATTTTTTCTAACCTATCCGCTCGCAAATTCGCTCTTATCGAGCGCTCGAGCGCGTTTTTGGTGTTTCCGGGCGGCTTTGGGACGCTTGATGAGTTGTTTGAGATCCTGGTACTAGCGCAAATAGGCGCTAAAAAAGCTAAAATTTTCCTCATCGGTAGAGAGTTTTGGAGCAAGCTTGATGATTTCATCAAAACCACGCTGATACACGAAAAAGCCGTCAGCAAGGAGGATTTGTCGCTTTATACGATCAGCGACGATCTGGACGCCGTGCGGGATGAAATTTTGGGGATATTAAACTAAATTAGCGTGCTAAAATTTTACTAATTTTAAGGATTTGGCGATGCTTGACGGGATGCGAGACGGAGCTACTATTGCGCTTTTTGCCTCGTTTTATCGCTATTTGCGGCCGTGTCGCTTTCAAATTTGACGCCGCGCGCGTCCATTGACGATTTTAACTGCCGCTATTTTTGCTGCTACGACGGCGCATACGGTACGCGAAAATTTAAAGCTCTAAAATACTACAAGGCTTGAGGGTTAGTTAAATTCGGTCGGTAAATTTGCTGGTTGCATTTATCTAGCACACGGCGTTAAATTTTGATTTTTGTAAATTTGTTCGCGCGGTTTGGTTTGTGTTTTTTTCAAGCGGATTTGCCGATATGCTTGCCTTTTGCGTCAAATTCTGTAAATTTGACTGCATCATCGTCGTTTGCAAATTCTGAATTAATGCCTTGGTAGATAAAATCTAGAGCCGAGCAAGGCGCAAAAGCTAAATACCTGCTTAGCTTGCCATCCTTGGCTCGCAAATTTATAGCGTATTAAGCTATTTTTTATATAATCGCACCGAATTTATACGAATTTGCCTTATTGTGGGGCTAGGGCGAGATTTGTAAATTTACAAACACTTTTACAAAAAATCACAAGCGACGAATCGCGAGACGAATTTAAGCGTTGTGCAGAAATTTTTGCGTCAGGGCTAGGCATGTAGCCTTGACGCAGACCGAAAATTTCAAGCTCGTTTAAAAGCACTCGTGAGGCGCGCTTGCCCTACAAAGGAAAGAGAAATGAAAATACTAATGGCCATGAGCGGCGGCGTCGACTCCACCATGAGCGCCAAAATGCTGCTAGAAGCGGGTCACGAGGTCGTGGGCTGCTATATGAAACTACACAAAAAGCCCGGATATCATGAAAAAAATATCGATAAAGTCGCCCGCGCGTGCGGGTACCTGGGCATCCCCTACCACGTGCTTGATTTACAAGAGCAGTTTGACAGATACGTCTATACGCCGTTTGTTAGCTCCTATAAAGAGGGCAAGACGCCAAATCCCTGCGCGCTTTGCAACCACTTTATAAAATTCGGCGAGCTGCTAAAATTTGCCAAAAGTATCGGCTGCGAAAAGCTCGCCACAGGCCACTATATCCGCGTGCAAGACGGCTTTATCAGAGTCGCCGCCGATCCTAGCAAAGACCAGAGCTACTTCGTAGCGCAGGTGCCAAAGGAGATAATCGCCGATATGATTTTCCCGCTCGGGGATAAATTTAAAAAAGATATAAAAGAGCTGGCAAAATCTCTACCGAACTTTCGCGAATACGGCGAGCAGGCCGAGAGCAGCGAGATTTGCTTCGTCGAGGATACCTATATCGAGGTGCTAAACAAGCACTACGAGACGGATCTACCCGGCGACGTAGTCGATAGCTCTGGGCGCGTGATCGGGCGGCACAACGGCTACATGCGCTACACGATCGGCAAGAGGCGCGGATTTGAGGTATTTGGGGCGCACGAGCCGCATTTCGTGCTAGCTATCGACGCGGCAAATAACCGTATCGTCGTGGGTAGCAAAGAGGAGCTTGAGCGTGGCAAGATCGCGGTAAATAGCCTAAATTTGTTCGTAGACGAGAGCGAGTTTGACTGCGACGTGAAGGTACGCTACCGCAGCATCGGGCTAAACGCGCACGTAAAGGTGCTAGAGGGCGGCACTGCCGAGATCGAGCTAAAGCAGAGCGCGTTTGGCGTGGCTAGCGGGCAGCTCGCGGTATTTTACAGAGGCGAGCTAGTTATAGGTAGCGGATTTATCCTGTAAATTTACGCCTTTAAATTTGATCGCTTCGGGCGGTCGAATTTGACTCTCTTGCCGAGGCGTTTGCGGTAGTGTTTCGGCGAAATCTACAAATTTAACTTCAAATTTTACTGTTTGGCGACATTTTTTATGCGCTTAAATTTATAAATAATCGAGTCTTAGGAGTCCAGTACTCACGATCTAAATTTGCCTTTTTTAAAATCGGAAATCGCTTTGCGTATTGTTTGGTTTGTGGAAAAAGCGCCCTTATGGTCTCGTAGAGTAAAAGTTGGTTTTACTGATTTGTATGCTCGTTAAGATGCTAACCGCGAAAGATTATTGCTCGGTTAGTAGTCAGGGTTTGAATTTACTAAAAAGAGTTACATTTAGATATGTTTGCGTAAAATTGGCTATAAAGTTGATAGTCGTTAGTCGTATAGCGTAGGGAGCGGAAAAACTCCGCTCCATTTAAGATTACGCGTTAGTTATCTGGATATAGTTTACTCCGCCCTCGGTTACTGAGTTAGCGTTTAACAAGTCAAAATTTGAGATACCTGCTAGTTTAACTAAGTTATCGTTAGTGTCTAATGCCTTATTACTGTTAGCGTCTCTTACTAGATACGTATCATTACCGTAGTATACCGCATAGATAGTATTTGCCGCCGTAGAGTTTAGACTACCTAGCGCATCGTTTATAGCCGTTTTTAGATCGGCTCTGCCGTCTACGTTTAGAGCTATTTTTTGTAACGTAGCTGCACCAGCACTACCTAAGCTTATCTTATCGCCTCTGTTTGCATCGGTTATGGTTACGTATTTGCTAGCGCTAGCATCGGTAGTAGAAGCTCCTAGGTTAAACGTATCGTTACCCGCTCCGCCGCTGATTTCAAATTTCTTATTAGCAGTTAGAGCCGCAGTAGTGATAGTGTCGTTGCCTTCGCCTAGATTGACGGTTACGTCTTTGGTTTGGGTTCTATCAATAATTATCTCATCATTTCCAGCGCCTGTTTTTATGCTTTTTATTTGACTGCCCGAAAAGCTTAAGCGTGTTGCAGTAGTATTTGATCCTATAATAGTCTCTAGTGCTTCATTTGATGTTCCTGTAGTGATGTTGACTTGACCTAGCGCATTATGATATTCGCTAACGTCTATTTTTTTTATAGCCTGCATATTTCCTACGGCAATACCTAAGGTCATATAGCTTTTTAGATCGATGAAGCCATGTGTGGCACGGGTGTATGCAGCTGCTATACTATCAGGATTTGTCACGCCGCCTTTTACTGTTATAGTTTCTGTTATATGGTTAATAATATGAGAGGATGTTATGTTGCCATTAATATTTGTTATGTCTGCCGTAAAATTCTTTTCTGTAGCTAGTGTTGGATTGATTCGTATACTAAAAGTATTGAGACTATTGGATGAGTACGTTTTTAAATTAACCTCGGTTGCGGCAAATATATTTATAAGATCCAAAGTGGTGTTGTAAACTGTAAGCGGTAGTGTAGCGCTTGATGCATCAATGCTTATCTTTTTGCCGGTTATAATCCCATTAAACTTAACTCCTATACTGGTTCCAGTATTTATAGTTATATTGTTTTCAGCAGTTATATCTCTTAAGGTTAGAGTTTTTAAGTGATCGGCATTTAGTTTTACATCTACGCCATTTATTGCGCCGAAGTTTGCGCTAGGAGCCGTGCCGCTAGGCGCACTGTCAAAGACTCCTCCGCCTTTAATGTTGATATTTATATTGCCGTATGTTTTGTCGGTAGTTGGATCACTGGCTGTTACTGCGCCTATGGCTAGTGTTTTTTGTCCGCTGAAGTTTAGATTTATATTCTTGCCCGCAGAAGTAACCGAACCAATATTAACCGTACTATTGGCTATGTCAGTCTTAGTTGTAATATTTACGTCGCCTCTGTGATCCTTATTATTTACGGTGTCTAAAAGCCCTTTGGCGCTTACATTGCCTATAGTTACTGATTTTTGATTTGATGTAGTGACGTTTATATCTTTAGCTTCGGCGGTCAAATTTCTATATGTTAAAACAGCATCTGTTATACCATAAGCTGCAGTAGCATCTACTGTCAAACCTTTTGTGACTCCGACTATGTTTTGGATATTGGTGGTACTTTGTGCAACAGTGGCTACGGTTTTGATAGTAGCAGAACCGCCGACTTCAGCATTACTAGTACGAGCACCTAATTGTAAAATCTTGTATCCATTGGCTGTTACGTCTAAATTTCCGGTTGCTTTTAGAACTCCGTTTACTCTTATCTCACCGTCAGTTATATCTGAATTCGAAGTGTGATTTAACGAGAAATTATTAGCCTTTATGCCGCCCGTAGTTGTGCCATAACCAACACTCGACCCCTCCTGCGTAAATTTACTAGTCAGACTTACATCTCCCGCTGCGGT